>NZ_JBFPKP010000009.1:0-335330 GCF_040948855.1 Paraburkholderia sp. BR10882 | reverse complement strand
TGTGGGCACTATTGACTCATGCACGCGAGTTCCGAAGTGACTACATGGCGAGCGCGAGTGCGGCATAAACTTCGATGCACCTATAAATTGTAACGAACAGCAGGAGACTTCAGCCGATTGCACAGGCAATCAAGATGTGATGGCGAGATAGGTAAGACCGTGGTCAAGAAAATCTGATTGATCCAGTGTGCGCGAGAGCACGCCAAACTGATGAGACCTTGACCAGCAAATTCCATCAGGGACCGTCGGCGAGTGCCGTGCGAAGTCCGAATGCATGGCTGCAATCTTGACCTATAACCTGTCACGAACTGAGCGCTTGGCAAACTGGGGGCGTCCATGCATGGATCAAGAGCTTGCGCAGCGTGTCGCCGTTGGCCTGCATGTTGTCGCAGCAGACCACAGTAAGCGGCGCGCCGGCCAGGCGGCTGCGGATGCCCGCGGCGAGCACGCCAAGCGTGGTGCGGGGCGCATCGGGTGTCATGAGGTCGTGGCGGATGCCGGGGTCGCCGGCGTCCAGCTCGGCGCCGGCGGGCGCGATGCTGTAGCCCTTCTCGGTCACGGTCAGGCTCACGATGGCCACGCCGGGGTCCGCAATTGCGCCGAGCACCCGGTCCATCGCCTCGGGCGCGTAAAGCGCGCCGCGTAGCGCGCCGACCACGCGGCACGCCGCCGTCTCGCCGCTGCGCTCAGTCACCGAATAGAGGTAGTCCTGGGCAGCCAGCGCCTGCGGCACGCGCCGCTCGCGCAGGCTCACGCCGACGGTGCCCCAGCGCGTGTCGCCGCGCTCGAGCAGCGCTTCCGTATAGAGCGCCTGGTGCGCGCGATGAAACGCACCGAGCCCGAGATGGACGATGCCGGGGCGCACGCGCTGGCGGTCGTATCCCGGCTGGCGCACGGTCGACGCGGCCTTAGTTAGTGAGCGCTCGCATAGAAGAGGTGCCGTCATTGTTTTGTACCATGGTACGAATACGGATGACTGAAGCTTAGTCCGATGTTTTATCTCGTTTTATCGGGGTTAACGCTATGCGGTGACCGTAAAGCGCATTTGCTACCATGGTACAAACTGTTTCCCGTTACCGACATGAGCCAGACCGTCATCGAACCGCAAGAGGACACCGTCCTCGCCGCACTGAGCGGATTCGTCGCCAATCCCGACGCGTCTTATCGCCCGCAGGTGCACGCCTTCCTGCGCGACGCCATCGTGCGCGGCACGCTGCCGCCGCGCGCAAGCCTTTCCGAAGCCGCGATTGCCGAAGCGCTGCAGGTCAGCCGCACGCCGGTGCGCGAAGCGCTTGCGCAGCTCGCCGACGAACATCTCGTGAACATCTACCGCAAGGTCGGCACGATCGTCGCGCCGATCTCCGTTTCCCAGCTCGAAGAGGGACGCTTCGCGCGCAGCACGCTCGAATGCGCGAACCACGTGCAGCTGGCCCAGACCATCACGCCCGAGCAGCTCTCGGAGTTCGGCCGGATCGTCGATGACCAGCGTGACGCCGTCGCGCGCGGCGACGTCGATCGCTTTTTCGATCTCGACGAGCTGATGCACCGGCGCCTGTTCGAATTCGCGGGCCGCTCGCATGTGTGGGAAATGCTGCAGCCAATGAAACGCCAGTTCGATCGCGTGCGCTGGTTGCTGCTCGACCGCGTGGCGGACCATGCGCAGCGCGCGCTGCGCGAACACGAGTTGATCCTCGCGCATATTGCCTCGCGCAACTTCGCGCAACTGGGCGCGACGGTGGCGAGCCATATCGACCGCGTGGGCTCGCATCTGCCGGAAGTGCAGGCGCGCGTGCCCGACTATTTCGTCGAATGAAACAGAGTGGAGACAGCGATTGAAGATTGAACGGTTGCAGACGATCGTCACCTGCCCCGGCCGCAATTTCGTGACCGTGAAGATCGTGACCGACGAAGGCGTGTACGGTCTCGGCGACGCGACGCTCAACGGCCGCGAACTGGCCGTGCGCTCGTACCTCGAAGATCACGTGTTTCCGTGCCTCGTGGGCCGCGACCCCCGCAATATCGAGGACATCTGGCAATACCTCTATCGCGGCGCGTACTGGCGGCGCGGCCCGGTCACGATGACGGCGATCGCCGCGATCGACATGGCGCTCTGGGATATCAAGGGCAAGCTCGCGAACATGCCCGTGTATCAGTTGCTGGGCGGCAAGAGCCGCGAAGGGCTGATGGTCTATGGCCACGCAAACGGACGCGACCACGAAGAAGCCATCGACGCGGTGCGCCAGCATGTGGAGGAGGGCTACCAGGCGATTCGCGTGCAGTCGGGCGTGCCCGGTCTCGACAAGGTGTATGGCGTGGGCAAGGTCAAGGGCGAATACGAGCCCGCCCAAAAGGGGCTGCCGCCCGAGGAACCGTGGGACACGGCGCTCTATCTGCGCCATACGCCCGAACTCTTTCGCAAGGTGCGCGAGGCCGTGGGCTTCGGCCCGCATCTGCTGCATGACGCGCACCACCGCCTCACGCCGATCGAGGCCGCGCGCCTGGGCCGCGACCTGGAGCCGTATCGCCTCTTCTGGCTGGAGGACGCGACACCGGCCGAGAACCAGGAGAGCTTCCGCCTGATCCGCAGCCACACGAGCACGCCGCTTGCGGTGGGCGAGGTGTTCAACTCGATCTGGGACTGCAAGGACCTGATACGCGAGCAGCTCATCGACTATATCCGCGCGACCATCGTGCACGCGGGCGGCATTACGCATATGCGCCGCATTGCCGATTACGCGGCCATGTACCAGGTGCGCACGGGCTTTCATGGCGCCACCGATCTTTCGCCGGTCTGCATGGCCGCCGCCGTGAACTTCGGCCTGTGGGCGCCGAACTTCGGCATTCAGGAACTGATGCCGCACAACGCGCTCACGAATGCCGTGTTCCCGCATCAGTACCGCTTCGAGAACGGTTTCCTCGTGATGGACGAAGCGCCGGGGCTCGGCGTGGACATCGACGAGACGCTGGCCGCGAAGTATCCCTATGAACGCGCCTATCTGCCGGTCGCCCGTCTGCGCGACGGGTCGATGTGGAACTGGTAGGCAGACCTGATCAAATATTCATGGAAGCGTCCACTATGTTGAGCGTCGTAGTCGATCAACCGAACAGCCTCGCCGTGCGCGAGATGCCCACGCCCACGCCCGCAGCGGGAGAAGTGCGCGTGCGGGTGCGTTATGCGGGCATCTGCGGCTCGGACCTGCACATCTATCGCGGGCACAATCCGTTCGTGTCGTATCCGCGAATCATCGGCCATGAGTTCGTGGGCCGCATCGAGTCCGTGGGCGAGGGTGTCGATACCGCGCGCGTGGGCGAACTCGTGGCCGTCGATCCCGTCATCAGCTGCGGGCGTTGCCACGCATGCCAGATCGGGCGGCAGAACGTGTGCGGCAATCTCGTCGTGCTGGGCGTGCATCGCGACGGCGGTTTCAGCCAGTATGTGTGTGCGCCCGCGCGCAACGCGTACCGCATTCCCGAGCGCATTGCGCAATCGTGCGCGGCGATTGTCGAGCCGTTCGCCGTGGCGGCGAACGTTACAGCGCGCACCGGTGTGCTGGCCAGCGACGTTGCGTTGATCTACGGCGCGGGCACCGTGGGCCTGACGATCCTCCAGGTGCTCAAGCGCGTGTACGGCGTGCGTGCCTTCATTACGGATCAGCTCGATGAGCGGCTCGAACTCGCACGCAATTGCGGGGCGCAGGCCGACGAAACGATCAACACGCGCAACGAGCCGCTGGCCGACGCGCTGCGCACGCGCGGCGTGGAAGACGGCCCCACGCTGATCTTCGACGCGGTGGGCCATCCGACCATCCTCGAAGAAGCGGTACAGCTCGCGGCGCCTGCGGGACGTATCGGGTTGCTCGGCTTTTCGTCGACGCCTTCGGCCATCGCGCAGCAGGAGCTGACGAAAAAGGAACTCACGTTGTGCGCCTCGCGCCTGAACTGCGCGATGTTCCCGACCGTGATCGACTGGCTCGAGCGCGGGCTCGTCACACCGGAATCGATCATCACGCACAAGGTGGATTTTCGCGAGGTGAGCAGCGCGTTCGAACTGGCGGAGCACAATCCGCGCGAAACTTGCAAGGTGTTGCTCGACTTCGGCGCGTAAAATGCGGGACATTCGTGCAACAGAATCTCTTCGCGCATGCTCCCCCGAATACTCGTTAGCGCTTGCCTGCTTGGCCATCCGGTTCGATACGACGGCTCGGCGAAAACCGTTGCGCATGCATTGATGGAGCAGTGGCAGCGCGAGGGGCGGCTCGTGCCCGTATGCCCGGAAGTTTCAGGCGGGTTCGGCGTGCCGAGGCCGCCTGCGGAGATCGCAAACGCCGCTTCGGGCGCTGCGGTGCTGGCGGGGATCGCACACGTGATCGACGTGCGCGGCGAGGACGTCTCCGCGTATTTCGTCGAAGGCGCCCGCGTCGCGCTCGAACTGGCGTTAGCCCACGACTGCCGCTATGCGTTGCTGACCGATGGCAGCCCTTCGTGCGGCAGCCGTGCCATTTACGACGGCAGCTTTGCGGGCCGCAAGCATGCGGGCGCAGGGGTGACGACTGCGTTGCTGCGCGAGCACGGCATCGAGGTCTTTGCCGAAACGGAAATCGAAGCGCTTCACGCGCGGCTCACGCAGGCCAGCGCGTAGCGCCGTAACTACGGCGATTACCGCGCAATCACGCTTCCTCGCCGCTGCCGGCTTCCCTCACGATCCATTGTTTGAACGCGCGCATGGCGGGCGTCGCCGTTTTCCCCTTTTGCGACGTGAGCCAGTAGCTGCCGGCCTGCACCTCGATATCGAAGGGCCGCACGAGCCTGCCCGCCGCGAGATCGCGCTCGAACATCGAAACCGGGGCGAGCGCGATGCCCGCGCCCTGCATTGCCGCTTCCACCATGAGCCGCGACGAATCGAATACGGGCCCGCGCACCGGACGCGGGGCGAGCCCGGCGGCTTCGAACCAGAGCGTCCAGTCGTCGGCGCGATACGAGCGCAGCAGTTTTTCGTTGGCGAGATCGGCAGGGCTTTGCAGACGCTGCGCGATATCGGGCGTGCAGAGCGCGGCGAGCGGCGCGTCGAACAGCTTCGCGGCGCGCGAACCGGGCCAGGTGCCGTCGCCGAACCGGATGGCGAAGTCGAGACCTTCTCCCGCGAGATCGACGAGATTGTTGTTCGTCATGATGCGCAGCTCGACGAACGGATGCGCGTCGTGAAACGACTTCAGGCGCGGCATCAACCAGCCCACCGCGAAGGTGCCCACGGCCCCCACGGTCAGCACCTCGTGAAAGTGGCCGCCCTCGAATTGCCGCAATACGGCTTCGATCCGGTCGAACGCATCGGTGAGCACGGGGCGCAGCGCGAGACCTTCGTCGGTGATCGCAAGGCCGCGCGGCAGGCGCTTGAAGAGGGTCGCACCAAGCCGCTCCTCGAGCGTGCGGACTTGCTGGCTCACGGCCGCCTGAGTGACGTTCAGCTCGCTCGCCGCGCGTGTGAAGCTCAGGTGCCGCGCCGACGTTTCGAAGGCGCGCAGGGCATTGAGGGGCAGATACGTTCGCATGATCGAGTCATAAGTTTTTCTGGGGCAACGCGCAATTTATCATCGTTTGTCACCCTGGCGAGAACGCGCGATAGTGGCGGCACTTCAGGGAGAGGCCATGATCACGCGACGTCGATTCACGATGACAGTGTTGGGCAGTGCGATAGCTGGCGTTGCATCTCACGCGTTCGGCGCCACGGCGGGACAAGCGCCGGAAGCGGGCGCGGCGCCCGCTGGCGCAGTGGAAAAGCAGCTCGCCGCCATCGAGGCGCAGGCAGGCGGGCGGCTCGGCGTGGCGATGCTCGATACGGCGAACGGGCACGTGCGCGGATGGCGCGTGCACGAGCGCTTTCCGATGTGCAGCACGTTCAAGGTGTTGCTCGCATCGGCCGTGCTCACGCGCAAGGATCACGGCAAGGAAGACCTCGCGCGCAAAATCGTGTATTCGCCTGCGCAAGTCGTGTCGTATTCGCCGGTGAGCGGACCGCGCGCGGGTAGTGAGGGCATGACGGTGGCCGAACTGTGCGAAGCCGCGCTCACGCGCAGCGACAACACGGCGGCTAACCTGTTGCTGGAAAGCATTGGCGGACCGCCCGCGATCACCGCCTTCGCACGCAGCATTGGCGACCCGGTCACGCGCCTCGATCGCAACGAGACCACGCTCAACGAAGCGATCCCCGGCGACCCGCGCGATACGACCATGCCTGCCGCCATGGTCGCGAACCTGCGCGAATTGCTGCTGGGCGAGCGTCTGTCTGCGGCATCGCGCGAGCAGCTCATTGCATGGCTCGTCGCCAACAAGACCGGCGACGCGCGTTTGCGCGCAGGCTTGCCGAAAGACTGGCGCGTGGGCGACAAGACCGGCACCGGCGACCGTGGCACGGCAAACGATGTGGCAATTGTCTGGCCCACGGAACGCGCCCCTATTCTCGTCACGACGTATCTCACCGGCGCCACGCATGCGAGTTCGGCTCAGCGCGATGCGGCGATCGCGCAGGTCGGAGTATGGGCGGCGAATCTCTGATGCAATTGATACGGCATCCTGATCGTATGAAAAGAGACCGATCGTTCGCTCAACGTTCGCTTCCTTACGCGTTGTTATATTTGCAACATTGACTTAATTTTTTGACGTCGATGTCGTCAATAGGGATGACCTCTCACTACGGCGTCCCCATGTCATTCCTTACCAGAATCAAGATCGGTCCGCGTCTCGGCGCGGGCTTTGCCATTGTGTTGCTCCTGCTCGGCGCGGTGGGCGGCATCGGGCTCCTTCAGGCCTCGCGCATATTCGACGGCACGGAAGAAATCGGCACGAATTGGCTGCCTAGCGTCGAGACGCTCGGGAACATGCGCAATCAGGCGCAGGACGTGCGCCGCACGTCGCTGCGCATGCTGATCACCAACGACGCCAGCGAGAAGGCCGCACTGCACGACCAGCACGCCCAGATGATCAGCCAATTCGGCACGATGTTCGACAGCTATTCCAAGCTGGTCTCTTCGGCTGAAGAGCGCCGCGTGGCCGATTCGATCGGCACCGCATGGTCGCAATATCTGGACGACGACAAGAAGATCGAGGCCTTGATCATGTCCGCCGACGGCGGAGCGCCGGATGCCCGCGCTGCGGTCGCGTCCGCATCGGCGAAGTCGTTCACGGGCGTGATGGATCTCATCAACCAGGACGTGACCCTCAATCACAATGGCTCGACCGCCGAAGTCGCCGCGGCGAAGGCGGCGTACCGAAGCGCGGTCGCGTGGACGATCGCGCTGATCGTGATCGCCATCGGCTTTGGGGCCACGATTGCGCTCTTCATCACGCGTTCGATCACGGGCCCGATCGCTCGCGCCGTGGACGTGGCCGAAACGGTGGCGCGCGGCGATCTGACCGCACGCATCGAAGTGGTGGGCACCGACGAGGCGGCCCAGTTGCTCGGCGCGCTGCGTCACATGAACGAGCGGCTCGTCGACCTGGTGGGCCGCGTGCGCACGGGCAGCGAAGGCATTGCGACGGCTTCCGCGCAGATCGCGGCCGGCAACACAGACCTGAGCCAGCGCACCGAAGAGCAGGCCGCTTCGCTCGAAGAAACGGCGGCGAGCATGGAAGAGCTCACCGCGACCGTGAAGCAGAACGCCGATAACGCGACCCAGGGCAACACGCTGGCGGGCCAGGCTTCGCAGACGGCCACGCGCGGCGGCGAAGTGGTGGGGCGCGTGGTCGATACGATGCGCGATATCGCCAACAGCTCCGAGCAGGTCGCGCAGATCATCTCGGTGATCGAGGGTATCGCATTCCAGACCAACATCCTGGCGCTCAACGCGGCCGTGGAAGCGGCGCGTGCGGGCGAACAGGGCCGCGGGTTCGCGGTGGTGGCCGGCGAAGTGCGCACACTGGCGCAGCGCAGCGCGACGGCAGCGCGCGAAATCAAGGAACTCATCAGCGTATCGGTCGAGCGCGTGAACAACGGCACGGCGCTCGTGGACGATGCGGGCCGCACGATGGGCGAGATCGTGCAATCGGTCAAGCGCGTTGCCGACCTGATGAACGAGATTTCGGCGGCTTCGGGCGAGCAGCGCACCGGCATCGAGCAGGTCAACCAGGCCGTCACGCAGATGGACGAGGTCACGCAGCAGAACGCGGCGCTCGTCGAGGAAGCGTCGGCGGCCGCGCAGTCGATGTCCTCGCAGGCAGCGGCGTTGCGCGAACTGGTGTCCGTGTTCAACATCGGCTCGGCGGGCCGTGCGGCCACGACGAGCATCGCGCCGGCGGCGAAGGCCGTTGCGAGCGCAACGGTCAGGCGTCCCGCAGCTTCCAGGCCTGCACCCGTGCGTGCCCCCGCTGCGTCCGCTCCGAAGGCCGACCGCCGCGAACCGGCAACGGCCACGTCCGATGACGACTGGCAGACCTTCTGATGTAGTGCGCTAAAAGCGCAGTTCAAACGCCCCGGTTAGCAGCACAACCGGGGCGTTTGCATTTTTGATGCGGCTAGCAGCGCATCAAAGCACGCCGAGCGTGGACTTCGGTTCCAGAAACGCTTCGATCCCGAAGGCGCCGTACTCGCGCCCCATCCCCGATTGCTTGAAGCCGCCGAACGGCGCAGCCGGCTCGTGGGCGAGCGTATTGACGAGCACGCGGCCCGCTTCGATCTGCGAGGCCACGCGGCGCGCACGCGCGACATCGGTCGAGAGCACGTAGGCTTGCAGGCCGTAGGGCGTGTCGTTGGCGATCTCGATGGCGTGCTCCATGTCGCGATACGCGATGATCGAAAGCACGGGCCCGAAAATCTCCTCGCGCGCGATGGTCATGTCGTTCGTCACGCCGCTGAACACAGTGGGACGCACGAACCAGCCCGACTCGATACCCTCGGGCCGCCCCGCGCCGCCCGCAATCAGGCGTGCGCCTTGTTCGATGCCGATGCCGATATAGCGCTGCACGCGTTCCCATTGCTTCTGGCTCACCATCGGGCCGACGCTCGTGCGCGTGTCGCGCGGATCGCCCGCGTGAATCTGCGCGACGGCTTCCACGACACGCGCTTCGAATTCGACGAGCCGCGACTGCGGCACGAGAATGCGCGTGCCCGCAATGCATGCTTGCCCGCTGTTCATGAAGCCGGCCTGCAGCGCGAGCGGCACGGCTACGTCGAAATTCGCGTCGTCGAGCACGACGACCGGCGACTTGCCGCCCAGTTCGAGCGTCACGCGCTTGAGCGTTTCCGCTGCCGTGCGCAGGATCGACTTGCCCACTGCGGTCGAACCCGTGAACGAGATCTTGGCGACGTCGGGATGCGCGGCGATACGCGCGCCCACGGTGTCGCCGCGGCCCGTGACGATGTTGAAGAGGCCCGCAGGCAAGCCTGCCGAATGCAGCGCCTCGGTCACGATGCGCGTCTGGATCGCGCTCATCTCGCTTGGCTTGATGACGGCCGTACAGCCCGCCGCGAGCGCGGCTGCCAGCTTGCCGCAGATGAAGCCCGCGTCGCTGTTCCACGGCGTGATCAGCCCCGCTACGCCAAGCGGCTGCATGGTGACCTCAGCCGTGCCTGCGCGCCGCGTGAATGTGTAGCTTTCCAGCGTCTGCGCGGCGTCGCGCAGCACGTTGGAGGCGTGCTGCGCCATCCAGCGGCCGCGCGAGACCGGTGCGCCGTACTCCTGCACAATCGCTTCGAAGAGCGCGTCCTCGCTCGCGACGACGGCCTCGTGCAGCGCCATCAGCATCTCGATGCGCTGCGCCTTCGGCGTGCGCGAAAACGCCGGGAACGCGCGCTTCGCGGCGGCGATCGCCGCGTCAGCGTCCGCCGCGTCGGCGAGGCGCACGCGGCCGATCACCGTCTCGGTCGCGGGGTTGAAGAGGTCGAAGTGTTCCTCGCCGTGCGGCGTGACGAACGCGCCGTCGATATAGATTTTGTCGATGATCTGCATGGCTGTTCCAGAAAACGTGAGTCGATGAACGCAAGATAGACGCCTTGCATTGCGTTGACTAGCCGTACAATGAAGCATGACCTGTTGAGCGATTTGGGACAATGAAAACATCGGGCCTGGTGGAACTCGAAGCCGTGCTGGCCGTGGCGCGCCATCGCAGTTTCCGCGCGGCGGCAGACGAACTGAGCGTGTCGACTTCGGCGCTCAGCCACGCGGTGGCGGCGCTCGAAGCACGCATCGGCGTGCGGCTCTTCAACCGCACGACGCGCAGCGTGGCGTTGACGGAAGCAGGCGCGCAGTTCGTGGGCAGCGTCGCGCCCGCGTTGTCCACGATCCGCGAGGCGCTCGACCAGGCCGGGAGCTTTCGCGACACGCCCTCCGGCACATTGCGCATCAACGCTTCGGTAGGCGCGGCGAAGCAGGTGATGCCCGTTTTCATCGCTTATTTGCAGCGCTATCCCGAGATGAAGCTCGATCTCGTTACGGAAGGGCGGCTCATCGACATCGTGGTCGAAGGCTACGACGCCGGCGTTCGTCTCGCCGAAACGGTGCCGCAGGACATGATCGCCGTGCCCTTCGGCGACCGTCAGCGTTTCGCAGTGGTTGGCAGTCCGGAGTACTTTGCGAAGCACAAGCCGCCGCGTACGCCAGCCGATCTGAAGGCGCATCGCTGCATACGCAGTCGCATGCCGAGCGGGCAAATCTACCAGTGGGAGTTCGAGCGGCGCGGGCAAGCCGTGCGCGTGGACGTGGAGGGCACGTTGACGCTCGACGAGCCCGGTCTCATGCTCGCGGCCGCGCGCGACGGACTCGGCCTTGCATATTTGACCGAATGGAACGTGAATGCGGACCTGGCGGCGGGCACGCTGGTACGCGTGCTGGAGGACTGGACGCCGCCGCTCGACGGGCTCTGCCTCTATTACACCGGGCGGCGGCACGCGCCGGCGGGGTTACGCGCGCTGATCGAGACAATTCGCGCACACGCCGACGCCGTGCGTAAGCGTGCTGCCGCGCCCGCGAAAAAGAGCCGGCGCGGGGCTGCCACCAAGGGTTGATCGTGGCGCACGCGATCATCGCCGGTTCCGATCGCGGCTATCGTGGATTCCCGTTTCCGTTGCGTACGGTCCGAACGCAATACTGACCCCTCCACGATGGAGAGACGCATGGAAACGGACATCACGAATCGAACCGCGCGCACGAAGACTGCGAACGTCATCATTCAAGGTTTCTCAATGCCGACACGGAAAAGGGACACCGCGGTGGCCTCGCTTGCGGTGGCTGGCGCAGGCGTAGCGTTCAGGCGAGCGATGCGAACCGCCCGGCTGCGCCGCCCCGGCGATACAGCACGAGAGTCGCGACGAGTCCGCACACGGCGGCGAAACTGAGCCAGTATCCCGGCGCGGCCTTGTCGCCGGTAATCTCGATGAGATACGTCGATACGGCGGGCGTGAAACCTCCAAAAACCGCGGTGGCGAGACTGAACGCGAGCGAGAAACCGGCCACGCGGACCTCGGCGGGCATGACTTCAGTGAGTGCTGCAACCATCGCGCCGTTGTACATGCCGAAGAAGAACGAGAGCCACAGCAGCACGACGAGCATGCGAGCAAAGCTCGGCGCCGATGACAGCCAGGAGAGCGCCGGATACGACGTGCAGATAGCGAGCGCGGTGATGGCGATAAGAATCGGCCTGCGGCCGATGCGATCCGAGAGCGCTCCACCAACGGGCAGCCAGAAGAAGTTCGAGAGGCCCACGCAAAGCGTGACGATCAGGCTGTCTGCGGTAGTGAGCTTCAGAACGGCTTTGCCGAAGGTCGGCGTGTAGACCGTGATGAGGTAGAACGTGGTAGTCGTCATGGCGACCAGCATCATGCCCGCGAGCACCGTCCGCCAGTTTTGCAGCATCGTGGCGAACACTTCGCGTGCGCGCGGATGGTGCGTGCGCGCCTTGAACTCGTCGGTTTCCTGCAGCGTGCGTCGCAACAGAAAGATAACCGGCACGATAGCGCAACCGACGAAGAAGGGAACGCGCCATCCCCATGCGCCGATTTCACTGGCCGTCATCAGATGGTTGAGCAGATAGCCGAGAGCGGCTGCGACCACGATTGCAACCTGCTGGCTCGCGGACTGCCAACTCGTATAGAAGCCCTTGTGCCCCGGCGTCGCCATTTCTGCCAGATAGACAGAGACGCCGCCCAGTTCGGCGCCAGCGGAAAAGCCTTGCAGCAGGCGCCCGAGCAGCACGAGAGCGGGTGCCAGAAATCCGATCGTCGCATATCCGGGGACGCACGCGATCAGGATCGTTCCGCTCGCCATGATCGACAGTGTGACGATCAACCCTTTGCGGCGCCCCACTTCATCGATGTATGCGCCCAGTATGATCGCGCCCAGCGGGCGCATCAGGAAGCCCGCGCCGAACACGGCGAAGGTGAGCATCAGCGAGGCGAACTCGCTCGTGGACGGAAAGAAGATGCGCGAGATGTAAGTCGCATAGAAGCCGAAAAGAAAGAAGTCGAACTGCTCCAGAAAATTGCCGCTGGTCACGCGCAGCACTGCGCCAAACTTCGACGTTCGGCCATGCGCGCTATCCCCGGCGTTGAGCGATGAGGGATGCATGAGTTGTCTCCATGGATGTGTTATGTGAGTGCGGCCGCCCGTCGAAGGTATTGCCTCGAGGACCGCCGTTAGTCCGAGCCGGGTTGCAGGCGGCTGGCCTGTCGTTTTTCGATCGATGACTTGAGAAGCGCCGCACAGCGATAGATTCCGTGGGCGAATTTGCCGTAAGGCAGCGTGGCGAAGAGTGCCATCACGACGCCGAGGTGGAGGGCCAGGAGCCACGCCATCGCGGCGGTGTCGCGCCACGCGAGCAGCGCGAGACCCGAAACGCTGGTCAAGAGCAGCAGCGCGATGAATCCACGGTCCATCGGGCGCTGCTTCGGATCGCCCCGGCTCGGGTCGCGGCGCAGATTGAGCCAGAGCAGGCCCGCCGGCCCGACGAGCAAACCGGCACCACCCGCTGTGCCGAGCATCACGGGCAGACTCAGGACCGGGTAAGGCGCGTGCAGATTGAGCGCATAGTGAGAGAAGGTGGCCACCGCCGTAGCCGCGAAGCACAGCATGAATCCATAGAAGGTCAAATGATGGAAACGCCGGCGTGCGAGCGTGAAGGCGTCATTCGACTCGTTGCAGCCGTCGCCATGGCCTCCGTCGAGATACGTCAGGGTAAGCGTGTGCTTCGCGGCCTCGGCGATGGCCGGCGCGCTGGCCGGTCCCGCAGACACGTCACGCCAGAATCTCGACACGCCGACGCCTAGCGCGAGGATCGCGAAGCCGAAGACCGAACCGAACATCGCCGCGAGCAGGTTATGCGGGAAAATCGCATAGAAATTGCCGCCCAGATTGCCTGCGAACAGCGAACCCCTGAACCCGATGCCAAGCATCAGAAAGAGGGCGAGTCCGATCGCGAGTGCAAGCGCGACGGTCAATCCGTTGCGCTTGTAGAGTGCGCCCATCGGTGCGGGCCACGCATACTCCGCATAGGTTTCGACACGGACTTGGGCCATCGCCTTCGGCACGTTCACGGCGAACTCATGTGGCGGCGCATACTGGCATGCGTGATAGCACGCGCCGCAGTTGTGGCACAGGTTGGCGAGATAATTGACGTCTGCCTTGGCGAATTCGAGGCGCCGTGTCATCGCGGGGAAGACCGCGCAGAATCCTTCGCAGTAACGGCACGCATTGCAGATCTGCATCTGCCGTGCGACTTCCGCTTCATTTTGCGTGAGCGGGAGCACGCGGATGATCGGCGCCGCGGGCTCGCTCGTGGCCGTGTAGCCGGTGATGACGGAAGGCGAGGCGAGTTCCCGCGCCTCGCGGGCAAGCGCTTCAAGCTTTTGCACGTTGAACTCCAGTGTAATGAGCAGCAGCCATCGCAGCCTGTGTGCCGGCAATGCGTCCGAACGCGGTGCCGATCGACATGCCGACGCCCGCGGTATAACCCTTGCCGAGCACGTTGCCGGCCATCATTTCTCCTGCAACGAAAAGGTTGTCGCTGGGGCGTCCGCCGAAATGCACCTGCGCATGGTCATTCACCTCGAGTCCCAGGTACGTGAACGTGATGCCCGGCCGCAATGCATAGCCGAAGAAGGGAGGGGTATCAATGGGCCGCGCCCAGTGGGTTTTCGCTGGCGTGAGGCCTTCGGTGCGGCAGTCATCGAGTGCCGTGTGATCGAAGGTACCGTCGCGGCACGCGGCGTTGTAGGCGCGAATCGTCTCGACGAAGGCCGCTTCGGGCAAATGCAGTTGACGCGCCAGTTCGTTCAGCGAAGCGGCTTTCGCGCCCGGGAACACCGGAGGCATGAACCGCCCGACGGCCTTCGCGTCGATGATCGAATAGCCGATCTGGCCCGGCTGCTGCGCGACGAGCCGTCCCCAGATCGCATAGCGCTTCGGCCAGAAGTCTTCGCCCTCGTCGTAAAAACGCTGCGCGTCGCGATTGACGACTACGCCGAGCGACACGCAGTCGATACGCGTGCAGATGCCGCCATCATAGAGCGGCGCGCGGGCGTCGATGGCGACGCAGTGCGACTGCGACGGATCGCCAATCGCATCCGCCCCTGCTTCGATCATGTGCTTGAGCAGCAGGCCCTGATTGAAGCGCGTGCCGCGAATGAGAAAGTTGTCGGCGGGCCATTCGCCGCGCTCGTTTTGCCCCCACGCTTCTCGCAGCCACTCGCGATTCGATTCGAATCCGCCGGCCGCGAGCACGCAGGCGCGCGCCTCGAAACGTTGCACGCCGCTGCGCGCCGCGACGAAGCGGCCTGCGTCGAGTTCGATTGCGTCGACAGGCGTGTCGTAGCGGATCTGGACCCCGATCGCTTCGGCGCTGCGGTAGTAGGCGTTCACGAGCGCTTTGCCGCCGCCCATGAAGAACGCATTGGTCCGCGCGACGTGCAGGGCACCGGAAAGCGGCGGCTGAAAGCGCACGCCGTGCTTGCGCATCCACGGACGGCATGTCGACGATGCCCGGATCACGAGCCGCGCGAGCGCCTCATTCGTGATGCCGCCGGTCACCTTGAGCAAGTCTTGCCAATATTCCTCTTCCGGATAAGCATCGACCAGCACGTCTTGCGGCGCATCGTGCATGCAGCGCAGATTGCGAGTGTGCTGGGAATTTCCGCCGCGCCATTCGCGCGGCGCCGATTCGAGAAGCAGGACGGAGGCGCCGGCTTCTCGCGCCATCAAAGCGGCACACAGCGCGGCATTGCCTCCGCCGATTACAAGAACGTCCACCATCTGGGTTGTCTCCTTTGAGACAACTATAAGAAGCTCCGTCCGGCGCGGCCATCAGGGAGACGGCAAGGGGTCTTCAGGATTCGTGAAGGGCGGGTTGGCGCAGCGTTGCGCCGGGCCAGCGGCCTGCCAGGACGGTATCGCGCGCGACATCGGCGAGTACGACGCGCGCGGCAAGCCCCGCGGGAGAAAGTTCGTCGTCCGAGACGCTCGCAATCAGGTTCGGCCTTGTCGCGTATGCCTCGACGAGCGGCACGCTCGCCAGTGAAGCGTTTTCTGCGCGTGCGAGCGCCGCTCCGGGCTGAATCGTCGCGCCGAGCCCACCGCGCACGGCGTCCATGAGCATGGCGAGGCCGTCGACTTCGGCGGCGATGCGCGGGGTGTAGCCAGCGCGCTTGAATGCGGCGTCGAGCAGTGCGCGAAGGCCGTGTGTGCCGCTCGGCAGGATCAGCGGCAGGGGGCCCAGTTTCGCGATCGACGTGCGCGATGTTCCGGGCATGCCTTGCAGCGTCGACGCGCCTATTACGAACAGCCGTTCATCGAGCAAGGGCATGACGCTCCAGCGCTGCGCGGGCTCTTCACGAAACAGAATCGCGAGATCGATTTGCCGGGCGCCGAGCATCGCGCCGAGATAACCGGAGAGGCTTTCGACCATGCGCAGCCGCACGTCGGGATACCGCTCGCGCATTGCCTGCATGAACGCGAGACCGAGCACGCCTGTCGTGCTCGGCGCGAGGCCCACGCTGACATGGCCCGAAAGGCGAGCCTGGCGCGCGGCAAGTGCGGCATCGTCGACGTGGCGCAGCGCGAGTTGCGCCTGGCGCCAGAAGGCGAGTCCCGCGTCGGTGGGAACGACGCCGCTCGAAGTTCGCTGTAGCAGGCGCGTCGAGAGTTCGCTTTCCAGCCTGCTGATCTGCTGGCTGAGCGCCGACGTGACGATGCCTAGCTCGAGCGCGGCCTTGCCCATGCTGCCGTGTTCGACGACGCTGACAAAATATCGCAACTGCCGAAGTTCCATCGAAAGTCTCAGAGTATGCGGTCCCGGAGAACCGGTTCGCGCGCATCCAGTTAGTTTCCGCTGCTCGATGCCCATAAGCGCGGCTAACGTAACAGGTTCGCCACTTGCCATTTCATCATGAATCGGGCCCGGCGTCGCGATCGAGTGGGGTTGCCGGCTGATCGAGGCAGAGATCGGGCACGCCGGGAGGAAGCCTCGTTGATGATCAGACGCGCGCTCGCTTATCGTCGGATTTCATGCAGGAATGCGAATAGAGTCGCGTGCGGAAAGCGTATTTCGGCTGTCTGCTCACGGTGAATCGTCTGCCATCAGATGGCGGATTACGAGCGCCGGGTCGGCAATTTCCAGAATCAGCCGGCGAAGGATGCGCCTGCGCATATGCTCTTCGTCCAGGATCCAGGGTTTCCCCTTCTCGCTCAGATAGCGCGCGAGGGCGTCGCGATGGTCCTCGCCGTCAGGCAGATTGAGCCGCACGGCGAGTAGCCCCGCCACGACATCATCGATCTCGACGTCGAGCGGTCTTGAGTCAATATGAAGTTCGAGTTTCATGACGGTTATGGTGCAAAAAAAGCGGCACCGCTCCCGCGAAGACAGGAAGAACGATGCCGAAGAAATGCACCGGCCGGGCTTGATGACCGGTGCAGAGCGGAACCGATGCGGTCAGTACTCCAGTTCCGGCGCGCTCGCCTGCGCCGGCTTGTCGTCCTTCGGCGCTTCGGCCACCGTTGCATCCGTCGTCAGGATGAGCCCTGCAATCGATGCCGCATTCTGCAGAGCCGTGCGCGTGACTTTCGTCGGATCGACTACGCCCGCCACGACAAGGTCGCCGTATTCGCCGGTGGCCGCGTCGTAGCCGAAGTTGCCCTTGCCTTCGAGCACCTTCGCGATGACCACCGAAGGCTCATCGCCCGCATTCGAGGCGATCACGCGCATGGGCGCTTCGAGTGCGCGCAGCACGATCTGGATGCCGGCGTCCTGATCACTGTTGACGCCTTTCAGGCTCGTCACGGCCGAACGCGCACGCACGAGCGCGACGCCACCACCCGGCACGATGCCTTCGTCGACCGCCGCACGCGTGGCGTGCAGCGCGTCGTCGACGCGGTCCTTCTTCTCCTTCATCTCGACCTCGGTGGCCGCGCCGACCTTGATCACGGCCACGCCGCCCGCGAGCTTCGCGACGCGCTCCTGTAGCTTTTCGCGGTCGTAATCGCTCGTCGCTTCCTCGATCTGCCTGCGGATCGAGTGCACGCGCGCCTCGATGCGCTTTTCGTCACCGGCGCCATCGATGATGATGGTGTCGTCCTTGCGGACCTCGACGCGTTTTGCTGATCCGAGATCTTCGAGCGTGGCCTTCTGCAGCTGCTTGCCGGTTTCTTCCGAGATGACGGTCGCACCCGTGAGGATGGCGATGTCCTCGAGCATCGCCTTGCGACGATCGCCGAAGCCGGGCGCCTTGACGGCGGCGACCTTCAGGATGCCGCGCATCGCGTTGACCACAAGCGTGGCCAGCGCTTCACCGTCAATGTCCTCCGCGACGATCAGCAGGGGCTTGCCTGCCTTGGACGTCGCTTCGAGAACCGGGAGCAGGTCCCGGATATTCGAGATCTTCTTGTCGTGCAGCAGGATCAGCGCGTCATCGAGATATGCGGCCTGCCTGTCGGGATCGTTGATGAAGTAGGGGCTCACGTAGCCGCGGTCGAACTGCATGCCTTCGACCACGTCGAGTTCGTTCTCGAGTGACTTGCCGTCCTCGACCGTGATTACGCCTTCCTTGCCGACTCTCTCCATCGCGTCAGCAATGATTTTCCCGATTGCCTCGTCAGCGTTGGCCGAGATGGAACCGACCTGAGCGATTTCGCGGTTCGTCGAAATCGGCCTGGACAGCTTGCGCAGTTCGTCGAGCACGGCGGCGACAGCCTTGTCGATGCCGCGCTTCAGATCCATCGGGTTCATCCCCGCGGCGACGTGTTTCATACCTTCCTGCACGATCGCCTGGGCAAGCACCGTGGCTGTGGTGGTGCCGTCCCCCGCCACGTCGGCGGTTTTCGATGCAACCTGTTTCACCACCTGCGCACCCATGTTCTCGAAGCGGTCCTTCAGTTCGATTTCTTTCGCGACCGACACGCCATCCTTCGTGATGGTCGGCGCGCCGAAGCTGCGCTCGATCAGCACGTTGCGGCCTTTGGGTCCGAGCGTGACCTTCACGGCATCGGCGAGCACGTTCACGCCCTTGACGATACGGGCGCGGGCACTGTCATGGAATTTGACGTCTTTGGCACTCATGTTCTTGCTCCGGGTAAAGTCGTTGACTCGACACGCCGCGAACGACCGGGCGGGTGTCCGCGACCGGTCGAAAGTTCAGGCGGCCTTGCGGGCGGCACCCGCGTCGGCCTCGAGGACGCCCATGACGTCCTCCTCGCGCATGACGAGCAGTTCCTCGCCATCGACCTTGACGGTCTGGCCTGCGTACTTTCCAAAGAGAACCTGATCACCGACCTTCAGCTGGAGCGCGCGCAGCGTTCCATCCTGCAGCAGCCGGCCGCTGCCGACGGCGACGACTTCGCCCTGTTCTGGTTTTTCTGCCGCTGAATCGGGAATCACGATGCCCGAGGCCGTCGTCCGCTGCGTTTCGATTCGCTTGACGATAACCCGGTCGTAGAGGGGACGAATCTGCATTTCCATCTCCTGAGCGATTAAAGGATCACCAATAAGGGAATCCGGCTGCGTGAACGAGGCGCGTGGGAGGCCTCCGTGCAGCCGTGCCAGTGTCTGGCGGAAAGCGAAATAGAGGCGCCGCATTCGAGGTTCAAGAGGGAGCGCGAATCGCAAATGTAACTAAATATTTCAACGCGGCAAGAGGATACGGCCGACGGTCCCAAGGCGGTAGACCGTACGTCCGAGCGCGCGCTTGTGCGCGCTGCGCGGCTGCGGGTGCACGGGGCAGGGCGGCTGCCGGCCGCCGTCCGCATCCAGGGTGTCGTCGGCTTCATCAAGCGCCCGCCACACGCCACTCTTCACCGGTCGGAAGAGCCAGCGCACGTAGCCGCGTCGCGCGGCCAGTCGCATCAGGCCATCGCGATCACCCGCGCCGTCAATGAGTGCCCCGTCGGGCGGGATGTCGCTTCCGTAGTCGCCAAACGCCTGGCGACAGGCGAGCGCTTCGGCACCGCCGGCGCCGATCGTATTGCACCCGCGCCGCACTATGCGCTCGACCTCCCACGCACCGAACTGCCAGGCCGCGTCGAGCAGCATGGCGTCGACAGCTTCCACGCTCTGCCAGGGCGCATCAATCTGGATGGCGGTGCCGGGGACTGGCCGCGCCGGTATCTCCACATCGGGCAGCACGAGCGGCGTCGCGCGCCGGAAACCGTGCCAGTGAAGTATCGCGACGAGCGGCGTATTGACCTGCGCAGCGGCGCTGACGGTGACCGCGAAGAGCGGCAGGCGCACGCTTTCGGCCTGTTCCCGAAGTCTGTCGAAAAGGTCCATGAAGCCTCCCGTGGCTTGTTGCAAGGGCCACTTGAAATTTCCGTTCCATGGGCTATTTTATGCATCGTTCCGGCAGCCGCGCCAAGCGTTGCTGTCATGCAGCCAGACTCCCGTGCGGGATCACTGGCGCTTGCGGCTACACAGTCCGGTTGCCCTTCCAGAACATTGGGGGAGGATACGATGAGCCCTGATCCGAGAAGGTGGAATCCCTTCAAGTTCCTTCGAGCAGCTTCCCGCAAGTCCGATGCGCAAGGCCGGGAAAGCACGTCGGCGAGCGAAAACGAACGTGCCTCGATGCCCGACATCGCGCGGCTGTTTTCACGCGAACCATGGCGCGCAATGGAGGAATTTTTTCTTGACCCGTTTGCGGGCCGTGGTGCGCTCGACCGGTGGTTTGGCGACTTCAGTTCGTCGCGTTTCCAGCCGCGTATCGACGTTGTCGACGAAGGACCGGTGCTGCGTGTGACTGCCGAGCTGCCCGGAATGGAGCGCGAAGACGTGAAAGTGAGCGTCGAGGACGGCGCGATCGTGCTCCGAGGTGAGAAGAAGCAGGACGTACACAGTGAGGAGAACGGCTGCTACCGGCTGGAGCGTGCCCACGGACGCTTCGTGCGCACGATTCCGATGCCCGAATATGCCGATCCCGGCCGCGCTCTGGCGAAGTTCGACAATGGCCTTCTCACGTTGACGATTCCGAAAATGGAACCAGCGCCGTCCGCGCACCGGACGATCGATATCGGTTAGGGCAAGCACACGAAAGCGCTGTGACGGCGACGGTGAAGTCGACCGGGTCGTTAGCTCAGCTGGTAGAGCAGCGGACTTTTAATCCGTTGGTCACTGGTTCGAATCCAGTACGGCCCACATCCAACCGGGGCTTGTGCGTCGCAGCGGCCACCGGCTGCAGCGGCGTGCGCAAACTCGCGCCGGTCCCTGAAGCCTCTCGCTATCGTCCATGAGACTTCGCTCGTGACATGCTGCGGGGCCTCTTGAAATTTTCGTTCCATGCGCTATTTTGTTCATCGCTCAGGCAGTCGCGACAAGCGCTGCGTGTTTCGATTTGTTTGTCGGCGGGGTTTCCCACGGACAGGCGGACTGGAGCGCGTGGTTCCATTCGTCCTCCGTGTCGGCCCCGGTTTTCCAGGAGCCAGTCATGAGCGATCCCTTCTTCAGCACCGATCTGCTGGGCGAATTCGACCGCCTGCAACGGCAGATGGCCAGCCTCTTTCCAGCCTTTCCCGCAAGCCTGCGCGCCACGCGCAGCGAGATGTTTCCACTACTCAACATCGGCAGCACCGACGACAGTGTCGAGATCGTTGCGTTTGCGCCGGGGCTCGATCCGGCGGCGATCGACGTCTCGATTGACAAAGGACTGCTGACGATCAGTGGTGAACGCAGGGCGCCCGAGCGGCAAGCGGGGGACGATACGCGCGTGTATGCCAGCGAACGCTTCATGGGCGCGTTCCGGCGCGTGATCGAGCTGCCCCCGCACGCGGATCCCGGGAACGTCAATGCGCGCTATGCAAATGGTTGCCTGACCATCAGCATCGGACGTTCCGAGGCGTCGAAGCCGCGCGCGGTCACCGTGCAGTGAGCACGGTGTGAGCCAGGAGATCACGGAGTACATCATGAACGACAGCACTGAACTGACCACCGGTGCGGCGCGCAACGACGTCGCCGACCATGAGCGCGGCGAACCCGCGAAGCAGCCCACCCGCCTCACGCCCGCCGTCGACGTGTTGGAGGACAGCAGGGGCATCACGCTATATGCGGACCTGCCGGGGGTACCGCGCGAGAAGCTCGATGTGCGGGTACAGGACGGCAATCTGACGATCGAGGCCGAGGCGGTGATTCCGACACCATCCGGGCTGAGGCTGCAGCATGGCGAAGTTCGCCACCCGCATTTCCGCCGCGCCTTCGCGCTCAGCCCGGACTTCGACGTTTCGCGCATCGACGCGCAACTGCGCGATGGCGTGCTCATGCTGACGATTCCTCGCCGTGAGGAAGCGAAACCCCGTCGTATCGAGGTGAGCGTTGGCTAGGTACATTGCACAGGAATGTTTCCGGTCGTGCGGCGCGGGCCGCCGGGTCCGCGCCGTTTCGGCACATGCGCTCAGACAACCATGGACGATACACGCAATCAGAACTGGAAAGGCTTCGCGATCGAAACCAGCGCTATTGCCGTGCGGCACTGCGTACTTCCGCAGGGATCGGGCAGGTACATGGCCATTGTGCGTATCCGGCGCGGCGAGCAGACGGTCGAGGACTGGCACCTGCCGTGCGTCGCACAGCGCTGGGCGAGTGCGGAAGACGCACATCGGGAGACCGTCGAGTACGCCATCCGCGCGATCGATGCGGGACGCTTCGCCGGCACGGAAAGCTTCGCAGAGACGAGGCGACCGGAATCATTCGGGTGAGGCGACGGAGGCTGAATGAGGCATACATCGTGCTGTCTACCGGCTTGCCACGGCCTCGGGATCGCCGGGCTGCCAACCACCGCCAAGTGCCTTGAAGGCAGCGACGGCTGCGCGGGCCGATTCCGTTTGCGCCTGCACCCGCTCGTCGGATGCGCGCAGTAGATTTTCGTCGGCCTGCAGGACTTCAATCAGGCTGACGACACCTTTTTGATAGGCCGAAAACGAAGCGGCTCGTGCCCGACCAAGTGAGTTCACTCCCTGGGTGAGCACCGCGGCCTGTTCCTCCCGCTTGACGAGCGCTGAAAAGGCGTTTTCCACATCTTCCGTGGCATGCAGTGCGGCGAGCCGATACGCGGCCAACATTTCGGCGTCCTGGCCCCTGGCCTGCGCGATTTGTGCATTGATACGGCCGAAATCGAACAGACGCCAGCGCAGACCCAACACCCCGGCCGCCTGACTGGCGCCGCCAGTGAACAGATTGCCCGCGGCCATTGACGTTGCGCTCCCGATCAGTCCGCTCAGCGAGAATTTCGGGTAATACTCGGCGATGGCCACTCCGATACGCGCGTTCGACGCAGCCAGGCGACGCTCGGCCACGATCAGGTCGGGTCGGCGCCTGAGCAACTCTCCCGGCGTTCCCGTGTGCGCGATCCGCGGGGCGGGCGGGATGTCCCCAGCATCGACCAGTTCGGCTTGATGCGTGCCGGGCTGTGAGCCCAGCATCACATCCAGTGCGTTCATGGCCGCGTCCAGTGTCGTCTCCAGGACAGGGATGGATGCCTGCACCTGGGCCAGCGCACCCTCAGCCTGGCTTACCTGAAGATCGGCCGCCAGTCCTTTTCCATACAGAAGCTTGATGGTCGAAAGCAGATCCTGTTGCGTTTGCACCTGCCGCCGGGCCACCTTCAGACGGGCCTGCAATCCGCGAATCGTGATGTAAATATCGGCAGTCTGCGCCGCCACAGCCAGGCGCGTGGCCACCGCGCCGGCTTCCGAAGCCTGATACTCGGCAAGTGCCGCTTCCCGCCCGCGACGCAGGCCACCGAACACATCCAGTTCCCAACTCGCGCTGAAATTGGCCTCGTAGTCGTTGCCGTAGCGGTCGAATCCGGGCGTTGAATTCAGGACGCGCCCCAAGGGCGTTTCGACAGATTGGTAGACTCGCGCCGCCTGGCCGCTGACATTGCCTGAAGGCAGCAGCGCGGCATTCGCTGCGCCGAGTCCTGCGCGCGCCTGCGAGACGCGCGCGGCGGCCTGCTCGAGGTCCAGGTTCTGTTCCAGCGCGAGCGCGACGAATCGTGTGAGTTGCGGATCGCCGAAACCCGTCCACCACGTGACGAGGTCAGAACTGGCCATCGCGTGCCGGTGATCCACTGCGTCCTGGCCCTGGAACTGCCCGGGCATGGCTACACTGGGCCGGACGTAATCAGGGCCCACGGCGCAGGCTGTCGAGAGGCCGGCAACGATGATCGCGGCAAGCATGTGATTGGGTAGCATGAGCGTCTTCGCAGGGTTACTGTGGTGACCATAATACCAAACGGTCACTGGTTGTCTATTGTTGTATGCTTATCCCATGAAAAACGCCACCACTCCTCCCATCACGACTCGCGGCCCCGCTGACCACGAGGTACGAGATCAGATCGTTGCCGCCGCCACCGAGCACTTCAGCCGGTATGGCTACGAGAAAACGACGGTCTCCGATCTTGCCAGGGCGATCGGGTTTTCCAAGGCCTACATCTACAAGTTTTTCGAGTCCAAGCAAGCCATTGGCGAGATGATTTGCGCGAACTGCCTGCACGAGATCGAAACCGAGGTCAGGGCGGCCATCGCCCAGACCGATCTGCCGCCGGAGAAGTTGCGGCGAATGTTCAGCGTCTTCACCGAGGCGAGCCTTCGTCTGTTTTTCCAGGACCGCAAGCTCTACGAGATTGCAGCATCAGCGGCTACGGAGAACTGGCAGGCCGTGGTTTCGTATGAGGCGCGCGTCCAGAAGCTGCTTCAGGACATCCTGCAGGAGGGCCGGCAGAGCGGGGACTTCGAGCGCAAAACACCGCTCGATGAGACCGCGATGGCGATCTATCTGGTCATGCGCCCCTACCTGAACCCGATGCTCCTGCAGTACAGCTTCGATTACACGAAGGTCGCGCCCGCGCAACTGTCCAGCCTAGTGCTCCGCAGTCTGTCGCCTTGATGGAAATTTCGTTTGTGACCATTGACTAAATTGGTCACAAGAACCACAATGAAAGCCCCGATTCCTCCATCAATGGGACTTTCATGCTCCGGCGTCGCCTCGCTACCTCTGCAGTCGTCTACGCACTGCCACTTGCGCTAGCCGCCTGCGGCGACAAAGCGCCTTCCGATCCGCGCACCGAGACGCCCCTGGTGCGCACCGCCATCGCCGAGGCCGCGATTCCCGCATCCCGTTCGTTTACCGGAACCGTCGCCGCACGCGTGCAAAGCGACCTGGGATTTCGCGTCTCCGGCAAGGTGCTGGAACGGCTGGTGGATGCCGGGCAAACCGTCAAACGCGGCCAGCTGCTGATGCGCGTTGACCCCATCGACCTCAAGCTTGCCGCGCAGGCCCGGCAGGAGGCGGTCACCGCTGCACGGGCACGGGCGCAGCAGACCGCGCAGGATGAGGAGCGCTATCGCGACCTGCGCGGCACGGGTGCGATCTCGGCTTCGGCCTACGACCAGGCCAAGGCGGCCGCCGATGCAGCCAGGGCGCAGCTCAGCGCGGCCGAGGCTGACGCCGACGTGGCGCGCAACGCGACGGGCTATGCCGAGCTGGTGGCGGACGGGGATGGCGTCGTGATGGAAACGCTGGCCGAGCCGGGTCAGGTCGTCAGCGCCGGACAACCCGTGGTGCGCCTGGCCCACGCCGGGCGCCGCGAGGCTGTCATCCAGCTACCGGAAACCCTGCGCCCCGCCATCGGTTCGGTCGCCCAGGCCACCCTGTTCGGCAACAGCGGCGTGAGCGTGCCAGCCACGCTGCGCCAGCTCTCGGATACGGCGGATCCACGTACCCGCACTTTCGAAGCGCGTTATGTCCTGCAGGGTGCGCTGGCCGACGCGCCGCTGGGCGCCACCGTCACGATCGAGATACCGGACGCACGCGTGGCGCTCCAGGGCGGCTTGCAGGTGCCGATCGGTGCGGTGCTCGACGCGGGCAAAGGGCCCGGCGTGTGGGTCGTCAACGGCGAGCCGGCCAGGGTTGCATGGCGGCCGGTCACGGTCCTTCACCTGGACGACGACAGCGCTCGCGTGTCAGGTACGTTGAAACAGGGCGAGCGCGTCGTCGCGCTAGGCGCCCAGTTGCTGCGCGAAGGCGAACAGGTCCGGATGTCCGGCCAGGGCGTCGTAGTGGCGAACCGGGGAGCACGTCCGTGAGCGAAGGCCGATTCAACCTGTCGGCGCTCGCCGTGCGCGAGCGCTCCATCACCCTGTTCCTGATCTGCCTGATCTCGCTGGCCGGACTCCTGTCCTTCTTCAAGCTGGGTCGCGCCGAAGACCCGGCGTTCACCATCAAGGTGATGACCATCGTCACCGCGTGGCCTGGCGCCACCGCACAGGAGATGCACGATCAGGTCGCGGAGAAAATCGAAAAGCGCATGCAGGAGCTGCGCTGGTACGACCGGACCGAGACCTACACGCGGCCCGGCCTCGCCTTCACAACGCTGACGTTGCTCGACAGCACCCCACCGTCGGAGGTGCAGGAGGAGTTTTACCAGGCCCGGAAAAAAATCGGCGACGAAGCCGCCAACCTTCCGGCTGGCGTGATCGGGCCGATGGTCAACGACGAATACGCGGACGTCACCTTCGCACTCTTTGCGCTCAAGGCCAGGGGCGAACCGCAACGCCGGCTCGTGCGCGACGCCGAGTCGCTGCGCCAGCGGTTGCTGCACGTGCCGGGCGTGAAGAAGGTCGACATCATCGGCGAGCAGGCCGAGCGCATCTACGTCCAGTTCTCACATGATCGGCTGGCAACGCTCGGTGTCGGCCCGCAGGACGTGTTCGCCGCGCTCAATGGCCAGAACGCCCTGACGCCAGCCGGCTCCGTGGAGACCAAAGGACCGGAAGTGTTGATTCGCCTGGACGGCGCCTTTGACAAGCTGCAGAAGATCCGCGATACGCCCGTCGTCGTGCAAGGTCGCACGCTGAAGCTGTCGGACATCGCCACTGTCGAGCGCGGTTATGAAGATCCTGCAACCTTCATGATCCGCAACAACGGCGAACCGGCCTTGCTGCTCGGCATCGTCATGCGCGACGGCTGGAACGGGCTCGATCTCGGCAAGGCACTGGACAGCGAGGTCGGCGCAATCAATGCCGGGCTGCCGCTGGGAATGAGCCTGACCAAGGTCACCGATCAGGCCGTCAACATTCATTCGGCGGTCGACGAGTTCATGCTCAAGTTTTTTGCCGCGCTGCTGGTGGTCATGCTCGTAAGCTTCGTGAGCATGGGCTGGCGCGCGGGCCTGGTGGTGGCCGCCGCCGTGCCGTTGACGCTGGCCATCGTGTTCGTGGTCATGGCCGCGACAGGCAAGAACTTCGACCGCATCACCCTGGGATCGTTGATCCTGGCGCTGGGCCTGCTCGTCGACGACGCGATCATCGCCATCGAAATGATGGTGGTGAAGATGGAAGAAGGCTATAGCCGCGTGGCCGCCTCCGCCTATGCCTGGAGCCACACCGCCGCGCCGATGCTCTCGGGCACGCTGGTGACGGCGGTCGGCTTCATGCCCAACGGCTTCGCACGGTCCACCGCGGGCGAATACACGAGCAACATGTTCTGGATCGTCGGCATCGCGCTGATCGCATCCTGGGTCGTCGCTGTGGTCTTCACGCCGTACCTCGGCGTGAAGATGCTGCCCGACTTCAAACAGGTCGAAGGCGGCCACGACGCGATCTACGACACGCCCCGCTACAACCGCTTCCGTCAGCTGCTCACGCGTGTCATCGCGCACAAATGGCTGGTCGCCGGTTCGGTCGTTGGCCTCTTCGCCCTGGCCATCCTCGGTATGGGCGTGGTCAAGAAGCAGTTCTTCCCGATCTCCGACCGTCCTGAAGTGCTGGTCGAGGTGCAGATGCCCTATGGCACCTCCATTTCCCAAACCAGCGCCGCGACCGAAAAGGTGGAGGCGTGGCTGGCAAAACAGAGGGAAGCCAAAATCGTCACGGCTTATGTCGGGCAAGGTGCGCCGCGCTTTTACCTGGCCATGGGGCCGGAGCTGCCCGATCCGTCGTTCGCCAAGATCGTGGTCCGCACGGACAGCCAGGACGAGCGCGACGCGTTGAAGCAGCGACTGCGTCAGGCCATCGCCGACGGTCTCGCCCCGGAAGCGCGCGTGCGGGTCACGCAACTCGTGTTCGGGCCGTATTCGCCGTTTCCCGTCGCCTATCGCGTCACCGGTCCGGACCCGGACAAGCTGCGCGCAATCGCGGCTGAAGTTCAGCAGGTGATGGAGGCCAGTCCGATGATGCGCACGGTCAACACCGACTGGGGCACGCGCTCGCCCACGCTGCACTTCACGCTGCAGCAGGACCGTCTGCAGGCGGTGGGGCTCACCTCCAGCGCCGTCGCGCAACAACTGCAGTTCCTGCTCACCGGCGTGCCCGTCACCGCGGTGCGTGAGGATATTCGAAGCGTGCAGGTCATCGCGCGTTCGGCCGGCGATGTGCGTCTCGACCCGGCCCGGCTCGGCGACTTCACGCTGGCCGGGGCCAACGGGCAGCGCATCCCGCTGTCGCAGGTGGGCAAGGTCGACGTGCGCATGGAGGAGCCGGTCGTGCGCTGGCGCGATCGCGTGCCGACGATCACGGTACGCGGCGACATTGCCGACAACCTGCAGCCACCGGACGTCTCAACGGCCATCACGCGGCAGCTTCAGCCGATCATCGCGAAGCTGCCCGGCGGCTATCGCATCGAGCAGGCGGGCTCCATCGAGGAATCGGGCAAGGCGACGACCGCCATGTTGCCGCTGTTCCCGATCATGCTGGCGATCACGCTGGTCATCATCATTTTCCAGGTTCGCTCGATTTCCGCGATGGTGATGGTGTTCATGACGAGCCCGCTCGGCCTGATCGGCGTGGTGCCGACGTTGATCCTGTTCCGGCAGCCTTTCGGCATCAACGCGCTGGTCGGCCTCATCGCGCTGTCGGGCATCCTGATGCGCAACACGCTGATCCTGATCGGGCAGATTCATCAGAACGAACATGCCGGGCTGGATCCGTTCCATGCGGTTGTCGAAGCCACCGTGCAGCGCGCCCGCCCGGTGATCCTGACGGCCATGGCGGCGATCCTCGCCTTCATCCCGCTGACCCACTCGGTGTTCTGGGGAACGCTCGCCTACACGCTGATCGGCGGTACGTTCGCCGGGACGATTCTCACGCTGGTGTTCCTGCCGGCGATGTATTCCATCTGGTTCAAGATCCGCCCCGGCACTTCCGCGGGTTCGCACAAGAGCCGGGATAACCAGTCATCGCATTCAGAACCGGTGACACAGGATGCGCTCGACGCGCGCACTTAAAACATCATCAATTTCACCTGAGGGGAGCTGTTCATGTCGAAATCCACCGTTGTCGTTGTGACCGGGGTGTCATCGGGTATCGGACGCGCCACCGCCGAGAAGTTTGCCGGCCGGGGTTGCCGCGTATTGGGTACCGTGCGCAGCATCGCAACAGCGGTGCCTGTCTCCGGCGTCGAGCTCGTCGAGATGGACGTTCGCGACGATGCATCGGTCCGGGCCGCAATCCAGTCCGTCATCGAACTCGCCGGGCGAATCGATGTGCTCGTCAATAATGCGGGAATGAGCCTGATCGGTGCCGTGGAGGAAACTTCGGCTGCCGAGGCCGTGTCGCTGTTCGATACCAATGTATTCAGCATTCTACGCACGACGCAGGCGGTACTCCCTCACATGCGGGAACAGCGTGGCGGAAGGATCGTCAATGTCAGTTCGGTGCTTGGCTTCCTTCCCGCCCCCTACATGGGTCTCTATTCGGCGTCCAAGCATGCCGTCGAAGGGCTGACCGAGACCCTGGACCATGAGGTGCGCCAGTTCGGCATACGCGCAACGCTGGTCGAACCGTCCTTTACCAGGACCAACCTGGACACCAACGCCCCTCTGGCAAGCTCGAAAATCGCCGCCTATGATCGCGAGCGTAGCCTTGCATCGAGCGCAGTCGTCAAGAGTGTCAAAGGCGCCCCCGCGCCCGACGGCGTAGCGAACACGATTGTCGAAGCGGCGCTTGGGAGCTGGCGCATGCGTCGCACACCGGCGGGTGAGGCCTCTCTGTTGAGAAAATTGCGACGCTTTATGCCCACCGGCCCCGTCGATTCAAGCTTGAGGAAAACGTTCGGACTCCTGTGAAGCCGTACCATCAGCCAGCCCGAGTTCCTGCGCTTTCCGCAATGCCGGGATGGGTGATGTTTGATTGATCGGAACGTTTGCGAACCTCGCGACGCATGTTGGACAAGCTGCCCGTTCGCCGCGACGCCCGAAGCCATGTGAGGCGCATCCTTGCGAGTCAATAGACGCGCAATCAGTGCCATATGAACAGTGCGGCGATCGATGCGACAAGCAGCAATACGCCGAGAAGCAGCCACCTGTTGGGTGTCACGAGTGGCACCCCCGTCGTCGGTCCGGAAGTCGTGAGAGCGCCACCTTAGACGGAGGGTGGATGCAGGCGTGAGCGAAGTGCACGACTCCCGGTACGCTCGACGTGGGCCGCATGAGCGGTTTCCTTGGGTGGACACCATTCCATCGTGCCAGATATCCCAACATATGGGAATATTGTTCTGGCGTGAGAGTGCCTCTCAGGACTGGCACCTGCAAACCAGTTTGCATCTCGTCTGGCTGACGTGACGGAGCTGTCGCTCGCATAGTCTCGCAGAGCTTGCACGTCGTGACCTGGCGCTTGTGTTCCCGTTCACATGCCACCCGGTTGATCCAGGATCACGGCATGCGCGTTCGCTTTCGTTGAGGCGCCCCGCCTTCAAACTGGTGCAAACTGTGTGTCGCGATGCCGCCCAACGGGCCGGGGTTGCGCGTGCGGCGCAACCCGAGCGCCGGCCTGGATGACAGTTTTCTCTCGCCGGGTTTCCGGTGCCGCATCCTTTACGTAGCCGTGCAGCGAACTCCGTCCCGGCACGGCGATGAAATCAGGGCGCGTGGGCGGCGCGTCGACGAAATGCAACGGATCGACTTGCCGACAGCATGCAAAATGGCGAAGGTGCCATTTCGACTGTCGTCGCGAAGCGCGAAGCGCGGCGGGCTGCGCCGCGCTTCAGGCAGTGCGGGGACGTCATTCGTGCAAAAGAGGGGACCAGTATGGCCGAATCGCACAAGCTGACCGTAGTCTGGGAGACGACAGACTGGGCGGCCCGATGGATTGACTCAACTTCCGACTATGCGATTTTTGCGCTGACGACCGACGGACGCGTTGCGAGCTGGAATCCCGGCGGCGAGTCGGTCTACGGATATGCCCCCGAGGAAATTCTGGGGCGTCCACTATCCATCTTCTATACGGACGAGGACCGTCGCGACGGTGTACCCGAGGACGTACTGCGCGAGACACGGGAAACCGGTCGCAGCGAAGCCGAAGGCTGGCGCTCGCGCAAGGATGGGAGTCTCTTCTGGGCAAGTGTGATTCTCACGGCACTGCACGATCCTGCCGGGCAACTGCTTGGTTACGGCAAGATTGTGCGCGACATGAGCGACAAGAAGCGGGCGCACGACGCGGTGGTCGAAAGCGAGCGGCGATTCCGGATGCTGGTAGACGGCGTCACGGACTATTCCATATTCATGCTGTCGCCCGATGGGCGCGTTACAAACTGGAACCAGGGTGCACGGCGAATCAAGGGCTATGCGGCACCTGAAATCATCGGCTCCCATTTTTCGCGTTTTTATACGCCCGAGGATGCCGCGGCAGGGCTGCCGCAGCGCGGGCTCGAAACGGCCGCGCGCGAGGGTCGCTTCGAATCCGAGGGCTGGCGTGTGCGCAAGGACGGCAGCCGCTTCTGGGCGCATGTAGTCATCGATGCGATTCGCGACAACGACGGTGCGCTGGCCGGTTTCGCGAAAATCACGCGGGATGTTACCGAGCAGCGCGAGACGGAACGCGCGCTCGACGAAACGCGCATGGCGCTGTACCAGTCGCAGAAAATGGAGGCGATTGGCAAGCTCACTGGCGGTGTCGCGCATGACTTCAACAACGTGCTGCAGGTCGTGCGCGGGAATCTCGAGCTGATCGAGAGCAGGCTCAGTCGCGACAGCCAGATACAGGAGCGCCTCGACAAGGCGATCGACGCCGTAGAGCGCGGGGCCAAGCTCGCTTCGCAATTGCTCGCGTTCGGGCGGCGGCAGCCGTTACAGCCGGTTGTCATCAATCTGGCAACGGCACTGCGCAACATGGACGACATGCTGCGCCGCGCGCTCGACGAAACCATCCAGGTCGAAACCGTCGTGGCCGGTGGTCTGTGGAACACCTATGCGGACGTCCATCAACTCGAAAACGTCATTCTGAATCTTGCGATCAACGCCCGCGACGCGATGCCCGACGGCGGGAGGCTGACGCTCGAACTCGGCAACACAATGCTCGATGACCGTTATGTGGCCGGACTGCAGGACGTTCCAGCGGGACAATACGTTCTGCTGGCAGTGACGGACACGGGAGTGGGAATGTCCCCCGACATACTGGCGCGGGCGATTGACCCGTTTTTCACGACAAAGCCGGAAGGCTACGGAACAGGCCTGGGTCTGAGCATGGTCTACGGCTTCGTCAAGCAGAGCGGCGGCCATTTGCGACTCTATAGCGAAGTCGGCCAAGGCACTACCGTCAAGGTGTATTTGCCGCGCTCGATGGGGAGTGCGATCGAGCGTCCGTCGCCCGTCAGCACACCGCTGCGCGGTGGCAGGGAAACCGTGCTCGTCGTGGAAGACGATGCGAAGCTGCAATCGACCGTTGTCGACATGCTGGGCGGCCTTGGCTACACGGTGCTCAAGGCTGACGACCCACAACAGGCGCTGGCCATCATCCGTAGCGGCGTGCATATCGACCTGCTTTTTACGGACGTCGTGATGCCGGGTCCGCTGAAGAGTCCGGACATGGCGCGGCAGGCTTGCGAGACGCTGCCTCAGCTAAAGGTGCTGTTCACCTCCGGGTACACCCAGAACGCCATCGTGCATGGCGGGCGGCTGGACGAGGGCGTTGAACTCCTCAGCAAGCCGTACAGCCGCGACCAGCTGGCGCGGAAGATCCGCCGCCTGCTTGGCTCGCCCGGCATCGATCTCGAAGTGGTCGAGGAAGGCGAGCGCGAACAAGGGTTGGCCCCCGGCTCATTGCGCGTACTGGTGGTCGACGACGACGCGGGCTCGGCCGATGCCGTGGGCGCACTGCTCGAAATGCTTGGGCATTGCCCTCAGTTGCACAAATCGGCCGAGAGCGCCGACGAGGCACTGCGCAAGCAGGAGTTCGACGTATTGCTGACGGACATCTCGTTGCCTGGCATGTCAGGCGTGGATTTCGCCCTGAAAGCCGTGCGCGAACGGCCCCATATTCGCGTGATATTTGGATCGGGCTCGAGCGTTCCCCCAACCGGCCAGCTGCCTTTTTCATGGCGCGAACTGCGCAAGCCCTATACGGCTGACGACCTGCGCGGGGCACTTTCCTGACGCTTCACCCACTCTCGCGGCACTGCAACGTTGTCCACTAGCCGGGAATGAACATGCCCACGGCCGCAGCCGCCATGAATGCCGTTGCGATCCAGCCGCCCGCTTTCAGCAGCCCGGATATCGCGAACTTGCCCATCACGCGCCGGTTGGTACCCATCAGCATGACCACGACCATGACAGGCACGGCCGCCAGTCCGTTGACGACGGCACTCCAGTACAGCGCCTTGACCGGATCGAGGTGGCAGAACGTGATGGCGGTGCCGCCGAGGATGGCCAGGGCGATGACGGCATAGAACTCACGCGCAAGAGTGAGGTGCAGAGAAAGGCTGCTGCGCCACCGGAACGCGCCAGCAGCCCCGTACGCCGCGGAGCCGGCCAGAACAGGCAGCGCGAGCAGGCCTGTGCCGACAATGCCGGCGGCAAAGATGTATGCCGCCAGATGGCCTGCAACCGGTTCGAGGGCTCTCGCTGCATCGGCGGATGTCTGGATCTTCATGTGATGCGTGTAGAGCGTCGCGGCGGCCGTCAGCATGATGAAGAATCCCACTCCGTTCGAGACGGCCATACCGATCCAGGTGTCAGCCGTGATCCGGTCAATGTGCCGATACGCCCGGAACGATGAAATCCATCGCAGCGGCCGCTCGCCAGGCTTCGAGCGCATTTCTTCGACTTCCTGTGACGCCTGCCAGAAGAACAGGTACGGGCTGATGGTGGTACCAAGCACGGCCACAACGGTGGTGAGATACTCGCCAGAAATATTGGCGCGCGGCCAGACCAGTGAGACGGCGACCTTTGTCCAGTCGACCGGGACGACGAACGCGACCGCGACGTAGGCGAACAACGCCAGGGTCAGCCATTTGAGAAGGCGCGCATAGCTCTCGTAGGGCAGCGAAATCTGAAGGATGGCCGAGAGCACGCCAATGGCAACGACATAGAGATGCTCGGGGCCAGGAACAAGAAGATGGATCGCCGCGCCCATCGCGGCGAGATCTGCTGCGATGTTGATGGTATTGGCCACGGCCAGCAGCAGCACCAGCACGACGACGAGCCATTTCGGACCGAACGCGCGCATGTTCGAGGCGAGTCCCTTGCCCGTGACGCGGCCGATGCGCGCGCTCGTCATCTGGATGGCGACCATGAGCGGATAGGACAGCAGAAGCGTCCATAGCAGCGTAAAGCCGAACTGCGCACCCGCTTGCGAGTACGTCCCGATGCCGCTCGGGTCGTCGTCCGCCGCGCCGGTCACGAGGCCGGGGCCGAGGCGCGACAGCCACGAGCGTTCCGTGCGGTCGGTGACCGCGGCCTCGGGCTCGAGATGGTCCTGTTCCAGATCCTTTTCGTCCGGCACGGCGCAGCTCTCCTTTCGAAGCCGCAGCCTGCGGCATAGCCCCATCCCGCAACTTCCGTGCCGAATCCCGACTGCCGCTTCGGCGCGTCTGGCACGGTCCTTGCGCGCCGGGGTTCAGGCCGCGCCAGCGGCCGTGTGCAGCCGGTGTTGCGCTGAGGGAGAAGTCGTGAAAAAAGCATCGCTAAAAGGTGTCCCGACTCCGGAGGAGCGGGCGCCCCGCCTGGCGGATCTACGCATGCGCAAGATGGCGCGATCAGCGCATGCGTATGTACGCGGCAGCGCGGACCGCTTTTATGCGTGGCTCGACAGCCAGGCATCCGGGACGTTGCCTGACGGGCCTCCCGTATGGATTTGCGGCGACTGCCACCTCGGCAATCTCGGCCCGCTGGCCGATGCCTCAGGGCGGGTGGCAGTCCAGATCCGGGACCTGGATCAAAGCGTCATCGGCAACCCGGTGCACGATCTCCTGCGCCTGGGACTGTCGTTGACCACCGCCGCCCGTAGCGCGGATCTGCCCGGCGTGATCACCAGCCGTATGGCTGAAGCGCTTATCGACGGATACGAACAGGCGTTCGACGACGCACGCACGGACGAGACGAAACGCGCGGAACGGCCGACAGTCGTCAGGGTTGCGATGAAGCAGGCGCTGCACCGCTCGTGGCGCAAGCTGGACCGGCAGACGATTGACGGCGTCGCGCCTCGCATACCACTTGGCAAACGTTTTTGGCCCCTGTCCGAAGAGGAATCGCAGGCGGTGCGCACGCTGTTCGAATCGCAGTCAGGGCTTGCGGTACGGGAAGCGCTGGGCCGCGCTGTGCGGGGCGGCGGGAAAATAGACGTCCTTGACGCTGCCTTCTGGGTAAAGGGATGCAGCTCCCTCGGGCGGCGGCGTTATGCCGTGCTGCTCGATATCGACGGCACGTGTTCTCCAGGAGGGCCGCCCTGTCTTGTCGACATCAAGCAGGCCGCCGCCGCCGCGGCGCCTCGCCACGCCGGCGCCACGATGCCGCGCGACAACGCAAAGCGGGTGGCGGAGGGTGCCAGACACGTCTCGCCGCTGCTTGGAGACCGCATGCTCGCCGCCCGTCTGGATGGCTGCGCGGTTGTGATCCGCGAGCTCATGCCACAGGATCTCAAAATCGACGCAGACCGGCTCACGGAAGCCGACGCAGTGAAAGCTGCACACTTCCTGGCGCTGGTGGTCGGGCAGGCGCACGCGGGACAGATGGATGCCCCGACCCGCCGGAGCTGGCTGCATGAACTGCAGGCGAGGCGGCCCGGATCGCCTGGCGCGCCATCGTGGCTTTGGCGCAGCATGGTCGAGCTGGCTGTCGCCCATGAAGCGGAGTATCTCGAGCATTGCCGGCGCTACGCGCTTCGTCGGGGCGCCGGCAAGCGGTGATGCCGCGAGACAGCTGGCCGTGCCGCCCCCGTTTGGCGTCGATTGACGAGCCGCGCAGAGAAGCGGCGAGCGCGCGGTTTCCGTCCAGAATCCCTCCCTCAGGAATGGCTGTTGCGTGAAGCGCATCACCCAAACCACGGAGGTGATCATGAGCCAGAGAAAGACGGTAGACGACCTGTTCGTCCATATGCTGTCGGACATCTACAGCGCAGAAAAGCAGCTGACCCGCGCCCTCGGAAAGCTCGCGCGTACGGTCAGCGATCCTGAGCTTTCAGGAGCGTTCAAGACGCATCTGGAAGAAACGCACGGGCAGATCGAGCGCATCGACAAGGCGGTTGAATCCACCGGATTGCGACTGAAGCGCATGAAATGCGTCGCGATGGAAGGCCTGATTGAGGAAGCCGACGAACTGATCGAGGAAATCGAAAAGGGCCCGGTCCTCGATGCCGGCCTCATCGCGGCGGCACAGAAGGTGGAGCACTATGAGATAGCGGCATACGGCAGCCTCTGTGCGCTGGGCAAGCTTCTCGGTCACGACGAGGCGGTGAAGCTGCTCAAGGAAACGCTTGAGGAAGAAAAGGCTACCGATCTGAAGCTCTCGAAGTTTGCCGAGTCGGCGGGCAACGCGAAGGCGGCGGGTAAGGGGTGAGCGACCCGGCAGCGGCGCCTGCTTCGTGCGGCAACGACTGATTAGCAATGCGTAATTTTTTCGGTCATACCGGGAGATCCTGATGTTCATGCACAACAGGAAACTGCAGTACACCGTCCGCGTCGACGTGACCAATCCTGGTCTCGCCAACCTGCTGCTCGAGCAGTTCGGCGGGCCGCAGGGGGAACTGGCCGCTGCGATGCGCTATTTCACCCAGGCGGTTGCCGAGGAAGATCCCGGCCGCAAGGACATGCTCTTCGATATTGCCACGGAGGAACTCAGCCATCTGGAAATCATCGGGTCGATCGTCGCCATGCTCAACAAGGGTGCGAAGGGCGAGCTTGCCGAAGCCGTAGATGAGCAGGCTGAGCTTTACCGCAAGCTCAACGGCGCTGGCAACGACAGCCACGTCACGCAGGTCCTGTTCGGTGGCGGGCCGCCGCTGGTCAACTCCGCAGGCGTGCCCTGGAACGCAGGTTACATCGACACCATCGGTGAACCGACGGCAGACCTGCGCTCGAATATCGCGGCGGAAGCACGGGCAAAGATCGTGTATGAACGGCTGATCAATGTGACGGACGATCCTGGTATCCGTGACGCCCTGGGCTTCCTGATGACGCGCGAGGTCTCGCACCAGAAGTCATTCGAGAAGGCCCTGTATGCGATACAGGGCAACTTCCCGCCGGGAAAGCGTCCGCCCGTCGCCGAATTCGCCAACGTCTACTACAAGATGTCGCACGGAGGCGAAACGATCGCCGCGCCATGGAACAGCGGCAACGGCCTGGAGATGCGCCAGGGTGAACCGGCGGTTGATGGCGGCGACGGCAACGCGTGGGTCAACCTGGACGAGAGCCAGCAGGCCGCGCTGAAAGCCATGCGCGAGCGACTGAGTTCGGAGACCGCCGTTGACCCGCAGACGGGAGCCGAGCTTGGCGAGGCAGCCATCCGGCCCAAGAGCCCTGTTGAGGTGCCGCCTGAGGGAGACTCAAAATGACCACAGCGCAGAAGCATATTGTCGACTGGCTGCGTGGTGCGTATGCGCCGGCCCCGTCACCCGGCATGTGCCTTGCGGATTGTGACTGCTGCCGCCGCGGACGCCGACTGCCGCGCTTTGCATGGCGCACTCGCTGGCTTTGACTCTGGCGGCGTCGATGTCGCGAGACGACCCCTTGAGTTTCGAATCGATTGGAATGGAGGCAAACATGACGACGAAGTCTAAATTGATAGCAGCGCTGGCTTGTATTGCGCTTTCCGGTGGCGCATTCGCCGCCGGAGGCGGTGGAGGTGGGGGTAGCGGTGGCGGCAGTGGAGGTGGCAGTGGAGGCGGCACCGGAGGAGGCACCGGAGGAGGCTCTGGCGGTGGCGGCGGCACAGGCATGAGCGCGCCCAACTCCGGCGGCTCTACGGCCACGGAATCGAATGCCCAGGGTGGCAACACCATGGGCAATTCTGGCCCGTCGAGCGGGACGATGCACCACCGGAAGACGACCCATCCGAAGGCGAGCTCGACGCAGTGAAGTCGTCCTGCCCGGCACGACCGAGTGGGTGCGCGCTCCGACGCTCACAGTGGCGTCGGAACCGTTCGCCCCTCATCCATCGAGTCGCGCGCCGCGTACCAGGCCCCGACTAGTGCGCCGACATTTCCCGGTGCCGGTAGCGCTTGCGAAGGAATGACATGCGTATTGCCCAGATCGCCCCGCTTTATGAATGCGTACCGCCGCAGCGTTACGGTGCCACTGAGCGGATCGTGCATTACCTGACCGAAGCCCTCGTCGAGCGCGGCCACGAGGTGACGCTGTTCGCGAGTGGCGATTCGCAGACTCACGCCACCCTCATCCCCTGCTGCGCGCGGGCCCTATGGCACGACCGGGACGTTACCGACACACTGGTTCACCATGTTGCGCAGCTGGAGCGGGTGGCCGCGCGAGCGCACGAGTTCGACGTCATGCATTTTCACACCGAACCGCTGCATCTGCCGCTGGCGTGCCGACTGAACGTCGCTTCGCTCACGACGCTGCACGGCGTAATCCGCCCGCAAGATCTGGGCGTGCTGCTGGATGTATCGCGGGACGCGGTGCTCGTCGCACTGTCGCAAGCGCAGCGCGAGGGCGCTCCGCACGCGAACTGGCTCTCGACGATCGGGCACGGCTTGCCGTTCGATCTGTTCAGGCCCAGCGCGGTTCACGACGGCTATCTGCTGTGGATGGGCCGCATGATGCCCGGCAAGGGGCCCGACGCGGCCATCGAAATCGCCCGACGATCCGGCAAGCCGTTGAAGATGGCGGCAGCAGTCCATTCGGGAGAGCGCGCCTGGTTCGAGGATCGTATGCGTCCACTGCTCAGGCGACATGCCAGCTGCGTGGAGTATCTCGGGGAAGTGGGCGGCGAGTTGCGCACGATGCTGTTGAGCCGCGCTGAAGCGTTGTTGATGCCGATCACCTGGGACGAGCCGTTTGGACTTGTCATGATCGAGGCACTCGCGAGCGGAACGCCAGTGATTGCCAACCGGCGCGGCGCTGTGCCCGAGGTCCTCCGCAATGGGGTCAGCGGGTTCATCGTCGATGGATTGGAAGCGGCCGTCGATGCGGTAGCACGCTTGCCTTCGCTTTCCCGCGACAGCTGCCGCGCCGAATTCGAGCGACGCTTTACGGCCGAACGCATGTGCGATGACTATCTCGCCGCATACGACACGCTGATCGCGCGACGCGGCGCGATGCATACAGCGCCAGCATGGGTCGGGAGCTGCCTATCGCAAGCGAGTGAGGCGAGCCGAACGAGGCTCGCGTCATAACCGCGATTGGCCGCACGCATGGGAGAGCGGCAGGTTGTCTATCCACTACGCGGGTATGCCTCGGTAGTCGTATCGGCTTCAAGGCCGCCGGTCAGTGCGGGTTGCGGGAAACGCATGCCGGAGCGCGTCAAGGAGCGTCATCCCTTCGTTGATGCGCGCCTGTTCGATCTCTATCTGCTGTTTGTCACCGACGCGCTCGGCCCATTTCTGCCGCTCTCTTGCAAAGACAATGCGTTCGTTGATCGTCCGTATGGCCGTCCAGATCGCGTTTTCTTCAGCCTTTTCATGGCCATCTTCGAGGGAGAGTGCATTGTATGCATGGCCGGTGTGGCAGCGGTAACGTAGCACCCGATCGTCAAGCACGCGCCATAGCATGCCGCCGCATTCCGGGCAGGCGAGCGGCGAGCGCTCGCCGATCCGGTCGAGGTCCTCGGGCTGCAGCACGTCAAGCTGGTCCAGACGTGCCTCAAGAGAAAGGTCGTTCGTGGACATCGGGAGCGGCTCCTTCACTGGAGCGCCGCGCACTGCGGCGACGATGCGCGCTGCCAGATGCGCCGCGTCGGCGATAGCGTCCGCGCCTGCGGCCGCAAGCGCCGAACGGGGCATCGAATGCGCCTCGCAATCGTCAGGATCCTGCACGATGCAGTAGCCGCCATGCGCCCGGACGGTGGCAAGGCCTGCCGCGCCGTCATCGAGGTCGCCGGTAAGGACGGCGGCGACCACGCGGGCTCCGTAATCCAGCGCGGCCGACCTGAATAGCGGATCCGCCGCGGGTCGCGCGAAGTTCTCGGCGGCTCCGCTATCCAGTCTGAGTCGCCCCTGCGACACCCGCATGTGCCGGTCAGGCGGCGCGATGTAAATCCTGCCATTCTCGAGCGCTTCGCCGTCGGCGGGATGGCTGGCAGGCAGGGGGCCCCAATTCGACATCAACTGAGGCAGCACGCTATCGTGCCTGCCAACGTGCAGCACGATGCAGATGGCGGCCGGGAGATCGGCGGGCAGACCGGCGGCGATCATGCGCAAAACGCCGAACGCACCGCGTGAGCCGCCAATGACGACAATGTCACGTTGTTCCATGCCTCTAGCGAGCGCATTTGGCGGTCCCGCTGTGCAGCGACCGGCAGGAACGGCACACCGCTGCATGCAGCGGCCGCGTCGCGCTCAGGCACGCCGCCCTTTTTTACCGGCGCAGCGCTGGCAGGAGGTCGCGGAGCACCCGAACCAGTGTCTGGAAGTCGACCGGTTTGCTCACATGCGCGTCGAAGCCAGTTTCGCGTGCGGCGCGCCGGTTCGCCTCGGTGTCGTTCGCGGTCACCGCGACAGATCGAAGATTCGCAAGCCGCGGATCTGACCTCAGATGGGCGGTGATCGTGGCGGCGTCGATGCCAGAGCTGCCGATGTCACAAATCAGGACATCAACGACTTCTGCTTCCAGTGCCGCCAGGACCGTGTCTGCGCCAGCCAGCATCACGGTCGATGCGCCCTCCAGTTCGAGAAGTTTTCCCAACGAGGCTGCGGTATCCGGATCATCAAGTACGATCATGGCTCGTACACCTGAGAGCGAACCGGCCGGTAGCGCTGCAGCGCCGGACTCGCCTGCCGCTTCGACGGCCGGCAGCCACACTGTCATCGCGCATCCGAGGCCCGGACCGTCGGAATGGGCGACCGCGCGCCCGCCATGCATTTCAACCAGCTGCCTGACCAGTGCAAGCCCGATTCCGAGGCCTGTCTTTGAGCGGCCGCGGATTCCCTGGCGGTACATGTCGAAGATGTGCGGGAGTTCCTCCTGGGCGATGCCCTGGCCGCTGTCGATCACATCGATCCGCACCATCGACGCTTCAGGAGCGAGGCGCAGCTCGATCCTGCCGCCGTCACCGGTGAACTTGATCGCATTGGAAACGAGGTTCCACAGGATCTGTTCGCAGCGGGTGCGATCCGCATGGACCATAACCGGCGGTGGGGGGACGGTTACCGACAGGTCGATGCCTTTCGCCCTTGTATCCTGTGTGCAGGCGCCCGCGATGCCCTGCAGCATCGAGGCAATGTCGAGCGGCTCCAGCTCCAGCGCCAGTTTGCCGGTGCGCACCCGCGACAGGTCCTGCAGGTCGTCGATGATCTGCGCCTGGCCCCGAACCGCACGGCGAATCGCGTCGGCGGTTTCCCGCACAAACGTGATCTCGCGGGTCTCGGGCTGCCGCGTCAATATTTCTGCCTTCATGCCTATCAGATTCAACGGGTGCTTCAGCTCGTGCGAAAGGACCGCAATGAAATCGTCCTTGAGCTGGTTCGATTCGCTTTGCCTTTGCCTTGCCTCCTGTTCGTGCAGCAACGCGATCTCTTTTGCATCCTCGCGCTGCTTGCGCTGCGTGAGATCGCGCAGGATCGTGGCGAAGCCGGTGAAGGAGGCATCGGCGATCGGCGTGACGACGCCGCTGCACCATACGCGCCGCTGGTCCCTGGTGACGTGCCAGCGCTCATCGTCAGCGCGGCCCTCAATGCCGGCGGCTTCCCGTTGGCTCGCCGCAACGTGCGCGTCGCGGTCGTCCGGCTCGTAGATGAGCGCGATATCCTGGCCCATGACCTCGCGTTCGGTGTAGCCGAAGATCCGTTCCGCGCCCGTATTCCAGCTGACAATGCTGCCGGCGCGATCGTGAACGATGATGGCATAGTCGTTGGTTGACTGCGCCACGAGCCGCAGCCGCTGCTCGCCGATGCGTGCCTGCTCTTCTGCCTCGTGGCGCGCGGTGATATCGATAAGCGTGAGCACGGCGCCGTCGATACGGTCGTCGGCCGTTCGGTAGGGAAGCAGACGCATCAGATACCAACGCCCATCCTGGCTTTGCAGTTCGCGCTCGATCAGCTTTAGCGTCTCGAAGGCTTCCTTGACGTCCGCGGCTAGCGTGGGGTGATTCAGGGAGTGCGTGATGTCGAACAGCGAGCGTCCGATGTCGGACTCGATCAGCTTGAAGATGTGTGTGGCGCTCGGGGTGAAGCGTTTGACCTGGATCTTCCTGTCGACAAACACGGTCGCAATCTCGGTCGAGACGATGATGTTCTGCAGGTCATCGTTAGCCTTGGCGGTTTCCTCGACACGCGCGTGCAGCTCCGAGTTCAACGTGGTGAGTTCCTCGTTGACGGACTGCAGCTCTTCCTTGCTGCTTTCGAGCTCCTCAGTCGCCGAGCGGAGCTCCTCGTTGATTGCCTGGAGTTCTTCGTTCGAAGCCTTGAGTTCCTCGACGGAAGTTTCGTACTGCTCGATGGTAGTGGACAGCTGCTCGCGGCTGTGCTGCAGCTCCTGTTCGAGCTGCATGAGAACCGGGTCCTGCCCCTTTTGCTCGGCTTCGCCTTCGTCCGACATGCGTTCCTGCACCTCGTCGAAAAGCACCAGGAAGAAGTCGGCGTTCACGCCCTGATCATGGAACGGGCGAACAGTCATGTTGATCCACGACGGGCGGCCGTCGCGGACCATCTTCACGCGCCTCGCCTCGACGCTCGCTCCGGTCTGCAGGGCACGGAACAATGTCGTACGCAGATCGAGACGCAGTTCCGGCACGACGACGGTCATGATATTCGTCGACGGCTCGCCCCCGGCGTGGTGCAGGAACCTGCCCGCGTTGTCGGATAGATGCACGATCGCCGAATCACGGTCCACGATGACGCTCGGCGGCGCGTATTCTTCCAGGACCCGCTGGTGCAGGGCGGAGAAGGAGAAGCTCCGGCGCTCGACCGGAGGCGGCGGGACTGCGCTTCCCGCGACCGCCTGCACCTCCTCGGGGACCCCGCTCGCCTGCGCGAGCGAGGGAAAGGCCGTAGCTTGCCTTGCACGATTGACGATCTTGCGCGCTCGATAAACGCGATGTTTCTTGTCGACGACGGCGAAAAGATCATCGGCAGCATCGGCCGATTCTGCGGACCCAAGGAACAGATAGCCGTCGGGGCGCAGTGCAAAGTGGAACAGTTCGAGGATCTGTCTCTGTACCGAGCGCTCCAGGTAAATCAGCACGTTGCGGCACGTAATCAGGTCGAGATGGGAAAACGGCGGATCCTTGAGCAGGCTGTGCGCGGCAAAGAGAATGCGCTCACGTACCGGCTTGACAATGGCATACCGCCCCCCTTCATGCGTAAAGTAGCGTCGCAGCAGGTCGGCGGGCACGTCGACAGCAATCGACTCGGGATAGGATCCTGAACGCGCCCGCGCAATGGCCGCGTCGTCGATATCCGTCGCGAATACCTGCATCGCCGAAGCCGATCCGGCCGCCTCGCGCGCCTGCGCCATCAGCAACGCGACGGAATACGCCTCCTCGCCGGTCGAGCAGCCGGCAACCCAGGCCCGGATCTGCCCATCGCTGGCGGCAGTACGGAACAAACCGGGGATCACTGCGTGCCGCAAAACATCGAAGGCCTCCCGGTCCCGAAAGAACTGCGTCACGCCGATCAGCATATCGGCCAGCAGCGCACTGGTTTCGTCCGGCGTGCTACGCAGGAAATTGCGATAACTCTCGAGATCGGTCAGCCCGTTCACCTGCAGTCGCCGCTCGACGCGGCGCAGCACCGTTGCGCGCTTGTAATGCCGGAAATCGTGGCCGGTACGTACTCGCAGGTGCATGAGGATATCCTGGAGCGCGCGTTCGTCACCGGTTCGCGGAATATCCGGTGCGTCCTTCCCGGGCGTCATCCCGTCCAGTTCGGGCACGTGGATCCGCTGGGCGTTGTTCCTTAATTCGCGGAGTTTGCCGGGCATTGCAGCCGCGGGCAGGATGATGTCGACATGACCGGTCGTGATGGCATGCTGAGGCATTTCCGGATATTCGGCGTCACTCGGGTCTTGAGCCATCGTCACGCCGCCGCTTTCCCTGATGCGACTGAGCCCCGCTGCGCCGTCCGAACCGGTGCCCGAGAGCACGATTCCCATGGCGCGCATGCCCTGGGCGTCGGCCAGGGTGCGGAAGAACTCGTCAATCGTGAGAATCCTGCGGTCATGTTCGTAGCGATCGGTCACCTTCAGGCAGCCGTCCGACAGGTGCAGCTGCTTGCCTGGCGCGATCACGTAGACGTGATCCTTCTCCAGGCGCGTCAACGCGGTGACCTGTTTCACGGGCATGGAGGTCGCCCGTTGAAGGATCGCGTCGGCATGACTTTCGTGCTCCGGTGAGAGGTGCAGAATGACGACGAACGCCATCTCCATTGAGGCGGGCACGTTACTGAAGAAGTCGACCAGCGCGGGGACGCCGCCGGCAGACGCCCCAATGCCGACGACCGCGAATGGCGAGCCAGTCGTCACGCGGCGCGCGCCGCTGGCATGGCTGTCTTCGCCTGGAGCACTAGTTGTCATGCTGAAGTCCTTTCGTTGTCACCGCCGGCCCGGCACGCGGGGTCCATCAGTCCGGCTTCATTGCGGAGCGTACCGACGGCGAGGGCGCCCCGTATGCGCTGACGGAATCGCACATTACTGCCGATGAGACCGACGGTCAACGGCGCTCGACACTGATCCCGCCGTGGCGCGCCGGGGAGGGCCGGTTGCATGGAACGCGGCACTTGCCCGCTCTTCGCAGCTCACCATCATTGCCCGCTTGTCTGACAAGGCGGCCACATGACAGGGATGGCGTTTTTCGGCGACCTGGCACGGTTGAACGCAGGGGATATCACCAGATAAAAGCGTTGTTTGTATGTCCGGACGGCGGGCGCGAAGCGATCCGGCTTCGGAGGAGCGGGTTCGACGACGCACGCACGGACGAGACGAAACGCGCGGAACGGCCGACAGCCGTCAGGGTTGCGATGAAGCAGGCGCTCGACGGCAGGTGTTCTCCAGGGGGGGCCATCCTGTCTTGTCGACATCCAGCAGGCCGCCGCCGCGGCGCATTGCCGGCGCTACGAGTTTCACCGTTGGAGCCACTTGCCCGCTGTCGTGGCACTTATTGCGAAGCGGTTGCTCCAGGCAACTTGTCGCTGCCCGCACTGTCGGACCCACTTCCGCGCGCACGCTTTGGTTCAATCGCGACCACGCGCACCGGTATCGATTTCGCACCGGGGACCTTGCTTTCCTTTGCGTAGTGCCACAGCGGGAGCAGGGGATTGCATTCGGGATAGTAACCTGCGGCGCATCCGCGGGGGATATCGTAGGGCTTCGCCGCAAGGCCCGCAACCTCACGCACAACGCCATCGTCCGCGATGGTGCGCAGTGTTACGCGGTCGCCCTCTTCTATGTCGCGTGCCTCCATGTCATCGCGGTTCATCAGTACAACCATGCGCGAGCCCTTCACGCCACGGAAGCGGTCATCAAGGCTATAAAGCGTCGTGTTGAACTGGCCATCCGCGCGCAGGGACATCAGCCGCAGCGCGTCGGGCTCGCGCTCATTCATGTCGGGATCTTCTGAAAGCGCTTCGGGAACCATGAATTCTGCCTTGCCGCTTTTGGTTTTCCACGTGCGTTCGCGCGCGGGCAGCGGCCGTACAACCCCGCCAGGTGTCCACATGCTCGACTCGAAGCCGGCGAACATCGCGGGCCATGTCTTGCCCATTTCCGTACGCACCCGCGCGTAGTCCGCGCACCAGTCCTCCCAGTCGACGGTCGAACGCTCGCGCAACGTGGCGCGAGCAAGCCCCGCGATGATGAAGGGTTCGGACCGTACAGTCGGCGCGGCAGGTTCGGCCACGCCCCGCGAGCCATGGAAACGCGCCGTGCTGTCCTCCATCGAGACGAACTGTTCATGTCCACCGGTTCGATCGATTTCGATACGGCTCAGGCAAGGCAGCACATAGGTGGTCTTCGCGTGCACCAGATGGCTGCGGTTGAGTTTCGTCGCCACGTTCACAGCAAGTTGCAGGTTCGCCCATGCAGGTTGTGTGCGGTTCCTGTCAGGCACCGAACGCACAAGGTTGCCGCCGAAATTGACGACGGCCTTCACCGTGCCCTCCAGCATCGCTTCGAAGGCTTCGACCGTGTTGAACCCTTTATCGCGCGGCGGCTCGAAGTTGAACTGCTTCGCGAGCTCGTCCAGCGGGGCGAGTTCGGGCTTCTCCGTGATGCCGACCGTGCGTTGTCCCTGCACGTTGGAGTGTCCGCGCACTGGCGAGGGACCTGCGCCCGGCCTGCCGATGTTGCCACGCAGAAACAGGAGATTGCAGATCATGCGAACGTTCTGGACGCCCAGACGGTGCTGCGTGAGGCCCATGCCGTAATGGACGATGACCGCGTTGGCGACGCTATACTCGCGCGCGGCGGCTTCCAGCGCAACGCGCTGCAAGCCGCTTTCTCGCTCGATGGCGTCCCAGCCGGTCTCGCGGACGAAGTGCGCGAATTCGTCAAAACCCTTGGTGTGTGCTTCGATGAAGACGAGATCGAGTACCGGCGGCTGCCCCAGTGAAACTGCCTTGTCATGCGCTTCGATAACGGCCTTGCAGATTCCTGTTATCGCCGCCGTGTCGCCGCCCACACGCAACTGATGGTACTGGGTACTGATCTGCGTGTTCGCAGGCAGCAGCATGTCGTGAGGCGACTGCGGATTGGCAAAGGCGACGAGGCCCGGTTCGCGCAGCGGGTTGAAGGTGATGATCGGCACGCCGCGCCGACGCGCATCCTGCAACTGGTGGAGCATGCGGGGGCTATTCGTGCCTACGTTTTGCCCGAAGAAAAACATCAGGTCGGTCGTGTCGAAATCATCGAGGCCGATCGTTCCTACGCCCACGCCGATGGCCTCCTTCAGGCCGACACTCGTGCTTTCGTGGCACATGTTCGAACTGTCGGGCAGGTTGTTGGTCCCGTACATTCGCGCAAAAAGCTGGAGCATGTACGACGCCTCGAGTGACGCGCGGCCCGAGGTGTAGAAGACAACGCCCTTCGGATCAAGCCCGCGAAGTTCGGCGCCGATCGACTCAAATGCTTCTTCCCACGAGACCGGCACCAGATGATCGGTTGCCGCGTCGTAGCGCATCGGTTCGGTCAGGCGGCCCGCCTCTTCGAGGTCATGGTCGTGCCATTGCATGAGTTCGGTCACGCTGTGTGCAGCAAAGAATTTCCGGTCGGCCCGTTTCGGCGTCGTGTCCCACGCCGTGGCTTTTGCTCCGCTTTCGCAAAACTCGAAGGCGTGTGGCCTGGCTGGTTTGGCCCACGAGCAGCTCACGCACATGAAGCCTTCCGGCTTGTTTTGAAGGGGAAGCAGACTCATGTCCTTGAGCGCAACCTTCTCCTTCACGAGGATACGGGTGACGGCCTTCAGCGATCCCCAGCCACCGGAGGCGTAGGGATAATCCGAAGTCCGGCGGCTCTCCCGCGCCTGGGGCGTTTCCTTCGATCTCTGACCTTTTGCCATGGCATGCCTCGCGCGGGACGTGAACGCGCTTCCGGTGCGCAAGCCCCATTCCACGCGCTCGGCCGTCCGGGGCGAAATTTGCAGTGCCTTGTCAGCGGCTGTTGCGTTCGTCGGCGCTGGGCTTCACGATCAGGCTGATTTCGCCATTCCTTTCCAGCAGCGCAGCCTCGACCCTATCGAGCGAGGAACCGTGAAGTCCGACGCGGACGGCTTCGAGCACATCGGCCCGCGTGATGAGCGCCGCGGACATCTGCGCATCATCGAAGGTCCCGTCGCGGTACACCGTACGGGCCTCACCGCCAATGACGCGCTCGACGAAGCGTGAGCGCACACACAGCCACCCAAGCGCCCGGTGCATCAGCACGAGCACGAGGGACGCCGCGACGGTGGGGACGGCAGGCGACGCGCCGACAATGAACCGGCTCAGGGTTGCGCCGAGCAGGATGGCAACGACATAGTCGAAGGTCGAGCGCTGCCCGAAGGACCGCCTGCCCGAAATACGGATGAGGACGAGGGTAAGCAGGAACGCTGCTGCGGCGCGGGCAGCCATCTGCCACGCGTCGAGATCCTTGCCTTCCCCGAAAACCGCGTTCAGTGTGTTCATTTTTCGCACCTCCAGTCCTTGCTTCGAGCACCGGGGGGCGAGGCGACGCGAGCGCCTGGACCTCGCCGCCCCGTTCCCACGCATCAACCGTGCGTGGCGCGGGAACGATACCCGGCATGCAATGAACCAGCAGCGCGATCAGGACCGCAACCGCCAGCAAGCAGACGTCGAGGCAAAGTCATTGTGCCGTGCCTCGCACGACGTGAGCGTAAGCGGCGCGCGCAGCGATGGCGGTTCAGCCGCCGCCGATTCCTTGCATGACCTTTCCCGTGCCTCCGCAAACGGCACAGCGCTTGCCCTGCACCAGCCCGGTGCCGTGGCAGGCTCCGCACAGGTCCTCGCCTACGCCTGGCGCGCCCGGTTGGCCTTCGTCACCCGGATTCAATGGAATTTCATTCTGGCCAGATTCCGGCTTTGAACGTTGCATGGCTAGCCCCTTGAAAGTGAATGCCCGTCTGGCGTTTTCAGGCCTGACGATCAGGCAGGATTGAGCGCAGTCGCCATGCCCAGCCCGCGAAGACCCTCCCGCAGCGCCCACCGCGACGGCGTACCGGCCGAGGCCGTGGGTACGGTGAATGCGCAGAAGGCGGGCACAAACAAACAGGTTCGCCTTTCCGTTGCCCATCCCTATTGGAGTCCAGCATGCCTTCCCGCGAAATATCGGCGTCCCGTCGCAACTGGATGCAAGCCGCCTCGGCAGGTGTCCTTGCCGCAGTAGCGCCCGCCGCGATGGCGCAGGAGCCGGGTACCGCGAGTGGTCCGACGCCGCAGGAGGATCCCCGCGCCGCTTATCCGCATCCGCCATTTCCCGCCCAGCAGCAACCCTGGCCCGGACTCGCGGGACGCATGACGCCGCGGCCCGACCACGGGGAAACGAGCTATCGCGGCACCGGGCGTCTAAGCGGCCGCAAGGCGCTCGTGACGGGCGGCGACTCGGGCATTGGACGTGCAGCCGCCATCGCGTTCGCGCGGGAGGGCGCCGATGTCGCGATCGCCTACCTGCCGCAGGAGGAGCCGGATGCCCGCGAAGTTGTACAGTTGATTCAGTCTGCAGGCCGCAAGGCGGTTCCGCTGGCAGTCGACATCCGCAGCGAAGCGGCGTGTCAATCGCTGGTGGAACGCGCGGTGTCAGGGCTAGGCGGCCTCGAGGTCCTCGTGAACAATGCGGGACGACAGCAAAGTCACGACTCGATCCTCGACATCAGCACCGAGCAGTTCGACTGGACCCTCAAGACCAACCTGTATGCGATGTTCTGGATCACCAGGGCGGCCATTCCGCACATGCAGGCAGGCGCCGCAATTATCAACACGACTTCCGTTAACGCCTACGACCCGTCTGCTAACTTGCTCGACTACGCCATGACCAAGGCGGCAATAGCGAACTTCACCAAGGGGCTCGCGAAGCAAATGATCAAGCGGGGAATCCGGGTCAATGGTGTGGCGCCAGGACCTTTCTGGACCGCACTACAAGTGAGTGGTGGCCAGACCATGGAGAACGTGCAGAAGTTCGGCGAGCAGGTGCCGATGGGCAGGCCGGGTCAGCCGGCAGAAATCGCGCCGATCTATGTCGAACTCGCATCGGCGCAGGCCTCGTACATTACCGGACAGATCTATGGCGCCTCGGGTGGAGCGGGCAACCCGTGAGTATCGCGACGAATGGTCGTCGTGTTGCCACTCTCTATGCTGAGATTGACGGTTCGCTCAGTGGCAGGACGGCTGTTCGTGAACGCGGCTGGCCAACGTAGCGGGCTTGCGGATTGCTGGGACTTCGACATTGCGTGGAGGAGGGCAATGAGTATGGAAACGGGAGCAGTGCGCCGGCGCCTCGGTAACTGGATGCCAGGCGAGGAGCAAAAAAGCGCGACGTTCAGGCTGGAAATCGCGCGGCAGGCCCGAGCGCGCGCGGCGCGTGCAGCGCTGTCCAGCGTCGTGCAGGATCTCGGAAAACTCATTGACGGCGATCCGGTGCTACGGATGAACCTCGCGCGAGCGATAAGCGAGGCGCTTGAGCAGGGTAAGCAGCTGGGGTATTCGGATATCCACGAGCTGCTCGCCATCATTGACTATCTGACGACATACAGCCCGCCATTCGACAGCGATGCACCGATGGCCACGCCACTCAATACCGTTCTTGAATGGCCAATGTGCATGCCGTCCGGCTATGCGGTTTTCCGGGATCCGGCGTTCAATGCGCAGTTGCGTCGCGTCCTCAATACGTGGTGCGCGTTTCTCAGCGGCCCACGGTCACGCGTATGGCTCAACGATGCGCCGAAGGGCTGGTTCAGCCCTCCCGCGTTGGAGAAGCTCGGGATGGACGACTTCGTCCATGATCGTACGCGAGCGCATTGGGGCTTCGATTCGTGGAACGGTTTCTTTACGCGCCATCTGCGTCCCGGCGCCCGGCCGGTGGCGAGCCCGGACGATCCTGCCGTGATCGTGAACGCGTGCGAAGCGTCGCCCTTCGACGTGCGCGAGGGCGTGCAGCTGATCGACCGCTTCTGGATCAAGTCGCAGCCCTATTCGCTCAAGGAGATACTGACGTCGAGCGACGAGGCGCTTGCCCGACGCTTTGTCGGTGGCACGGTGTACCAGGGCTATCTGAGCGCGTACAACTACCATCGGTGGCACGCTCCTGTCGACGGCAGGGTCCGCGAAGCCTACAACGTCGACGGCACCTACTATTCGGATGCCGAAGCGGAGGGCGAAGACCCGAGTGGACTTAACGACTCCCAGGGCTACACCACTGCCGTTGCCGCTCGCGCAGTGATCGTCATCGAAAGCGACAACCCTGTCATTGGGGAAGTTGCGTGCGTCTTCGTGGGCATGGCCGAGGTTTCGTCATGCCAGATATGCGTACGCCCAGGCGATGAGCTTGGAAAGGGCGACGAGCTCGGGTGGTTTCAGTACGGGGGAAGCACCTACTGCCTGATTTTCCAGCCGGGCGTCGTCGAGCGCTTCGCGCCGCGACCACCGTGGCATGACGACGTGCCGCCACTCCGCGTCAATTCGGCGTTGGCTTTCGCGCGCAGCGGCGCTTGAACCGGAACGCAGTGGCAACCGTGATCTACACGGGGCCACTTGCGCCGAGACCAGCCGTGGTCTGATCCGGTCGTATGCAGGCTAAGTGATTCGGGACCGCGAATTGCGCCGGTCCACGCATGAACCCGCAGATCAAGAGGCGTCCAAGCGGTGCGCTCGAGGACCCGCGCGCCGGTTCCCCAAACTTGCTCCAGCCTGGCCAGACCTGCGAATGCGTTCGTCATGCCGCGCGTTTCCGTCTGCTGATCGACGCGGCGGACTATTTCGCGGCGCTACGTGTAGCGATAGTCCGGGCGCGCCGCAGCGTGATCATTGTCGGCTGGGACATTGACAGCCGCATGACGCTTGTGCCCGCGGGCGCGGGCGATGGATTCCCCGAGCCGCTCGGCGATTTTCTTGCCGCCGTGGTGGCCAGCCGTCCTCTGTTGCACGTTCGGATTCTGGCGTGGGATTTTGCCATGCTGTATGCGCTCGAGCGCGAATGGTTGCCCGCATACAAGCTGGGCTGGCGCAGCGGCAAGCGCATGGACGTGCGGCTGGACAGCCATCACCCACCGGGTGCCTCGCATCACCAGAAGATGGTGGTCGTGGACGACCGGCTGGCCTTCGTGGGAGGCATTGATCTTGCCCGTTCACGTTGGGATTCGTCCGCGCACGCGCCATATGAGCCGCGCCGGAGCAACGGTCCGCGCCAGTACTATGGACCGACCCATGACATACAGGCCATGTTCGACGGCGAGGCCGCCCGCACTGTAGCGGCAATAGCGAACGAGCGGTGGCATATGGCGCAGAGGATCTCGCGGAGGGCCCCGCGCGCGCAGGAAGTGTCCCCGTGGCCTGCGACTGAGCCGGTCCGCTCGCCGGCATCCCCATCTGCAAGCGTCGATCCCTGGCCCCCGGGCTACGCGCCCGATATCGAGGACGTGAAGCTGGGGATTGCGCTTACGTGCGCTCCCCATGACCACCGCGAAGGGGTCCAGCAGATCGGCGCCCTCTATCGCGCCGCGATTGACGCTGCGCGCCGAACCCTCTACATCGAGAATCAGTACTTTACGGCGAGTGCCGTGGGCGACGCACTCGCGCAGCGGCTTTCGCAGCCCGATCCGCCCGCGGTCGCCGCCGTCATGCCGCGCGAACAGACCGGCTGGCTGCAAGCCGCGACCATGGGCACGCTGCGCGCGCGACTCTATCGTAGACTGCGTGATATGGACCGGTATGCGCGGCTACGACTGTACTCGCCTTGGAGCGGCGACTCAGGTGACGTATCCATAAACGTCCACAGCAAGCTCATGATCGTCGACGATGCGCTGCTGATCGTTGGGAGTGCGAACCTCAACAATCGATCGATGGTGCTCGATACAGAATGCAACGTCGTGCTGGAAGCCGCCGGCGACCAACGTGTGCGCGCCGCGATCGCGGCGATGCGCAATGCGCTGCTTGCCGAGCATCTGGGCGTGGATCGCGCGCAGGTCGACGCCGCTTTCGTGCGATTCGAGGGCGACATCCACCGCGTGATCGGTGCTTGTGCAGGCGGCACGCGCGGTCTGCACGTGCTCGAGCCGAAGGTGAGTGCGATGCTCGACCAATGGGTTCCCGAAAGCGCCGTAGTCGATCCGGAGCAACCTGCCGTGCCGGACGAAGTCGTGCGCGAGTTCGTGCCCGGCCGCGGGGGACGCTCGATTACCGGACGGCTCATGCTGCTCGGCCTGGGCGCGCTCTTTGCCGTTTTGATGACGCTCGCGTGGCACTACACAGGGCTCGCTCGCTATGCGAACCTCGCCAGTATCGGCAACGCGGCCCGGGCGCTGGCGGCCGTGCGCTTCGGGCCCGTGCTCGTGGTGGGCGCTTATGCGCTTGCGGCAGTCGCTTCGGTGCCTGTCACGGTTCTGATCGTCTGCGCGGGGGTGTTATTCGGCGCGTTCGCGGGTAGTCTCTATGCGTTGGCTGGATCGCTGCTCGCCGCACTGATCACCTATTCGATCGGCCGATGGGCTGGCCGCGACGCGGTGCGGCGGCACGCCGGTTCGCGCCTGAACCTGCTTTCGGCGCGGCTTGGCAAACAAGGCGTGGCCGCGGTGGTCGTGCTGCGCATTCTCCCGTTGGCCCCTTTCGTGCTCGTCAATCTGGCGGCGGGCGCTTCGCACATCGGACTGCGCGACTATCTGCTGGGCACGCTCATTGGCATGGGGCCTGGCATTATCCTCGGTGCCACCTTCGCGCAACAGCTTGCCGCCGCTGTGCACCATCCGGGAGTCGGGTCGGTGGCATTGCTTGTGGCAATCGGTGCCGTGCTGGTGGCACTGTCCGCAGCGCTGCAGCGCTTTTTCGGAGCGCGTGCATCGCAAGGAAACGCTGCGGCGAAAGGCGGCCCGAAGTGACAGCCGGTCTCGTGAAGGAGGTGCAAGGCGGGCGGGGCGGCGAGCTGACGCTTGTCACCTGGAACATTCACGGCGCAGTGGGAACGGACGGCGCGCGCGCACCGGAGCGCATTGCGCGCGTGCTTATCGAAATCGATGCCGACATCGTTGCGCTGCAGGAAGTGCCACTCGGCGGCGCGGCTGCGGCGAGCGCCGATGTTTTGGCGGGACTCGCCCGCGCCACGAACCGCCGGGCCGTAGCGGGCCCGACGCTTGATACGCCTCAGCGCCGGTTTGGCAACGCGGTGCTCACACGGTGGCCTGTGACCGAGGCGCGCACGCTCGACCTCTCCTTTGGCGGGCGCGAGCCACGCGGCGCACTCGACGTCGACCTCCTGTGCAACGGCGAGGCGCTGCGTGTGGTCGCGACGCATCTCGGTTTGCGGCCGCGTGAGCGGCGCGCACAGATTGCCCAGCTGCTGACAGCATTCGACCGGCCGGGGCTTCCCGTCATACTTGCGGGCGACATCAACGAGTGGTTGCTATGGGGCCGCGCATTGCGCATGCTGGCCGGGCATTTCCGGGCAGCGCCGGCACCAGCCACTTTTCCCTCGCGCTGGCCCATGCTCGCGCTCGATCGCGTGTGGATGCATCCAGCGTCGCGCCTGGCGAGCGTGCAGGCCTGGAGCCACGGCGAGGCACCGGTGGCCTCGGATCATCTGCCGGTCGTCGCACACATCGCGGCAGGGGCGCGCGATAGATGAGCTATCTCAGCCAAATGCGTGGGAAAGCGACATAACAGGCGCCGAGGCATCCCTCCAAACTGGCAGATTATTTGTGTGAAGGATATCGCCCCTGGCCGTATGCCCGCCGCGGATGGACTCGTTCACGGAAATACGGCTTGTTCCAATGTCGGGCTCGGGACGAATTCACCCAAGGCTCAGAAATTGCTCTCTACGTCCACTCTGGGGTGTGCTGTTCAGGATTCCATCGGGAGGGCCAATGCTGAAAGTCATTGTTGACGCCGTTTTCGACGCCGCGGTTTGCGGGAAGCGCCGGGAGTCGCGCAGCGAGTCGCGATAATGGAGCAGCGCATGTCCCAGTCTCCATCCACCGACCCAGCGATGGCCTGGGAAATGGCGCTGGTCGCTCGCGTCTCCGAGTACGGGATCTTCCGTCTGACGGATGCGGGAATCGTCGCCACCTGGAACCCAGGCGCGGCGCGCATCAGCGGTTACGATGCCGCGGAGATAATCGGCAAGCACTTCTCCGTTTTCCACGCCGCCGAGGACAGGCAAGCCGGCGTGCCGGAGGCGATGCTGCAGTCTGCCCGTGAGCACGGGCACTGCGAGGCCGAGGCGTGGCGCTTGCGCAAGGACGGCTCACGTTTTTGGGCGAACGTCCTGGTTATACCGCTTTCGGCACCGGACGGAAGTTTGAGCGGGTTCGCAAACATCGTCCGGGATGTCACGGACAAGCGGCTTGCTCACGAAGCAGTGCTCGAAAGCGAGCGCAATTTCAGGCTGCTCGTCCAGGGTGTTACCGACTACGCGCTCTTCATGCTCTCGCCAGAGGGCATTGTCACGAACTGGAACGTCGGCGCTGCCAGAATCAAGGGCTACGAGGCGGACGAAATCGTCGGGACTCACCTGCGGTGGTTCTATACGCCCGAAGACGCTGCGAAGGGGCTACCCGAACGCGGTCTGGAGATCGCTGCGCGTGAGGGCCGCTTCGAAGCGGAAGGATGGCGCGTCAGGAAAGACGGAAGTCGTTTCTGGGCCAACGCCATCATTGATGCGATTCGGGATGAGCACGGCGAACTCGTTGGCTTCGCCAAGATCACGCGCGACGTGACCGAGCGCAAGGTTGCCCAGGAACAGCTGGAGAAGGCGCGGGCCGCATTGCTGCAGTCGCAGAAAATGGAAGCCATCGGCAAGCTGACCGGCGGAGTCGCGCACGACTTCAACAACGTCCTTCAGGTGCTGCGTGGCAATCTCGAGCTGCTGGAGCGCCGCCACCGCGATTCCTGGTCCCGCGAGCGCCTCGAAAAGGCAATCGAGGCGACCGAGCAAGGCGCAACCCTCGCTTCACAACTGCTCGCCTTCGGTCGGCGGCAAGCATTGCAGCCCGCAGTGGTCAACCTTGCGGTCATGCTCAGGAATATGAACGACATGCTGCGCCGGGCGCTCGGCGAAATGATTCAGGTGGAAACGGTGGTCTCGGGTGGTCTCTGGAACACGCTCGTCGACCCCAATCACCTGGAGAATGTCGTGCTGAATCTCGCCATCAACAGCCGCGACGCGATGCCCCGGGGCGGTCGGCTGACGCTTGAGTTGTCGAACACAACGCTCGACAGCCACTATCACGCGCTTCCTGACGATGTCGCCGAGGGGCAGTATGTGCTGCTTGCGATTACGGACACAGGCACGGGCATGCCGCCGGAAGTGATGGAGCATGCGTTCGAACCGTATTTCAGCACCAAGGCCGAAGGGGAAGGGACGGGACTGGGATTGAGCATGGCCTACGGCTTCGTCAAGCAGAGTAGAGGCCACATGCGGATCTACAGCGAAGTCGAACACGGGACCACGGTCAAGATCTACCTGCCGCGATCGACGGAAGAGGTTGTCGAGCCGGAGCCTTTACCGATGCCACGAGTTCCGGGCGGCTCAGAAACCATTCTCGTGGTCGAAGACGACAAGCGTGTTCAGTCCACCGTGATCGAGATGCTCACCGAACTTGGTTACGTCGTGCTGAAGGCGGATGACGCACAAGGCGCGATGGTGATCATCCGGAGCGGCGCCAGGATTGATCTGCTGTTTTCCGACGTGGTGATGCCGGGGCCGATGCGCAGCACCGAAATGGCAAAAATGGCGGTGCGTGTCTTGCCGGGCCTGAAGGTGCTCTTTACTTCGGGCTACACACAGAACGCCATCGTCCATGGAGGACGGCTTGACCCGGGGGTGCATCTGCTCAGCAAGCCGTACAGCCGTGAACAGCTGGCAAGGAAAATACGGCGCATGCTGGCACATCGGCCCGGTTCGGTTCGTCCCGCTGCGCGAAGTGCACCCAACGCGGGCGCGCCGCAAGTTTCCATACTTGTAGTCGACGATGACGCTGCTTCCCGCGAAGCAGTGAGCGAACTACTGTCGCAGATGGGCTACGCAGTCCGGGAGGCCGGCAATCTGGAGTGCGCCCTGCGCGAGGTGAGTGAAAGTGTGCAGATCCTTGTCACTGATATCGCGCTGCCCGACGGGTCGGGCATCGAACTCGCCCGGATTGCACTTCAGCGGGTGCCGACACTGAAAGTCATCTTTGCTTCGGGCACCGAGGCGCCGCCCGCCCACGATGTGGGCTTTGAGTTCGCCTCCGTGCGCAAACCGTTTTCGGCAGAGCAGTTGCGCGATCTCATTGAGTCGGCCCGTACGGGAGCATGATCGGCACGCGGTCAGTGGTCGTCTGCTATGCGCTCGACATGGCAGTCGCCGATCCTGTCGATCGCGTTTAGCAGCTCATTGAGCGCCAGTGGTTTGTGGATGATCTCGTCGACCTTGCCGGTGAAAGCCGGCGCGTCCTGCGGCCACACCAGTGCGATGATAGGTGGTCTTTCGATGCAGGTATCAAAGCCCTCTATCAGCAACGTGGAGGCGCCGCGAGAAAACAGCGAGACATCGACGACGATCAGTTGCGATGGTTCGAGCCAGACTTCGTGCCAGGTATCGAAGGCACGCGCCTTCGACCGCCCGTAACCCCGCCCGTAACCCTTCACGTCGAGCAAAACGGCTAACGAATCCCGGACCCACTTGTCGTGCCCAACAATCACAATCGGTCCGGATACCGGCGCTGGTTTCGGTACGCCATGGGCGGCAGACCTGCGCAGCTGGCACTCGCTGCGCAGCCACTCCAGTCGAGACAGATAATAGCGATCCTGCGCCCTCGCAAGCCCAGCGGGGGACGTCGCTGGATCGTGCTCAAGGCGTTCCAGGTCCTGCGTCGCTCTTTTCAGCTCGGCCACCGCAGTACCGAATGCGAGCGCGTCGTCGGGCTTCAGCATGGAGATTTCACGTGAGATACATAAGGAAGGACATAGGGGCGCCACGCCTTCAGACGATCAGTCGCGAGAAATTGGCATTTATTCCGGAAGCTTTTCCGGACCTTGCGAATTCGAAGCCAAGCCTTCAGGCCCGGAGCACAAATATTAATTCTGAATTCGATGGGAAACGAATTAAAAGAAAATATGGGGCTCCGGCCACAATAGAGCATGCATCGCGATGCGAACCATGGAGATAGTGAGGTTGGGTATGGTTAACAGGATGGCTCATCGCGAATAGTCAGACCATCATTGGGAGAATGGCATGCAGCCGCCCGGCGCTGCCGTCGCTGCATAGCGTTCTCATGAAGCCGTGCAAGCGCGTTCGTGGTCTCGCTGGGCGATCGCGCGCCGGGCCTCGAAGAGGCCACAGCGCGGACATTCATAGCCGAAGGGAGGCATGACTGCCAAACCTCCGCCATTGGCTCTCAGAGCAGTGGGTCCTCCGATCCACTACGCGCGACAGGCGATCCGCTCGCGCTCCAGTACGGGCGTCGGTTGTAGTAGTCATGCAATTGCGTACCCCACGAAACGTCGGCCATCGAAGGCCAGTGATCCTTGTCGAAGCCGGGGTCGTCCTTGATGCGCTGGGCCGTCTGGTCGACGCGGAAACATTTTTCGGCAGTGTCCAGCGTCAGCGCGCTCCACGGGATCGCGTGAAGGGTGGTTCCCATACCGAGAAATCCGCCTTCGGACAGCACGGCGTAAGCAACGCGGGCGCTTCGCACATCAAGCATGATGTCGGAGATCTTGCCCACGTGTTCGCCGTCGGACGAATAAACCTTGTTGCCGTCGAGCGTGGCGGCGGCCATGACTTCAGGGCCCGGCCCATCGCCGATACCGCCTCCGGTGATCTTGGCGCCAGCGTTGGGCGAGAGGGGATCAGAGGTAGTCATTTCGTGCTCCAGGGTGGTTAGAGGCGATCACTGAACAGCATCCCGCATGCCGCGCAATCCCATTTCACGCAAACACTCCGTTTGACAGCCAGTTCCTCGCAGTGCGCGCCCAGGCACAGAGGGTGCGCTCTGGTTGGCATACTTCAAGGAGCGGGCAATGCTTTACTACGCGATCGTTTTTTTCGTGATAGCCATCATCGCAGCTGTCTTCGGGTTTGGTGGGATCGCCGCAGGCGCGGCGAGTATCGCCAAAATTCTGTTCGTCATTTTCGTGATCCTCTTTTTGGCGAGCTTGCTGTTTGGACTTACCAGGCGTTAAAGAATCAGCGCCTCGAGTCATGGTACGAAACGGGGTACGGCAAAGACGATGGCGCGGCGCTTATGGCCGATATGCAGCTCGCCTGATCAAAAGCCCAGAATTCCGCGCGCTGCGTCGACGGACAGGGGCCTGCGCATGCGCTCGCTCATGAGCGCCATCTCGCGATCGTAGCCGCCGGCGAGTGCGGCCCGAAGGCGGCCCGACTCAGCGTAGAGGACTCCAAAGCGATCGTCGCCGGCGCGGCCGGCAATCACCAGATCGTCCCAATGTCCGGCATGCCCCAGATAGTCGACGCGCTTGTCGTAGTGCTGGGTCCAGAAGAACGGCACGCCGTCGTAGCTTGCCGTCTGGCCCAGCATGTTGAGCGCCGCGATGCGTCCTTGTTGCTGTGCAACGCGCCAATGTTCGATGCGTGTGCGCTGCGGCGTTTCCAACGCGCTGCTGAGCGTGAATCGCGCGATATCTCCCGCCGCGTAGGTTTCGCCGCAGACCCGCATCGTCGCATCCACATCGAGTCCGCCGTCCTCGCCGATCTCGGCGCCGCTGACAAAGTGCGTAGCCGGTCGCACGCCAATGCCGACGATCACGGCCTTCGCGCGCAGCGCGCTGCCGTCGTCGAGTTCGACCGCTTCGACCTCGCGCGCGCCGCTGAAGCGCAGCGCCTTCGCGCGCCGAAACATCACGCCGTGGGATTCGTGCCAGTCGCGGAACATCCCGCCGATACGCTCGCCAAGCACGCGTTGCAGCGGCACACCTGCGGGGGACACGATGGTGACTTCGACGCCGCGTCTGCGCAATGCCGAGGCCGTTTCCAGGCCGATGAAGCTGTCACCCAGCACCACGGCGCGCTCGGTTGGCGCGAGCGCGTGGAGTATGGCTGCGGCGTCTGCCAGGTTGCGCAGCGTGAACAGGTTGCCAAGTTCGGCGCCCGGTATATCGGGTCGTTTTGCCACCGAGCCGCTCGCGATGAGCACGGCGTCGAAGGTATGCATGTCGCCATCGGCTAGTGTGACGTGTCTCGTCTGGACGTCGCAGTGTTTGACCGCTCTGTGCTCGACGCGCAAGCGCTTGTCGTGGGCCACGCTTTCGGGCAGGATCGGCGGGACCTCGTCGGGCGTCATCTCGCCGGCGGGCACGAATTTGCTGAGACAGGTACGGTCGTAGGGCACTTGCGGCTCGGCGGCGAATATCGTCACCTCGCCCGCGAATTCGCTTTCCAGCAGCGTGGCGACGGCCGCTGCGCCCGCCGCACCGCCGCCGATCACCGCGAAACGACGGGCGGACCTGGCGTGCGCGGAGGGCGTGCGAGGCGCGGCGGCACGCTGTGGCGTGAGTTCGACGAGGACGGCGTCGCCTTCGATACGCACGGGGTACGACGTCAGCCCCTCCAGTGCAGGCGGTTCGAGACACGCGCCGCTTTCGATCGAGAACACGCCCTTGTGCCATGGGCATACGATGCGGCCTGCGCACAGCGCGCCCTGTTCGAGTGGCGCGCCCGCATGCGGGCAGTCCGCGCTGAATGCGCGGATGCGATCGCCCGCGTTCACGAGCAGCACGGCGACCCCTTCCAGCTCGATGCGCCGCATGGCCGTCGGGGGCACTGCTGCCACATCCATTGCCTTGATCCATCCAGCCATAGCGTGCTCCGGTCTCTTCTGTGGGACCCCAAGCGCAATCGATGTGCCGGGAGACGCGTGCGCCAATGCCGCGCCCGGGCGCGAGCGGGGCCGGCGCAACGCTGCGAAAAGGTTCGACTGAGGCATCGGCGAAGGAGTGGACGAGAACGGTACGTACGCGTCGACATTGCGACCCCGGGTGTCGAAGGCCGCGCAGGCGCCGGTATAGGGGCGGTCGGCGCAGGCATCCGGCGTGCGCTGCAGGGGATGAGACTGCGCCGCTCGAGCGCGAAATGCGTGCGCATGCAGTCTGGCCTTTGCTGCGTACGCCACGATGGAACTTCGGGTGGCATGACGCAATGTCACGCCAACACCATGGAGTTCGAATGATCGGGGTCATTATTCCTGCGCACAACGAAGCGGGCCTGATCGCCGCGTGTCTTGCCTCGGTGCGGTGCGCCGCGACGCATCCTTCGCTGCGAGGCGAAGCGGTTCGGCCGCTCGTGGTGCTCGACGCCTGCACGGACGCATCGGCTGAGATCGTCTCGGACTTCGGGTTCGAGGCCCTATGCATAGAAGCGCGCAACGTTGGCGTCGCCCGCGCTGCCGGTGCTGAGGCCTTGCTCGCCTGCGGCGCGCGCTGGCTGGCCTTCACCGACGCGGACAGTCACGTGGCGCCCGACTGGCTTGCCGCGCAGCTCGCGCTTGCCGCGGACGCCGTGTGCGGGCCCGTGAGCGTGGACGACTGGAGCGCGCTGGCGCCTTGCGCCCGCGCGACCTGGGAGCGGCGCTACCGCGACGCGGACGGGCATCGCCACATTCATGGCGCAAACCTGGGCGTCGCGGCGCACGCGTATTTGCGCGCTGGCGGTTTTCCGCCGCTTGCCTGCAGCGAAGACGTCGCGCTGGTCGATCTGCTGATCGCGACAGGCGCCACGCTCGCGTGGAGCGCGGCGCCGCGCGTGGTGACCAGCGGGCGGCGCGACGCGCGTACGCGCGGCGGCTTCGGCGACACGCTCGCCGCGTGGGCGGACGGCGTGGACGATAGCGAGCAGTCGGTTGCGCCTTGAGTCTCAGCGTGTCTTCACGCGCGTTCGCGGCGCGCGACACTGAGCCGATCGCGGCTCCAGACATCGAGCAGGAAATCCGTGTCTTCGATCTGAACGACGGCATGCAGCGCGGCGTTTGCCGCCGCCTGCGCGAAGATGCCATGCACCTGGGCGCTTTGCAGCATCCACGTCTCGCCGCCGTGACGCCAGTGGCAGCATGCCAGCGTGCCATCGGCGGCGAGCGAGGAGGCGGCTAGCGTGGCGAGCGAAGTGCAGTCGCTTGCGTTCAGGTAGTACGCGAATTCGCTCATCACGATCAAGTCGAACTGTCCGGCGGGCCAGTCGCGCGGCATGGCGAGCGCGTGCACGTCCACGTTCGCGAACGCGGCAAGGCGCTCTTGTGCCGCCGCGACGGCGCGAGGCGAGAAGTCCGCGCAGACCAGATGCTCGCAACGCCGCGCCAGGTCGGCGGACAAGGCTCCGATTGCGCAAGCCGGCTCGAAGGCCATGCGATAACGCTCGCGCGGCAGCGACGCGAGCAGCAGCGCGCGCTTGCGCGCCTCGTACCAGCTGTCGCGGTAGTGCCATGGATCGGGGTTCGCGGCGAACTTGCTGTCGAAATAGCTGGCGAGCGATGTGGGGGGACGGTCCATCGTTATCCTTGCGATCGCGGGTTTTAGCGCTGCCGCCAGTCTTCGCCGGACCCGAGGACCGCGCCGGCGGTCGCGGCACAGCGGCGGCGCCCAGGTGTGCACGCAAACACCGTTCCGCAACCCGCGCGCCCGCGTCGGCGCGCCATGGCAACGGGCCGAGCCGGAACGCCAATTGCGCGGGAGAGGCGTTCGACAAGCCGTATCGACAAGGGATCCATCATGAAACAGAAGCCGGCGGAAGTACGCACGCCGCGGGTGCGAAAAGGACAGATGATGCAAGGTCTGTCGCGCGAAGCGTTTCGGGCGCGTTTTATGGCCCGCTATCACGATCCCGCGTTTCGTGCCGAAGACGCCGCACTCGCGCGCCTCGAAACGATTGCCTGGGATGCCTATAGCGAAGGACGCAAGGCGCCGCTGACCGCGAAGGCGGGAGAGGGTTACGCCGACCCCGACTATGACCTCTCCACCGAATGGCGCCTCACGCACCAGCGCCTTGAAGCCGCGCAGCGGCGCCAGCGGGAGAGCGGCACGCGCTCCCGCGTGATCGTGGTGAATGCGTCGTCGCGCAATGACTATACGTGCCCGGGAGAGATGTCGAAGAGTTTTCGGCTCGCGCAGCTCTGCGAGCATGAACTGACGCAGGCCGGCATCGAAGCCGACATGCTCGACCTCTCGCGCCTCGCTGCCGAACCCGACCTTCACATTTATCCGTGCAAGGGCTGTGTTTCCACGGCAATGCCGCTATGCCACTGGCCGTGCAGCTGCTATCCGAACCATTCGCTCGGTCAGGTCAACGACTGGATGGCGGAGATTTACGAGCGCTTCGCGGCCTGCCACGGCGCGATTTTCGTGACGCCGGTGTACTGGTATCAGGTGAGTAGCCCGCTCAAGCTGATGATGGACCGACTCGTATGCGCGGACGGCGGCAATCCCGATCCCTCCTCGACTCACGGCAAGCATCCGGACGAAGCGAAAGCGCTTGAACTGGCGGGCTGGCATTATCCCAGGCATCTTGCGGGACGAGCGTACGGCGCGATCGTGCATGGCGATGTGGCAGGCATCGAGGACACGCGCCGCGCGCTTTCCGACTGGCTCGACTGGATGGGTTGGGTCGACGCGGGCGCGTCGGCGCGCATCGATCGCATGGTGGGCTACTACGAACCCTACGCGAGCTCACATGACGCACTCGACGCCGACGTGCGCTTCCAGCAGGAGGTGGCCAACGTGGCGCGCGCGGTGGGAAAAGCGGTGGTCGCGCTCCGCGCGGGCAAGCTGCATCGCGCCGACGAAGGTATCGAGCCGCCGCGTGCGAAATGAATCTGACCGGCATTGCACGGCCATATGCAGTTGTAGAAGCTACGTGCAAGCGCTGCAAGCGATACGATCCGGGGCACCACCGCGCCATATCACGTGCATGCCATTGGGCGTCTGGAGCCCAAAAGGAGAAACGATGTCGATTGCTCTGCCTCACGACATGAGCGACGGCGCGCCGCGGCTGATTGTGGTTTCGCCACATCTGGACGACGCGGTGCTCGGCTGCGCAGGTCTCATCGCAAGGTGCCCTGGTTCGATCGTTTGCACGGTGTTCGCGGGTGAACCCGCCACGCCGATGCATACGCAATGGGATGAAGCCAGCGGCTTTGCCGATGCGCACGAAGCCGTGCGCGCGCGCAAGCGGGAGGACGAGCGCGCACTTGCGCTGTGTGGCGCGACGCCGTTGTGGCTGGATTTTCTGGATGGACAGTACGGCGCGACGCCCGACGTCGCGGACGTTGCGCACGCGTTGGCCGAGCAGTTCGCGCGTTTCGGCGCCTGGCTGCCCGTGTGCCCGTTCGGCCTGTGGCACTCCGATCATCAACTCGTGGGCGCCGCGTGCCGTTCGCTGCTGCAAACGGAGCGCATTAAACGATATATCGCCTATGAGGACGCGATTTACCGCGCAATGCCCGGTGTGCTCGATGCAGGCTTCCAGCGCCTCGAAGCAGAGCGCTTGCGGGTGAGCCCGATGCGCGCGCAGGCGTTCGGCCGGTATCCGGCTCGGCGGCTCGCGGCGATCAAGCGGCGCGCAGTGGGGGCGTATCCGAGCCAGATGCGTGCATTTGGGCCGTTTCCGCCGGATGTGGAGCGGCCCGAGCGTTACTGGCAGGTGGAGCGGCCTGCATTGCCCACGTAGGCACAGCGCCTCCACTACCAATTTGAAGCCGACGTGTCCGAGTGCTCGACGGCCCCCCGCGGCGCGCGATCGCCACGGTTTTTTTCTGCCTCCCGCACGGCCGCGCGCATGCGCAGCACGCGCGCAGCAACGGGCCGTCGGCGGCGCAGGGCCCAGCCTATGCCCCGCCAAAGCTCACGAAGATCCTCGCCTGGCCGTCCCGCACGGCACGCGCTGCCGAGTGCCCGCCACGTCGCCGTCAGCGCTTCGCCACAGGGCAGACGCAGCCACGCAACGAGCGCAGCATTGCGCGCCAGCATTCGGCGGCGCAGCGCGCTGTCACGCGCGAGCGAAGGCCGATGGTGCACTTCGAGTTCGCTCGCATAAGCAATATCGTGGCCGCCTTGCAAGACATCGAGCGAAAGCAATGCTTCCTCGCCGCCGATGAAAAGACGCGGTTCATAACCGCCCAGCGCGTTGAAGAGCGCGGTGCGGAACACGCATGCACCTGCCATGAAGCCGACCAGATTCGGCAGAGGATGAGCCGCATGCGCCAATGGGCTCGCGGCCATCAATGCGCAGGCTGGATCGAGTGTGTCTTCCTCGCCCACGTGCACGGACGCCGTGAGCACGCCAATGCGCGCATGGCGGTCCAGCAATTCGACAGCGCGCGTAAGCGACCCCGGCTGCCAGTCGGTGTCGTCGTCACTGAACGCCACATAGTCCGTCGTCACGCGGGCGGCGCCCGCATTGCGCGCGGCTGCGCCGAGGTTGGCTTCGCAGCGCAGCACGCGCAAACCCGGATACGTCTGCGCGAGCAGGTTTGGCGTGCCGTCGGTCGAGCCGTTATCCACCACGATGACTTCGGGCCGCTCCGGCAGACGCAACAGCGAGGCGACCGTGCGCATGACTTCGGCGCGCCGGTTGTGCGTGAGCACGACCACGCTGATGCGGCGGTTCAGGAAGAAGAGACCTTGCATACCTGCGTCTCCACACGGTTCGTCTTCGCCGCTGCCGCGGCGGTGCTCGCGAGCAAGCCTCCTGGATCAGCGCTTGCGATCTCGCGCTGGAAATACGCGATGGTCGCGCTCAAGCCGGCATCGAACGATGTGTGCGGCGACCAGCCGAGCAGCGCGCGCGCGCGTTCGATGGAAGGGCAACGGCGGCACGGATCGTCCACGGGCAGCGGCGCAAAGGCGATCTCCGAGCTCGACTGCGCGGCGGCGATCACGCGGCGGGCCGTGTCGAGCATCGAGATTTCCTGCGGGTTGCCGATATTCACGGGGCCGTCCGGGGGCGTTGCGCGACTCATCAGCAGTACGAGGGCGTCGATCAGATCGTCCACGTAGCAGAAACAGCGCGTTTGCGATCCGTCGCCATAGACGGTCAGCGGCTCGCCGCCCAGCGCCTGCATGACGAAGTTCGAGATGACGCGGCCGTCGCGGGGATGCATGCGCGGTCCGTACGTATTGAAGATCCGCGCAATGCGAATGTCGAGGCCATGCTGGCGCATGTAGTCCATGCACAGCGTTTCGGCGCAGCGCTTGCCTTCGTCGTAGCACGAGCGCGGGCCAATGGGATTCACGTGGCCCCAGTAGTCCTCGGTTTGCGGATGGCGGCGCGCGTCGCCGTAGACTTCGCTGGTGGAGGCCTGCAGCAGTTTCGCCCGCACGCGCTTGGCGAGCCCGAGCATGTTGATCGCGCCGTGCACGCTCGTCTTGGTCGTTTGCACCGGATCGTGCTGGTAGTGCACCGGCGAGGCGGGGCAGGCGAGGTTGTAGATCTCGTCCACTTCCACGTAGAGCGGAAAGGTGACGTCGTGGCGCATCAGTTCAAAGTTGGCGTTGTCGAGCAGATGCGCCACGTTGCGCTTGGAGCCGGTATAGAAGTTATCGACGCACAGCACGTCGTGGCCCAGCGCCACTAGCCGCTCGCACAAATGCGAGCCGAGAAAGCCTGCGCCGCCGGTGACGAGAATGCGTTTGCGGATGAGTTCTTTCACGTTTGCCGTCCTTTGAAAAGCGCTGCAAGCCACGCGTTTACGCGGTCACTTCTCGCAACGCGAGATCCCAGTCGTGCGCGAAGCGATCGATGGAAAAGCGTTCGAGCGCGCCGCGCCGCGCGCCTTCGCCGAGGCGCCGTGCGAGTGCAGGTTCCCGGATGAGCGTGCGCATGCAGTCGACCAGGCGATCGATGCGCGTATCGACGAAGCCGTTCTCGCCGTCGCGTATCACGCTTGCGAGTTCCGTCGTGGCGAGCCCGACAATGGGCAGTCCGACCATCATCGCCTCGACAATGGCCAGACCGAGGCTCGTCCAGCGGATCGGATTGAAGAAGAAGCGGTAGCGCGACACGAACTGCGCGAGCTCGACATTCGATATCTCGCCGATGCCGCCGAGGCTTTGCGCCTCCATGCCCACGAGATCGAGCGGCACCTTGTGACGAACCTGCGCGAACACGTCCGCGCCGAGCCGCCGCCCCCGTTCGCGCAGATGATTGACGACGACGATGCCGCGCGGCGTCGTGCCCGTGTAGCGCGCGCCTTCAGGCACGAGCACGCCATGCTCGATCACGCGCGTGGGCGTCGCGCCGCTGTCCCACATGAGCGCGTTGAACGGCGTGACGTGCACGAGCAACGCGCCGCCGTCGTCTACCCAGTGCCGCTGCGCAAACGGCGCCTCCTGCGGCGGGTCGTGCTCGATATACACGCGCGGCAAGCGGCGCTGCGCGTCGCTCAGCAGCTCGAACCGGTCATGCTCCCAATGGCTGCGCTGCTGGTACACGACTACGTCGAACTCATTCGAGGCGACGTCCTCGGCCACGACCTCATGGACGTTCGCGCCCCAGGGAAGCACACCCGCGCGGCCCGCGTAGCCCGACGGGCGCCCCGGTTTGGTCACGACATGGAAGTCGTGCGGCGCCTGCGTAAGGTAATAAAGATAGTTGCCGTGTACGTGCCAGGTGAGCACACGCAAGGGCCGCGTGTTCCGCATCAGCATGGCGGGGTCCTCCTCATCGGCATGGGGGCAACGCTTCCCCGGGCTGCGAAGCCGGGCATGCGGTGGGTATCGAGCAAGTGCGCTTGCGCAACGGCCGCGACCTGCTCGGCGCTCACGTTGAGCGCGCAAGGGTGGCCATACGGGCAGGCGTGGAACGAGCAGGGGCGGCAAGCGGGCCAGTCGGCGAGCACGCGGTGCCGGGCGCGGTCGAGCGGCGCCCAGCGCCGCGTGTCGCTGCCTGAGGCGACGACCACGCTCGGCGTGCGCATGGCGGCCGCCACATGCGAAATGCCCGTGTCGTTGCAGAGCACGAGCCGGGCCTGGCGCACGAGCGCCGCCAGCGCACCGAGCGTGGTTTCGCCCGCGAGATGATGAGCCGTCTGCGTCATGCCGCCCAGTACGCTCGCGGTCAACTCGCGTTCGCCTGCGGTGCCGGTCACGGCGATCTGCCAGCCGTCGAAGGCGAGCGCGTCGGCAACGGCGGCAAAGCGCTGGGCCGGCCAGCGCCGCGAGGGCAGCTGCGCACCCGGATGCACGAGCACGAGCCGCCCGGCTTCGAGTCCAAAGCGCTCGACGAGGTCGTCGCACGCAGCGTAGTCCGCGTCGTAGAGCGGAAACCAGAGGGTGTCGTCGCGCAGCGCATGGCCTCGCGCGCCCAGCGCGTGCATCAGCGCGAGGTAGCGCTGCGGCTCGGGCAGCGCATCGGGCCACGGCACGTAGCAGCCGGGCGGCGGCGCTTCGCCGGGCTGGCTAAAGCCTCCGAGCGCGCGCGCGCCGAACTCGTCGACCAGCACGTTTGCCACGCCTCCGCTGCCATGGAGCTGGATCGCGAGATCGAAGCGGCGCATGCGCATCGCGTCGAGAAAGGCAGGCAGGCCGCGCTCGTCCTCGGCCTGTTCGGGAAAGCCGCGCGCGCCGGGAAAGACAATGTGCTCATCGACCAGCGTGGGGTAGCGCGCCACGAAATCGGCTGACCACGGCAGACCGACGAGGGCGATGTGCGCGCGGGGGCAGGCTGCACGCAACGCGCGCAACGCGGGCACGCTGCAGAGCATGTCGCCGAGCTGCAGCGCGCGGAAGATCACGATGCGGCGGGGGGCGAGGGCGTCGAGCAGAGTCGGCATGGGCACATCCGTTAGAGGAACCACACGCGGTAACTGGCGGCTCCCTGGAGCCGCCAGAAAATCGAAAGAAACGGAATCCACAGCGACGTCCAGATCATTTCGGCTACATGGAGCGCGTCGCGACGCGTACCGCGCAAGCGGCGTACGCAGAACGCAGCGGTGCAGGCGATCCATGCGGCGAACGCAGCCAGGGCGACCCTCGGCTGACCCCAGGCGAGAGAAGCTAGCAGCACGAGTACGCTGATCAGCACCACGTAGTAAAGGAGCGGCGGCCCCGCCCCGATGCGCTCGCGATACAGCGCCGGATGCTTGCGGAACAACAGCGCCTCGAAGCGGCTCTTGCGCTGCTGCGCGAGACTCACACCCCAGCGCGCGGGACGCACAGGGTGCACGACCACGGCATCGTCGGCGCGTACTACACTCGCGCCCGCCTGCAGCAATGCGAACTGCAGGTCCGAATCCTCGCGCCACGCCGCTGTGAAGCGCTCGTCGAAGCCGCCGATCTGCGAGAGCGTCGCGCGCTGCACGAACGCATTGGCCGTAGCGAATTCGGCGTGCGCAAGGCCGCTTGCGTCGCGCTCATAATCGCTCGGTGCCACGCCCAGCGGTACGACGATGCGGCCCGCGGCGGCTTGCGCGTGCGCGAGCGCGGCGAGCCCCGCGCGCAGCCAGCCGGGGTCGGCAATCGTGTCGTCGTCGGTGAACGCGATGAGCGGCGCGCGCGCCGCGCGCCAGCCCGCATTGCGCGCCGCGGCCGGCCCTTGGGTGGCGCGCACCGGCACGTAACGGATCGCCAGACCGCGCGGCGCTTGCATCGCCGCCATGCGTTCCACCGTCGCGCGCGTCTCGTCGTCCGGTCCGTCGTCGCACACGACGATTTCATAGTCGTCAGGCGAGAGATCCTGCGCGCACAGCGCGGTGAGGCACTGTCCGAGTAGCGTCGCGCGCTGGTACGTCGGCACGACCACGGCAATGCGCAGGTGTTCGAGCAATGCGCCCGCATAGCCATCGAACTGGGGTTCCTCCGCGCCGATGGGCCGCGGCTCGCGCAACTCGACGTCGGCGGGTCTCATGCGCGTGCCTCGCTCTTGCGCACGAGGAAGGGGCCGATCACGAGCGCATCGAGCGGCGAGGTCCAGAACGATTCGAGCGCGTCGCGCGGCGAGTTGACCATCGGCTCGCCGCGGGTGTTGAACGACGTGTTGACGAGCACCGGCACGCCGGTGCGCCGTTCGAACGCCGCGATCAGGTCGTAGTAGAGCGGATGCTGGTCGCGGTTTACGGTCTGAATGCGCGCGGTGCCGTCCACGTGGCGCACGGCGGGAATGCGTTCGGCCTTCCCGGGCTGCACGTCGAAGATGAACAGCATGAACGGCGCGCGCCTCGCGCCCACGAACCATTGCGCGGCGCGCTCTTCCAGCACGACCGGCGCGACCGGCCGAAAGTCCTCGCGGTCCTTGATCTCGTTGAGCTTCGCCTGCATGCCGGGATCGACGGGCGAAGCGAGTATCGAACGGGCGCCGAGCGCACGCGGGCCGAACTCCGTGCGGCCCTGATACCAGCCGATCACATCGCCGTCGGCGAGCAGTTGCGCGGCTTCCTCGGCGATGTTGTCGAGCCGCCGGTAGGGCGTTTTCGACCAGCGCAGGAATTGCTCGATGGTCTCGTCGTCGAACGCCGGCCCGAGGTAGGCGTGGTCCATCTGCCAGCGGCGTTCCGCGCGTTCGCCTGCGGCTTGCGCCGCCTCGCTGCGCAAGCGGTAGTCGGTCCAGAGCGCCGCGCCGAGCGCGGTGCCTGCGTCGCCCGCGGCGGGCTGCACCCAGATGTCGTCGAACGGGCCGTTATCTCGCACATACGAGTTCATCACGCAGTTCAGCGCTACGCCGCCCGCCATGCACAGCTTCGGCAGTCCCGTGCGCGTATGGAGCCAGCGCGCCATCTCCAGCACCGTTTCTTCCAGCACGAGTTGCAGCGAGGCGGCGATATCGAAATGCCGCTGCTCCAGCGGGCCGCCGCGTTCGCGCGGCATGCCGAAGCGGTCCACGAGGCGCGGGTCGGCGACGGTGTAATGGCCATTGCCGTTGTACTGCACGATTTCGCGGAACTGATCGGCATAGGCCGGTTCGCCAAATGAGGCGAGGGCCATGACCTTGTACTCGTCGGAAGAATGCAGGAAGCCGAGCCAGCCTGTCACGGCTTCGTAGAGGAGTCCGAGCGAATGCGGCAACTCCACCTGGGTGATGCGCTTGTACTTGCCGTCGCGAAATTCGCCGAGGCTCGTGGTGACGCCTTCGCCGCGACCGTCCATGGTCAGAACGGCGCATGCGTCGAAGGGGCTTGCGAGAAACGCGCTCGCTTCGTGAGCGAGGTGGTGCTCGACGTTGTGCCAGACGAAGCCGTTTTCGCGGTCCACGCCCGCAAAGCGCTTGCGCAGATGATGCGGCGCGCCGTCCAGCAACTGCGCCTTCGCGTTCACGATATAGCTGAGAAAGAGCGGATCCCATGGCGACGCGTTGGCTTCCATGCGCGCGCGCGAGGGGTCGAGCGGCAACGCGATGGTCGCGCCGGGCCGGGTCGGCATATCCGGAAAGAGAGCCGGGTCGTAGGAGTAGGCAACGTGATCGACGTCGGCTAGCGTGATGCCGGCTTCCCTGAGGCAGGCGTCGATGGCGTCGAAGGGCAGTTGCCATGTCGAGAACGGCACGGGACGCTTGGCGTGCTTGACGTGCGTGAAGCGCTCGTCTTCGGCGGCGGCGATCACCACGCCGTCATGGACCAGCGCCGCGGCGCTGTCGTGATAAACGGCATTGATTCCGAGTGTGTACATGAACGGGCTCCCGTTGCGGGCGGTGGGTTGCAGGGGTCAGGCGGGCTGTGGCACGAGCGCGCCGGCTTCCTCGAGCAGTTCGCGCGCCGCTCGCGCGACGTCGCCCGGGGGCACGCCGCGCAGGCAGGCGTGGTGGCCTTCGGGGCACTCGCCGCGATAGCACCATCGGCACGCCACGTCGCGATAGAGCAGGCGGTGCGGCGTCATCCACGGCGAGTGCTGCGGATTCGTGAGCGCGTAGAGATCGACCACGGGTTTGCCGAGCGCGGCGGCCAGATGCGCCGGCCCGCTGTTGTTGGCGATGAGCAGTGAAGCCTGGTCGAGCAATGCGATCAATTCGCCGAGCGTGAGCGCTCCCGCGAGATCGACCAGACGCGTGCTGCCCGGAGAACGCGAGAAACGCATCACGTCGCGCGTCAACGCGCTTTCCCCGAGGCTTCCGGTGAGCAGGAACGGGCAACGCACTGTGGGCGCGAGCAGATCGAGCGCTTCGGCGAAGAGCGCCGGGGGATACCGCCGCGAAGGCGCGCTCGCGCCCGCATGCACGACGATGCAAGGCTCGGCCGGATCGACGCCATACATGCGCAGCTTCTGCGCGAGCGTGATGCGCGCGGCGGGGTCCACGCTCATGCGCATGCGTGAATCGGCCGGGTCGGCGAGATCGGCGCCCACGCTGCGCACGAGCGCGAGCTGCCGCTCGACTTCGTGGCGCACGTCCGTCTGCGGCTCGCGCTCCGGCAGCCAGTTAGTCAGCAATGCGTAAGGATTCTCGCGGCAATGCGCGAGACGCCGCTCGATCCCCGCGAAGAAGCACAGCGTGGCGGCCGGCAGCGGATTCTGGCTGTAGACCGTGAAGATCGCCGCGGCGTCGAAGCGTCCGGCGCGCACGCGCGCGAGCACGGCGTCTTCGTTGCCCGCGCCGTCGGCGTGTCCTTTGGCCGATCCGTGAGCGCCGTTGGCCCACGGCGCGTCGTATTCGATGACGTCGTCCACGTCGGGCAGATAGGGCGCCATGGCCGCGCCTGCGGCCGAAGTCAGCAGCGTGATATGACGGCGCGGCGCGCTTTCGCGCAGCGCGTGCATTGCGGGCGTGGTCATCAGCACGTCGCCTAGTTGATCTAGGCGCACGCAGAGAATGCGCTGGACCTCGGCCCCCCAGGGCTCGCTTGCCGGCTGGCGGCGGGGCGAGCGCGCGTGCGCATCGCGCGGCGCGATCGCAAAGGCGGTTCCGTTCATCGCAGCGCCTCCTCCTGTGCACCGTGGCGCGTTGCCGCCCGCACGCGCCGTTCGTGCTCGTAACGCTCCACGATCACCTGCGCCGCCTCATGCAGATCCGCAACGATCGCGTAGGGCAGGCGCGCCGGCGCGCTTTGCCACTCGGTCTCGTTGCCGCAATCGGCGAGGATCGCGCGGCAACCTGCGCGATTGCCCGCTTCCACGTCGTCGAGGATGTCGCCGACCATCCAGCTGCGCGCGAGGTCGATGCCATGCTCGCGGCTCGCGCGCAGCAGCATGCCGGGCGCAGGCTTGCGACAGGTGCAGTTGCACGCATAGGGCGCCACATGGCCGAGCGGGTCGTGCGGGCACCAGTACGCAGCCTGCAGCGTGGCGCCGCAGCCGGCGAACATGCGGCGCAATTGCGCCTCCACGTCGCCGAGCGCCGCGTGCGCGAAGCGCCCCAGCGCAACGCCGCGCTGGTTGCTCACCACGAATAGCGGTAGTGGCGTTCGCGCGAGCAGCGTGAGCGCCTGCGCGGCGCCCGGGGCAAAACGCATACGCGAGGGCTCGACGTTGTACGGCACGTCTTCGAGCAGCGTGCCGTCCTTGTCCAGGAACACCGCTGGGCGGGTAGCGAGCAACCCGCGGGGCCCGGTGGTTCGGTTCAGCATACGGTTCGCTCCTCAACCCACGGCGCGCAGCACGCGGCCCTGGGTGCTTTCCCTCGCGTCCTCGCGCGTGTCGAGGCGCACTCCGGCAAGCTGCGCATAGACGTCTTCGAGTTCGAGACCGATCTGTCGCCACGTGAAGTACGTCTGGGCTCGCTTGCGTCCCGCTTCGCCCATCGCGCGGGCGTGCGCGGGGTCGCCATGAATGGCGAACAGGCGCTCGGCGAGCGCCTGGGGGTCGCGCGGCGGCACGAGCCAGCCCGTTTCGCCGTGACGCACCGAATGGCGAATACCACCCACATCCGCCCCGATTACGGGCGTGGCGCACGCCATTGCCTCCACGGGTGTGATGCCGAACGGCTCGTACCACGGCGTGGTCACGAAGACGTCGGCGGCGCTATAGAAGTCGCGCAACTGCGAGCGCTCGCGGCGGCCCACGAAGGTCACGCGCGGCTCGATCCCGCAGCGGTGCGCAATGCCGCGCAGGCGGGCGATCTCGGGTGTGGCGATTTCGTTGGGCGTTTGCGCGTCGCCGCCCACGACGTAGAGCCGGGCTTTCACGCCGTGGCGCGCCTCGAGCGCGGCCACACCGCGCACGACGTTGTCGATGCCCTTGCGCTCCACGAGGCGGCCGAGTTGCAGCACGCAGAATTCGCCGGCGGGCCAGCCCAGTCGGCGGCGCGCCTGCCGACGGTCCACAGGCGAGAACTCGTCGGGATCGAAGCCGCAGGCAATGACGGCAATCCGCGCGGGGTCGGCGCGATAGTGCTCGACGAGATCGGCTTCATCGGCCGGACACTCGGCAACGATACAGTCCGCGCGTCGCACGAGCTCGTCTTCGATCGCGAAGCGCTCATCGGGAAAGCCGTCGTTCGCACCCTGGTGGAGGCGCCGCACGCGTCCGAGCGCATGGAACGTCATGACGAGCGGCACATGAAGCGCGTCCTTGACCGCGAGCGCCGCCAGGCCCGACATGAAGAAGTTGGCGTGAATGACGTCGTAGGGACGCCTTTCGGCGCGGCAAAAGTCCACGAGAAACTCGGCGAACCGGGGCATGTGGGGCAGCAGCAGTTCCTTGGGCAGCTGCATGGGCGGCCCGGCGGGGACGTGAATCACGCGTACGCCGTCCATCTCCAGAATGGGCGGCAGCAAGGCGCGGTCGCGCCGCGTGAAGACGTCGACCTGATGTCCGGCGCGCTGGAGTTGACGCGCGACATGCGCGACGTAGATGTTCTGTCCGCCGGTATCGACGCCGCCCGCCACGGCGAGCGGCGACGCGTGTTCACTGACGAGTGCGATTTTCATGACGTGTCCTCGCGAGAAGTGGATGGCGAGCTGTGTGTCGCGTTCAAAGGGGGCGCGGAAAGAACTGCTCGAATGTTGCACCCGGTGCAACGGCGTAAGCGCATTTGCTGTGCCGTTGATTGGACGTGCACAGGAACCGGGGGCGGCGCGGTGCGCGAACCTCGCGTGTATTGCTCGAAACGGGCATCTGTGGACCTTCCGCATCGGCGCCGCTCAGCCGTGACGAATACCAAAACGCATCTGCCAAAGAGGCGACGCGCTTTTACACCAGGCGGCAAGACGTTTCGACAACGCCCCGGGCGTTGTGGGCGGGCTGCGCGCCGCGGGAGCGTCGATTGCGCAACGGTCCGCTTCAGTATCACTTTGGGGGCAGCCGCGCGATGAATGGAGCAACGCCCAGCCGACGCGCCGTGCGCTCGCGCATCCTGCGCACGCTCGGCGAAGCGCTGTGGCGGCACCGCAGCGCGAGCGCAGCGGCGGCGTCATTGATGATTCTGGCGCGCCTCGGTGCCATTTCGGTGCCGATCGCGCTCAAGCATCTGATCGACGATCTCGGCCACATTCACTCGTTGGCGGCGCTGCCGGCGCTGCTCGCGATCGTCTATGCGCTGCTGCGCTTCCTGTCGGACGCGCTCGGCGAGGCACGCGATGTGGCGTTCAGCATCGTCGTGCAACGCGCAGTGGCCACGCTGCGCGAACGCACGTTCGCTCAGCTGCACCGGCTGGGCGCGCGCTTTCATGCGCAGCGCGAAACGGGTGCGATCGTGCGGGACGTCCAGAAGGGTGCGGACGGTCTGGGCTTCCTGCTTGGCACCGCGCTCTTTTCAGTGCTGCCAACGATGTTCGAAATCGCCGTGGTCGTGGCGATCGTCGCGTCGCACTACGACAACGCCTTTGTGCTCGCCATCGCCGGGACCTTTGCGTGCTATGGGACATGGACCGCGATTTACACCCGCCGCCGGCTCGCGTTCCAGCGCGCGGTGAACTCGCTGGAGGCGCAGGCGGACGGCCGGCTCGTCGACAGCCTGCTCAATCACGACACGGTGAAGTACTTTTCGACGGAGCAGCACGAGGTCGCTCGGCTGCGCACCGTGCTCGACGACTGGGTCCTCGCGCGCACGGCGAATCAGCGCGCGCTGACCGTGCTGCACGTGGGCCAGAGCGGCGTGGTGGCGGCAGGTATTGCGGCGGTGATGGTGATCGCCGTGCAGAACGTGCTGACTCGCGCGATGACGGTGGGCGACCTCATCCTCATCAACGCGTACATCATTCAGGTGTGCGCACCGCTCAATACACTCGGCTTCGTGTTTCGCGAGGCCAACGATGCGTTCGTCGATGTCGAGCGGCTCTTCGCCATCCTCTGTGCGCGCGGCACGCCGGGCGAGGATGAGGACACGCCCGGAGCGCGCGCGCTGGTCGTGCGCGAAGGCGAGGTGGCATTCCGGCACGTCGATTTCGGCTACGACGCGGGGCGGCCCGTGCTGCACGATGTGGGGTTCCTGGCCGAGCCAGGGCGCACCGTTGCCGTGGTGGGCGGCAGCGGCTCAGGCAAATCCACGCTGATCCGGCTGCTGTTCCGCTTCTATCAGCCTCAGCGCGGGACCATCTCCATCGACGGCCACGATATTGCGCACGCCACGCAGTCGAGCCTGCGCGAAGCGATCGGCATCGTGCCGCAAGACACGGTGCTGTTCAACGAGACCATCGCGTACAACATCGCCTACGGCCAGCCCGACGCCACCCGGGCGGATGTCGTGCGCGCCGCGCGCGCGGCCCAGCTCGACGAGTTGATCGAGCGTCTGCCCGACCACTACGAAACGCGTGTGGGCGAGCGCGGCGTGCGCCTGTCGGGCGGAGAGCGGCAGCGCATCGCAATCGCACGCGCGATTCTCAAGAACCCGCGCATCATGGTGTTCGACGAAGCGACCTCGGCGCTCGATACGCGCTCGGAGCGAGCGATCCAGAACGAGCTGCAGCGCCTCGCCCACGGGCGCACGACGATCGTGATCGCGCATCGTCTTTCGACGATCGTCGACGCGGATCTGATCCTCGTGATGGAGCACGGCCGAATCGTCGAACAGGGGCGGCACGACGCCCTGCTCGCCCGCCAGGGCGTGTACGCGAAGATGTGGGCGATGCAATGGCAGCAGGACGATCTCGAGCACGCCGAGCGGCGGCTCGTGACGACGCCCGTGAACGTGGCGAACCTGCTTGCACGGGTGGCCGAGCGTGTTCGTGATTCGCTGGGCGAAGCGGCGGCGCGGCTCGTCACGCAACCCGACGAGGGGCTCTATGCCACTGTCGCGAACGGCGACGCGTTACTGGTGGCCCTCACGCTGCTGGTGGAGAACGAAGTGCAGAATGCGGCGTCGATCGCGGCTTCTGTTACCTCGGCAGGGGCTACGCGAGAAACGCGCGGCGTGCAACTGGCCGCGCGGCGCAGCGCCAATACGGTTTTGCTCGGCGTGGCGGGCGGCGCGCGGCCCGCACCGCTCGACGACAGCGCCCTCGCGCGTATCGAAGCGCTGCTGCGCAAGGCGGGCGCGAGTCTCACGCTAGATCCCGAAGGCCGCCGCGTGCGCTACGCCGTGGCGCTGCCGCTGCATGCGCTGCTGCCCGAGCGCACCCCGGAGCGCGGCGGCGAACTCGGCGGACTGCGCATAGCCGTGCTCGACGACGAAGAGCAAACGCGCGATGCGCTGGAAGCTGCGCTCACTTTGCATGGGGCGATCGTGCAGCTCGAAAGCAGCGGTGCGCGATGGCTCGCCGGGTTGCGCGAGACGCCGCGCGCCAGGTGGCCAGATGTACTGCTGTGCGACTTGCAGCTAGACGGCGAAGACGGAACGCAAATCGTCGCAGCGCTACGAGACATGGAAGCGCGCGGCGACTATGCAGGCAAAGCGCTTCCTGCCATCGCCATGACGGGCCAGGTTGCGCGCGCCGATTCCCCCGGCGAAGAACGCAGCCTGTTCGCCGCGCGGCTCACCAAGCCAGTTGCGGTGCCGGCGCTGCTCGCCGCGATCGTCGCGGCAACGCAAGGCGGTAACGAAAGCGCCGGCGCCAGCCACTGACTCCGGCCCGCCGTCTAGATGAGGGGCGTGCCGCCCGTCACCGCAACAGTGGCGCCAGAGATGTAGCTGCCCTCGTGCGACGCGAGCAGCACATACGCACCGGCTAGCTCCGCAGGTTGCCCTGGCCGCCCCATTGGCGTCGCCTTGCCGAAGTCGCGCACGTCTTCGGCCGGCATGGTCGACGGAATGAGCGGTGTCCAGATCGGCCCCGGCGCGACGCAGTTCACACGGATGCCGCGCCCGGCCACGAGTTGGGCGAGACCGCCGGTGAAGTTCTGGATCGCGCCCTTCGTGGCGGCATAGACGAGCAGTGTGGGCTTGGGCTTGTCCGCGTTGATCGACGCGGTATTGATGATGGCAGCGCCCGGCTGCATGAGCGCGACCGCCTCGCGTGAAATGCGGAACATGGCGCCGATATTGGTATCGAAGGTGCGATCCCATTCCTCGTCGCTGATCGATTCGATCGACTCGTGCGTCATCTGGTACGCGGCGTTGTTCACGAGTATGTCGAGCTTGCCCAGCTCGCGCGCGGTCTTGCTCACGAGCTCGCGGCACCACGCACGGTCGCGGATGTCGCCGGGCAGAAGGAGCGCGCGGCGTCCGGCGTCTTCCACCCAGCGCGCCGTTTCCTTCGCATCGTCGTGCTCGTCGTAGTACGCGATGGCCACGTCGGCGCCCTCGCGCGCAAACGCGATGCATACCGCGCGGCCAATGCCGCTGTCGCCGCCCGTGACGAGGGCGACCTTGCCGGCAAGCCGTCCCGACCCGCGATAACTCTTTTCGCCGTGATCGGGTTGCGGGTCCATAGGTGCGGTGCGCCCGGGCGTGCGGTCCTGCTGCTGATCGGGCATGGGCGGGGCGGGGCGATGTTCGTTCATGGTCCTTACCTCTTCGAAATGACGTTGCATGTTTTCTGCGTACCGCGCGAAGCGCAAGACATATGCCGCACGCCCCGCGAGGCTCCGGTCAGCCGGCGGGCTTGAGCACGACCTTGGTCCAGCCCTCGTTGCGCGCGTCGAACTGCTGGTAAGCATCGGGCGCTTGCCCGAGCGGTAAGGTATGCGAAATGATCTGTGAGGGCCGCGCTTTGCCTGCCGCGATGAGATCGCGCAACTTGCGGTTATACGCCTTCACGTTGGCCTGACCCGTGGCGATGTGCTGTCCCTTCATCCACAACTGGCCGAAGTCGAAAGCCAACTGCCCCTTCTTCGCCAACTCGTCCTCCGCGCCCGGATCCTTCGGCACGAATACGCCCACCACGCCGATGCCGCCCGTCGGCCGCACAGCCTTCACGAGATTGTTCATCGTCAGGTTCGGTACTTCGCGGCCGTGACAGGTGCATTGATACCCCACGCACTCGCAGCCGCGGTCGGCCCCTTCTCCGCCGGTCATTTCGACGATGCGCTGCGCGGAGTTGCCGTCGCTGTCGTCGATGGGAATCGCGCCGAGCTTTTCCGCCAGTTGCAAACGGTCCGGGTGGGTATCGACGACCATGATTTTGCTTGCACCCTGAACCTGGGCCGAGAGCGCCGCCATGAGACCGACGGGTCCCGCACCATAAATGGCGACACTGTCGCCGGGCTGCACGCCCGCGAGCACGGTCGCATGCCAGCCGGTCGGGAAAATGTCGGACAGGAGGACGTAGTCGTTCTCCTTTTCCTCGGCATCGGGCGGCAGGCGCAGGCAGTTGAAGTCGCCGAACGGCACGCGCAGCAGTTCGGCCTGACCGCCGCTGTACGGACCCATGTCGGCGAAGCCGTACGCCGCGCCCGCCATGCCCGGATTGGCCGTCAGGCAAAAGCCGGTGAGCCCGCGCTCGCAGTTCTTGCAGAACCCGCAGCCGATGTTGAACGGCATGCAGACGCGGTCGCCCACCTTCACGCGCACGACGGCGGAACCCACCTCGATCACCACGCCCAGATTTTCGTGGCCGAGGATGCGGCCGGTTTCCATGCTGGTGCGTCCCTCGTACATATGGAGGTCGGAGCCGCAGATATTGGTGCTGGTGATCTTGACGAGCACGTCGGTAGGGCGCTCTATCTTTGCGTCCGGCATAGCTTTGACGGTGACTTTACGCGGACCTTCGTAGACGACAGCTTTCACGTGACTCTCCTCGGGAAGCGCGCGAGCTGCGCGCAGTGGGCCTGGCGCACGCGAGGTCTCGCCTCATCGCGAATGCGTGCACCCGTTGCAGGCGCATTGACCGTTCCCATGAGCCGGCGGCCAGGGATGTCAAGGGGCAGCGGTGGGCGCAAGGGCTCCGACGCCGCTGGCGCCCGCCCCCCAGTGCGAAGCGGCCTCCAGGCACAACCGGTGCGCACACAGCCGGACCACGTCGCCACGGCGAGCCTGATCGAGAACTGGATCGACCGGACCGAAGAGCGCTCTAATTTCTGTTCGGGACGACGCGCCATACTGAAAGGAGGTCGACAATGAAAGATGAATCCGGTACGCGCCCCGCGCAATCGCCTGAAGCCGGGCGGCGCAACACTGCGCCGCCTGCACGCACGAGACAGGAGAAGCGCGACGAGAGCGAGAAGAGCAAGCACGAAACGTCTGAGAACGAGTTGCCGTCCACCCAGGAAAAGAATCCCATACCACCGGGAACGACGCAGAAGACGTCCTGAAATCGCGTGCCCCGCGCGCTGATCGCGGGCCATGGGCGTGGTCACGCAGAACGCCTTTGCAGGCGTAATCGAGGCGGCCGGGTGCGATGGTTGCGCCCTCGGGACGTCCGCCAGTCGACGTATTCTTTTCAGGGAGAGTGAGATGGCAAAGCCGCATTCCATGCTAGTCACGGCAGTGACGGTGCTTTCGATCGCGTTAGCGCCCGGCGTAGCTGCCGCGCAGACGAGCGCGCCTGACGCGTCAGCGAATGGGAGCACATCGAAGGCGCAACGCAAGGAAGCACGCAAGCAGGCGCGAGCGCAAAGAAACGCGGAACTGAAGAAGCTCGAAGAAAATGGATATAACCCGGCTGCGGGAAACGATCCAAATTATCCGAACGATATTCAGAACGCCGAAAGAAAGGCGGCGACGCCTGGTAGCGCGAGCCAATAGATGACACTCGTGGCGTGGACGTGGTCCTGCGCCCCAAGTCACATTTCGGCGCTCACGGGGCGCGTGGTCGTTTCGCACTGCACACCGAAAGGTTCGCCAAATTCGGCGAGCAAGGCTTCGAAGTGCGCGGGTTCGAGCGGCGAGGGCGGCCCGAGCCGCGGCTTCAACTGCGCGAGTGCCCGCCCGTATCGCTCGAATGTGGCGAAATCGCGTGGGTAGCGCTCGCTATCGACGCCCGCGAAGCGCCCCTCATGAGCGGCGTGGGCCAGCAGCGCTCGCCAGCGCGAGATCGGCGCGAGCCCGATGCTTTGCGTGCCGTGGGAGAACAGCGTCATGTCGATGTCCTCGAATGCGGGCGTGCTGTCGAGGAAGCGCTGCAGGGCGTCGGCCGAGGGCTCGACACCGAACAGCAGCCAGAACGGTATGGCGTGAATCTCGAGCGTCGTGAGGGGATCCATCAGCATGAAAGAGTCGACGAGAAGGCGGCGCGTCTCGATCACGCTTTCCTGATACCAGCGCCGATAAACAGCCGCGGTCGCGAAGCTCAGCGCTTCGGGTTCCTCAAACCGGATCTCGACGATGCGCCATTGCATTGGCCCGGCCAGCTCGGCGAGATCGTCGCGCAGAACGGCGTCGAAGCCCCACTCGGCTTCCGGGGCGCGCGCGTCGGGAGCCGGGGGGTCCCACCGTGTGCGCACGCTGCCGTAGTGCGCGAGAAACGCGCGCACGCGCTCGCCGCCGTGCAGATATTCGTCTTCGCTCGCGCCACCCGTGGCGCCGAACTGGAACACCGAACGCTCGCTCGTGCGGGTGACTGCCCAATCGCGCGTGCAGTTGACCACGTAGAGGGTCCCGCCGCGCTCGAGATTGCCGAGCAGGAACTCGCGAAACGCGAGCGGCAGGCGTCGAAACTTGAGCCGGAAATAGCGCATGCCATGCAACATCAGACGGTCCTGGTTGGGATCGTGCATATGATGAACGGCAATGCGATCGTCGGCGGCGAGCAGGGCTTCCGTGATGCGCCGGCTCGTGTCGAAGCCCCGCTGGGCATCATCGGGATCGCTGAACGGCGCGCGGACCGGGCATAGAAAGGTTTGCGGCAGCCAGGGTGCGCGCAGCGCGGCCGCGAGATGGATCATCGCACCGTTCGACGACCCGATAAACGCGCAGCGGCGGGGGACTTGCGGATAAAGGTCGGCAAGCCACTGCGCAATGCGTTCGACGTCGAGGCTCTTCGCGCGGCGAGGATCGATGCCCTCGCTCATGCCGCCGACGATATAGGCCCATTCGCGCTGGCGTTTCGGCAGCGCATTGATTGCGGGCATGAGGCGGTCGAGCAGGGGCGACTGGCTGGGGCTCGAAAAACGTCTTCCGTGCAACATGCTCGCCAGTGCCTGGGCCATGGCGGCGGCGGAATCGAAACGGGCGATGCCCGGCGGCGGCTTGTTCATTGAAGTGCTCCCTTGCTAAACGCCAACGGCACCGGCCTTGAGAAACGGTGTGATCGCAAACGCGAACGCATTGGGCGCGGCGTAATTGAGTGTGTGCGTGCCGCCTTCTATCGTCATCAGCCTGCCGTGCTGCAGTTTGCGCGCGGCCTCCGCGCCCCACCCGAGCGGCGCGACGGGGTCGCGCGTGCCCACGACGACAAGGGCGGGCGCAGCGATGCGCGGGAGCCGCTCGTCGACGGGCTCGCGCACCAGCATGCGCATGGTGGCAAACGCGCGCCACAATCCCGCCTTCGCGTAGTCGATCCGGCCGGCCTTCGCCGGCGTGTGGGGACGCTCGCGCAGTCCGTTGATCCAGTCGCGCCACGCCTGGCGCGGCAGCGAGCGGGCGCGAGGGTCCGGTGTGGGTGCTTGCAGAACGAGGCGATCCACCGCCTGCGGGTAGCGCACTGCGAAATCGGCGAGGACCTGGCAGCCGAAGGAGTTGCCCACGAACATCGCTCGTTTCACGCCGCATGCGTTGAGCCACAAATGCAGCGCATCGGCGAGTTGCGCGAGGCTCAGCGCGTCGCGCCTCCGCGCGAGCGGGCTTTCGCCGAAGCCGGGCAGGTCGGGCGCGAACACGTCAAAGTCGCGCTTGAGCGCGTACGCGAGCGGTTCCATGTAACGGCTCGAGACGACGAGGCCGTGGACCAGCACCACTGGCAATCGGCGGGGCGCGTGCGCGTGGCAGCGTGCGACTCGATAGAACATGCGGTATGGCCCAGCCTGCACGAAGGCGCCTTCGATGCCGCGGCGGCGGCTGCCTCGGTCGATGGCAGCGGTTTGCTTGAGCCTGCGCCAGGCAAGCGTCATCGACACGAGGGCGACAACGCAGACGCACGACAGGCCGATGAGAAAAATGAGCACGGCAGCACGCTCCTGTGCGCTCACCGCTTGCGGGCGCCGAGCGCTATCGCAGTGACAACAGCAAACCGTGTTCCACCAGGATCAGGACTGCGAGCCCAGCACGTCGTCGAGAAAACGCAACACGTGAGCATGACCTCCGCGCTCCCATGCATTGACGTGCGAGGCGCCCGCTATGATCGCAAAGCGCCGGGGCGCCCGGACGGCCGTGAAGAGCCGTGAGAATTGCGCTGGGGGAACGACGTGGTCAGCGTCGCCGCCGTAAATGAGGATGGGGGCGCGCACGCTGCCGATCTTGGCGAGATTGTCATAGCGGTCGCGCACGAGCCACCGCATGGGAACGATGCGCGGCAGCCATCGCATGTGCACGGCGGCGACATCGGCGACGCTGGTGAACGGGGCTTCGAGCAACAGCGCGGCGAGAGGGCGTTCGGTCGCGATCTGCACTGCCACGGCCGAGCCGAGCGAATAACCATGGAGGACGACGTCGCGCGAGTGCCGCGCGGCGAATGCGATGGCAGCGCGGCCGTCGGCGTAGAGCCCCGCTTCGCTGGGACGCCCGGGCGCGCCGCCGTAACCACGATAGCCCGCAAGCAGGACGCCGTAGCCTGCGTCGAGCAGCGCATGCGCGATGTGCGTTCGCTGGGTGAGGTCCTCTCCGTTGCCATGAAAGAGTACGACCGTGGCGCGGGCGGGGTCCGCCGGTGCCGCGTGGCCGCAAACCAGTTCGTTGCCGTCGGCGGTATGCACGCGCACGTGGCGGATGCGGCCCTGCGCGTCCGGGCGTAGCGGCCCGCGCTGCAGCCGCTCCGACGGGTAGATCAGACGGCCTTGCAGCCAGTACAGCAAGGCCATGGCGCAACCGTAGATCAGTAAGGCGGCGGCAACAGCGAGGGCGATGTATAGCGGTGCGGTCATGGTCTCGTTCATCGCGCACCGAACATTCCCGCGGCTTCGCCACGATGTCCGGAAAGAACGGATTTCGTACAAAAAGCTAATTCAGGGCTCGACCTATAATTCACTGCTCCAGAAACCGAAGTCAGACTTCTGCAAACGTCCTTTCGATAAATGCGCATAGGTGTGAGCAATGGCTTATTCACTGATCTATCGCGGATTCACAATCGACTTTGCGCCATTTTCGGTTGACGGTCATACATTCGGTGCGCAGTGGACGCTAACGCCCAGCGATCCGCATAGGGCTCTCGGCATTCCCATCTCAAGTGGTGATCTGCAGATGCGGGGTGCTCCGGATGAAATGGCGGCGCTTGCAAGGCTGCAAGCGATTGACTGGATTGACCGCAACCATCGGGGTGGTCCTTGCCGCTAAGGCGCTACCAGAAAGACATTCGCGCCCGCCTGGGACGGTTGCCCTTAAGGATGGATTTACGGACACACGTCCATTCTGTACTTGCGAGCCACCGCTGGAATATGCTCATACAAGCCACATACGAGCGTTTCGCCGCCAGGACGAGTGACACCATGAGTACTGAAATGGTTGTGCAAAGGCTCACAATTCGGGCTGCCCCGGGCAAGCTCAGAATCATCCCGGTGTGGCGATGCCTGGCACAGAGCGGTGCCAGGGTCGTTCGCTGGAATGTCCATGCCGATCGCAATGACGGCATGGATTTCATGACAGTCGACATTATCGAAGCCGATCCGTCGCGTACGGAAGACATCGCGATTGCGCTCGGAAAAGTACCTCTCGAAATGACAGTCTCTGCGCTCAATTTGACAGTGCTGTCCACTCCCGAATCAGCCCATGACCGTGGGCCGCGGAAAGATTAATCGCACGCGACGCGCAGAGCCGGATAGGCATCGAAGTGACGAATACGACGGATTCACGCTCGATGTGGCAGTCGATGCCGACGTTGTCAGGGGCGTCTCACAGACACTCGCAGGTTCTCGCGCCGCTCAGCCGCGCAGGGCGGGAATCGATACTTACCGATGATGCAGATCTGGGCGCCGGATCGGGCTGCGCGCCATTCAGCCGGAGAAAATATTCTTCGCGGCGTTCCTTCATTAAAACCAGGTCGGTTCGCAAGGCGGTTCGAATCTCGGTCGACCACGCTGCCGCGTGGTGGTCCGTGCCGCGTTCGACCTCGGAAAGGCGCTCCATGCACGCCTTGATCTCCGCATCGATATTCAGCAGGGCTACCAGCAGATCGTCGGTCGTGCAAACCATTTTTCTGTCCCCCTCATCATGGTCAACTCGATGATGCATTGCATCAATGTTAAATCGAGGAGATAGAAATGATGCCTGGGGAATACACCAAATCTCGCGCCGTTGTAGCCGCCCGGAGCGCGAGTCTAGCTCGCAATATTTACTAAAATTACGGTAGCCACTCACGAAGAAATGGGTCGCGGGAGATGACATGGCAAGTTCCCAGCCTGAAGGCGGCTCGCTCGAGAGAGAATATGACCTTGCCCTGGAAATCCTCGACGCGAGGTCTGCTGCACTCGAGCGCGCCATACGCCGCCATTCGGTCGATTCGGCTCAGGCCCACGAAGCGCGCAAAGCCTACGATCTCGCCAGGGTGATTTTGCTCTCGTGCGAACTTCGGCTACGAAGCCGGGGGATAGTCCGGCAAACGACGCGTCGTCGTCCGATCACCGTCATCGTTTTCAGCGAGTCGGAACTGCTCAGGAAATCGTTGACGGTATTGCTTCGCGCGGAGGGCTACCACGCGATTTCAGCGACCACGCTCCTCGAGCTGCGAAGCGTGATGGCGGCGCAGGAAGCCGGCGCGATTGTCATTTACCGGGAGCGCGGGGCGTCGCACGCCCCACTTACTATCGACGGCATGGCCAGCGCCGCGCCGTGGGTGCCGACCTTCATGCTGCAGTGCGGCAAGCAGATGTCGACTGCGGAGACATCCGCCGACGCCCGTATCCATGAAGTTGGCTCGATCCACGAACTGGTCTCCGGGCTGGACGCAACCCTTGTGAGCGGCGGCGGCACTGAGAAGCTCCTGCGGTAGGGAATCGTCGAGATGCGGCGCGTCGTAGTGCTCGCGCTCGTACCCGAACGATCCCGCGTGACGCATGACTTCGGACAGCGTCGCGTCCCGGCTGTGCCGCACTGACGTGCCAGACACAGTGACAGGTCCCCATGAAATATCTCCCCCGAATCGCCGCACTCGCCGGCCTCGCCATCGCAGTCTGGCTCGTCTGGCACGCCGATGCGCGAGCGGTGCTCAGTTTGATGCGCGCAGCCGGCGGCGGGCTCGCGCTTGCAGGGATCGCTCATGTTCTGCCGATGCTCGCCAATGCAAGGAACTGGCAAATGTTGATGCGCGGTGCGAGACGTCCAACGCTGTCGGGCGTCCTGCGCCTCGTCTGGATTCGGGAGTCGGTGAACGGTACGTTGCCCGTTGCGCGTGTCGGCGGTGAAGTCGTGACGTTCCGCATGATGTGCAAATGGGGCATGCAGCCGGCCCCGGCGATGGCGAGCCTCGTCGTCGATCTTCAGCTAACGCTGATCAGCGAGATGCTCTTTGCTATTGCAGCCATCGGCTATCTGATCGCACATGCGGGTGCCGGAGCGTTGCACCTCGCTGCGCGACTCGGAGGAGGTATCGCCATACTTGCCGTCCTGCTCCTCGCGTTTTTGTTCGTGCAGCGCATGAGTCCGTTCGCTCGCCTGACGAAACTGTTCAATCGCATCACGAGCGGCAAGTTCCGTTCGCTCGTCGGCGAGTCGGTGCGCATCGATCAGTCGATCAGCGATCTCTGGCGTCAGCGCGGCATGATCATTCGTTATCTGCTCATCTGGCAGTCACTTCAATGCATCGCAACCGCGCTGGAACTCTGGCTCGCGCTCTATTTTCTCGGGGCGAAAGGAAGCTTTCTGCAAGCGATCGCACTCCAGTCGCTCATCCAGGCGCTCAGTAGTGTCGCGTTCTTTGTGCCTGGCGGACTCGGTGTTCAGGAGGGGGGATTCTTGCTGATCGGGACGGTACTCGGTTTCAATCCGCAGACTTGCCTCGCACTTGCGGGTGCGCGAAGGCTTCGTGACATCATCGTCTTTTTGCCCGGGCTCGTCGCATGGCAAGTCGCGGAATGGCGCGACAAGCGACGCGCGCCGGCCAGTTCCGCAACAGGCGGCGAGACAGCGAACTCCGGCCAAAGCGCTTCCGGTCGCAAAGCGCAGTAGAAAGACCGAAGCGCGCGCCACTTCCGGATTGCTTCACGACGCCCGGGGCGCAATCGTGACCTGCGATCTTCTCAGGTCTCGTATTTGAAGGACACGGAGACCCGGGTCCGATATTCAACGACCTTGCCGTCTTCGATCTTGATGTCGAGTTTGCAGACTTCGGCGATTCGCAGGTCACGCAACGACGCGGCTGCGGTTTCCACTGCATTTTTTGCGGCTTCCTCCCAGGAAGTTGTGCTCGTGCCGATGATTTCCGTCACCTTATAGACGCTGGAATCCGTGCTTTTGCTCATGGTCTTTCTCCGTGTTGAGATGGGCGATGGACTTGCCACGCGCATTCCGCGTGCCTCGCGGATACGCTGGCAGACACGTTCCATGGCCGCTGCACGGCAAGCTGGCACTCGCTTCGAGATATCCTTCGGCTGCTTCCATGGGGCGGGGGAAGAAGGGCGGGCATGCGTTTTGCGCACGTAGCGCGCCGCAGTCAGTGCATGGAGACGGATACAGTGAGCAGACCGCCCGCGATCCGGGAATATCGCGTCAAAGACCGAGCAGTCAGGAGCGCCTGATGGACGATGAGACCAAAATCATGCGGGTCGTGCGTACTGGCGTTCCCGGCCTGGACGATGTTCTGGCGGGAGGGCTGACTCAGGGAAACCTTTTCCTTCTCGAAGGCAGCCCCGGCACGGGGAAAACGACCATCGCCCTGCGGTTTCTGCTTGAAGGTGCCGAGGCGGGCGATCAGGGCCTTTACATCACACTGTCCGAAACTGAGCGGGAATTGCGCGACGGCGCCGCGTCCCACGGTTGGCAACTGGGCGATCGCGTCGGCGTGTTCGAAGTGGTGCCCCCAGAGAGCCTGCTCGATGCGGATCAGCAGCAGAGTCTGCTGTACTCGTCCGATCTCGAGCTCGGCGAGACGACTCGCCTGATCTTTGACGCTTTCGAGCGAGTACGGCCCAGGCGGGTCGTCCTGGACAGCCTCTCGGAAATCCGTCTGCTCGCGCAGAGCTCGCTGCGTTACCGCCGCCAGGTGCTCGCCATCAAGCATTACTTCTCGCGACAAGGAGCGACCGTCCTGCTGCTCGACGACCTGACTGCAGATGCCGCAGACAAAACCGTACACAGCGTCGCCCACGGCGTCATCAAGCTCGAAGAACTTGCCCCCGACTATGGAGCCGAGCGGCGCAGGTTGAGGATTTCGAAGTACCGGGGGCAGGCGTTCCGTGGCGGGTATCACGACTTCACCATCAAACGCGGAGGTGTTTCCGTGTTTCCCCGGCTCGTTGCTGCGGAACATCGCACCCGGTTTGCGCGCGAGCAAATGACGAGCGGCGTGGCGGAACTCGATGCGCTTCTCGGCGGCGGCATCGAACAGGGCTCGAGCACCCTGGTGTTAGGACCGGCCGGCACCGGCAAAAGCATTTTTGTGCTTCAGTTCATTTCGGCTGCGGTCGCTCGAGGCGAGAAGGCGGCACTGTTCGCCTTCGACGAAGAACTTGGACTGTTCTTCGACCGGACCCGCGCGTTGGGTTTCGACCTTGAAGCGATGCGCGAGACCGGCCGGTTGCATGTCGAGCAGGTCGATGCCGCGGAACTCTCGCCCGGCGAGTTTGCCCAGCGCGTCCGCGATTGCGTTGATCACGCCGAGGCCAAAACGGTGGCCATCGACAGTCTCAACGGTTACCAGGCCGCCATGCCGCAGGAGAACGCGCTCGTCCTTCATATCCACGAATTGCTGCAATACCTCAACAGGCAAGGCGCGACGACTTTCCTGACGGTAGCGCAGCATGGGCTCGTTGGCGACATGAAAGCGCCAGTCGACGTCACGTACCTTGCCGACACGGTCATCCTGCTGCGGTACTTCGAGGCGCTGGGAAGCGTGCGGCGGGCGGTGTCGATCATCAAGAAACGCACCGGCCGTCACGAAGAGACGATCCGGGAATTTCGCATTGGGCGATTCGGTCTGAACGTCGGGGCACCGCTCGACAGTTTCCAGGGCATCCTGCGCGGTGTACCCACGTTTGTGGGTAACTCAGGGCCGCTTATGCCGACGGGCGCCGCTGGTAATGAAAGCACCTGATTTCAATCGCTGTCCCGCACTGGTTTTTACACCTATTGGGCGAGACGCTGTGGTTGCCACGGCTCTCCTGAAAGAGGCAGGCGCTCTTGCGCTCGTATGTCGCGACTTCGAGCATTTCGTCGCCATGCTGGATGAGGGAATCTGTTGCGCGATCGTGACCGACGAGGGCCTGCGAGACGCCGACCTCAAGCCACTCGGAAACTGGGTGTCAGCGCAGCCCACATGGTCCGACTTTCCGTTCATCATCCTCACGCAGCGCCGGGGCGCGCCCGATCAGGACCCCGAACTGAGCCGACTCGCGGCGACGCTGGGAAACGCGACATTCATCGAGCGCCCGTTTCATCCGCGGACGTTCGTCAGCGCGGTTGGCACAGCACTGCGCGGCCGGGCGCGGCAATTCGAAGCGCGCCTGCGTATGGATGAACTGCGCGAAAGCGAAGCGCGCCTGCACACCGCCCTGACAGCAGGGAAACTGGGCTCATGGGAACTGGACCTGTCGACATTTGCACTGGTGGTTTCGCCTGCGTGTCGCGCGATTTTCGGGCATGCGTCAGGCGCGCCTTTCACGTACTCCGATCTCCTTGCCGGCATCAGTCGAGACGACAGGCCCCGGATGACCGACGCAATCGACTGCAGCCTGGCAACCGGCTGCGATTTCGCACTCGAGCTCTGTACGCTCTGGCCGGACGGGACGGTTCATTGGGCGGACATGCGCGCGCGGCTGGTTCGAGATGGCACTCGAAAGACCGCACGGCTCGTCGGGGTGATATCCGATATCACCATGCGCAAGGCAGCGGAAGACAGCCTGCAACAGGCCAACGACATGCTCGAGGCGAGGGTTGCCCAGCGCACTGCGGAGCTCGAGCGCAGCCACCGACTCGTGCTGGACGAGATGCGGCAGCGCGAGCGCGCAGAAGAGCTGTTGCGCCAGGTGCAGAAGATGGAAATGATCGGGCAGTTGACGGGTGGAGTTGCCCACGATTTCAACAATCTGCTGATGGCCATCATGGCCAATCTCGAACTGCTGCGCAAGCAGCCGCAGGACGCCATTCGAGCAACGCGACTGATCGACGGCGCGCTTAGGGGAGCCCAGCGTGGCGCCGCTCTTACGCAGCGCCTTCTGGCCTTCGCGCGGCAGCAGGATCTCAAGGTCGAGCCGACCCACCTCCCGACCGTGGTTCGGGGGATGACCGATCTTCTGGAGCGGTCGATAGGGCCGCGAGTGGCGCTCGAGCTGAAATTGCCGGAGGGGATTCCGCTTACCCTTGCCGATGGGAATCAGGTCGAACTCGCGATCCTGAATCTGGTCGTCAACGCCCGCGACGCGATGCCTGAGGGAGGGACGTTGTCAATAGCGGTCGATGACGTGCAAACGTGGGGCGACAACGGACTGCCCGCGGGCGAATATGTCCGAATCATCGTCGCTGATACCGGGAAAGGCATGGATGCGGACACCCTTGCGAAAGCAACCGAGCCGTTCTTTACAACGAAAGAACTCGGCAAGGGAACAGGGTTGGGTCTTTCCATGATTCACGGACTCGCGCTGCAGCTGAACGGTGCCCTGCGCCTCGAGAGCGAAGCAGGACGAGGCACGCGGGTAGAGTTATGGCTGCCCGTTACCTCGCAACGTGTCACGACGCCTGATCTGCAGCACGATGCGCAGCCCGAGGGCAGCGTAATCGATCCGATCCAGGCGAGCATTCTTCTCGTCGATGACGATGCCCTGATCGCAACGAGCACCGCGTACCTCCTTCAGGATATGGGACATGAGGTGATCGAAGCCGACTCGGGCGCAGCCGCACTCGAGATCCTGAAGGCGGGACGCAGGATCGATCTCCTGCTCACCGACTATTCGATGCCACGGATGACGGGCCTGGAGCTGGCGCTGGCCGCGCGCGAGTTGCGCCCGACACTCCCTGTGATCCTGGCTACCGGCTACGCAGAGCTTCCACAGGGAGCCGACGTCGGAATTCAGAGGCTCCGTAAGCCGTATCTGCAACATCAGCTCGTCGCGGAAATAGCGAAGGCCCTCACCAAGGCCAGGGCCTTCGGGTAGGGGTCCGACGGCAGTCTCCAGGCAGTATTGGTTGACTGCCGCTACCGCCGCCGTATTGCTGGAGGAGCAGGCGGCAACCTGCTTGACGCTATGTCGGTCCTCCGCGTCAGCGACTACATCGAACTGCACCCTCGTTGAGCGAATGTCGCCTTCATTGACGAGCGATGCTACGCCTGCCCATTCGGTTCGATTGTCCCGCGCGTCCCCGCGATGCCGGTGGTCAACGCATGGTGTTCACTTCTCGCACGCAACCGCGGCGTGCACGTAGCGGAACCTGGAAGCCTATTACACGAGGAATCGAAGCGCTTCGGCGTGGAGCTCTGGGGTCGCCGCTGCGATGACCGTGCCATCGAAACGTCTATCGACTGGACGACCTGACCATGTCGTCACGACGCCGCCCGCGCCCTGGACGACAGGTATCAGCGCCATGACGTCAAACATTTCCAGTTCAGCTTCCACAACAAGGTCAACGTGTCCGGAGGCTAGCAAGGCGTAGCCGTAACAGTCGGTGCCGAACCGCGTGACTGAAACAGCGCGCGACAGGGTTGAAAAGGCCGTTGACGCCTTGCCCGCGAACGTTTGGGGGTCGGTTGCGCAGAGCCGCGCATCTCGCAGTTGCCTACACGCACTGACCTCGCACAGTACCCCATTGAGAACGGTGCGATTGCCGTTGCCGATCCAGCGCTCGCAGAGTACGGGGACTTCAATCATGCCGTAACGGGGACGTCGCCCTTCAAGCACTGCTACGAGTGTGCCGAACAGCGGCAGACCTGCCACGAAGCTTTTCGTCCCGTCGATGGGGTCAATCACCCAGGTTATGCCATCCCCAACGTCTCCGCCTTCCTCCTCCCCCACAATATTGTGCGAAGGATACCGAGACAGGATGCGTTCCCGAAGCTGTCGCTCAATCTCGCGGTCCGCCACCGTGACGGGCGTATCGTCGGACTTTGCGGTAACGTCGAGCTGTGTCCTGAAATACTTCAGGGAAACGGCTCGCGCCTCATCTCCGAGCAGTTCGAGAAGCGCGCAGGCGTCCGTCGGCAACATGTTCGATTCCTTTACAGCCCAGCAACGCCTGGACGCTGTCCGCCGTGCATGCCTGGCACGCGAGGACGGTGCATTGCGAAGCTCCCTGCCGGCTTGAACGCGCCTCGGGACGTCGCGCAGGAAGGTGATTCGTACGCTACTCATGTTGACGCAAGCCCGCATACTGAATGCCAGCCGTTCGTACAGTTCGCTTTCTAGCTTCGTAGTGAGACCACGGCCGCGAAGGCTGTCCGATCTTTTTCTTGAGCCGGAGATCGCGAACTGATGAACGGCATCGATAGGTGAAGTATGTGAGTCATACCGTTCACCCTAACCCCGGTGAACGTCTGCGCATATTCTGTTCCTGCCGCCGTTCATTCGGGCGCCCGCCCGTGTCACAGGCGGAGACGGAGTATCCACGGACAGCCCGACCCCTTACGTTTCGTATTGCTGACTATTCTGACCGGGGGGATGCCTGGTAAACCACGTATGCCGGATGAGACGGCGGTGCCCGATTTCTACCCTGAGACCGTCGTACAAGGCGGCCAGCAATACGGCGCCGACTTTCCGTTGTTCGTCGCTGTGGATGATCGTCAGTAAGGCACGCTGCTTACGTATACGCCAGACCGCCTCGTGGATATGGCGGTCCGCAAGTATCAGGGCTTGTAGCTCAGTCTCGTCGTCCATCGCAGCTTACTCGTTGCCCCCCGTAACCGGCTGGAAGATTTTTGTTTCCCATGCCCCTCTCGTCTGGTCACGCGTGAGCGGTCATGTCGTCCCAGGTGACGCTGGAGTCCGGGCTATCTCCGCCTTGTCGACGCAGGACATTCGTCAGATCCCTGCGACGGCAGGCGCGGCTCGCGTTTTCACGCTCATCCCGATTTGAGATCCGTGGTACTTGTCTTGTCGATACATCCTTCATTCAACAAGTCGGCATCCGGTCACGTTGCCCTCGCGCCGGCGACACTCGTCATTCCCTGGCCGTTTGTTCTCGTTGCGGGTTCACGCGCCTCGCACTTTTCGACGCTGCGTCGGCGATCACATCGACTTTGCCCTGTGCAACCTCGATCGCGGACTGCCCGGTGGTCCCGAGTGCCCCATAGAGCGCATTGGCCACGGTGATCGCCGAGCTGAGTGCTGCCACTGCTGCCTCGGAACCGGCTGGCGCATTTCGGGTGGCTTCTTCGAAGAGCGTGCCGCGGGCCGGTCACCGCTTTCGCATGATCGTTTCGAGCAGGAATTCGCCTTCATCCGTTATACGCGGACGCGGCATACCGGTGGCGAGGCTCTCGAGTGCTACGAGCTGTTGCTCGAGCAGTGTGTCGAGTTCCTCGCGGCCCATGTCGATCTGGTCCGGCGATGACTTGACCAGCATGAGCGTCGCAAATTCGTGAGGGCTCAGCACTTATGTCTCCTGGATTCTCGAACGAGCGGTCTTGCCGCCCTGATAGTTGTCCGCCGAAACGACATCTGACCGCGCACACCTCCTCGTGTGGCGTGTGATCGACCTCCGCGTGACATGCGCGAGGCGAGCTGGTAGTGCGCCAGTCGGATCGCTCTTTTTGGCCGGAAGTAGCTTGCTGGTGGCTCATAGGAGCATATGCCCGCCGTCACCTGTCGAGTATCAGGGAGGCGTGTCCGTAAATGCATCCTTATGGACAACCCTTTCCCCATGGGCTGAGCGCACGGAGCGCTCACCCACACGACACATTTGTAAGGTCAGGTGCGCGAAATGCTTGGACACTCAGCGCATCAAGCGGGATTGTTATGACGGTATTTGGGGGAGAAAAACCATGGGTAAGCCCGATCGCGCCGAAGACGCACTTCAAATTGTGGGCTACGAGGTGGTTTGCCGACAGAAGATCAATGCGATGGGCCAATATGTCGGATACCTAAGGATCAGGCGAAAGGCTGATGGGAAGTTGATCTACCCGTTCGACGGCTGTCTCGTTCCCGGGCCATTCGCAACTGCCGACGAAGCCCGACTCGCCGTGCGCGAACTCGCCAAAGAGTTTGTGCGGCTGGATGTCGAGCGTCCCGAGGATTGATGACGCATCGCTGGAGTGGTCGATATCCAGAGGTGGTTCGGTCTCCCCGATGCTCATGCACCGGGTTTGTCCTGGCCGACGGAAGCCATGAAAAAGCGGTTTCGACCAACACCGGAGCCAGCGGCTGTTCCGGGCATGAGCGATGCGGAATCGGGCCTGGGCGCGATGCCGCGTCCCCGAGCGGAAGAGAGCCCCGATGAGCACTCAGACCTCATGGAAAACACGCTGGGCGCTGCTGCGCTGAACGCGCGGCTAGACCTCGCGGCGCGACAACGCGAGTGCGTAATACTAGGTCCGGGAGGAAATGCGCGATGAAGGAATCGCCCGTAGTGGTCACTGTGCGACGGGAGGATCCCGCTACGCGCGACGCGGGCTTACTGCTCGACGAACTGAGCGCCATGGTCGCGCTGTACTGCGGTGATGGCGCCCAATCCCGATTCAACGAGCAGGATGCGATGACGCCGCGCGGCGCCTTTGTCATTGCCCGTACCACCGACGGCCAGGCGATAGGCTGTGGGGCCCTGCGCCGTTTCTCGTTTGAAGTGGCGGAGTTCAAGCGGATATACCGGCGTGCCGAATTCCATGGAGCCGGCGCTGCGATTCTGCGATATCTCGAAGAACTCGCCGCCGCAATGGACTTTCGCCGGGTCATCTTGCAGACACGTGAGGCGAACCGGCGCGCAATCGCCTTTTATCGGCGCCACGGTTACCAACACATCGACCCGTACGGCGAATACACGACCATGAGCGACGCTCGATGCTTCGGGAAAGCGCTTCCAGTCAAACCGCAGCCTTAAGCGGCCTCGCTTCTTCGCGGTGATCCCTCGCATTTGCGCCGTGTTTGAAGCATCGTCACCGGGCGGCATCTCAAAGCGGCATATCGAGGTGCGAGAGCACCAACGTCTTGTCGCCGGTGCTCTTCACCCCGGCGGCCTCGAGCTTTGCATCGAGCTCGGCCTTGCGCGACGCGATACGGCGGCCCAGCGCTGCGAGGTCCAGATTACTGCGGCGCAAGAGCGGGAATAGCTCTTTCTCTTCTTCTTCGACATGGTGGCGAACCAGGTCGGCCAGCACACGGAACGTCGCGTCGAAACCAGCATGCGCGGGTGTCAGCGTGGTGAAGCGCTGGATGAGCGTTTTCACGAGATAGTGCTCGACTCGAGCCTCGTCCACATCAAGCGCCTCTGTGGGTAGTGCTTCGCTCGCTGCGGGGTAGAGCAACTCTTCCTCAAGCATCGTATGCACGGCGAGTTGCTCGCACGCTCGCTTGGCGATCGTGAAGCGCGCATCTTCGGTGGCCTCGCCGGCACCCCGGTAGGCATCGAAAAGTTTATCGACGGCGCGGTGGTCGGCGATCAGCAGCGCGAGCGCATCGCTGGTCTGTTTCGGTTCGTTCATGACAGGTCTCCACGGGACATGCCCGTGTTGCGCAGCGCGCGTACCCAGCTCCCGGTCTCTCGATGAAGGCAGGCCGGGCGGTGCGCGAGGCCGCATGCGCCGCGGCACGCACCGTGCGCGACGGCCCATGCGCGGTCCATATGGGCCCCGCGACCGTTCAACGACCCAAGGATGTCAACCATGAAACTCCTTTTCGCTATTCTCGGTTTGGCCATGGCATGCAGTCTTCCGCTCGCGGCCACAGCACAAGAATCCCAAGCGGCTTCCGCCACCGCGGCAAATCCGCTGCCGGATGTGGATCGCGATTTCGTTCAGGCGGCATCGATGTCTGGATCGACGGAAATCGACGCCGCGAAGCTCGCCATGCATAACACGAAGAACAAGGACGTGCACAAATTTGCAGAGCACATGATCGCCGATCATATGAAGCTTGCAGCGCAATTAAAGCTCGCGGCGCCGCACGGTGTCACGGTGCCGAAGGACAATTCCGATACGTCGATTCTCGATTCGTTACGGCCGCTCAAGGATGCGCAATTTGACAGTGCATACGCGCAGAAGGTGGGGGTAGAAGGCCACAAGGAAGCGGTGGCCGCGTTCCAGAAGGAAATCAGCGACGGCAAGAACGACAGCCTGAAGGCGGCGGCGCGCAAGGCGTTGCCAACCATCGAAGAACATTACCGGATGGCCCAGGCACTGGCCCAGAAAGTCGGTACGCATTCCTGAGTGAGCGGCTTTGTCAAGGGGGCAGCCGTTGCAGCAGGAAACATTGCGGCGGTGCGCGCGAGGCCTTCTGTTGACCCCGCGCAGCACCGGTTGGAAGCGGGGCGTGTGTCCCTCGCACGGCCCCCGCCGCATGCCCTTACGAGGTGGTGCCCTCGAACGCGTTACTCCAGGCCATGAAGTCCCGGTTCAGGCGGCTTTCGATACCGCTAACGCAATCGACGATCGCGCCAAGCATGATCTCGTTGATGTGCCGCCAGTAGGCTGCAGTCTTTACTGTGCCCGCTAAAGCGTAGCCTGCGTTCAAGCGCCATGCGTCAAATGGCGAACGTTCGCTAGCCGATTCGATTGCGATTGCGCGCTGCTCATTCAGGGTGGTACTGAACGCATGGCTATTCAGTTCTGCGATGCGGCCAGCGGTCTCAACACACAGGCGTGCCAGTTCGTTCATTTCCGTGCCCAGGGACGTAACTCGTTCAGGCGCGTTGTCTGGGCCTGCGTCGGGTAGTGCGATCGGTGGTTCAATCATCATCGGCTCCGATTTGAGGTTTGACCGGGCAGATAGGGTTCCGCGGTCTTGCTGCATCGCCGCATCGCTTGTTCCCGATTCGGCCGGTGGTTCGCACGAAGGGCGGCACGTACGGCTGCGCGCTGCCTCGGCGCAGAATTACGCTCCGGCGTTGGCGGCATGGCTATTGCTCCTCGTGCCCAAACAAGGCAAATCCGACCGAGGCAAGCCGTGGCAAAGAATCACGCAAATTCAGGAAAGCCGGGCCGCAAAAGTACCGCGCGCGCGAGCGGCATATCGCCGACTGACCTCGGGCCTTGCGGCCTGCGCTATGTCGATGACTCGCATCGCGGGTACACGCGCGAGCGGATCGACGGAGCGTTCGTCTACTTCGATACGCGAGGCAAGCGCATCAAGGACGCTGCCGAGATTCGCCGTATCAACGCATTGGCGGTTCCGCCTGCCTATACCGATGTGTGGATCTGCCCGGATGGGCGTGGCCACTTGCAGGCGACGGGCCGTGACGCGCGGGGTCGCAAGCAGTACCGCTATCACCCGTATTGGCGTGAAACACGGGACGCGACCAAGTACGAGCGCTTGCTGGGGTTCGGCACCGCGCTGCCGAAACTGCGCGCCCGGCTGGCGCGCGATCTCGCGCTCGACGGCATGCCGCGAAACAAAGTGCTGGCGACCGTCGTGCGGCTGCTCGATAGCACACTGATTCGCGTGGGCAGCGAGGAGTACGCGCGGGAGAACCGCTCGTACGGCCTGACCACGATGCGCAAGCGGCATCTGGAAGTGTCGTCTGACCGGCTGCGCTTCCGGTTTCGCGGCAAGAGCGGCATCGAGCACGACGTCGCGGTCAGCGACGCACGGGTTGCGCGCATCGTCAGGCGCTGTATGGAACTGCCGGGCCAGGACCTCTTTCAGTATCTCGATGCCGATGGCGCGCGGTATTCTGTCACCTCCTCGGACATCAACGACTATTTGCATGAGGTCACCGGCGCCGATTTCACCGCAAAAGACTACCGCACGTGGGCGGGCAGCGTGTTTGCGCTTGCGGCGCTGCGCAAGCTGGAGTGGCAAACGGCGACGCAGGCGCGCAAGCACGTCGCCGACACCGTCAAGCAGATCTCCCAGATGCTGCGCAATACGCCGGCGGTTTGCCGCAAGTGCTATATCCATCCGGCCGTGATCGAAGCGTTCGAGGCGGGCGCCCTCGCGCAGGCGCTACCCGCAGTGCGCCTGCGCGGACTGAAGGCAGACGAGGCGGCGCTCGTCGTCTTTCTGAAGCGCGACGCGAAGCGGCGGACGCGTGAGATGTCGCGCCGCGATCGCGCTGGCGAGTCAAGCGACGCGAGCCTCGTCCGCCTGCTCGCGCAAACGAGCCGTAAAGTACGCGCGAAGGGGGCGAAGGACCGCGCTAATGGCGGCGCGACAAAGACACAGAAACCGGAAACGGGCAAGACAGCGTCGCGGCACGTGCGCTCGTCTGCTTCGACTCGATTCGCGCGTGCCGACACCGTTGCATGACGCGGCTCGTCAACGTTTGCCAGCAAGCGCGTCTGCGAGACGCAGTGCCTCGACGATCTGCGCGCGCGCTTTGTCGCGCGCCTCGACGTTCGGCGCCCGTAGCGCGTACGAAGGGTGCCAGGTTGCCACGATGACGAGATCGCCGATGCGACCCGCGTGTTCCATGTAGGCCTTCAGCCGCGCGTTCGGGTCGCGCAAAATCGCGCGCAAGGCGGTTGCGCCGAGCGCGACCACGACCTTCGGCCTGATTTGCGCAAGTTCCCGTTCGAGCCAGTATGCGCAGGCTTCCACCTCGCGCTGGGCAGGCGTCTTGTGCAGGCGGCGCTTGCCGCGCAGTTCCCATTTGAAGTGCTTAACCGCATTGGTCACATAGACGGCCTTCCGTTCGATGCCCGCCTCTTCGAGCGCGGTGTCGAGCAGCGCGCCTGCCGGGCCGACGAACGGCAGACCCGCGCGATCCTCGCTGTCGCCGGGCTGCTCGCCGACGAGCATCAGCGTGGCGCGCGCGTTGCCCGCGCCCGGCACCCCGTGGGTGGCGTCTTTCCACAACGTGCAGCGCCGGCATGCTTCCAGCGAATCGGGTTCCTGATGAGGATCGGCCTGCGTGGTAACGGTGCGGCGCGTGGGGTGCGATTCGTCGCGATCCCGATGGCCGTGCGGTGTGCGCGATGTCACTGCGTTGCCTCGCGCACGGCGAGAGCGCTGACTGGAACGAAACGCGGACTGGCCAGTTTCATCGTTGCTCCCCAAACGGTGGGCGACGCGCGCGACAAACGCGAATCGCCATTGCGGTCCAGGAGGATGCGCAACTGGCGTACCGCGCGGGCGGCACCCAGGGCACGCTCCTTGCGCGGACAGGACAGCACCCGAGCGAACGAAGGCGAGGGAGCAAAAAGCGCGGCTCAAAAATCCGAAGGGAGTTTGATGATGCGGCGATTCCATGCAGCGACGCGCCATAAGCGGACGTTGCCCGTGAGCGCCGTCGTTCCGGAATGAGCGATGTGCCGGAAAACGTGGAGACTTGCGATGGGTATCGAACAGCACGTCGTCTCATTTCTGACCTCCGTGGGGCGCAAACTCGCCACCGCGGAGTCATGCACGGGCGGACTGATGGCCGCCACGCTGGCTGCCGTGCCGGGAAGCGGTGGGTGCCTGGACGTCGGGTTCGTCGCGTACTCGCCCACGGGAAAGGCCGGTTTCCTCGGCGTGCGCGAAGAGACGATGGAGCGTTACGGGCTCACGAGCGAAGAGGTCGCGCGCGAGATGGCCGAAGGAGCGCTGGCGGCGGATGGGTGCAACGCGGATGTAGCCGTCTCCAATACCGGGGTTGCCGACGCGGTCTGCGACGGCAATGGGCCGCCGGCCGGCACCCAGTGCTTCGGCTGGTCCTGGCGTCTGGAAGATGGGCGATGCGTGACCTTCACCGAAACCGAGCGCTTTGTGGGATCGCGCAACGAGATTCGCGCCGCGGCCGCTCAATACGCGTTCTCGCGTATTGAGCATTACTTCAACCAGCTTGCTCAGCAATCCGTATAGTCGCGACGTGGCGGCGTTTCTTGCGCGCAACCAAACCGGGTCATCAGCCGGCGAGCGTCGAAAGGGGCTTCGGTCTTCTGATCGTTGTCGAAATAGCAGTACACGTCGCGCGGCTTGCGCTCAGATGCACCGAGTTCCGGAGCGATGAGTCGCGCGTGCGCGGCGGATTTCCCCTCGCTCCATGCTCTGAAGCGGGCTTCCCATTTGTCCAGCGACGCGTCGCTGTAGGCGCCCGCATATCTTCCGGTCGAGCCATGCAGCCGCGCGTAGGTGAAGTCGGCCGTGGCGTCCTCGGCATACGGCCACGGCTCGGTGGAGTCGGACACCACGAGCGCGACCCGATAGCGTCGTAGCAGATCCACGAACGCAGGGACAACGAAACTCGCATGACGGATTTCGATGGCGTGGCGCATGGTCCGGTTCTGGTCGATGGTGAGCCACGGAGCCTTCACCCGCGCGTCGTGGCGCCTCGCCAGACGCAGTGCGGCTTCCGTGTCGGGCGGCAGCAGTGCGAGGAAGCGTTCGAGGCGCTCGACATGGAAGGTGTAATTTGGCGGGAACTGCCAGAGTAAAGGCCCCAACTTGTCGTTCAGTGCGAGCAACCCTTGCGCAAAGAAGTTCGCGCAGGCAATGGTTACCGTTTCGTCGCGGAAGCGCAGCATGTGTGTGAGGTAGCGCGCGCCCTTGATGCTGAAGACGAAACCTTCCGGCGTTTCGTCGCGCCAGTGCTCGAACGATGCCGGCGATTGCAGACTGTAGTGCGTGCCGTTAATTTCGATGGTCTGCACGGCGCGCGACGCGAAGTCGAGCTCGCGCTTTTGCGGCCAGCCGGGCGGATAGAACGTGCCGCGCCAACCATCATAGCGCCAGCCGGAAATGCCGATCCGCACTTTGCCCATGATGGTTTCCTCTTCGATCTTGCGAACGGGGAGCGCTGCCGCGGTTCATCCCAGTCGGGTGTTTGCTGACACTCAGCACAGCCTGTTCCCGCGCACGCAACGAAGACCTGACAGGTACGAGTCATGCGTAATGGCGGCCGCGGCGTCGTCGCAACGAAAGCGGCTCGCTCGCAACACTCAGGCGCCAGGTGCGAACGCGCTCATGTCTGTGCCTCGCTCAAGAAGCCCTTGAGCATGCCGAGCGTATCCGCGTCCTCGACTGACTTGTCGGTGCGCCAACGCAGCATCCGGGGAAAGCGCACTGCGATGCCCGACTTATGCCGCGAGCTTGCCTGAATTCCTTCGAAGCCGATCTCGAACACCAGGGTTGGTGTGACGCCGTGCACCGGTCCGAACTTCTCAATTGTCGTCTTGCGCACGATTGCATCGACTTTGCGGATTTCTTCGTCGGTGAGTCCTGAGTACGCCTTGGCGAACGGCACCAGCGTGCGCACGCCGTCTGCTTCGTCCCAGACCGCAAACGTGTAGTCCGTGAAGAGGCTCGCCCGCCGGCCGTGACCACGTTGGGCGTACAGCAGCACGGCGTCGATCGAAAACGGATCGATCTTCCATTTCCACCACGTACCCGATGCCTTGGTACGTCCGACGCCGTACATCGATGTCCGCTGTTTCAGCATCAACCCTTCGACGCTGCGCGCGCGGCTCTCCTCGCGCAATTGCCTGATCGCGTTCCAGTCTTCGGCGGCCACGACCGGCGATACGCGCAGCAATTCGGTCGCGGGCGATTGCGACAACGACTGGACAAGCGCGTCGAGTCGCGCGCGTCGTATTTCGAGCGGTTGCGTGCGCAGATCGCGACCCTCGGCTTCGAGCAGGTCGTATGCGACCATCGCGGCGGGCGACTCGCTGAGCACCTTTCTGGTCAGCGACTTGCGCGTGATACGCGGCTGCAGACGCGCGAATGGCAATGGTGCACTCGCCCCCGGTTCCCACGCGAGAATTTCCCCGTCTATGACCGAGCCGTTCGGCAACGCAGCAGCCATCGCCTCCAGCTCCGGAAAACGTTCGGTTACGAGGTCTTCGCCCCGCGACCAGATCCAGACGCGTCCTGCGCGTTTGACGAGTTGTGCGCGAATGCCGTCCCATTTCCATTCGAAGATCCAGTCCGCGGTCGGGCCGAGCGTTGTGGGGTCGGCCTGCAACGGATGCGCGAGAAAGAACGGATAGGGCAAGCCGATGTCGGTGGCTTGCGGCGTGTCGGTGTCGTCGCCATCGGCCGAAGCGGTGATTAGCCGGAGATACCCGGCGGCTGTCGGTGTCTTGTGCGAATGCGTCCAACCGACGAAGCGCTGCGCGATGCGTTTGTGGTCGACGCCCGCGACCTGCGCGAGCGCGCGCACGACGAGCTGCCGTGAGACGCCGACGCGAAAACCGCCGCCGATGAGCTTGGTGAGCAAAAACCGCTCGCTCCAGTTCAGTTCGTCCCAGTAGGCGGTCAAACGCTCGCGTACGGCGTCCGGCTCGCTGCCTCGCAACGTCAGCAGGCGCTGCCCGACCCATTGCGCCAGACCCAGTTCCGATTCACGCGACGCTGGCGGCAGCACGTGCGCGATCGTCTCTGCGAGGTCGCCGACTGCCTGATATGACTCGTCGAACAGCCATTGCGGCAGGCCGGCGCAATCGCGTGCGCATTCGATCAGCATTCGCGTAGGCACCGACTGGCGAGGCTTCCCACCTGCGAGGAAGTACGCCGCCCACGCCGCGTCTTCAGGTTCGGCGCCGGAAAAATAGGCAACCAATGCTTCGAGCTTGTCGTTGGTGGACGTCGTCGCGTCGAGCGCTGCGTAGAGTGCCGCAAACCGTTTCATTTCGGCGCGTCCTCCGTCGTGGCGGCATCGGCGTCTGCCTCGATCGCGTCGCCGCCATATTCGGTTGCGAAGGTGCCGGCATCGAATCCATGTTCGAGAAGCCATCGCACCATCGGCTCGATGTAACCGTGCGTGACGATCACGCGCTCAGCGCCAGTTGCTTTGATGGCATCGTTGAGACCGGGCCAGTCCGCATGATCCGACAAGACGAATCCCCGGTCGACTCCGCGCCTGCGTCTCGCACCACGCAAACGCATCCAGCCAGATGCCAATGCGTCGCGATGCTCGCCGAAACGCCGTGTCCACGCGCTGCCTTTCGCGGAGGGCGGCGCAATGATCAGCGCGTTTCTGAATGCGGCCTTGTCGTGCATCGGGATTTCGCCGACGCGTCGCGTCGCGGGCAAGTCGACTGCCGCATCACGATAGATTCGATTCAACGTTTCGACGGCGCCGTGGCAGAAGATCGGGCCGATGCCAGGGTCCACGCCGGCGAGCACACGCTGCCCTTTGCCGAAGGAATAGCAAAACAGCACCGACGCCAGCCCTTGGGCCGCGTTATGCCGCCACCAGGCGTTGATGCCGTCGAATACGGCATGCGACGGTTCCCACCGGTAGACAGGCAAGCCGAAAGTCGATTCCGTGATGAACGTGTCGCACCGGACCGGTTCGAACGGCGTGCATGTCGGGTCCGGTTCGATCTTGTAGTCTCCCGATGCGACCCATACACGCCCGGCATGCTCGAGCCGCACCTGGGCCGAGCCGAGCACGTGTCCTGCCGGATGCAATGACACGCGCACGCCATTGACTTCGATCTGTTCGCCGTACGGCAAACCCTGCACTGCGATACCTGGCAATCGGGTCTGCAGTACGCCGAGTCCCGCTTGTGCCGCCAGGTAGTGGCGATGACCAACGCGTGCATGGTCAGCGTGCGCATGAGTAATGATCGCCCGTTCGACCGGCTGCCATGGATCGATGTAAAACGCCCCCGGCGGGCAGTACAGTCCCTCAGGAAGGGCAATGATCAAATCGGAGGAGGTGTTCATGTCGTTGGGCTCGTCGCTCGCGACGAGCCTGGAGCCTATGAGTGGGTTCACAAAGCTGGAGCCAGACATGTTCCCGGATCACTGCAGAATGCCGGCGCGGGCGCCACGCAGGGCGAACTTTTGCCGGCACGCGCGATGCGCTCAAGGCGATATTAACTGCGGAGATAGTCATGAGCGACCAAAGAAAGGCTGGAGAATGCGGCCAACCGGCGCTGCTGGAGTGCGGCGGGGTCGAATCACCGGGCGCGGGACTCGGGCGCACGCCTGAATTGACTTCAACGCCGGAGTTTTAAGCGTTGGCGCGGGGCTTCAAAAAATCTTCGCGCGGGGCCTTCAAAAATGCGCGGCGAGTCGATACAATGGCGACCCTTCGAGCCCACGAGGCGAGAAGAGACGGGATCTTTACGCGTCCCGAGTTGTATTGGATTGCCGACGTGGTGAAATTGGTAGACACGCTATCTTGAGGGGGTAGTGGCGAAAGCTGTGCGAGTTCGAGTCTCGCCGTCGGCACCAAAATTGAATCGAGTATCGTGCGCGGGACCTGCGTGGTGATACTGGAGCGAATTGCATTCGCGCGCTTCTGCTGCGAATGGCCCAAGAGAGCCGGCTGATAAGCCGGCTTTTTATTTTGCGGGCAATCATAAGGACTCCAACATAGTTCCAGGCGAGCGCGCGGGAGTGCTTGCGAGGATGCGTGCGCCGCGTATATAATCGCCGCTCTTCGAGCAGGTCCGCAAGCTGACCTGTTCGATTCTGCGTCATCCCACTGGCGCAGAAGCCGTTCTGCATGGGGGTATAGCTCAGCTGGGAGAGCGCTTGCATGGCATGCAAGAGGTCAGCGGTTCGATCCCGCTTACCTCCACCAACAGAACGCGTGGCCTTCGAGCACGTTGCTTCATCATCCTGATTCACTTCCCCGCATCGCATCGAAATTCGCGCAGCCATTTTCAATGGATTGCATTCGCGCGCACCGTCACAGCGGTAACGCATGCGTCGACAGAATCTCCTTGAGCACCATGAAGCTGCGAACCTGCCGCACGCCCGGCAAGTACAACAACTGCTCCGCATGCAGCTGGTTGAAGCTTTCGTTGTCGCGCGTGCGCACCAGCATGAAGTAATCGAATTCGCCGGTCACGACGTGGCATTCCACACAGCCTGAAACCTTCTGGGCCGCTTTCTCGAATGCGGCGAACGCCTCGGGCGTCGAGCGGTCGAGCACGAAGCCGATCACGACCAGCATGCCTGCGCCGAGCGCCTTCGGGTCGAGCAGCGCGACGATTCCGCGTATCAGCCCTAACTCCTTGAGCCGTTCCACACGCCGCAGGCACGCGGGCGCACTGAGCTTCACCCTGGCAGCGAGGCTGACATTGGAAATCGATGCGTCCTGCTGCAAATGCCTGAGGATCGCGCGATCGATGCGATCCAATGCAGGCGGCTCATTCGGCGTAGCGGGAGAGTGTCTGGTTAATTTCATTGCGTCGTTTAACCGTTTTGCACATTAAAAGTTTTTCGAAGCCAAAAAGAATGCTTTAAACGTAGGCCGTCGATATTTTTTTAGCAAGCTCATTTCGCGGCATCGCGCCTAACATTTCTCCATCGGATTGCGCGTTCCAGGCGCGTACCGACCGTTGACCACGCCCCGCATGAGCCGACCTCCCGGAGATATTCGATGAACCTCCAGCGTTTTCCCCGTTATCCACTCACTTTCGGACCCACGCCCATCCAACCGCTCAAGCGCCTGAGCCAGCACCTCGGCGGCAAGGTCGAGCTCTACGCGAAGCGCGAGGACTGCAACAGCGGACTCGCGTTTGGCGGCAACAAGACGCGCAAGCTCGAGTACCTGATTCCCGACGCGCTCGCTCAAGGTTGCGACACGCTAGTCTCGATTGGCGGCATCCAGTCGAACCAGACGCGTCAGGTTGCAGCCGTCGCTGCGCATCTCGGCATGAAGTGCGTGCTGGTCCAGGAGAACTGGGTCAACTATTCCGATGCCGTCTACGACCGCGTAGGCAACATCCAGATGTCACGCATGATGGGCGCGGACGTGCGGCTCGTGCCAGACGGTTTCGACATCGGCATTCGACCGAGCTGGGAGGAGGCGCTAGAGAGCGTGCGCGCGGCGGGTGGCAAACCGTATGCGATACCGGCGGGCTGCTCGGAGCATCCGCTCGGCGGCCTCGGTTTCGTGGGCTTTGCCGAGGAGGTGCGGGCGCAGGAGGCGCAATTGGGCTTCAAGTTCGACTACATCGTCGTGTGCTCGGTGACAGGCAGCACGCAGGCGGGCATGGTGGTCGGCTTCGCGGCGGACGGCCGGGCGGACCGCGTGATCGGCATCGACGCTTCGGCTACGCCGGAGAAGACCCACGCGCAAATCGCGCGCATCGCACGTCATACCGCCGGGCTCGTCGATCTGAACCGCGATATCAGCGAGAAGGACGTGATTCTCGACACACGTTACGGCGGCCCTGAGTACGGGCTGCCGAACGAAGGCACGCTGGAGGCGATTCGTTTGTGCGCGCGGTTGGAGGGCGTGCTGACCGACCCCGTGTACGAGGGCAAGTCGATGCACGGCATGATCGACAAAGTGCGCCGTGGCGAATTCGAGCCCGGGTCGAAGGTGCTGTACGCGCATCTGGGCGGCGTGCCGGCTTTGAGCGCGTACAGCTTTATTTTCCGCGACGGCTGAGTTCAAACGCGGTTCGCTGGCGCCCGAGGCGGACGCCACGGTCTTTGACTTTGATCACGGTGTGCATCCGACCAGCACCAACGAGCGAAGAACCTGACGTTGTTGAAAGGCGTTACGACATGAGGCCGTAAACGGTTCGATGTTTGCGGCGTTGGCGATCGTCAGCGAAATGACGCCGTAACGTGAAGCACTTCACGCATAAGGCGTGCTGTGTAGTGTTTGATTAACGCGGTGGGTGCCACCACAATCATAAAGTCAGGTCGGGAACAAGCGCCGAGTGACTCACGGACTGACGGGCGGCTCCCTCCGCGTTCGCCCCCGGGGGGCACGTAGCGTATCCGCACTCCGGCTTCCGGATTGGAAGCGAAAATGGCCACCGTTCGGGACACTTCCAGATTCAGCCTTTTCCTGCACACCGGAATGGTCGCCCTGGCGTATTTCGCCGGTGCAAAGCTAGGCCTTTCCTATGCGGTAGTGGGCGGCGCAATCTCACTCGTATGGCCTTCCAGCGGCATCGCACTCGTTGCGCTGCTCGCACTCGGCATCGAAGTGGCCCCGGGTATTGCCGTCGGGTCCTTCCTCGCCAACGTGTCGAGCGGCGTGCCTGCTGCCGTGGCCGCGGCGATAAGCATCGGCTCCATGGCTGGACCGTTGACGGCAGCGCTATTGCTCAACCGCGCGACACGATTCCGGATCACCCTCGCGCGCATCAACGATGTATTGGCCTTCATCGCCCTCGCTGCGGTGGCGAGTACGGGGGTCAGTGCGCTGATCGGCACGACCGCCCTGCTGGGAGGGGGACTCGTGCCTGCCGCCCGGTACGCCGCAGCCTTTCTGAAATGGTGGCTCGGCGACATGATGGGGGTTCTCGTCGTGGCGCCGGCCCTGTTCAGCCTCCTCACGTATTCAAACCCTGTGCGATCCGCACAGCGGATCATGGAAGCGTGCGGACTGATTGCTGCGACCTTTTGGGTGAGCTACCTCATCTTCGGTGCCCCGCAACTTGCGGGGCACGGCTACTACCCGGCAGCGCTCGCGATCTTTCCATTCATTATCTGGGCGGCGCTGCGCTTCGATCGCCTTGGCGCGAGCATCGTCACGCTAGTGGTCTCGGTCGTGGCTATCTGGGGCACTACCCACGGTACGGGGCCCTTTGCCGCCGAATCTCCTGTGGACAGCCTGGTGAGGTGGTGCGCCTTCGCGAACGTCGTGGCGGTGACGGGACTGCTGCTGGCGGCGGCACGCGTTCAGGAACAGGGCGCCCATGATCTGCTGCAGGCGGCCCACATCGAACTCGAGCGACGCGTGGAGGAGCGTACCGAAGACCTCGCGAAGGCGAACAACGAGCTAAAAGATGAGATGCAGCGACGCCGTTTGCTGGAGGGCGAGCTGATCCGGATCGGCGATCAGCAGCAGAGACTCATCGGCCAGGAACTGCACGACGGACTTGGGCAACACCTGACCAGCCTGGGACTGTACTGCGCGGCGTTGAATCAGAAACTGCAGACCCAGGGCCACCCGGCCGCCGCTGACGCCGCTACCGTCGTCGGCCTCGCGAAGCAGGCGTCCCTGATGACCCGCAGGATCGCCCACGGCCTCGATCCGGTCGCGATGGAATACGGCGGACTTGCGGACGCACTGCAAGCGCTGGCGGAGACGGCTGGCGCGCTCGATGGCGTAGATTGCAAGCTGCGGATCGCGCCGGATGTGGACTTGCTGGACCCGCTGCTGCAGATCAACCTGTACCGAGCCGCACAGGAAGCCGTCAACAACGCGCTGAAATATTGTCGTGGCCACCGCATCTGGATCGACCTCGAGCGGGCGGGCGGTCTGCAGACGCTCTCGATCAGCGACGATGGGGTAGGCATCGGCCCTGAGGAAATGGAGCGTGCCGCGGGTCTTGGACTGCACAACCTGCGCCACCGGGCGAGCCTTCTGGGCGGCTCCTGCACCGTGACCCGCAACGGCTTGGGCGGCACCACCGTCGCCATTAGCTATCCGCTACCGGAGGGTACTGGCCGTGCAGAGGAAATGCGCTAGCCCAGGCCGTGCGACTCAAATCCTGATCGTGGATGACCACCCCATCATCCGGGACGGGATGACGCTCTTGCTCAATCTGCAGGAGGATCTGCACGTCTGCGGTGCAGCGGGCAGCGCAGACGAAGCGCTCGCGGCGATGAAGTGTCTGCCCGACATGGCCATTGTGGACATCAGCCTGCAGACGGACTCCGGCCTCGAGCTGGTCAAGACGCTGCGGCACCGTTATCCGGATCTGGCAATCCTTGTCCTTAGCATGCACGACGAAAGCCTGTTTGCCGAACGCGCACTGCGGTCCGGGGCAAACGGGTATCTCATGAAACTCGAGGCCACGGAGCATGTCGTGAGCGCTATCCGCGAAGTGCTGGCGGGGAATATCTACATGAGCGCCGCCATGCACGAGAAGCTGGCGCGGGCGCTTGCCGTCCCACACAAAAAGGCCGAGAGCCAAATTGCGAACCTTTCGGAACGGGAATTCGAAGTTCTGCACCTGATCGGACTCGGCTTCAGCACCCGCGATATCGCAGAGAAGCTGAACCGGAGCGTGAAGACCATCGAAGCGCACCAGGCCAATATCAAGGAAAAGCTGAACATCCGTAGCGGCAAGGAGCTGACGCGCTTCGCCATTCAGTGGATCGAGAGCCAATAGGGCTGAGCCAGCCCGCCGAATAAGACAATCCCCTAGCCTCTTTTAGGACAGGTGCCTGGTCCATGCACATGGAGTCGGCGCATACAGTCTTATCTACCCAACGCCGACGCTCTGTCGCCGGGCGTTTGCCGAAGCCGTGCAGCAGCAAGCGCATGGCGATGCGAGCCTGCGCGACGCTCGCTGTCGCAGCCCTCGAGCGCCGATAGTTTGCATATGTTCAACCCAGTCGTGCTCAAGGCAAGGAGGTTCGCCTTGAGCAAGATCTCGTTCGTTGCAGGAGGAATCATGAAATACCTTGCTCAAACTGTCGTTATCCTTACTATCGCGGCTGCTCCGGTGCTCTCGCTCGCACAGTCGAACGGCCCCGTGACAACTGAACAAGTTCGCGCCGAACTCGTCCAGCTCGAACAGGCTGGCTATCACGTCGGTGACGGCGACAATGCAAGCTATCCAGCCGATATCCAGGCTGCCGAAGCGCGCGTGGCTGCGCAGAACGGCGGGAGCAGTTACGGCGGGATGGTCAGCGGATCGTCAGCGTCTGGCGCGCCCGCGGCGGCCATTCCCGGTTTGAAGCCGGTTTACTTCGGTCAGTAAGACAGTGCGCCGACGCACTGTCCTGAGTGGTCTCACAGCACGTCGCACCAACGCATCACACGTTACGCGAAAGCCCCTCTTCTGAATCGAGAGGGGCTTTTTGATTGCTTCGCGGGATTTGGGGGAGAGAAGGCGAGGATATCTAGGCGAGCAGCAGCAAGGCATCCGCGAGCGAGAGTACCGTGGTGCGCGAATCGAATGCGGTGGAGAACAGGTGTTCATGTACCACCGGATCCGGGTCATAGCAGCAATCCTTGACCGTATACAGGCGGAAGTCCGCGTCGCTCGCATACGCGACCGACGACAGCACAACACCGGTCGATGCGATGCCGACCATAATCAGCGAATCGACACCTTGTGCGAGAAGTCGTGCCTGCAAGTCGGTGCCGAAGAACACGCTGGCCCGGTGTGCAACGATGACGGGTTCGCAAGCCTGCCGCCCTAACTCCGGCGGGATATGGTCGTCGACAAAGAGACCGAGTTGCTTGATTCCCTGCCCATTCTTGTTCAATGGGCTGACTTCTGGATAGCCCGGGCTGAAGCGGAGGTTGGCGAAATAAACGCTGACGCCTTTGGTTCGCGCCGCGTCGCAGAGCTTGCGCGTATTGGCAAGCAAGGCCGGCGCGACCGATGGGAAGAGCCCGAGAATGTCGGTCTGATAGTGCATGACGAGAAGCGCGGTTTGGGCCGGCGCGATTGGCGGGATCGACTCCATTCACAGTTCTCCTGTCTTTCGACACGCGGTTCATATTCACAACGCGAGAACGTCGAACGCGGAGAAGCGTGTATTGCAAACGCGACGTTCCACTGCCGTGCAAATAGTACTTTATGTTGTCGCGCATGGTTAGCCATGCAGACGAAGTATCGTCTGCGTGTCGGTTTGAGTCGGTCCGCATTTTCGCCCGCAACAATTGCCGCCCCTGTCTGAGGGGACCGCCTTCCTGCCTTCTGAGCGATTCGGGCGCGCCAAGGTTGCTCAATGGCTCAGCTTCGAGCAGTACTACATCGAACCGGTCATCGGCTCCTTGCGTTTCCGGACATTGACGGGGCGGTTAAAGCGCAATGCTGCGATGGTCCCAGACAAACAGGAGACCGCCACGAAGGCGCTGCGAGCCCTCGATCGGTCCCTGACGGATGCGACCTTCCTGGTCGGTGACGGCCTGTCCATTGCCGATATATCGATCTACGCATATACCCACCTGGCAGGCGATATCGGTATCGACCTGCCAGCCTACCGTGCACTCGCTGCCTGGCTGTCGCGCGTCGCTGCCGAGATTGGTCCCAACACTCCCGTGCATCCTTACACCATCGATCCGCACGCCATCGTGCGTGACTAGAGGGCGCGCGAAGTTGCGAGCTGACGAATCGCGCGTCCAGCGATTGAGCGTTTGGTCTGCTTGGGAAATCGGACACCTGAGCGACCGCATCATCCGAAATCCCGCCGTTGGCGCACGGGGATAAAATCAGGATCCGACCGAATTCGACCTTCGAGCCGTTTCGCAGTGATACCGCCGATCAGGATATTGGAAGCAGACAACTCGCCTCGCAAAACCACATGAAAACGTCCATATTGGCCGTTCTGTTGTGCCTGTCTACGGCAATTGCACACGCCGCGGGAATAAAGTTCGCGCAGATTCCGGCTGATGCCGCCGGTCCGGCGTTAAAAGCGATCGTGTGGACACCGTGTGCTGAGCCTGCCCAGGAGGTGCCGATCGGTCCATATGTCCTGAAGGGGCGGCGCGACTGTCCGACCGTTGGCGAAAAGCTTCCCCTCGTTGTCATTTCGCACGGCTATGCCGGATCGTACCTTGGCCACAGAGACCTTGCCGAGACGCTGGCCGAGGCGGGCTTTGTCGTGGCGGCAATCAATCATCCAGGCGATACATTCTCTGATATGACCCGGGCCGACGATATGTCTGTGTTCGTCGAGCGACCGACCGACATCAAGCGTCTTATCGATTACATGTTGAGCACCGCCCCCGACGCAGCCAGAATCGACCCGCAACGGATAGGCTTTTTTGGCTTTTCGCGCGGCGGCTACACGGGCCTGGTGTTGGCCGGCGGCAACCCGGATTTCCCGCACGCCGATATTACGTGCCCGGACCCGGGCGCCCCGATTTGCAAACAGGTTCGAAGTGGAGTGGTGTCCACCGAACACCTGACTCATGACGCACGGATCAAAGCCTTTGTGCTGGCGGACCCGTTCAATGCATTCCCAACCGCGGCGAGCCTGAAGAATGTGCAAGCGCCCATTCAGCTTTGGGCTTCCCAGTTCGGTGGCGCCGGCGTGCTGCCGCGCAACGCCGACGCACTCGCCAGGACCCTTCCTCACAGGCCTGAATATCACATTGTTTCCAGCGCGGCGCATTTTGCTTTTCTTGCTCCGTGTCCTGCGGCAATGAAGAACAATGAGCCGGACCTCTGCGCCGATGCGAACGGATTCAACCGGATAGTCTTTCACAAGCAGTTTGACGAAATGGTGCTCACGTTTTTTCAAGCGAATCTTCGGTAGATCCCAGCATGGTCCGGCGGACCGCACGTACCGGATGAGGCGGGCGGCGAGCGTCCATTGCACCTTGAAAGTTGCCGTTCGTGCGTGCTGGCAACCAGAACGCGCCGGCCGCATACAAACGCGCAACGCGCCGCAATATACGTTGCGATGCCGTTCGAGCTGGTGCAGCCTTAAATGCAACTGTTCGGCCATTGCCACCTGCCTGTCCGTTCAAGTCGCGGTCGGCCACTTTCGCCATTTGGACGCAGGCCATATGCGATGATGCCAATACTCACCACATCTGCGCATCGCCATGCCATCATCCAGCGCCACACGAACGACATCGCTTGCGCTGAACAGCGTGGCCACCATACTGGCTTCGATGTTTTGCTTCGCTGTAGTGGATGCACTGGCGAAGACAGTCGCGCTGCAATATCCAGCAAATGAAGTCACCTTCTTCCGGATGCTCTTCGGTCTGGTGCCGGCAGTCGCGATGCGCTGCCGTGGGCGTCTTTCGATAACTGAGCGCCTGGCCAACATCGACATCAAAGGGCAGACTGCACGTGCGCTGACGCTCCTCGGCGCCTCAGGACTTTTCTTTGCCGGCTTGCCTTACGTCCCATTGGGAGAAGCGGTTGCACTCGCGTATTCGGAAACGCTAATCGTCATCCTGCTCGCGCCTTTGGTTTTGCGAGAGCGATTGACGGGAAGTGGAGTCGCCGCGGCGCTCGTCGGATTCTGCGGTGTGCTGCTCGTGGTGCGCCCGGGTGGCGGTCAGTCGAGCTGGCTCGGTCCAGTGTTCCTTCTCCTCAGTGCTTTCTTCGGCGCGCTGTCCATCGTCCAGATCAAACGCATACGATCTACCGACGACTCGGTGACGACGGTTCTGTTTTTCACCCTCGTAGGGACGGTCGTTACCGGTCTTACTGTCGTGTTCAACTGGCGCACCCCATCTGTGAAGGCGCTCTTGATCATGGCACTTCTTGGCGCGTTCGCGACCGCAGGTCAGATCTTGATGACGGTCGCTTTTCGCCAGGCGGACGTCGGGAAGCTCGCACCGTATAACTACACGAGCATCGTCTGGGCGGCGCTATTCGGTTACGTCATCTGGGGCGAGATGCTTCAGCCGCTGTCACTTGTGGGAATTGCACTCATCGTCGGCAGCGCCATTTCGGTCTCGGTTAGCCGGAAAGACAAGGAAGGACCGCTCGCCTGACGTGTCATCCGCCGGCGTTCGGCCGGGAGGCATGACGTAGGGTAGACACTCAACGCTGCCGATGGAGACTTTCGTTGACCGCATGCGAGCCATCGGCAAAGCCACCATCCTCGGACACCTCACCGGTATCGACGGACTCCGGTGCCGCGCCCGTTTCTGCAGGCGGCAGCGGTCCGGCCGCGTCGTCGCCGAGCAAGGGGCGCTCAGGGTGCACGAACAGCCATAGCAGCGCACCGCAGGCGGCCGCCGCGCCGATCACGATCATGCCGCTTGCCCAGCTATGCGTGACCTTGACGATCAACGCCAGCGTCATGGGGCCCGCGACGTTCGAGAGTGCGCCCCACACGTTCGTCCAGCCCGACATGACACCGGCGAACGCGCGCCCGAGATCCTGCGTGGCCGACCACACGACCACCTGCACGAATCCCACCGCGGCAAAAGAGAGGCACAGCAAGCCGATGACCATCGCCATCGATTCCGCGCGCGAGGCCGCCGTCAATGCGAGCGCGCTCACGACGAATCCGGTCATTGCAACGGGCGTGCGCGCCCGATAGATCGAGCCGGTTTTTCGAAGCAGCCAGTCGCTGAATGCCCCCGCGACGAATACCGCCACGAACACGGCAACCCAGGGCAACGACGCGTACAGACCCATCGCCTTGAGCGATAGCCCGCGCGCACGCATGAGATAGGTCGGCAGCCACGTCGTGTAGAAGCTCTGGATCAGCACCAGCAGGAAGTACTGGACACCGAAGATCCAGAAGCGCGGCTGCTTCAGGCAGCGCCTGAGCGCACCCCTGGCTGCCACGCGCTCGGGTGGCTGGCCGGCGGCGATGTACTCGACTTCCGCCTTTGTGATGAGTGGGTGCGCCGCCGGCGTGTCGCGGTAGCCGAACCACCAGATCGCGCCGAGCAGCAGGCCCAGCGCGCCGAATCCGAAGAAAACGGCGTGCCAGCCGAACCGGGCGATGGTCCACGCCGTGAGCGGCGCCGAAACGATCGGGCCAAGATAGAGCCCGGCGAGCAGCAGGGCATTGCCTTTCGCACGCTCGCTGGCCGGAACCCAGCGCTTGAGCGCGACGACACTGCTCGACCAGTCCGCAGACTGCGCCCCGCCCAGCACGAGGCGGCATCCGAAGAGCCAGGCGAACGAGGTGCCCAGCGGCGTGGCGAGCATCATGAGCGACCAGAGCGTGCTCGTGCCGAACAGCACCTTGCGCGACCCGAAGCGCTCGGCAGCACGGCCGGCCGGTATCTGCCCGATTGCATACGCCCAGAAGTAGATCGTGAGAATCATCGACATCTCGACGATCGACAGGCCCAGTTCATTCTGGATCGTCGGGGCCGCGACAGCCATGGCCGTGCGGTCGAGCGTCATCACGAACGTCAGTGGCGCAACGAGCATTGCCACGATCTTCCAGCGGAGATGGTTCACGGTGTGCAACATCCCTTGTATGAAAAACCGCGAATTACGCCTCGCGGTCGGCGTGATCGGGATCGGCGGCGTCGAACCCTTGCGGATCGCGCTCGGCCCACTGATGCGCCCAGGCCAGCAGCGGCTGCAATGCGGCCAGAAGCTTCCTGCCTTCGGCTGTCATGCGGTAACCGCCATCGCCATGCGCGACGAGACCGGACGCCCGCAATTCCGCGAGCCGCGTATTGAGCAGGCGGGCATTGGTGTCGCACGCTTCCTGGAGTGCGCGAAACGTCAGCGCCTCGCCGCGAAGTTCCCACAGTATCCGCAGTGCGGTACGCCGCCCGAGCAGGTCCAGCACGACCATGATTGGCCGTCCGGTGGTCGAGCCGCGTACAGGTTGTCCTGGCCGTGGAATTTTCATGCTTTACTTTTTAAAGCATCGAGTCCGCACTGTCAACCGGCGACCGCGGAGCAGGCGCTGCGCCAATCCAGCGCTACGCGCGATGTGAAAAGCGCTGGCCGAGTTCGCGCAACCAGGCCAGAAAGGTGTTGATCGCAGGATCGTCGAGGCGTGCTTCGCGGACATAGCTGCAATAGCGCCATGCCGGCAGGGCGGGGCCGTCGAACGGGAAGACGAGACGGCCCTCTTTGACGTCGAGCGCGACGAGCGCGGTAGGTCCCATTGCGATCCCCAGGCCGTCGATGGCGGCTTGCAGGGTCAAATAAAAGTGATCCAGTTGCTGGGAATGGCGCGTGGCAAGCCCGGGGTGGCCGCTCGCGGCAAGCCATTCCGCCCAAAGGCCGGGATAGGTCGCCGTGTGAAGCAGGGTGTGGTGCGCCAGGTCCGAAACACGGTGTATCGGATGAGACTCCAGTACCTTGGGCGAGCACACCGGGAGCCGGACTTCCGATAAAAACTCCTTGACCGCATAGCCCGCCGATTTTTGCTCGCTGCCGCGAATCGCCACGTCGCATTCGTCGCCGAGCTTTTCGATTGGCTCGTCCGAAGTCGTCAGCCGGACCTCCACTGCCGGATGGGTCAGCTGGAAGCTGGAAAGCTGCGGCAATAGCCAGCGCAACGCGAACGTCGTCGGCGCGTTGACCCTCACGATCTGCGCGCGCGTGGCCCGAAGCTGCTCACTGGTGGCCAGCGCGATGCGATCCAGCGCCGCCGATACCTCGGCCAGGTAGGCGCGCCCCGACGCAGTCAAGACGACCCTGCGGCCGCGGCGTTCGAACAGATCGAGTCCAAGCCAGTCCTCCAGTTGCCGAACCTGTCGGCTAACGGCCCCGTGCGTGACGCAAAGCTCCTCGGCCGCCATGGAAAAGCTCTCCGCGCGGGCGGCGGCTTCGAATACGCGCAGGGCGTTCAACGGCGGCAGACGACGCGACATTGACCGGATTCCTATGTGACTTTTCCTGACAAGTCCCGTGAGTTTACATCGCTTTTCGTGGCGGCGGAGTCGCCCTATATTGAGCCCCTTTGCAGCAGCTCCGGTTCTGGATCTGTTCGATTAACTCACCAGGGAAAATCTCGCATGTCGAATGTCGTCGTGGTCGGCGCGCAGTGGGGCGATGAGGGAAAGGGCCGGATCGTCGACTGGCTCGCGGAGAAGGCGGATATCGTCGTCCGTTACAACGGTGGCCACAACGCCGGTCACACGCTCGTGGTGGACGGCCGGACCTACAAGCTGGCGCTGCTACCCAGCGGCGTCGTGCGCGGGAAGCTTGGCCTGATCGGCAATGGCGTCGCGCTCGATCCCGAGGCGCTGCTCGCGGAGATCGACCGCATGGCGGCGCTGGGTATCCGCGTCACGCCGGAGGTGTTGCAGATCGCCGAGACGGCCGCGCTGGTGCTGCCGGTGCATCGCGCGCTCGACGCTGCCCAGGAACGGATGCGTGCGAAGCCGCTCGGCACCACCTTGCGCGGCATTGGGCCGGCGTACGAGGATAAGGTTGGGCGCCGCGGCCTGCGCGTGTGCGACCTGGCCGAACCGGACCTGCTGGCCGAGAAGCTCGACGTTCTGCTCGAGCACCACAACGCGTGGCTTCGCGGCTCGGGCCAGGCGCCATTCCCGCGCGAGCCGATGCTGAGCGGCCTGCTTGCCATGGCGCCGCGCATCCTGCCGTTCGTGGGCCGCGTCTGGGAACAGCTCGACCACGCCCATTCGTCGGGCAAGCGCGTCGTGTTCGAAGGCTCGCAGGCGATCATGCTCGACGTGGATTGGGGCAGCTACCCCTATGTGACGTCGTCGAGCACCATCGCCGCGGGCGCGGCCAGCGGGGCCGGCATCGCGCCGTCGCAACTGGGGCGGGTGCTTGGCGTCAGCAAGGTCTATGCGACGCGCGTCGGCGAAGGCCCGTTCACGTCGGAACTGGACGGCGCGCTCGGCGACGTGCTCCGGCAGCGCGGCGGCGAGTACGGGGTCAACACCGGCCGCCCGCGACGCTGCGGCTGGCTGGACACCGTGCAACTGCGTCAAAGCTGCAAGGTCGCAGGCATCAACCAGCTCGCGCTGACCAAGCTCGATGTGCTCGATGGCTTCGAGTCGCTGCAGCTCTGTGTGGGCTACATGCTCGATGGGGCGCGCATCGACTACATGCCATCCACGAACGCCGAGCAGCAGCGTCTGCAGCCGGTTCTCAGGCGCTTCGACGGCTGGGCCGGTTCGACCCGGGGCGTGCGCTCCTATGGCGACCTGCCGCCACAGGCAGCGGCGCTGATCGAAGCGATCCAGAACGAAGTCGGCGTGCCCGCGGCGATGGTCACCACCGGCCCTGAACGCGACGATGCGATTGTCCTGCAATCCCCATTCGCGTAATGCCCGAATATCGGCCTAACCTTCGCTGTCCATCCTTGAACGGACCTCGGCAGCGGAAAGGTCGCGCTGATGGGTGGCAATCTGCCAGGTGTTTCCCCACGGATCTCTGACCATCGCGCGCCTGTCGCCATATGGCAGATCGGCAGGAATCTCGAGCGAGACCGCATTCGCCGCGATCGCTCGCTGGTAGGTCGAATCGGTGTCCTGAACGTAGACGTACAGAAATGCCGGCATCGGCTCGCGAAGACCGTCTGCGCCGCTAACCATCACGACGGAATCGCCGATCCTGATCTCGGCAGGCAACCCATGGCGAAATGCGCCTTGTGCCTGAAACACCGTCTTGATGAAGGCGACCAGGTTCTCCGCGTCGCGTACGACAATTCGGGGCGTAACGGTGTGCCATCCATCGGGCTGAAAATTGGCCATGTCGGGCAGCCTCGCAAGAGATTCGCCCGGGCATTCTGCGCCGGGTGCCCGATTGGCGCTAGCCGCGTTTGCGCAGCGGCTCGAGCAAGCCCTTCAGGCCGTTATGGTCCAGTTCCTGCATCAGCGCGAGCAGCCGGCCGATCTCGCCCGGCGGGAACCCTTCGCGGGCGAACCAGTTGAGGTAATGCCCCGGCAGGTCGGCGATGAGCCGGCCCTTGTATTTGCCGAAGGGCATGGCGAAGGTGACGAGGCGTTCGAGGTCTTGGGCTTGCATGGCGGTATTGTGCACGGCCTGGCGTTCGCGCGCGAATGCTACGAATGCAAACATGGCAGGATCTGTCGACATCGACTGACTTCGCTGCCTGAATTTCCTGGCAATTTGACCCGCGGTCCGCGCCGTTCCTCACGGCGTCCCGTTTGCGCAATGCACTGCAAACCCGGGCCGTTCGGCAAGCCGTTCGAAATATGCAGCAACAGCCGGCAAATGCGGATGCTCGAACGGCGTGCCGAACCAGCGGTTCACCGACAACCCAATGGGAATATCGGCCAGCGAGAATTGCGCGCCGGCGACGAACGCGCCGGTCGCCTGCAGCCGCGCGTCGAGAATGCGCATATGCCGGGTCCAGCTCTCGATGGAAAGGGCAATTTCGCCGGGCGCCTGGTGAGCCGGCGACGCTCTGACCAAGGCGAGAAATGCATAGCTCCACGAACGGTTCAGGTCGGTCGCCTGCCAGTCCATCCATTGATCGACGCGAGCCCGCTCGCACGCATCGGCAGGATAGAGATGCGCGCCGCCATAGCGGGACGCCAGATAGCGGATGATGGTGTTCGACTCCCACAGCACGAAATCGCCGTCCCTGATGACCGGCACGAGCGCGTTGGGATTCAATGTGAGGAACGCCGGCGTATGCGTCGAGCGAAAGCCCGAACCCCAATCCTCACGCTCGAAGGGCAGGTTTAATTCGACACAGGTCCAGAGTACCTTGCGAACGTTGATGGACGATGCTTTGCCGAGAATGTTGAGCATATCGAAAGGAAAGAAGAGGGAGCCGCGCCCGTGCACGATACGTCATGCATGTGGCCGCGGCCATGTACAGTTCCCCGAACATGCGCCGCTGCAGTTCCCGGCAACGCTTGCAATCCGCACGCAACCGGTGCATGGTTCAACGACTTTCCCCGGCTCGAACCAGGAGACTCGACGATGCCGCTCGCGCTATATGGACATCCGTTTTCCTCGTACACGCAGAAAGTGCTCATCGCGCTGTATGAGAACGACACACCTTTCGGGTTCCGCGGCGTCGGTCCGGATTCTCCCGAGCATACGGCGCAGTGGCTGCAACGCTGGCCGCTGCGCAAGTTTCCGGTGCTCGTGGACGGCGAGCGCAACGTTGCGGAAACCAGCATCATCATCGAATACCTGCAGCTCGCGCATCCCGGGCCGGTGCGCCTGCTGCCCGCCGATCCCGTGGCCGCGCTCGACGTGCGCTTTCTGGACCGCTTCTTCGACCTGCATGTCATGACGCCCGTGCAGCGCGCCGTGGATGGCGCGTTGACCGGCGATCCGGCGCGGCGCGACGAAGGGCGCGCCTTTGCCGAGGAAAAACTCGAGCTCGCTTATGCATGGCTCGAAGGCCACCTCGCGGGCAAGACGTGGGCAGCGGGCGAGGACTATACGATGGCGGACTGCGCCGGGTCTTCATCGCTTTTCTATGCTGACTGGACGCATCGCATCGCCCCGACCTATCCCGTCCTGCGCGCCTATCGCGAGCGCCTGCTCGCGCGGCCTTCGTTCGCGCGGGCCGTGAACGAGGCGCGGCCATATCGTCCGCTCTTTCCGCTCGGCGCACCGGATCGCGATTGAAGCGATTCGTTCAGGGATGCGAAGTAAGTGCGGCACCATTGTGAAAGAGGCTTGCACGATGCCATGCAAGTCTCTTTCGCGTTACAGACACTAGATCAACCCACCGAAGGCTCCCCTTCGCCGGACTGCTTGCCCGGGCGGTCGGCGGGCGACTGCTTGCGCGACTTGTCATCGCGCTCGGGCATGGCGCTGCGCTGGTCGTCGCTGTGCTCGGTGGGTTTCTGCTGGTTTTCGTTCGCTTTGCTGGCGCCCTGTTCATGGGGCTTCGGGTTGCTGGCGGTCATCGTTCCTCTCCCATTCCGGTAGGTCCGCCAGATCCCGCAAGGCTCGCGCCCGGCGCGCGAATACGTTCTACGCGCTTTCACGCTCCTTGAGCCGTTTGCGGTGCGCGGCCACTTTGGCGCGATTCCCGCAGATCGCCATGCTGCACCAGCGGCGCGCGTGCCCGCGCGTGTGGTCGGCGAACAGGAGGGTGCATTTCGGGCCTTCGCAGGCTTTCACGTGCGTGAAGTCCTGCTCGCCGACGAGTTTCGCCAGCGCCTCGGCAATCGGCATCAAGAGCGATTCCGGCGTATTCCAGCGGCGACTCACGCGGTATTCGAACGTCGCCGCGCCGTCACTGCCGACCGCAACGACTTCGCCATAGCGGTCGTCACGCGCGAGCAGATCGTTGAGCGGCGCGAGTTCGCCCAGATCGGCGGCGGCGAGCGGCCGGCCTTTTTTGTCCCGCACGAAGGACCTGAACCATTCACGTAGCGCGCGCGCCTCGCCCGCGACGGTGTCGAACCCGGCCGCGGTGAACTGCGCGCGCAGCGCAGCAAGCGCCGGCGCGGGGACCATGCCCGCCTGTGCGAGCCAGGACAGCAAACCTTCGCCGTCGGCGATCCAGTCGATGGGAACGTCCACCGGTGTGGCAACCGAGTTCAGGAAGTCGAGCCCCGGCGCGTCGGCCACGAATATCGCCGGTATGGGACGGTAGTCCATTTTCTTGCCGCAAAAGGGTAATCAGGGTGCATTCAGTGTAACCGTCAAAATCGTTCTTGACAAGTTACACCGCGGATCAGTAACCTCTAATGCACGATCAACACGGTTACATAAGGAGCGAAGCATGTCTCACGGTAAAGCGAGCTTTTCCGTTCCACCTCTGGAGGAACCCATGACTGCCATTGCCTACCGCCGCGCCGATGTCGACGGCTACAACGTGTTCTACCGGGAAGCCGGGCGCGTCGGCGCGCCGAAGCTCCTGCTGTTGCACGGCTTTCCGAGCGCCGGCCACATGTTCCGCGACCTCATTCCGAAGTTGGCCGACCGCTTTCATATCGTCGCGCCGGATCTGCCGGGCTTCGGTCAATCGGACTTGCCGGACCGAGAGGAATTCGCTTACACGTTCGAGAATATTGCGAAGGTGATGGCGCGCTTCACCGAGCGCATCGGCTTCGAGCGGTTCGCGGTGTACGTGTTCGACTATGGCGCGCCCACGGGCTTTCGCCTCGCGCTTGCGCATCCCGAGCGCATCACGGCGATCATTTCGCAAAACGGCAACGCCTACGAGGAAGGCCTGAGCGACGGCTGGAATCCGATTCGGGCTTACTGGCAGGACGCGTCGCCGGCCAACCGAGAGGCACTGCGTGCGCTGCTCTCGCGCGAAGCGACGATCTGGCAATACACGCACGGCGTGCCCGATGCGTCGGCGGTGTCGCCGGACGGCTATTCGCTCGATGACTACTATATGAACCGCCCCGGCGCGCACGAGATCCAGCTCGACTTGTTCCGCGACTACCGGAACAACGTTGCGCTCTACCCCGAATTTCAGGCGTATTTCCGCACGCATCGTCCGCCGTTTCTCGCCGTGTGGGGCAAGAACGATCCGTTCTTCCTGCCGCCCGGCGCGCAGGCATACAAGCGCGACTTGCCGCTAGCCGTGGTGCGCTTTTTCGACACCGGCCACTTCGCGCTGGAAACGCACGCCGACGAGATTGCCGCCGCGATCAGGGAATTTCTCGAATGATTGGGACTCCTGATTGTTTGTGCGAAACGAACATCGGCCCGGTGAGCGAAGGGCTTCGCGGCATTTGCAAACATGGCGGTTTTAATGCTTTAGTTAAGCTGCGGTTACACAGCCATGGCCTTCATTCATGTTGCATTGGATGTCTTGTGCCGACAACGGCACCAATTTCACGCTGAGGTCGTTCCGGAGCAAGCGACTAATATAGGAATACCGATTACCCGGTGCGTGAAGGAGTTGCAAACATGAAAAAGCTTGCGCTTATGTTGCTTCCTGTTCCGCTCACCATGTTGGCGCCGGTCGCTCACGCGCAAAGCAGCGTTACCCTGTACGGCGTGATCGACGAAGCCTTTCAGTTCGTCCACAACGCCGACGCTCAGGGCAACAATCTGTATCGGATGCAAGGTGGCAATCTGCAAGGGTCCCGCTGGGGCTTGAAGGGAACGGAAGATCTGGGCGGCGGCCTGAAAGCGATCTTCCAGCTGGAAAGCGGATTCGACATCAATAGCGGCAAGATGGGCAACTACAACGGCAATACCTTGCTATTTGGCCGTCAAGCCTTCGTAGGATTGACGCACCAGCAGTATGGAACGCTGACACTGGGTCGCCAGTACGACCCGGTCGTCGACATGGTCCAGCCGCTTACCGCAGACAATTACTGGGGCAGCACCTTCACCACGCCGGGCGACGTGGACAACAACGACAACAGCTCTCGTACGAACAATGCGATCAAGTATCTCTCGCCGCAATTCGCGGGCTTCCAGATCGAAGGCATGTATGCGTTCGGCGGCGTCGCGGGCGCGACAGGTTCGCAGCAGACCTGGTCGGCCGCGGCGAGCTATGTGACTGGCTCATTCAGCATCGCGGCGGGCTACGTCCGCATGACTAATGCCAACTCCACGATTCCTCGCACCGGTTGGACCAGCACCTCGGACGGCACCTTCGACGGCGGTTTTCAGAACCTCGCCTATGAAACCGCCAAGTGGGTCGGCATTGGTTCCGTTGCCCTGCAATACGTGGCCGGACCGTTTACGTTCGGCGGCCGGTATAGCAACGCGCAGTACAAGGCGGACTCGCAATCGCTTTTCCCATCCAACCAGCGCTACAACGTCGCTGCCGGTTTCGTGAACTACGCGGTTACGCCTGCGTCGCTCATCGGTGTTGGCTATACGTGGACGCACAGCGCGGGCGACACCTCGGCGACCTATAACCAGGTCTCGCTGGGCGGCGACTACAACCTCTCCAAGCGTACCGACGTATACCTCGTCGGCGCGTGGCAGCACGCCAACGGCACGCAGCGCGTACCGACCGCAACGGGTTCCATCCTGACCACCGCGGTCGCTTCCGTGGCGGACTATGGGCTGAACGGCAGCTCGAGTTCGCAAATCATGGTGAGCCTCGGCATCCGCCACAAGTTCTGAGTCACTGCAGCCATTCTTCTACGCCCGCCGCACCGCATGGCCGTTCGGGCCGTGCGACGGCGGGCGCTTCATGGCGCCTGCCTGTCCCTATGGGGGACGGTAGGACCATGGTCTGATTGTCTTCGCCGTGCCGCTCCCACATCATTGAACAGACCACTGCGCCGGTTGCACGGCGCGGTGTTCGTCCCGCATTCGGGCGTCGTGCCGAAGGCACGACTGTCATTGTCCAATCTCCCGCCGATAGCAGCAGGCGTAATCGGCGCGATCTCGCACGCGCTCAAGGAGTTGATATGGATACCTATATAAATTGTCGGACCGGCGCCCTGTGCGCCGCCGTGCTGCTTTTGATGAGTGCCGCGCAGGCAACGCCTATTGCGTATCCCGCGAAGGGGCAGAGCGCGCAGCAACAGCACTCGGACGAATCGGCATGCTACTCGTGGGCCAGGAGCAACACGGGCATTGACCCGAAACAGGTCGCGTCGACGCCACCGCCGCCTTCGGGGCCGGCGGTGGGCGGCGGCCAGCGTGTCCAGGGCGCGGCGCGCGGCGCGGCGGGCGGCGCGGTGATCGGCGCGATCACCGGCGATGCGGGCAGGGGCGCGGCAGTGGGCGCGGCGGCCGGCACGATGGTGGGCGGCTCACGCGCGCGCCAGGAACGGCGTGCCCAGCAGGCCAACGCGCAGCAACAGCAGCAGGGCGCGATCGACACGTTCAACCGCGCGTTTGCCGCGTGCATGCAAGGGCGCGGCTACACGGTGCAGTAGTGCGCCGTGCATGAAGCGGCCTGAGGCGGCGTAAGACCAAGGTCCGATTTGTCCTGTGCGCCGCGTCTGCGACTATGTAACTGAACGATGAGCAACGATGTGCGAGCAACGTCTCATTCCCGCGTGACGTTCGATCCGCATGCGTGAGTGCCGTGTCCGGGCTGTCTAAACTCAATGGAGGACAACAATGAAGCGACGGATTTTTGTGCTTACGGCGGCGGCCGCGGCCGGGCTCGCTGCAGCGGGTTGCAGCACGACCACGGGCAGTGGGACGAGCGGCGCGACCGATGCGGCGAAACGCCAGGAGATCGATGCCGCCGTGGACGGCACGATGTCCCGGCTGTTCTCGACTGTCCCGGGCTCGCAGGAACTCGTTTCGAAGTCGCAAGGCGTGCTGGTCTTTCCATCGGTCGGCAAGGCAGCGTTCATCATTGGCGGGTCGTACGGCCAGGGTGCGTTGCGCGTGGGCGGATCGACGGTCGGGTACTACAGCACGGCGGCCGCTTCGTTCGGCTTGCAGGCAGGGGTGCAGTCCACTGCCGTGATCTTTCTCTTCATGACGCAGGACTCGCTCGACAAGTTCCGCAACTCGAAGGGCTGGTCGGTTGGCGGCGATGTTGCCGTTGCGCTCGTCAAGGTCGGTGCGAATGGGCAGATCGACACGCGAACCGCAACGGCGCCGGTCCAGGCGATCGTGATGACCAATACGGGCATCATGGCCGATGCGTCGGTCGCTGGCACGAAGGTGACGAAGCTCGATCTGTAACAGGAGGTCGCGATGTCGTACCTCAAATGGGTTGTTTCAGCCGTCATCGTTGCCGCGGCGCAGCTTGCCGCGGCTCAGGGCCAGACGACGGCCAACGTGACGCACGAGCCGGGCAAGGCAACCGTCACCGGCATGCACAAGGTGACGGCGACCATCACGAAGATCGACGCCGATACCCGCACCGTCACGCTCAAGCGTCACGACGGCAAGCTGGTAGAAGCCGAACTGGGACCGGAAGTCAGAAACTTCGATCAACTAAAGGTCGGCGATGTCGTGACGATGACCTATAAGGAATCACTCACGCTGAGCCTGAAGAAGGGAGGCGACGGCGAGACCTCGGTGCAGGAAACGCCGCAGGTCGAGCGTGCGGCTGCCGGCGAGAAGCCCGGCGGCATGGTGGGCCGTGAGGTGAAAGTCACGGCGAATGTCGTAGCGGTCGACACCAAGACGAAAACGGTCACCCTGATGGGCCCCGAAGGGGGAACGATGGATCTGCGGGTCGAGGATCCCCAGCAGCTTGCAAACGTGCAGGTCGGCGATCAGGTCGAGGCAGTGTATACGGAAGCGTTCGCCGTATCCGTCAAGCCTGCACCACACAAGTAGTCGCGCATGGAGAAGCCGCTTGCGCTCAGGATGCCGGTCGGCGCGCACGGCGGCGCCGCTCTGGCTGTCCTCACCGGTAACCGAACGCTAAGTCAAATGAACACCGTGACACGATCCGTGGCCGTCGTCGACGACGAGGAGTCGGTCGGGCGAGCGATCCAGCGCCTGTTGAAGTCGGTCGGCATCGACTCCGACGTGTACACGAGCGGCGAGGCATTTCTCGACGCCCTGGCGGCCGCGGCGCCTCACGCGCCCGTGTGCGTGGTCCTCGATATCCAGATGCCCGGCATCAACGGTATCGAGGTACAGCGTCGGCTGGGTGGCACCGGCATCCAGTGCATCGTGATTACGGCGCACGACGATGCGCGCGTGCGCGAGCAGGCACAGGCAGCCGGCGCGGTTGCGTACCTGCGCAAGCCGTTCGACGACTCCGCGCTCATCGGCGCGGTCCATGCGGTGCTGGGCGTGCCGCCGCCGGGCTGACGCCCCGCATGCCGAATCGGTACAGCGACGATGAATCGACCACGCCACGACCGGATTCAGGGAGGCCCCGCAATGAAGCGCGCTGAGCTTCTCGTTTGCCACGACTGCGATCTCATGCAGCGCGGCGCGCCTTGCCCGCCGGGGGGCACCCTGCGCTGCCTGCGCTGCAACGCCGAACTGGAAAGGAATCTGCCGGAAAGCCTCGGCCGTGCGCTCGCGTTCGCGTTGGGCGCACTCGTGCTGTTCGTCATTTCCAACCTGTATCCGATCGTCGGACTCTCGGTGAACGGCAATCTCGTACGCACGACGCTGTGGCATTCGGTCGAGATTCTCTATCTCGACGGCATGTGGCCCATCGCGGCGCTGGTATTCGCCACGACGATCCTCATGCCTGGCCTGCAGGTCGTGTGTCTGCTCGCCCTCCTCGTGCCGCTCGCGATCGACCGCGCGCCGTGGCAGGCGCCGCTCCTGTTCCGCGCAATGTACATCGCACGGCCGTGGGGCATGACCGACGTGCTGATACTCGGCCTGCTGGTCGCGCTCGTGAAGCTGTCCCATATCGCAACGGTCGTGACGGGTGTCGCGTTGTGGTCGTTCGGCGCGTTGATGCTGGTGCTCGCGGGCGCGAGCGCGGCGTTCGACGCGCGCCAGTTCTGGTCGCGCGTGGCGCGGGCAACGCAACCGGCCAACGCGGTCAGGGTGCTCGACACGCCCAGCGTGACGACGCGCTACGCGTCGGGCGAGGCGGCCAGAGCGCGAGGCGAGCGCGCCGCAGGCCCGCTCACGGGCGCCGCGTGCGGCATCGCGCGCTGCCATGCGTGCGGAATGCTCGCGCGCATGCCGGCGGCCGCGCATGCGGCGACGTGCCCGCGCTGCGGCAGCGCGCTGCACATGCGCAAGGTCGCGAGCCTGTCGCGCACGTGGGCGCTGCTGGTTGCGGCGATGGTGCTGTACGTACCGGCGAATGTGCTGCCCGTCATGGACACGAGTTCGCTGTTCGGCTCGCAGAAGGACACGATCATGAGCGGTGTGGTGTATCTGTGGGTGTCGGGTTCGTGGCCGCTCGCGCTGCTCGTGTTCATTGCCAGCATCGCCGTGCCCATGCTGAAGATCCTGGGGCTTTCGTATCTGACGTGGACCACGCAGCGCCGCTGGACATGGCTGCCCGAGCAACGCACGCGCATCTACCGGCTGATCGAGCTGGTCGGCCGCTGGTCGATGCTCGACATCTACGTGATCACGATGCTCGTCGCGCTGGTGCAGTTCAACGCGCTCGCCACGATCAAGGCGGGGCCCGCCGCGATCGCTTTCGGTGCCGTCGTGATCCTCACCATGTTCGCCGCGAACATGTTCGACCCGCGTCTCATCTGGGACGCGATGGAGCACGAAAATGGCAGCACCCGGTAACGACGATTCCTTGCCGGACCTGCCCGAGGCGAAGCCGGCGCGCGGCTCGCGCTGGCGCATGCAGATTGTCTGGCTCGTGCCGATCGTCGCGGTGCTCATTGGCGGCTGGCTCGCTGCCAAGGCGATCATCGAGGAAGGGCCGACGATCACGATCAGCTTCAAGACCGGCGACGGCCTCGAGGCCGGCAAGACGAAGATCAAGTACAAGGACGTCGATATCGGCGTGGTGAAGGCGGTCACGCTCTCGCCCGATCACAAGCGTGTGATCGCGACTGGCGAACTCGTGAAGGACGCGGCGAGCATGCTCGTCGACAACACGCGCTTCTGGGTCGTGCGCCCGCGCATTTCCGGCGGTACGGTTTCGGGCCTGAGCACGCTGCTCTCGGGCTCTTTTGTCGGCATGGACGAAGGCAACTCCAGCAAAGCGCGCCACGACTTCGTGGGACTCGAAGTCCCGCCTGCGATCCCGAGCGACATCCCGGGGCGCGAATTCGTGTTGCACAGCGTGAACATGGGCTCGCTCGATGTCGGCTCGCCGGTGTTCTTCCGCCGTCTTCAGGTCGGACAGATTGCTGCCTATGAAATGGACCCGAACGGCAAGGGCGTGACGCTGCGCGTGTTCGTGAACGCGCCCTACGACAGGTTCGTGCGCAGCGACACGCGCTTCTGGCATGCGAGTGGACTCGACGTCTCGCTCAGCCCGGACGGCGTGCAGATCAACACGCAGTCGGTGGTGTCGCTGCTCATCGGCGGCGTGGCGTTTGAAACGCCCGACGCCGACGCCGGCGGTGAACCGCCCGAGGCCGACGCAGACTCGAAGTTCGAGCTTTACGCCACGCACGCCGACTCGATGAAGGAGCATGACCGCATTGTCGACACCTACGTCGTGACCTTCTACGACTCCGTGCGCGGGCTCACAGTGGGCGCGCCGGTCGATTTCCGCGGCGTCGTGATTGGCGAGGTCACACGTATCTACACGCGCTTCGACCCGGTGAAGAAACAGTTCAGCATTCCTGTTGAAATCAATCTGTATCCGGAGCGCTTTACGTCGCGCTTCGAGAAAGGCCAGCCGGCCGGACGCCTCACTTCGCAACCGCGCCAGCTTGCCGAGTTCCTGGTTGCCAGCGGCTTCCGGTTCCAGCTGCGCTCGGGTAATCCTCTCACAGGACAGCTCTACGTCGCCTTCGACGTCTTCCCGGACGCTGCGATGGCTAAGATCGACTGGTCGAGAACGCCGCCCGAGATGCCGACGGTGCCGCGCACGTTGCAGTCGCTGCAGGATTCGCTCACGCGACTGCTCGCGAAGCTCAACGGTATTCCGTTCGAGGCCATCGGCGCGAGTGCGCAGCGCACGCTGCAAAGTGCGAACGACGTGGTGGCGAAGCTCGGCACCGACGTGGTGCCGCAGGCGCACGATACGCTTTCGGCGGCAAGATCCACGCTCAACTCGGCCACCGATGCCTTGCAGCCCGACTCGCAGCTCCAGCAGAACACGAGCGACGCCATGCGCGAACTGGCCCGCACCGCCGCGTCCGTGCGCATGCTTACGGATTACCTCGAGCGCCATCCCGAGGCCGTGGTGCAGGGCAAACCTGGAGGCAAGCAGTGAACCGCCGCAACCTGACTCTGCCTGCCGTTCTCGCCGTTGCGATGGCGTGTCTCGCCGGGTGCTCCTCGCCGTCGCCGACCTTCTATGCGTTGCGCGCCGATGATGCGAGCGCCGCGACGGCCAGCGCATCGCCCGCCGTGCCGACGAGCGCCGCTGCACTCGATGTCGTCGTCGGTCCCGTGACTGTGCCCGACATGGTGGACCGGCCGCAAATCGTCACGCGCAATCCGGACAACACGATCCAGATGAACGAGTTCGCGCGCTGGGCCACGCCGCTCAAACTGGACGTTGGGCGCGTCGTTGCCGCGGACCTTGCACAGCGGCTCGGGACGGCGCACGTCTCGACGTTCGATGGCGCGGCCACCCCGCCGGTCTGGCGCGTTCGCGTCGATATCACGCGCATCGACAGCGTACTGGGAGACTCGGTGACGATCGACGCGCAATGGGTCGTGCGCCCGCCGGGTCACCAGGCGCTGACGCTCGGGCACACCGTAGCGCACGAGCAGGTGACGAGCCAGGACTACGGTGCGCTCGTCGACGCGCACGATCGCGCACTCGCCACCATCAGCGCCGACATTGCCGCCGCGATTCGCGCGGACCATCCAACAGTTGGCAGTGCGACGGAGTGAGCACGCTACGCGGGATCTCATGAAGACGTTGCATTGTGCGTGGCTCGCACTGAGCGCGGCGCTGGCGCTGGCGGGCCACGATGCGTCGGGCAGCGTGCCTCGCAGCGAGGACACGCCGGCGGGACTCTTCGCAGTGCTCGATTACGTTGTTGCGCCCGCCGAGCCGAGGTCCGCGCAGAGCGCGGTGGCATTGCGCGAGGCCGGCGTCGAGCAGGAGACGATCAAGGCGCGCATCGTCGAAACGTGGTTCTACCGGCTGCGTGCGGACCCGGCCGTGGCGGTCGCCGTGCCCGGCGGCATGGCGGGCCTCGAAGCCCGGCTGCGCGACGACGCGGCGCGCGAGCGCCTGATCCGCGGCGGCATCGCGCGCCTGACGCCACAAGACCGCCTGGCGTACCTCACGCTGCTCGCGAAATACATGGGACGCGCGGCGCGCGGCAATTGCCAGGGCATGGCGAGCGTGCAGGACCTTGCTCAGGGCATTTCGATCGGCAGCATGAGCGATGCCGACACGGCCGAATACTTCTCGTTGCTTTATCGCGTGGTGATCCGATCCCTGCTCGCCGCGCCAGTCAGGCTGCCCACGCCCGTGGCATACGAGCGGGCGTTGCGGCATCTCGACGATGCGGTCAACGCGGCCCTCGCTGGCGATCCGCAGTCCGTGGCGCGGCTCGAGCGCGTCACGAATGGCGGCCCTGGCGCCACGATGGCCGACGTCTGCTGGGCGAGCGCGGTGCTCATGCGCTCGACGGCGGCGATGAGCGCACCCGATCGCGACGCGCTGCTGCTCTACATGCTCGGTGAAGACGCGCCGGCGCGAGCGTCGGCCCCCGAGCCCGCGCGCGCACCGTGAAACGCAGTGGCGCAGCGCCAGTGCCGAGTGTCACGGCGCAGCCTTCGACCAGCCCGGGCCCGGATCGAAGGATGTCATCGCTTCGGCTTTTGCCGCGCCATCCGGGCCGAGATCGCGCTCGTAGACCTGGCCGTCGTGGCTGACCATGAAGGTCTTGATACCCGTGTCGCCGTACCGCACCGGCCACGCAACGACGCCAAAGCCGCCGAACAGCTTGTTGTCGACCATGTAGTTATATGCGCCGCCGGGCGCGTGCGGACCCTGCGAGGTCAGCAGCTTGTAGTGGTAGCCGTAGTAACCGGCGTTTTCGGCGTTGCGCGCGCCGGCCTTGAGGAATGCGACGCCTAGCGGGCTCGGCGCGGCGTCGGGATCGGTCGGCCAGTACAGGCCGTCATGCTTGCCCGGCGAACTCGCGAGCTTGCTGGCGTAGACCAGCATGTCGCTGCCGTCGTGATAGGTCTGCGCATATTCGCGTTGCGCGTCGTAGACCGCGAGCATCGTCTGCATCACGGCAAGCTCGTTGCGGCCAATGCGGCGCACGCGCATTTCCTCGACACCGGCGTGCGTGTCGAAGTGCCAGCCCTGGGCGGTCTTGACGAGCGGGACCGGAAAGGTCCAGCCGTCGTCGCCAACGGCGATCATCGCGTGATTTGCATCGGTATCCTGAATGGTGTGCGAAGTCTGCCATTCACTCAGGAACTTGTCGCGGATCTGAGCGCCGACCGGCGGGATGAGCTGGCGGAAATCTGCGCCGAAGAGCGTGCGCAGTTCCGCCTCGTCGTTGCCGGCCACGGCGTCGCCGAACGCGGCCATCGCCGCGTCGGGCGTAGCGAAGGTGTTTTGCCCGGCGGCCGCGCAAGGCCGCGGCGCGAATACCAGCAGTGCGATGGCGATCGCCGCCGCGAGTACTGCCGATGCAGCCGGACGGAGAAACTCATGTCTGTTCATGGCCGTTCTCCCTAGCGTCTGCCGCCGCCACGACCGCCGCCACCGCCGCGCATACCGCCGCCGCCGCTCGGACGATTGAACCCTGAAGACTGCATGCTGGAGCGGCCGCGACTCGCGTCGCGCTGGGTGGCGCCGCCGCCGCCCACACCCTGGAAGGCGCCATCGCGGCCGCCGCCGCCGTAGCTCCCTCCACCGCCGCCGCCAAACCCGCCGCCTGCCCCGGTGCTCACGCGATTGCTCCCGCCGGCATTGTTAGCCATGCCGCCGCGATTGCCGCCGGCACCGTTATTGCCAAGGTCTCCGCGATTGCCACCCGCTCCGTTGTCGGCGAGGTTCGCGCGATTGCCGACGCTCGCGTTGTTGCCCGCGCCGCCGCGATTGCCGGGATTGCCCTGATTCCCGCGGTTGCCATTGCCCAGGCCCTGGCCGCCTGCACCGCCGCCCGTGCGGTTGCCGGCGCGGTCCGCCACGCTGGCGCCGTTCTGGCCATTCTGGCCATTGCGGCCGCGATAGTCGCGGCGGCCGTCGGCGCCTGCCACGTTGTTGCCGAATTTCTCGCGCGTGGCGTTGTCACGGTATGCGACGCCCTGGCGGTGGCTGGCATCGTGCTGCCACTTGCCTCCCTGGACCTTGGTGCTGTCGAAGTTGCGATTGACGTTGCGCGCCTTGTCCACGTTGATGTTGACGTCGCCGCCGCCCCAGTTGCAGTTGCCGAAGATCGCGCCCGCGGCGGCGAGCCCGACGCCCCACGCGAAGCCGGTCATCAGTGCGCCGCCGGGATAGTAAGCAGGATAGGGTGGCCAGGCGTACGGCGGGTAAGCCGGGTAGCTCCACGCGCCGTACACGATCGTGGGGTTGTACGCGGGTACATAGATCACCTCGGGCTTGGCAGGCTCGATCTTCACGATGGTCTGGCCGCCTTGCGCGGGCGGCTGCTCGACCACGACCTTTTGCTGCTCGTTGCTCTTGAGGTTGCCCGAGTCCTGTGCGCGTGCACGCAGGCGCTGCACGGCGGCGAGCACATCCTTTTCCTGGGCGAGGAACGCGTCACCGAGTTTCTGGGTCCAGTCGAGCTTGTCGTTCATCGGCTCGAGGGCCTGCGGGAACGCGACGAGCGACTTCACGCTCGTGTCCCATGGCTGGTCCTGCACGGCCTTCACGGCTTCGTCGCCCTTCAGCTTCGGGTGCTCCTTGACCCAGCGGGCCGCATGCACGATTTCGAGCGGGTAAGTCGATGCCATCAGGACTTGCGCCAGCACCGAATCGGGATAGAGCGCGATGGGCGCGACCAGCGCCTCCAGCTCCTCGGGCTTGTAGGGGGCGGGCTGCGGCGCGTCTTGCGCGCGCACCGCCTGAGCGCCTGCCAGGAGCAACGCGAGCACGAGCAGGCAGAGGGTGTACGTGCGTTGTTTGATCCATGAGGTCATGGCCGATCCTTCCAATTGTTTGCTCAACCGGAGTGCGGGACGGATAGCGACAACGTGAAGGGGCGAGCGCGTGCGCGCATTCTTGTTCGAGTGTGGCGAGGCGGAGAGCCCCACGGGTATAGTCCGGCAAGCCACGCTGTGCTGGCAATCGGACCAGAGTCCTATTGACACCGCAATGGCGGCGCAATGATGCTATTCACTCGTCGAGGCTGGCAGCGCCGACACCTGGAGATCCCAAATGAAAATGCGTCTTGCTGTGCCGTGTGCGACGGTGCTCCTGCTTTGTGCGCCCGCCTTCATGTCTGAAGTATTTGCGCAAGCGGGAACGATGGGTACCAGGCAGATGCGGGACGTGCAGCGCAAAGCGGAGCACAAGGCCCGCTCGAACCAGTCCCGGCAACATGGTCAGCAAAATACGACGCAACATCATGCGGCGAGTGCAGCCGCGCCAGCTTCGGCGCCTTGATCAACAACGGCGTTTACCGAGCTGTCACGCGCCGGAGGTGTGATGGATTCTGCAGGCCATTTTCGCGCGTTTCCAGATCGAAATAATGGTGGCGACTATTTCATAAAAAACAGAATAGATAATGCCACGCGACAAACTGCACGATCGCCATTCGTATTGAATAGAGATGATTTCGCGAGCCAATTACCAAATCAAAGAAAACGTTCGCAAATATTCCCGGTAAATAGTCAGTGTATATAGTCCGGTGCAAGCGCATTCAAGGCCTTAGCGCCTGATTAGCGTTATATGCGGAAAAAGTTATCGAAAACAATTGCGCGCGGAACGAATCATCGGCAATTTCTTTCATATAATTAACGCGCGGTGAAAGCGTACAGCGAAGCGGTTCCGCAATCATGATCCCATCCGTTCTTTTCTTCAATGACTGACTCATTCTCCGCCCATGCCGGAGCGTTCTTCGATAATCAAAAGTAAGCTGCAGTCATCATTGGGGCGCAGTTTGCACCGCAAAACGGCCGGAATGCCGGTGCTCGTCAAATCCGCCCCGCCTGGGCGCTGAAGCGTTTGAAACGATTCGCAGGCTGCCGGAGCAGGGCAGCGTAGCCGGAGGACACCGTGATCAGGGCAGACATGGGGAACGAAAAACTAAAACTGAACAGACCGAGAGCCGAACACGCAGCGGCCGGCCTGCTGGCGTGGCTCGACAGAATCAAGCCGCGCACTCCGCCGAACGGCAACGCACTGGCCGCGCGCAACACCGGCCACGCGTCGGCGCAGGCCACACAGGCCATTGCGCAAAGTCTGCACAGCGTTCTCGAAGTCGTGCCCGCGGCGGCGCTCTTGATCGACGAAGCGGGCAGCGTCGCATGGGCCAATGGCATGGCCACCCACGTGCTCGGCTATGCCCTGGGCGAATTGATCGGCATGCGCATCGAAAACGTGCTCGTCGCCTGGCGAAGAGACGCACGCCCCGTATCGTTCGGCGCACTGAAGTCCGCGCAGGGGTTGCCGCATAGCGTGACGCGCGTGGCCATCGCGCGCGCGAAGAACGGCGCCGATATCGACGTGCATGTGAGCGCTTCGGCATCGCTCGCCGCCGGACCCGCGGCGCGCATGGTGGTCGTCATCGAACCGGAAAGGCGCGACACGACGCTCGCGGAGTCCGGCAGCGAACCGCGCCGGTTGCGTCGGGAACGGGCGTCCGAGGTGGGCGACATGGCCGCCGCGCTCGCGCACGAAGTCGATCAGCCGCTCACGGCCATTCTCAGCAACGCACAGGCCGCGCAACGGTTTCTCGCCCAGAGCCCGCCGGCCATGAGCGACTTGCGGGAGCTGCTTGGCGAGGTCGTGTCCGACAGCACGCGTGCGCACGCGATCATCCGCAAGATGCGCCAGTCCGCGCGCTGCGAGCCGCCCGAGCTGTGCCCCGTCGATGTCGGCAGCCTCGTGCGCGACGTGGTGCGCCTGCTGCGCCGCGAGACGGAAACCTGTGGCGCGGCAGTGGGCGCGCGCATCGAAGACGGGCTGCCGCAAGTGCACGGCGATGCGGTTCAACTGCAGCAGGTGCTCGTCAATTTGCTCCTCAATGCGCTCGATGCGGTGCACGACTGCCACGCGGAAGATCGCAGGGTGTGCATCTTCGTGACGGCAAGCGAGAATCGCGGCAAGGTGCGCCTCGCGATCCGCGATCATGGGCCGGGTGTCGATGCCGATCGGCTCGTCACGCTGTTCAAGCCGTTCATGACGTCCAAGCCCCACGGGCTGGGCCTTGGCCTCTCCATCAGCCGCACCATCGTCATGGCGCACGGCGGCCAGCTATGGGCCGAGCGCAACGCCGATCGCGGCCTGACGTTCCATATCGAACTTCCCGCGGAGGGCGCGTGCGTGCAGACGACCACGCGTTTTTCACCATGAACTCGCCAGTTTCCATCGTGTTCGTTGTGGACGACGACGAGCACGTTCGCAACGCACTATGCCGCTTGTTGCGATCCGGCGGCTACACGGCACAGGCGTACGGCAGCGCCAGCGCCTTCCTCAACGGCGCGGACCTGACGAGCGCGCCTGCCTGCCTGCTGCTCGATCTCCAGTTGCCCGACCTGAGCGGCATTGAATTGCAGCAGCGGCTCGAGGGCAGGGTGCCGATCGTCTTCGTTTCGGGCCATGGCGACATGGATACGGCGGTGCGCGCGATGAAGGCGGGCGCATCGGATTTCCTGACGAAGCCGATCGACGCGCAGGTGCTATTCGAAGCCACGTCGCGCGCGCTCGAACGCGCAGGCCAGCTATACGAACAACGCGAGCAGCGCGCGGAGATCCAGCGGCGGGTGGAAAAACTCACGCCGCGCGAGCGCGAGGTCATGGCGCTCGTGGTGACGGGCCGGCCGAACAAGCTCGTGGCCGACGAACTGGGCGCGGCGGAGAAAACGATCAAGATTCACCGGGCGCGCGTCATGGAGAAGATGAAGGCGAACTCGCTTGCCGATCTGGTGCGCCTCATGACCACGTTCGATGCCGACGCGCCTGACTTGCACCCGCTTCCGCATACGGGCTGAGGGACCAGGGGATTAAGGGACTAAAGGACCACACGGCAGGGCACGCGCGCCGTCGTCCCGTCGCTTCAGATCAAATGGCTATTGCGCCAGTCGCGCGGCGTCATGCCGAAGCGCGCGCTGAACCAGTTCGTGAACGAGCCCTGCTGGGCGTAGCCGAGCAGGGCGGACACACGTCCGATGGGATAGCGCGGGTTGCTCATGTAGCGCACGGCAAGTTCGCCCCGCACTTCCTCCAAGAGCCGCGTGAAGCTCGTATTGGCGACGCCGAGCTGACGTTGCATCGTGCGCACGCTCAGCCGCAGATGCGCGGCCACCCCTTCGACGCTGGCCTGCTCGAGCGGCAGCAGCAGGTAGATCGCCTTGCGCACCTCGAGTGCCGTGGAATCGACGCCCGTTGCGTTGAGCGATTCGGCGAGGCTTTCCGCGTAGCGCACCAGTTCCGGGTCGGCGGCGGGGTTCGGGTAGTCGAGGTCGGCGGCCGCGCATACGATGCCGTTGAAGTCGCTGCCGAATTCCAGCGGACAGCCGAAAAAACGCCGATGAAACGTGAGGCTGGGCGGCGCCTGGTGAACGAAGTGCACCGCGCGCGGTTTCCAGTGCTCGCCCAGCAGCGCGCTGGAGTGACGCGCGAGCACGCCCACTGCGAGTTCGATGGCCTGGTATGTGGGGGTGCCCGGATCGACGACCAGTTCCTCGCGGATCGTGACGGTTGCGCCCGCGTCTTCGACAAAGATCGCGAGCGCTTCGTTGAGCAGATGCCGGTATTCTGCGGTGGCGAGCAGCACCTCGCGCAGCGTGCGCTTGTGCGCGAGCAGAATGTTGACCACGCCAGTGCCGAACTTGTGGCGCGTCTCGGCCATTTGCAGCGCGAACGTCGGGCACGCGGCCTTTTCCGCCGAACGCTCCAGCAACCGGCACGCAGCGGCGGCGGGGACGCGTTGGTCGGGAGTTGCGAGCGCCGCGGCGTCCACGCCCGCCTCGTGGGCAAGCTCGACCGGGTTCAATCCCACGCGCTTTGCCACGTCGAAATAACCGCTCAGCGAGACCGAGCTCAGCGTGGTTTCCATTGTCGTGTCTCCTCTTTGCTGCGGCCTCGCTGCGCCTTTTCAGCCCGTCAAACATGGGCTTGCGCTTGTCTCGGTGTTAACGCCTGGTGGCGCGAAAAGCTAAAACGATGGCGCGCAATCAGAAAAGTGTAGCGCAGGATTGCCGTATCGTGCATCTCAACGGATCAGCCAGGTTCCGAGCGTTATTTCAGGCTTCCGGCCACGTTGCCAAACGTTGAAATACCGTCCCCATATTGGAGAACACGATGCAATTCCTCGACGATTCGCTGCACCCCGAGAACCAGGACAAGGTTGTCATCACCACCGCGCCGTATGGTCCGGAATGGATGCCCGAAGACTTCCCGGAAGACATTCCGGTGACGATGGAAGAACAGATCCAGAAGGCCGTGGATTGCTACAACGCGGGCGCAACGGTGCTGCACCTGCATGTGCGCGAACTCGACGGCAAGGGATCAAAACGCCTCTCGAAGTTCAACGAGCTGATCGCAGGCGTGCGCGCCGCGGTGCCGGACATGATCATCCAGGTGGGCGGCTCGATCTCGTTCGCGCCGGAAGACGAGGGCGAAGCGGCGAAGTGGCTCTCGGACGATACGCGTCACATGCTGGCCGACCTCGAGCCGAAGCCGGACCAGGTGACGGTGGCGATCAACACCACGCAGATGAACATCATGGAGCTGCTCTACCCGGAATACCTGGCGGGCACCTCGCTCTCCAACCCGGCGTTCATGGCCGCGTATAGCGAAATGACGGTGCCGGCCGGCCCGGCATGGGTGGAGGAGCATCTGCGCCGTCTGCAGGCTTCGGGCATTCAGCCGCACTTCCAGCTCACGGGCATCCACGCGCTCGAAACGCTCGATCGCCTCGTGCGCAAGGGCGCGTACAAGGGGCCGCTGAATCTCACGTGGATCGGCATCGGCGGCGGCTTCGACGGCCCGAACCCGTTCAACTTCTTCAACTTCGTGCACCGTGCGCCCGATGGCTGCACCGTCACCGCCGAGTCGCTGCTCAAGAACGTGCTGCCGTTCAACATGATGGCGATGTCCATGGGCCTGCACCCGCGTTGCGGCATTGAAGATACGATCATCGACCAGCACGGCAAGCGCTTCACGTCCGTGCAGCAGATCGAGCAATGCGTGCGCGTGGCGCGCGAACTGGGCCGTGAAATTGCCACGGGCAAGGAAGCGCGTGATATCTATCGCATCGGCGTGCAGTACGAGACGGTCGACGAAACGCTCGCGGCCAACGGCATGGCGCCGAACCGCGTGGCCGGCGTGAAGAACCTGCCGCTGCGCGCGGCGTAATGGCAGTGGGGCCCGGCGCGGGCATAGGCTTGTGCCGGGCCTCGAAGCGAGGGTTTGGCGCTTGCGTCGTACCTGCTGAAACTGAGAGAACAACGGAACCCGACGAAGAGCGGGCTACCACGGAGACAACCCATGCTCACGCATGCCGAGCCCACCGCGGGCGAATTGACGAAGACCGGGACGAACGTACGCGCATATGCGTGGGTGGTGTTCGCCTTGACGGTCGGGCTGCTGCTTTCCGACTACATGTCGCGGCAGGTCCTGAATGCGGTTTTTCCGCTGCTCAAGACCGCATGGAGTCTTTCGGACACGCAGCTCGGCTCGCTGAGCAGCGTGGTCGCACTGATGGTGGGCGTGCTCACGTTTCCGCTGTCGGTGCTCGCCGACCGCTGGGGCCGCGTGAAGAGCATCGTCCTGATGGCGGCGTTGTGGAGTCTCGCGACGCTTGGTTGCGCGCTCTCGACGAACTACGGCGAAATGCTGCTTGCACGCGCCTTCGTCGGCATCGGCGAAGCGGCTTATGGCAGCGTGGGGATTGCCGTTGTCCTCAGTATTTTTCCGGTGCGCCTGCGTTCCACGATTACGGGCGCATTCATGGCGGGTGGCGCCTTCGGCTCGGTGCTGGGCATGGCGCTGGGCGGTGCGGTGGCTGCGCAGCATGGCTGGCGCGCGGCGTTTGGCGCGATGGCAGCCATGGGGATCGTGCTGGTCGTGATCTATCGCATCGTCGTCACGGAGAAGCGCATTGCCTCGCTGCAGCCGGCGAGCGTGAGCCGCGAGGCGAATGGCCTCGGGATGCGCATGAGCCTGCGCGCGCTGCTCAAGGGCCTGTTTTCCACGCGCTCCGTGGTGTGCGCGTATGTGGGCAGCGGCGTGCATCTGCTCGTGCCGGCGGCCGTCTGGAGCTGGCTGCCGAGCTTCCTGAACCGCTACTACGGCATGGCCACCGGCAAAGCGGCCGGGACCGCCGCAGTGTTCGTGCTCGTGACGGGCGTTGGCATGGTGGTGTGCGGCAATCTCGCGGACCGCTTCAGCAAGGATAATGGCGCGCGCAAATGGAGCATCGCGATTGCGTACTGCCTGATCTGTTTCGCGCTGCTCGCGGTCGGCTTGCGCATGCCGGCCGGCCCGGCGCAGCTGGTTCTGATCGGCGCGGCCATGTTCTTCTGTGCCGGCGCAGCGGGCCCCTCGGGCGCGATGGTGGCGAACCTCACGCCGCCCTCGATCCATGCCTCGGCGTTCGCCACGCTAACGCTGGCGAACAACCTGCTCGGCCTCGCGCCCGCCGCGGTGCTCACGGGTATTGCCGCCGACCATATCGGCCTGCTTGGCGCGCTGCAACTCGTACCGTTTGCGCCGCTCGTGGCGGCAGTGGTTTTCCTGATCGGCAAGCGCAACTACACCGTCGATCTGGATCGTGTGAATGCCCTGCGCGAAGAAGCCGGTGGTCACGCACAACGATGAAATTGAACAGGCAGTTCGAGTCGGCTTGACTGACTTCGAGTCGACGCGTTTGAGTAAAGGATAGGAGATTGAACATGGCGAAAGCAGTGCGCTTCCACGAAACCGGCGGTCCCGAAGTCTTGCGCTACGAAAGCGTCGAAGTGGGCGATCCCGGCCCCGGACAGGTCCGCCTGCGCCATGAGGCAGTCGGCCTGAATTTCGCGGATACCTACTTCCGCTCGGGCCTGTACCCCGTTCCGCTGCCTGCCGGCATGGGCGTGGAAGCCGCGGGCGTGGTCGAGGCCGTGGGCCCCGAAGTGAGCAACGTGGCGGTGGGCGAGCGCGTGACCTACACCGGCTTCATCAACACGCTCGGCGCGTACAGCACCGAACGCCTGATTCCGGCGGCCCCGCTCATCAAGCTGCCCGACGCGATCGCATGCGAAACGGCGGCCGGCATGACCATGCGAGGCCTCACCTCGTCGTACCTGATGCGCCGCATTCACGACTTCAAGGCCGGCGACACGATCCTGCTGCATGCCGCGGCGGGCGGTGTCGGTCTGATCGTCTCGCAGTGGGCGAAGCTGCTGGGCCTCACGGTGATCGGCACGGTGTCGAACGAGGCGAAGGGCGAAGTGGCGCGCGCGCATGGCTGCGACCACATCGTGTACTACGGCCGCGAAGATGTCGCGAAGCGCGTGCGCGAACTGACGAACGGCGCGGGCGTGAACGTGGTGTTCGACAGCGTGGGCAAGGATACCTTCGAGGCGTCGCTCGACTCGCTCAAGCGCCGCGGCCTGATGGTTTGCGTCGGCACGGCTTCCGGTCCGATTCCGCCGTTCAACCCGCAGATCCTCGCGATGAAGGGCTCGCTCTATCTCACGCGCCCGGCGCTGGCGGACTATATTGCGGACCCCGCGGAGAAGAACGAGCTGGCCGGCGAGCTGTTCGGGCACGTCGCTGCGGGCCGCATCAAGATCGAACTGAACCAGCGTTACGCGCTGGAAGACGCGGTGCAGGCGCATCGCGACCTCGAAGCACGCAAGACGACGGGGTCGTCGGTCTTCGTCATCTGAGGAGCGCAGCATGCAAGTCGAACAATTGACCTATGCCATCGGCGCGGAACTGACCGGCGTGAATCTCGCCGATGCCGTTCACGACGACGCGCTCTTTGCCGAGATTCGCGCGGCGCTGCTCAAGCACCGCGTGCTGTTCCTGCGCGACCAGAACATCACGCGCACCGAACACGTGGCATTTGCGCGCCGCTTCGGCGAGCTGGAGGATCATCCGGTGGCGGGCAGCGACCCTGAGCATCCCGGCCTCGTGCGCATCTACAAGAATCCGGAGCAGCCGAACGACCGCTACGAAAACGCGTGGCACGCGGACGCCACGTGGCGCGAGGCGCCGCAGTTCGGCGCGGTGCTGCGCTGCGTGGAGTGCCCGCCCGTGGGCGGCGACACGATGTGGGCGAACATGGCGCTCGCCTACGATAAGCTGCCGGAACACGTGAAGGCGCAGATCGCCGGGCTGTACGCGCGCCACAGCATCGAGGCGAGCTTCGGCGCGGCCATGCCGATCGAGAAACGCCATGCGCTGAAGGCGCAGTTTCCCGATGCGGAGCACCCGGTGGTGCGCACGCATCCGGAGACCGGCGAGAAGGTGCTGTTCGTGAGCGCATTCACGACGCACTTCACGAACTATCACACGCCCGAGCGCGTGCGTTTCGGGCAGGACGCCAATCCGGGCGCGGGCGACCTGCTGCGCTATCTCGTGAGCCAGGCCTATATTCCGGAGTACCAGGTACGCTGGCGCTGGAAGCCGAACAGCATCGCGATCTGGGACAACCGCAGCACCCAGCACTATGCGGTGATGGACTACCCGCCGTGCCACCGCAAGATGGAACGCGCCGGCATTATTGGCGATAAGCCGTACTGAAGCGCGCAGGAGACCTTGACGAATGACGCTGAAGACCACACCGACCATGCTGATGGTCCCGGGGTTGCGCGACCACGTGGCGGAGCACTGGCAAACGCTGCTGCAGCAAAAGCTGCCCAACGCGGTCTCGGTGCCGCCGCTCGAGCACGACAAGCTCAGCCGTGCAGCGCGCGTGGCGGCGCTCGACGCGGCGCTCGCGAAGATCGACGGTCCCGTCATTCTCGTGGCGCATAGCGCGGGCGTGATGATCACGGTGCATTGGGCGCAGCAGCACAGCCGCAAGATTCACGGCGCGCTGCTGGCCGCGCCGGCCGACCTCGAAACGCCGCTGCCGCCGGGTTACCCGCCATTCGAAGCACTGGCCGAGCACGGCTGGAACCCGATTCCGCGCAAGCCGCTGCCGTTTCCGAGCATCGTGGGCGCGAGCCGCAACGATCCGCTCGCGCGCTTCGAGCGCGTAGAGGCCATGGCGAAGGACTGGGGCAGCAGCCTCGTCGACCTGGGCGAAGTCGGTCATCTGAATCCCGCAGCGGGTTTCGGCGAATGGCCCATGGCGGAGATGTTGATTCATGAGCTTGTCTGATCAAAAGTGGGCGGCGCAGGCGAGTCGCGACGCGGGCGAGCCGCCCGTGCTGACGATCGAAGCCTTCTTCGACTTCATCTGCCCGTGGTGCCTGATCGGCAAGCGCAATCTGGACGAAGCGCTCGCGCGTTTCGCGAATTCGCGGCCCGACGTGCGTGTGCGTGTGCAGTGGCGCTCACACCAATTGCTGCCGTGGACGCCGCTCGAAGGCATGCCGTATCAGATGTTCTATCGCGACCGCCTGGGCAGCGACGGAGCGGTGGCCGCGAGGCGCGCGCAGGTGCAGCGCGCGGGGCGCGACGCGGGTGTCGAGTTCGCATTCGATCGCATCGAAGTGCTGCCGAACACCGCGGCCGCGCACGACCTCGTCACGTTTGCCGCGAGCCGCGGCACGCGCGAACAGAGCGCGGTGCTGATCGACCGCGTGCTCGAGGCGTACTTCATGGAAGGCCAGAACATCGGCGATTACGCGGTGCTCGAGCGTCTGGGGCTCGAATGCGGCCTCGAGCGTGAGCGCCTGGCGGCTCACATTGCCGCATCGAAGCGCCTCGCGGACCCGACCGGACAGCGCGCGCCGTACGCCGATCCACAGGTGAACGGCGTGCCGTATTTCGTGTTCAACACGGGGTACTCGCTCTCGGGCGTGTACTCGCCGGTCGCGATGGCCGGCACGATGGCGCTGGCGGTCGCGCACTGAGGCGAGTTGAAGAAAGTCGAGGGGAACGGGGATGACACGTGAAGTGCCGGTCGGCACGGCCGACGAACTTGCGCCGGGCGAGCGCAAGCTGGTTTTCGTCGACGGCCGCAGCATCGTTTTGTTCAATATCGAAGGACAGCTGCACGCGATCGACAATTCGTGCCCCCACAGCGGCGCTTCGCTCGCGAGCGGCCCGCTCGAAGGATGCGTGGTGCGCTGCCCCGCGCATGGACTGCGCTTCGACTTGCGCAGCGGCTGTATGCCGGGCGCGGGCGGGCTGAAGGTCACGACATTTCCTGTGCGGACTGCGCAAGGAAAGCTGCTGGTGAGTGTCATGGAAACGCCGGCTCCGAGCCAGGCATAGCCACGGCATCGCACTCAAGAACCGCATACGTACCGAAGTCACTTAGGATAGCAAACCATGCAGGGTCTGATGATGGAGCAGCCGCCTCATGCAGATCGTGGATCGCCGCAAGGACGTCATGTAATCCCCACCAGGCAACAACAAAAGGCGCCGGGACCACCCGGCAGCCACACACACGGAGAGAGGCAATGAAAGTGAAGTTCGGCAGCGTGGCAGCGCTGGTCCTGTTCGCCAGCGCGGCGCATGCGCAATCGTCGGTCACACTTTATGGCGTGGTCGACACCGGTGTGCTGTACCAGAGCACTTCGGCCGCAAACTTTTCGGGGACTGCGAAGAATCTGGGGAGCGTCTGGCAACTCAAGGACGGCGGCATCTTTTCGAGTATCTGGGGTTTGAAGGGGACCGAGGACATCGGCGGCGGCTACAAGATCAACTTCAAGCTGCAAGGGTCGTTCACGTCGAACAACGGCAAGCCGGGCCTGTCCGACACGCCGGGCGTGACGGCGCTGTTCAACCAGATCACGACCATCGGCGGATCGGGTTGGTTCGGTTCGATCGACGCAGGCCGGCAGATCATCCCGATGATCTACGCGATGGCGGACACGGACGTACGCGGCGCGCAGTACTTCGGCAGTATTCTCACCGCGTGGCTGGGCCTCAATCAGGCCGCCGGCTGGCCGGGCACGAGCACGAATGCGCCGATCGGCGCGCTCTATGACAGCAACGCGATCGTCTATAGCTCGCCAAAGTTCTATGGCGCATCGCTCGCGCTGGAATACGCGCCGGGTGGCGTGCCGGGGCAATTCCAGGGCGGCACGCGCGAGTCGGCCGTGCTCAAGTACTCGAACTACGGCCTGAACCTGGCTGGCGTTTACTACAGCGGGCACGACACCAACCCGTACGCGGGCACCTATCCGACGACGCCGGCCGCGCCGGCGACGGGCCGCAACAACAACAATTTCTATTATGTCGGCGCGATGTACACGATCAGCGGATTCTCGATATCCGGCTCGTTCAGTTCGTCCAATTCGTCCAGCCTGTTCACCAAAGCGACCTACAACTTCGAAATGATCTCGGCCGGCCTGGGTTACCAGTTCAGCCCGGTCTTCAAGGTCACTTCGGGCTACTACTATTTGAAGGACCGCAACAACTCGGCGAATCATTCGAGCGAAGTCGCCGTGGGCGCCGAATACAACCTCTCGAAGGCAACCAGGGCCTACGCCCAGGTCGGCTACGTCAGCAACAAGGGGACCATGAACCAGACGATCATCTACGGAGCGCCGGTCGCGCCGGGCCAGTCGACGACGGCGGCGATGGTGGGTATTCGTCACGCGTTCTGATCCTCATAAACTCAAGAAAGAACGGAGCAATTCATGAAGAGAACTACGGTAGCCGGATTGGCGATCGCGACGCTCGTCGCGGCGGCTTCCATGAGTGCGTGGGCGCAGGGTGACGCGAGCGCGGCTGCGGGGGCGCAGGCGGCGTCGACAACGGCTGCTCCTGGCGCGGCAGTTCCCACGGACAGGCAGGCGAATCGTGCCATGCGCCGCAAGGTGTATGCGGCCATCGGGAAGGACAAGTCGATCAACGCGGGCAACATCAGCGTCGGGGCCAGGGGTGGCGCGATTACGCTGAACGGGACCGTTTCGGACACCGCGCAGATCGCCAGGGTCGAGGAGATCGCGAAGGGCGTTCCCGGCGTGGCGTCGGTGACCAACAAGCTGACGGTCAAGAAGTCTTTCGGCGGCATGTAAGCCGCCACAAGAGGCGCGGAGCGCGGCGAGGCCGGGAGTCCCCCTGGTCGCGCCGCGCTTCGCCCAGCAGCACAGAGGTGGAATTCGGCCGGCCTCTTGCTGCTACTCCGGACTGCTAACAACAATCCGGAGCGTCGATCAGACTCGTGTGCAGGCGCGAGTCTGGAGGCGTGAGTTCGACGTTAGAGTCGGAGCGTTTTATCGCCGTTTCGCGGATGCGGAACGGCGATTTTTTTATGCGGCCACCGCCCGCACCACCATCGCGACGCCCGCCGCGATCGCAGCCGCGCCAATCCCGCGCGCGACTCTTGTGCCGCCCGGCATCCACCGCTCCGCTGCGATCGCCGCCGCGACCAGCGCCATCGCAGGCCGATCCATCACGCCTGCCGCAAGCAGCGCCGCCATCAAATTTCCGCAGCAGTACAGGCAATGCCGGCCGAGCCTCGAACCGTGCCGCAGCGCGGCCTGCACGTCGAGCCGCGCATGCCCGCACGACGGCAAGTTCCCGCAGCACGCAAGCCACCGCGCTTTCCACGCAGAGAACTGCAACACGCCCGCCATCACGACGACGACACCGGCCACGGCTGGCGCGGTGTGCGCCAATGCAGGCGCATCGACGACTAGCGCGGTGAGTTGCGCCCCCGCCGCGAACACGAGCACTCCAACCACGAGCCACACAAAGAAGTAACCCACCCCAGCCATCACCGTCATCCCACCCGCACGCGCCGCGCGTGCGTCGCCCAGCGCCTCGAAATATCGCCACAAAGCGGGCGTGACCGCAGGCAACATCATCGCGACCATCATCACATTCCACATGCCGGCAAACGATACGGTGGCGTCGAACCAGGTGCGTCCGCACATGGGCGTCCAGAGCGTGGACATCGTCCAGCCGCCGGGCATCGGCGTGCCGCCCATCGCCTGCATCGAAGCGCACCGGACGAACGTTGCCGCCGCGCTCGCCGCGAAGACCAGCGACGCAACGCCGAAGAAAATCGCGCGCGGTATACCGCCGCAGGGCCGTACCGTCATGCCGACGTTATCCATGATGCGCCTCAGCTCTGTGCGTATTCGTCATGCCGGTGCCACCAGATGCCGGCCTCGTTACGTCCCTTCGGCGCGCGGTCGAGCCACTGGTACATGCCCCACACGCCATCGAGACCGCGCGCATAGGTCGAGTACGTGTGATAGACCACGCCGTCCTCGAGCACGAATGCGCTCAGGCCCGGACGGTCGCGCGTATAGGTCGCCGCGTCGGTGCCGCAACTCGCCGCGAACTCGGCGACGGGCGCGGGCGGCGGATTCATGTCCATGGCGTGGCCGCTGCGCGCATAGTTGTATTCGATGTCGCCCGCGCGCTGCTGCGCCGTGGTGAACGCCACGTTGAAATCGAAGTTGAAGTCGTTGCCGTTCGACGAGGCCCACGGAAAATGCCATCCCATGCGCTTGCGGTAGGCGAGCAGCTTCGCGAGCGGCGCGCGCGACGCCGCCACGAGCCGCACGTCGTGATTCGCGAGATGTACCGCGATGCCGTCGAAACCATCCGCAATCGAGGAACACGACGGACAGCCCGCCGCATAGTCCGGCCCGAACATGAAGTGATAAACGAGCAGTTGCGAGCGCCCCTTGAAGAGATCGGCGAGCGTGGCGCCGCCCTCTTCGGTTTCGAAGCGATACATCTTGTCGACGCGCACCCAGGGCAGCGCCTGGCGTTGCTGCGCCAATGCGTCACCGCGCCGTGTGTGCTCCTTTTCGGCCGCGAGCAGTTCGATGCGCGCCGCGAGCCAGTCTTCGCGTGTTCCTGTGGTATGGGTTGCCATTGCCTGGTCCTCCTATGGGTTGACTACGGTGGCGGCGTGCTGTGGGTACTGCCGCGTCGTTCGATCGATGATTCATTTGATCGCCGTGTTAGATTAGGTCCGGACCGAGAAGGAGGGGGAGTGACAAGTGTGGCGGGATTCCCATGACCATGGATTCGCTGATCACGGCTGCCGCGCGCGCGCTCGCGGCCGGTGATCCGCTCGGCGCGCTGAACCGGGTCGCGTTGCGCGACGACGCGCCCGCGCTCGCGCTGCGCGGCATCGCCATGGCGCAGCTCGGCGACTTCGCGCGCGCCAAAGCGCTGCTGCGCAGCGCGGCGCGCGGCTTCGGCGCTCGCGAGGCCGTCGCTCGCGCGCGCTGCGTCGTCGCCGAGGCCGAAATCGCGCTCGCTTCGCGCGATCTCGGCTGGCCGACCGATACGCTCGCTGCGGCGCGGCAAACGCTCGAAGCCCATGGCGACCGCCTCAATGCCGCGCACGCGCTCTACCTGGAAATTCGCCGTTTGCTGCTGATCGGCCGGCTCGACGAGGCTGGGGGCATGCTTTCCGAAGTCGATCCCGCGCCGTTGCCGCCCGCTTTGCGCGCGGCGCATGAGCTGATCGCCGCCGGCATTGCCATGCGGCGCATTCAAACGCAAGCGGCGCGGCAAGCGCTCTGCGCGGCCGCGCGCGCCGCGCGTGAGGCGGGCATCGCGGCGCTGAGCGCCGAGATCGAGAGCGCAGCGCTGCTGTTGGCCTCACCGGCGGCGCGACTCATCGCGCGCGGTGAAGAGCGGGTGTTGCTGCTGGAAGACGTCGAGGCGCTGCTCGCCTCGAAGGCCCTCGTCGTGGACGCGTGCCGCTACGTCGCGCGCGAGGGGCCAACCGTCATCGAACTCGCAAGACGGCCAGTGCTGTTCGTGCTCGCCCGCGCGCTTGCGCAGGCGTGGCCCGCCGACGTGCCGCGCGATGCGCTCATCGCCCGCGCCTTTCGCACGAAGCACGCCGACGAAACGCACCGCGCCCGCCTGCGCGTGGAAATCGGCCGCTTGCGCACGCTGATGCGCGACGTGGCCGAGATCGGCGCGACCCAGCAGGGCTTCGCGCTGGCGCCGCGCCACGCGAGCGAAGTGGTGGTACTGGCGCGGCCCGTGGAAGAAAAGCACGCCGCCGTGCTGGCTTTTCTCGCCGATGGGCAATCGTGGTCGAGTTCGGCGCTGGCGCTCGCGCTCGGCGCGAGCCAGCGCACCGTGCAGCGCGCGCTCGATTCGCTCGCGGCGGCGGACAAGGTGCAATCGTTCGGCTACGGCCGCGCGCGCCGCTGGACCACGCCGCCCGTCCCCGGATTCGCGACGACCTTGTTACTCCCCGCCCCGCTGCCAGGCGACTAGGATGAACGTCTGTCCCGTCATTCAAGGAGGAAACCATGAAACGAACGACTGCCGAAATCGTCCGCGAGTACGGCCCTTTCCCCGGCATCGAGAAGGTGGGCGGGGTCACGTACGACGGCAAACAGGTGTGGTTCGCCGTCGGCGAGCGCATCGCGTCGCTCGATCCGCAGAGCGGCGAGACGCAGCGCTCGATCGACATCGCGGCGCACGCGGGCACGGCTTTCGACGGGCGGCATCTGTTTCAGATCGCCGAGGATCGCATTCACAAGATCGACCCCGAAACGGGCCGCGTGCTCGCGACGATTCCCGCGCCCGGAGGCGGCGGCGACTCGGGGCTCGCGTGGGCGGACGGCACGCTCTGGGTCGGGGTGTATCGAGAGCGCAAGATCCATCAGGTCGATCCGCAGACGGGCGCGATCCTGCGCACGCTCGAATCGAGCCGCTTCGTCACGGGCGTGACGTGGGTGGACGGTGAACTGTGGCACGGCACCTGGGAAGGCGACGAGAGCGATTTGCGGCGTATCGATCCGGGCACGGGCGAAGTGCTGGAACAGCTCGACATGCCGCCCGGCACCGCCGTTTCGGGGCTGGAGTCCGATGGCGGCGAGCAGTTTTTCTGCGGCGGCGGGAACAGTGGGAAGATTCGCGCGGTGCGGCGTCCGAAGCGCGAGGGCTAGGCGAGCGGGCGCGCGAAACGCTTGAACGCACCCGCTCGCACGCAACGCTCAGAACGTATAGGTCACCTTGCCAAACGCCGTGCGCCCCAGCGTGTTGTACCCGTAGGCGGTCACGTACTGCCGGTTGAACACGTTCGCCAGCGTGGCCGATAGCGCGAGATGCGCATTGACCTTGTACGACGCGCGCAGGCTCACCGTCGTCCACGAGGGAAGGTAGATCGTGTTGAGCTGGTCGTCGAACGTCGAGCCGTTATACAGCAGCGAAACGCCGGTGCTGAGCGCGTGGAGCTGGAACTCGTCCCACGTGTGATCCACGCTCAGGCTCACCGTCTGGCGCGGGCGGCGATTGAGCCAGGTCTGGTCGGTCACGTCCTGCGGATTCAGAATCCCCACCGTGAGGCTCACCGGCGTGTACTGGCCGAGCGTGCCCTTGTACGAGAGGTCGAGACCCTGAATGTGCGCGCGGCCCACGTTCACGGGCAGGAAGGTCTGCGAGTTGTACGTGATGAGATCGTGCACGCGCGTGTCGTACACGGCCGCCGTGAACGTGCCGATGGACGTGGTGGCATCGAGCGCGGCTTCGACCGAGTCGCTGCGCTCGGGCAGCAGGTTGGGATTCGAGTAGCCCGGATAGTAGAGGTCGTTGAACGTCGGCAGGCGGAACGCATTGCCGTACGAAACGCGCGCCGTGTAGACCGGCGTGATGGCCCACGAGAGCGCGACGTTGCCCGTATTCACCGATTGCCCCTGCACGATTTCGTGCCGCCCCGCCAGAAACAGCGTGACGGGTCCGAGCGTGGTCGACTGATGCATCGACACGGCCGAATCGTTGCGCGCGGGCAGGCCGCCCGGCACATCCACCGGCAGGAACGCCAGCTCGCGGGTGTAGTCGTAGGCGAGTTTGGTCTCGCCGTCGAGCGGCATGCCGAAGAGCGTATGGCCTCTTTCCTGATGCGTGATCGACGTGGAGGTGGAAAAGCGCGTCGAGTCGATTTCGTCGGTCGGGATCGTCGGGTCGTTCGAATAGAGGAACTGACGGTCCGTCGCGTAGCCCACCGACTGGTCGAACTGCGTGGTCGGCGTGATGTCGAGGTGGAACGCGAGACCGGTCGTGAGCTGCGTGTCGCGCTGCCGGTCGTTGCCTCCCGCGTTGTCGTAGGAGAGATCGGAGCGGTGGTAGAGCGCGAAGGTCGAGATCGACCAGTTGTCGTGCGCGTAGCCAAGGCGCGCGTCGAGGTTCTGCGCGTGGTATGGATTGCGGCCGTCTTCGTGGCCGTAGGCCCCGGGCTGCGTCGCGTCGATGCCCGCCGTGTTGTAGTCGTGCAGGCCCAGCGAGTAGGTGAGGCCGCTCAGTGCGGAAAGCGGTCCTGTCGATGGGATTGTGCCCGAGGTGCGCACCTGCGTGTCAAAGGTCTTGTTCGAGCCGCCGCCGAACGAGACGGTGGTCTGGTTCGGCTGGTTCGACGCATGGCGCGTGAAGAGCTGCACGACGCCGCCCATGGCGTCCGCGCCGAACGAGGCGGCCGCGGGGCCCGAGATCACCTCGACGCGGTCGAACGAGGCAGTCGCCAGATCGGCCCATTCAGCCGTGCCCGTGGTGACGGAGCCTATGCGTATGCCGTCGATGAACACGGCCACCTGGTCGGCCGACGAGCCGCGAATGCTCACCCCCGTGTACGACCCTGGGCCGCCGGTCTGCGAGACGGTGACACCCGGCAGCGTGGCGAGCGCCTGCGCGATGCTGGGGTCGACGGGGAACACGCGTTCGAGGTCCTGGCGCGTAAGCACCTGGGTGGTTGCGTAGCGCTGATCGAACGATTGTGGCAGATGCTGCGCGTCGCCCACGACGAGGATATTGGGCAGCGTGGTGTCGCCGCCGGCTTGCTGCCGCGCCTGGGCGGACGATGCATTGGCGGCGTCGGCGGCGTCGGCGGCGTCGGCGGCATGCGCGGTTTGCCACGCCCAGGCGAGCGCGGCGGAAGTCAATACGAATTGGCGAAACTTCATGATGCGATGGCTGGAAACAGCTCCTGAAATACGGGCTGTCCGTGCAACGGGCGATCGCCACGCGGGCGGTGCTTGCGCATCGGGGATCCCCGCCCGCTGCGGCTGCTGGACTCGGTTGATGGCAGGTCTCCTGGCTCGCGGGTCGACATCCGCAGCCGGCCTTCCCGGTTTCCCAGTGGCCTTCTCTGGCATGGACTCGCCGCTTACAGTTGCGGGGGCAGCCGCAGTCTTGCACTGCGTTCCCTTTTGATCCCGTCGCCGGGAACCATCAGGGCGCAAGGGTAAGGGCCGCGCATTCGGTGCGTCAACCTTTGACGAGCGTCGTGTGGCAAAAACACCCGGTTTGGCTGCTCCCGCAACTTACGCTATCCTTGCGGCTGTTTTTCGCGCGTAGGCGCTGCACAAGCGAAACGCAGCAGGGAAGCCAGTGAGAATCCGGCGCGGTCGCGCCACTGTGACCGGCTGTCAATCGAGCCAGAAATCAGACCTCGCTACGTCCTCGCCGCATCGAGCGGGGGCGGACGGCGCTCGTCCACACAATCCCACCTACACAAACAAGATGACTCATGAACAAGAACATTCTCGCCGTCCTGGGTGGGACGGCATTGGCATTCACCGGCGCTGGCGCCTCGGCGCAGCAGGTCACGTTGTACGGTGAGATGGACGCGAGCGTCGACTATGTCAGCGACGTTGGCGGCCGCACCCAATATCGTGCAGGCTCGGGTCTTGTCGACGGCAGCTTCTGGGGCCTGCAGGGCACTGAGGACCTCGGCGGCGGCAACGCCGCGATCTTTCGCCTCGAGCGCGGCTTCTCGGCCACCTCTGGCGAAGCCTTCAACGACCATCCGTTCTACGTTGGTCTGCAATCCGAACGACTCGGCACGATCACGCTAGGCCGCCAGTACGACACGATGCACGACTACTTCGCCCCGTTCACGCTAACGGGCGGCGCGGGCGGCACGGCATTCGCGCATCCGTTCGACAACGACAACGCCAACAATTCGTGGCTCGCCTCGAACGCCGTGAAGTACGCGAGCGCAACGTACGGTGGTTTCAGCGCCGGCGCGATGTACGCGTTTTCGAACGAGGCGGGGCGCTTCGCGCAAAATCGCGCTTACGGCTTCGGCGTCCATTACGAAGGCGGCCCGTTCAGCGCAGGCGTGGCGTGGATGCACATCAACGGCCGCGGCGCCTCTTCGGTGGGTGCGTACGAGACGTCGGTGCTGCCGGGTGCGGGCCTCGTGCCGACCGAGGTCGCGGTGCAGCGCGAAGACATCATCGGCGCGGGCATGAGCTACGCGCTGGGCGACGTCACGCTTGGCGCGGCCTGGTCGCGTTCCATTCATACCGGTGTCAGCGAGGCCGACGGCGGCGCGCCCTTGCCTTCGATCGCATTCAGCAATTACGAAGTGAATGCGCTATCGCAGGTGACGCCCGCGTTCTCGCTCGCGGGCATGTATGCCTACACGGGCACGACCTCCGCGCATTGGCATCAAGGCGCGCTGCAGGCCGGCTATCAACTGTCCAAACGCACGGACGTTTATACCGAGGCGATCTATCAGCGCGCGTCGTCCGGTGCGCTTGCGATGATCAACACCTGCGACCCGTCGGGCGGCCGCAACCAGGTGCTCGTGGCCGCGGGCATCCGGCATCGCTTCTGATGCGTAAAAAAGGCCCCGAACCGTTGCGATTCGGGGCCTTTATACTGCGTGGCTACGTCACGAAGCCGAGAGCTTCACCGAAACGCCGGTCGAAGAATAAACGGGCGTGGCCTTGAAGCCATCGACAGTGACGGTCGCGAATTTCACCGATGCGCCGTTGCCGTCGATCACGTCGATCGTGTCGCCCACTTTCGGCGTATAGCCGTTCACGAACTTCACATGCAGCGTGCCGCCCGCCACCGTGAGCTGGCCGCCCACACGCAGGCGTCCGCCGCCGTTGCCGTCGATATCGAGTTCGAGCGTCGTGCCGTCGAGCTGCGTGTACTTGCCCGCCACCGTCAACGGTGCGCTCGTCGCCACGGTCACGCCGCCGCCGGACCCGACGTACACGTCGCCGTTGCCGAAGGCCGTGGTCGACGCTGCAGCGAGCATGCCGCCGCTCACCTGTGAGCCGCCCGTGTAGCTGTTATTGCCCGCAAGCGTGAGCGTGCCGCTGCCCTGCAGCGTGAGCTTGCCCGAGCCGGCGATGTCGTTGCGCCAGGTGTCGGCGGCGTTGAAGCCGCCCTGGGTCGCGTCCATCGCCACGATCACATTGCCGTTGAACGCACCATAACCATCTGCAGCACTAAACATGTTCAGACGGCCCCAGCCCTCGGCGTCGTCCATGACCGGATAGCCCGAGACGACTTCGGTCGTCTTCAGCACGATGCGGCGCTGGTCGGCGCTCAGGTACGGGAAGCGCGTTTCGAGCAGTACCTCGGCGCCCTTGGGCACGACGGGCGGCGCTTCGGTGGATTCGATCTGGCTGAAACCGAACGTCATGCGGCGCGCGAACTCCGACTTGTTGGTCGCATAGTCGGCAAAGCGGTCGGTCGCGGTCGTGGACGAATGCGCGAAGGCGGGGAAGGTCGTGGCGCTCGTGCCGGTGGCCTGTTCGAGCGCGCTGTGCGCCTGCGCATAGGCCGCGCTCTTGAGCGTGGCGTTCGCGGGATCGTAGAGATTCGCGGCAGTGGCGGCCAGCGCGAACATGCGGCCGCCGATCACGTCGAGCGGCGAATGCATGCCCGCGAGAATGCGGTTTTCGCCGAGCTCGAGGCCGCGGCTCGCCATTTCCTGGTAACGCTCGGGCACGAGGTATGCCATGGTCATCGCGTCGCGCATGGCTTCGGCTTCGTGGCCGCTGATGAAGCCGCCGTCTGTGGACGGCGTCGTGCTGATGGCCGGCACGAGCGTGGGGTCGACCACGACGCTCGTGCTCCAGCGGAACGGCCGCGCGTATTTGTAGAAGCGCTTGGCGGGCTCGGTGGAAGCATTGTTGCCCATCGTGTTGAGCAGGTCGACCACCTTGCCGAAGGTTGCGTTGCTCGTGCTGCCCACGCCCGTGTTGTTGCCCGAGTCGCTGTAGAGCGTCGTGGTCGCGTCCGCGGGAATCGACGTGATGCTCGTCGTCTGCTGCGCAGCCGAGTGCCAGGCGGCGGTGAGCGGCCCCATGCCGTCGGTCACGCTGTAGCCCTTGCCGCGGCGATCGTCGTAGTAGGCCGCGTCGGCCTGCGCCTGGCTGCGCTGGGTCGTCGCAGTCACGACGTACTGGATGTTCGCGTTCAGCACGGTGCTGTTGAGGATCGTGCCGTTGGGCGTGCCGTCGGTGGGGACGCCCGTCCACGTCGACTGCACGACCGCGGGGAATGTGCCGTTGGCGGGCGCGGAGACGCCCGCGTCCACCAGCTGCGTGAGCGGCTGCCAGAGATCGAGAAAGCGCGCCACCACGCGCACGCCCGCATTCGTCGCGAGCGTGGCGTAACGCGCGTCGCCGCGCTGGTTGGTCGCGATGTTGTCGACAAAAGCCGGTACGTCGGGAATCGGTGCGTTGTCCACGAAGCCGGGGTCGGCTGGCGGCGCGGGAATCGCGGCGGTGGTGGCGGGATCGCTATTGCCGCCTCCACAGGCGGTCAGCGCGGCAACGCTGGTAAGCACTGCCAGGTAGACCGGCAGTGCAATTCGGTGGCGTGATGCGGGCATGCTGAGGGCTCCGTCGTCGTGATTGATGCTGTGTGGTTATTTCTACTGACGGCGGCGAATTATGCTTACCCTCGATTACTCCCTAATTACCAATTTATTACGCAGATGTTAAACGGCAATGGAAATGAAGTGCGTAGAAGTATTTCGCGGCGTCCATTTACGGCTGCGCCTCGAGATAACCGACCCGCACGGGCGGCACGAACCACGCGAGACACAGGCCGGCCAGTGCGGCTACGGCAGCGACGATGAGGCCCATGTGGATCGAATCCACGAGCGCGCTGCGCGCGGAATTCATCATCGCGTCGCCGGCATGCCCGGCGCTCACGAGGCGGCTGATCAGCGCGGCCTGGTCGGCGCGGTCTACGAGCAATTCGGGACTCGCAAACGACCTGAACCATTGCGTCGCCTGATACGAGTCGAGTGAGCGATTCACGCCCATGGTGTAGACGTGGCCGAGCAACGCGCCCGTCATCGCCGTGCCCAGCATGCCGCCGAATGTGCGCAGCGATTGCAGCATCGCCGTGGCGGCGCCGAGATGGTCGCGCGAGACGATCTGCTGCGAGCAGACCGTGAGGCTCGTGCCCACGAGGCCCAGCCCCAGGCCGCTCGCGCCCATGCACGCCATCCACACGAGATGCGGCTCGTTGCCTCGCAGCACCACCACCGCGAGGCTCGCGAAGGCCGCCAACGCGAAGCCGACGTAAAGGATCGCATTGGCGCGCCGGATGCGCGTGACCACGCGATTGTTCACGAAACTGCCGACCGTTGTGCCGAGCAGCAGCGGCGTGATCAGCATGCCCGAAGCGCGCGGCGACATCGCATAGCCGCCCTGGAACAGCAGCGGCACGTAGAAAACGAGCGAGAACAATGCAAATCCGCCGAGCACCGACATTGCAAAGAGCGGGCCGAGTTTGCGGTCGAGCAGCATGTCAACGGGGATGATCGGATAGCCCATGCGCTTTTCCCAGAAGAAAAGCGTCAGCGAACAGACCACCACGATCGCGGCCAGCACGATCGTCGAAGTCGTCCAGCCTTGCCTCGGCAGAAGCTCGATGCCGAGCTGCAGCGCGCCGAACGTGACGGCGACGACGCAAGCGCCGAGCCAGTCGAGACGCAGCCGCGCGCCTTCGCGGGCATGGTGCAGATGCGGCAGGAAAGCATTCACGAAGAAGAGCGCCGCCACGCCCACCGGCACGTTGACGAAGAACACGAGGCGCCAGCTGCCGTGCTGGGTCAGCATGCCCCCGAGCGTAGGCCCCACCACGTTCGCCAGGCCAAACGCGGAGGAGACGAATACCAGCCAGCGCAGGCGTAGCCGCGGATCGGGAAACAGGTCGGCGACGGTCGCGAATACCGTCCCCATCATGATGCCGCCGCCGATGCCCTGCAGGCCGCGCGCGAGCACGAGAAACAGCATGTTGGTCGCGATCCCGCAGAGCACCGAGGCGAGGGTAAAGAGAAGGATGGCTGCCAGCATGAAGGGCTTGCGGCCGAACAGATCGCCCAGACGCCCGAAGATCGGAATCGTGATGACCGACGCCAGCATGTAGGCCGTCGCGACCCATGCATAGAGTTCGAAGCCTTTGAGCTCCGCGACGATGCGCGGCAATGCGGTGCCGACGATGGTCTGGTCGAGCGCGATCAGCATCGAAACCGAAGCGACGCCGAGCATCGCCAATACCGACTCGCGAAACGGCAACAGTTGCCGTCCTTGATCGTGAAGCCCAATGCTCGTGGCCATGTAACGCTCCTTACTGCTGCGACGCGGCTAACCTGCTATGCGGCGCCCGGCAAAAAATGAATGGGTCGGGCCCGCGCGTGCGACCTTCGTGCGTTGTGCAATGATGGTACGCCCGCATACGCGAATGTCACGGGACGAACACGTCATCGACGAAGTTATTCCACACGACCCGCGCGAGACAGGGGAGATGCGAAGCGTTTGCCAACGTTTCGCGGCTCGTCGCTCTGCAAATCGATTTCGCCCGGCATGGAGTAAATCGGCGAGTCCGTTGTTTGCCTTCATGTCGAATGAGATTCGACCAAAACGGAGGGGACGTCATGAACGCTGCAATTCGACTCGTTTTGCGGGCAACGGCAAGCGTTGCGGCCACGCTTTCCCTGGCCGCTCTATGCGCCGCGTCGGCGAGTGACGCGGGATCGTCTCGCAGCGATGACGAAGCCTCGTTTCTCTCAGAGAACGATGCGGCCATGACGAAGATGATGGCCGGGATGGCGGCCAGGCCGACAGGCGATACCGATCGAGATTTCGTCGCAACAATGATTCCCCATCACCAGGGTGCCATCGACATGGCCATGGCGGAATTGCGGCACGGACACAACGAACAGCTACGCAGGATCGCCCAGGAGATCGTGGTCGAGCAACAGCAGGAGATCGTTGCCATGCGTCTCGCGGTGCATGACCCGAACACGCCGCCGGCGCCGATGTCCCACTGACCCGCTCGCATCAAGACGCAGGAGACAACGTCATGAAATACAACGCCATGCTTGGTGCGGCCCTGACTGCCGCTGCGCTCGCCGCCACGACACTCGCCGAGGCGGGGCAGGTCCCCGGCTCGCTAGCGGCGGCCGATATTGCGGTGAGCCATCGGGACCGGGTGTATTCGTCTGATCAGTTTTCGAATACCGTGTCGATCATCGATCCGGCGGCCAATCGTCTGGTCGGTGTCATCCGCCTCGGGGAGCCGACCCCGGCCAATTTCAGCCCGCTCTATCACGGTCAGTTGCTCGTGCATGGGATGGGCTTTTCGCCCGATCACCGCACACTGGCCATTGTGTCGATCGGCTCGAACTCGGTGACCTTTATCGATACCCAAACCAATGCGGTCAAGCACGTGACCTATGTGGGCCGCTCCCCGCACGAGGCGTTTTTCACGCCCGACGGCAACGAAGTGTGGGTGAGCGTGCGCGGCGAGAACTATGTCGATGTGCTCGACGGCAAGACCTTCGAAGAGAAGACGCGCATTGTCGTGCCGGCCGGGCCGGGCATGCAGATCTTCTCGCCCGATGGAAAGTACGGGTATATCTGTTCGTCCTTCAATCCGGAAACCGACGTCGTTTCGGTCGCCGATCACAAGATCGTGGCCCGCGTCACGCAGGCGAGCCCGTTCTGCCCGAACATCGCAGCGACGCCGGATGGCCGGCAGGTCTGGTTCACGTTGAAGGATGTGGGCAAGACGCAGGTATTCGACGCCCGGCCGCCGTTTGCGCTGCTGAAAACGCTCGACACGGGGCCGATCACCAATCACGTGAACATCGTGCAGAACGCCCACGGGATGTTTGCGTACGTGACGGTGGGCGGCCTGAACCAGATCAAGGTGTTCCGCACCGACGACTTTTCGCAGGTAGCGACGATTGCGGTCGGCAGCCTGCCGCACGGCATCTGGCCGTCCGGCGACGGCACGCGTGTCTACGTGGGCCTCGAAAACGGCGATGCGATGACGGCAATCGACACGCTGACCAACAAGGTCATCGCTACGGTTGCGGTCGGCCAGGCGCCGCAAGCCGTGGCGTATGTACCCGAAGCCGTGCCGGATGGCGACGGCACGGCCAACACGCAGCCGCTCGGCGCGGCGGGGGAGGCCACGCATGTCATGCTGATCCCGGTGGGTGGCGCCGCAGCCGACCATGGCGCTGCGCCGACTTCGGTAGCGTTGTTCGACCAGGGAGTGCTGCAGGTGCTGCAGGCGGCGGTGACGGGATTGCAGGCGGGCCAGCCGTATTTCCTCGGACTTTCGGACCACGCCGACGGCAGTGGCAAAATCGACGTCCTCGCAAGCTTCAAGGCCAACCCGGCCGGCTCCGCAATCGTCAACACGCTGGGCCAGATTCGACAAGTCGTCGCGCCTGGCACGCCCGGCGTGTCCGACCGCCGACGATATCTCGTGATCGCGCCGAGCGTGGGCGGTGCGCCCGGACCCGTAGTGCAGGTGCAAGCCTTGTGAGGATCCCGGGCATCGTCCCGGTCATTTCGAATTCCTTAGTAAAAACTTGCGGCTCGGGGGCGACATTGTTTGTTTGCCCACGTACGCAGGCGCCTGGCGCTTGACGCCTGCCTCTGCGGGAAGCTAACTGACGGTGATCGGCACCCGAAAGCGAGGTGAAGAAATGAGCGCTTCCCGCAATCTGGCTAACAGCCAGCTTACCGTCCTGTTCCTGATCCTTCTGGTGCATGGCACGGCCCACGCCGCCGACGATCGTGCGGTGTCGGCCGCCGCCTCACCCGGCTTCGAGCCGAGCGAGCTTTCGACAGACTGCATCGACCGCGAATATCGCGGGAAAAATGCCAAACTGGGTCTCGACTACACCGACCTGATCAACAACTGCGGTGCATCGGTCATCATCACGTGGCAGTCGTTCGACAACGGCGCGCCGCAAACGGAAGGCGGCGGGGGAATGGGGCAATCGGCATGCATACCGCCGGGCGGTACCATCACCACCGCATCGCGCGAGCGGCTCGGCACGGCGAGTGAGAACCTGCCTGTTAGCGTCGTGACCTGCCAGTGACGGCGGCGCAGCCGGTTCAGTCGGAAATGGCTCTCACCCTCCGCGAGGCAACATCTATTCGCTGGCACTTCCTTTCTTCCAGCCACTGCAACGACTTCTCGACGACGTCGGCAGGCACCTCGTCGAATGTGGTGTTGCGGATCAAGGTTTCGCTCGCGGCAATGTCGTTGAATTCCCCCAGCGTCTTTTGCACGGAGGTCAGTTCCTTGATGGTGCGATCGTGGTCGCCTTTGATGACGGGTTGAAAAAACTCGAGCAGATAGCGCAGCTTTTTGCCGGCCTTGCGCACGTCATGCAGACTTTCCTCGTGGCCAGCCTCGCTTCGCGCGGCGCGTCTGCTGCGTTTTCGAAGCGTGCGCTGCGCCATACGGACCCGTTGCCTGGCAAACGCGCGGATTGGAAGATCACTGCAACGCGACTGCAGCGTGGTTTGCGCGCGAAGCACCGCGTCGTTCAGAAATGCTTCGACGGCTTCGCTCTTGATCATGGCCTGGCTATGCGCCACCGCTTGCGCGCGTTTCTCGCGCGCGGCGGTCACCAGCAGTTCGATGGATGCGTCTGACTTCTGCGCGGTTTCCAGGAGGTCGCCGGCGATGTCCCAGTCGCGCGTTCCGCCCGCTACGGCGGCCAGACGCTTGAATTCTTCGCTGGCCTGCGCGGTGGCTTCCTCGCCGAGCCAGGGCGAGTACGCCCAATACAATGCACGAAGCTTTCTGAAGGCCACCCGAAGCTGATGAAATGCTTCGGGGTCGACGCCTGTCGACAGGGCTTTCGTCCTTTGCACCGCTTCGGTGACCACTGGCATGGCCAATGATGAGAAGGTGCTGGCGATGGAGGCCTTGCTGGTGAGTGACGCATCGGAGCGTCGCCGATCGATTCTGAAGCGAGTGCGCGGCCGTGGTAAAGGCCAGTCACCGTCCATATCCATTCGTGCCTCGAGTCTGACGAAAACAGGTTGCCCCAAACCATACCATACGGCCGGTTGGCAACCTGATCTTCGTGACGATTTGATGAAGTGTGCAAATTCTGGCAAGTTGACAGCCTTTGCGTCGCCAGCAGGTTGACCTTCTGATTTTCTGTATTACGATGCTTACCTACGTCAGGCGTTGCTGTGCGGATGCATCGAGAAGCGCCTCCCGGGAACGAAGTGGGAGTTCGAGTTGAAGAAACGGGCCACCGTGATCTGCCGTAGAGGTAAGCGAATTCTCCTGGTAGCACGCAGTCAGTCGAAGTGGGCACTACCGGGTGGCATGTTGAAGCGCGGTGAGCATCTAACGCAGGCCGCGCTTCGAGAACTCAAGGAGGAGACGCGGCTCCTGGGCAAGTCGGCCAGGTACCTGTTCGACATTCGCGGCAAGCAGAAACACCATCACGTGTTCTCCTGTGAAATACCCAGGCAGGCCAAGGCACGGCCGAGCAGCGAGATAGCCAGGTGTCGATGGGTCCACCTCGACGACATCCCGCGCCTGCTCACCAGCGGCCCGACGAACGATATCGTGCGGCTGATCAACCAGCGGCGCAGGAAGTAACACCACGGCCCTCGTGGTGACGGATTGAACGCCCACGGCGTTCAATCCCGATGCATCTGCCTTCCTCAGGCAGCTATCCCAAGCCCAACATCTTCAACGCTTCGCGCCCATCACGCGTTTTCGTCGCCTTTGGCCGGACGCCCCGTCTTGACGGTTTCAAGTGCTTCGATCGCAGCCAGCAGTCGCTTCTGCGGCGCCGCTTCGAGCAATTGAAGGCCGGCGCGCAATAGTTCGCTCTTTCTCACCGCAACGCCGGCCTCCAGGCACTTGCGTTTGAGGAGCGCGATGCGCTGGTAGTCCGTCTTGGGCATCGTGAAGCTGTCGCGCACGACCTTATCTTTCTTCACGCGCTTGGCCTTGACCTTCTCCGCGGGTGCGGCTGCAGGTGCAGGTGCAGGCGCCGGTGCCTGTGCGGCGCCGTTAGCGGGCTTCGCAGGCGCTTTGGGCGCGGCCTTCTTGCGCCTGGACTTAATCGCCGCTTCCGCTGGCGCTGGCGCAGCGGGCTTTGCCGTTTCGCTTTGCGCATCCGCAGTTGCCTCGGTTGCCGCGGACTTCGGGAAGTGGAACGCCTTCCTGGTGGGTTTGCGTGTGGTCGCTACAGTCATGTCGATCTCCGGTCTGAAAACGGTATAAACAGTATATCCGGTTTATTGCGACATTCCATATGTGCCACGATCCACCTTCGAACCTGTTCAGTGAGTCCTTGCTAACACGTCTTCTGAATGGTGACGCCGGCATCCATAAGCTCTCTTTTGCGATCGATTCCAGCGTCACCCAATCGTCACATTGCGAACGTAACGTCCAGCGCATCAATAACGATTTTAAGGAGTACGGGATGAGAGTCAGTCTCTTTGCGATTGTCATTCTCGCGCTGGGCTCGGGCATCGCCCAGGCTGCGGATATCACGGGCGCCGGCAGCACCTTCGCTGCGCCGATCTACACGAAATGGGCGGACGCCTATCAGAAGTCGGGCGGCGGCAAGGTGAATTACCAGGGCATTGGCTCGTCGGGCGGCATCAAGCAGATTCAGGCCAAGACTGTCGACTTCGCGGGCTCGGACGCTCCGCTGAAGGATGACCAGTTGGCGAAGGACGGCCTGTTCCAGTTCCCGACGGTGGTCGGGGGCGTCGTGCCGGCGATCAATGTGCCGGGCGTAAAGCCGGGCGAGATCACCCTGTCGGGCCCGGTACTCGGCGACATCTACCTCGGCAAGATCAAGAAGTGGAACGACCCGGCCATCGTTGCCCTGAACCCGAAGGTCAAGCTGCCTGATCTCGACATCGCCGTGGTGCGCCGCGCCGACGGTTCGGGCACCAGCTTCATCTGGACGAACTACCTCTCGAAGGTCAGCCCCGACTGGAAGAGCAAGGTCGGCGAAGGCACGACCGTGAACTGGCCGACGGGTACGGGCGGTAAGGGCAACGACGGGGTGGCCGCTTTCGTGCAGCGTCTGCCGGGCGCGATCGGCTACGTCGAATGGGCGTACGCCAAGCAGAACCACATGGTCTACGCCGCGATGAAGAACGAAGCGGGCACGGTCGTTCAGCCGAGTACCGAAACGTTCAAGGCAGCGGCCGCTGGCGCGGACTGGAAGAAGTCGTTCTACCAGATCCTCACGAACGAGCCGGGCAAGGACGCATGGCCGGTGGTCGGCGCGACCTTCGTGCTGCTGCACACTGCACAGGACAAGCCGGAGCAGGGCAAGGAAACGCTCAAGTTCTTCGACTGGGCTTTCAAGAACGGCTCGTCCGCCGCCGATAGCCTCGACTACATCTCGCTGCCCGAGTCGGTCGTCAGCGAAATCAAGTCGCAGTGGAAGGAGAAGGTCAAGGACGCGAGCGGCAAGCCGATCGTACCTTGATCGGAAACGCAATCCAGGTGCGCGCATGCATTGCGCGCGCTTGCCTCTCCTGCCACTCAGAGCGTTCGGGGCTTCACGAGCCTAGTGTGCGTCGCTGCGCGAACTCCGAAGATTTTCGCGCACGCGCCGCGCGACCAGCACGCTCAGGTAATCCATGATGCGCGCGCCGTCGCTGAATGCCGCCCAGGTTTCGGGTACAGGCTGTCGAATTCATTCGCCGGCAGGCGCGATCTCCAGGCGATAACCCACACCGTAAATCGAGCGGATCATGTCCTGCTCGGGCCGGATCGACTGGAGTTTGCGCCGCAGGTTCTTGACGTGCGAATCGATCGTGCGGTCGGCCACGACGCGGTGATCGTCGTATAGCGCACGCAGAAGAAAGTCGCGCGCGTAAATGCGGCCCGGGCCCGAATGCAGCAACGCGAGCAAACGAAATTCGATGGGTGTGAGGTGCAGATCCCGACCATCCAGGCGCGCGGCGTGTTGCGCGACATCGATCGAAAACGGCGAGGCCACGCTGCCTTCCGCTTCCTGGTGCGCCCGCGCAAGCAGTTCGGCCCGGCGCAGGATCGCCTTGACGCGCGCGACGACTTCACGCGGACTGAACGGCTTGCACACGTAGTCGTCGGCACCCAGTTCGAGCCCGAGCAAACGGTCGATTTCGTCCACGCGCGCCGTGATGATCATCACGGGAATGGCGGAGAACGTGCGCAGTTCGCGGCACACGTCGAGGCCGCTGCGCCCGGGCAGCATCAGGTCGAGCAGCACCATCGACGGTTGGTGTTCGCGCACGTACGGCACGACCTCGCGGCCGTCCGCCAGGATCGTCGTGGCGAAATCCTCTTTCGCGAGATAGTCGGCGAGCAGGGCCGCGAGCTTCGGCTCGTCTTCGACGATGAGGATGGACGGCCGCATGGTCGGATCAATCATGATGCGTGTGCAGGCGAGGAAGTTGGACCAGGATCCGCAGCCCGCCGAGCGGCGAGCGCGATGCCTCGATCGTGCCGCCGTGTTGCTCCACGATGTGCTTGCACAATGCGAGCCCGAGACCCGCGCCGCCGCTTTGACGGCTGCGCGATGGATCGACGCGGAAAAACCGGTCGAACAGATGCGGCAGTAGCGGAGCAGGAACTGGCGGAAACGAATCTTGAACGTCGACATGGATGTCGTTGTCGTTCGACGTGACCGAGAGCCTCACGCGGCCGCCGGCGTTGGTGTAGCGCAGCGCGTTTTCCAGCAGGTTTTTCCACAGCTGCGTGAGGCGATAAGGATCGCCCGAGAGCGTGGCGTGAGCGTCGTCGGGATCGAATTCCAGCGTGATGTCCTTGGCGGCGAGGCGCTCGCGAAATACGTCGCATGCGGCCTCCACGATGGGTACGAGGTCGAGCGGCACTGTTTCGAACGAAAGCTGGCCGATGTCGGCCAGCGAAAGTTCATAGAGATCGTCGATCAACTGGCTGAGCATCGCTACTTCGGACTGCAGAGAAGTGATGGTCGCCGCGTCGGGCCGGCGCACGCCGTCCTCGATCGCCTCGAGTTCGCCGCGCAGCACCGAGAGGGGCGTACGCAACTCATGCGAAATGTCGGCGATAAAGTCGCGCCGGTCGCTTTCGGCTTTTTCGAGCGACGCCGCAAGCCGGTTGAAATCGCTCGCGAGCATCTGCAACTCATCGCTGCCTTTGGCCGGCACGCGCGTAGCGTAGTCGCCGCCCGCGAGGCGATGCGTGGCCGTGACGATCCGCTTGATTGGTGTGAGCAGCGTGCGCGCGAGGATGATCGACATGGCGGCGGAGAGCAACGCCGTAAAGCCCACGATGATCCACGTCGCCTGCAGCTGGCGGTCCTTGAAGCGCTGCTCCGCCTGATTGATGAGCGAGGTGGGTCCCCCCACCGCGATCCAGCCGACCGTTTGACCCTCGACGCGCAGCGGATGGCGCACGGCGTCGGGCGGCGGGGGCGGGCCCGCGCTCGTGACGAGTTTCATGTTCGCGTCGTAAAGCGTGTAAGGCGGGCGAAACGGCCGCGAGTGCCCGGTAGCGCCGGGGCCGAAGGGGCCACCGTTGCCGTCGTTGCCGTGGAAGCCGCCCGGCGCATCGGGCGGGCGGCCGTCGTCCGGCGGCGCGCCTGGCGGCGGCCCGCCGTCGAATGGAGGCCGGTCTGGCGCGGTCTCACGAGCGAAATCCCAATTGCCATGCTGGGCGTATGAGGCTTCGAGTTCCTGCTGGAGCGCCGCCAGTTCGCTTGCACTTTGTTCCTGCAGAAAATCCACGAAACCGAATTCGAAACTCGTCCGGATCGCGACGCCCATGGCCACGGCGGCGAGCACGCAGGCCGAAAGAATCGCGAGGAAGAGCTTGGAGGTGACGCTGACTTTCATGACGGGTTCAGCAGGGAGCAATAAAGGCGAGTGCGAATTTATTCGGCACTATTTTCGCCCGAAGCGTACCGTAAGGTGTACGTGGCCCGTCCGAATCCACACTTTCTCCAGATTTCCCTTCTTTTTCCTGCACCGTTGTTCCGTATGATCCGCTGCAGATCGAAGCGCATCCCTGCGTTCGTGCGCGGGATCGGAATGGAAGACGCGCATCTCAGAGGAAGGGACAGGTCGATGGACATTCACGTGCTGCTTGTCGAGCCCGATCAGGCGTATCGGGACGACCTGCGTACTTATTTGCAGCGTCAGCAGATCGCGGTGTCGGTGCTGTATGGTGTCGAGCGGCTGGAGCAGCGTCTCGCGCGAGAAACGCCCTCGCTCATCATTCTGCGGCACGATGCGCTCAAGATCGACGGCATTGCAGCGCTGCGCACGCTGCGTGAACGCGGATGGCTGACGCCCGCCATCATCGTGAGCCAGTCCGCCGACGTGGCCGACAAGGTGCTCGCCTTCGAATTCGGCGCCAACGACTACATGGTCGATCCGTTCGACCCGCGCGAACTGCTCGCACGCCTGCACCATGCATTGCGTTGCAAGATCGATTACCCCGCGTCGCCGCGCAGGGAGACGAAGTACGTCTTCGACGGATTCGAACTCGACGCCATCGATAATCAACTGTTCAGGGACGGCCTCAAGATTCCTGCCCCGCCGCTGGTGCTCGCCGTGCTCGCGGTGTTCGCTGCGAACCGCCTGCGGCCGCTTTCGCGCGAGCGCATCGTGAGCATGATCGATCGCAATTCGTCGCTTCACGCGCGCAGCGTCGACGTTGTCGTCTTTCGTCTGCGCAAGCTGCTTGGCCTGTCGCCTTGCGGCCGCCAATATATTCAAACGCGTTACAGGGATGGTTATGTTTTTTGCCCTGACGACGCGCTTGCCGATCTGGACCTCGCTGCCAGCGTAAGCGCGGCAGTCAATCCGCGCTGACATTGACCGCGACATCCACCTGATGCGCGCCCCCGCCGAGGATGACGCCGCGCAGGAGCGACACGTCGGTGTAATCGCGGCCGATGGCGAGCGTGACGTGGCCCTGGTCGGCGAGCACGTCATTGGTCGGATCGAGGTCGATCCAGCCGGCAGAGGGCGCAGACGGCACCGAAGGCACGTAGAGCGACACCCACGCATGCGAGGCGTCCGCGCCGATCATCGGTTGGGCGCCTTCAGGCGGGTCATTGCGCAGATAGCCGCTCACGTAGCGCACGGCTAGCCCGATCGAGCGCAAGCAGCCGATCATCACCTGGGCGAAATCCTGACACACGCCATGGCGCAGTTCGAAGGCGCGCGCGGCGGGCGTGTCGAACGACGTTGCCGAGGGGCGGTACGCGAAATCGGCGTGGATGCGATGCATCAGGTCGATCGCGCCGGCCAGAACCGGGGCGTCGGGCCCAAAACTCTCCAGCGCGTAGGCGCGCAATTCCGGCAGCAACGCGATATTCGGCGAGGCGAAACAAAATTCGGACTCCGCATGGAAGGCTTCCCCCGCCGTGTAACGCAGCATGTGCGCGACGTCTTCCCAGGCCGGCGTGCCGTCTGCGTCGAGCGTCGCGTAGCGCGGCGAGAGCAGCACGCTCGTTTCGCTCGTCATCTGCAGATAGTCGTGCGGCGCGTCGAACGAGAAGTAGAGCACCTCGTTGCCGAAGGCGTCGCGGCGGCTCGTCTGATACGACGGTGCGGGTTCGATACGCTCGCGGTGCGCGAGCACGCGCTGCCAGGGAAGGTCGAGCGGGCGGATGGTCGCGAGATGCTGGGCGGTCTCGACGAGCGTCGAATAGCGGTAGGTCGTGCGGTGCGTGACCGCGAGGCGGGTGCCGTTCATGACCAGACCTGCGCGGCGAGCGGCACGGCGTGGCTGAACCAGCGCGCGCTGATCTCGTTCGACATCGCGGCCATACGCTCGGCGAGACTGTCGCACAGTGCGGTGAGCGCGGGGTAGCGGCCGTCTTCGCCGGGCTCGCAGAGCGCCTCCAGCGTCGGCAGTGCCTCGATGGGCGCGAGCTGCGAGGCGAACGGCTCGCGCTTCGGGCCGCGCGCCGCCTGGGCGATTTCGTCGAGTCGCGCGCGCAGCCGCGCGTAGACGCCGTAGAGGCCGCGCGGATTGGTCGGGTCGGTCACGATCACGTCGAGCAGGGCCGGCACTTCGAGTCGCCCCGGATACAGCGAGCGATACGTGAGCGTGCTGTCGAACAGTTGCAGCAGCACGTCGAAGCCCGCGGGCGTGGCGAGCGTGCGTTCGTGCGCGGCGATGCGAAGCATGGTGGCCAACGCGGCCACGCGCTCGATATGGCGCCCCGCGAACAGCAGGCGCCAGGCTTCGTCGCGGGTCATGCGGTCGCCCTGGCAGCCGCTGATGGCGCTCAACTGTGTTGCGAGCGCATCGAGCGCGCCCATCAGCGCCATGCGGTCGTACGGCGTGGGACGCCGGAATTCGATCGCCGCTCCCTGACGCGCGGCCGCAGGCACGAGTGAAAGCGCCTGAAGCGCATCGCGGAAGTCGTTGCGCGAGGCAAGCACGGTACGCCAGTGATCGTTCGACAGCCGGCCGCGAATCTCACCGCACGCATACGCCTGGCTCGCGAGCGTGCGGCCGATGCCCGTTGCGCCGGCATTTTCGTGCAGATTGGCCACGAGTGAGCGCTCGAAGTCGTCGAGGCTGCGCCGGGCTTCGCTGACTGTGGCGGGCACGAGTCCGTTGGCGGCGGCCAGTTCGACGAAGGTGCCGAACAACTCTTCGGCGTCGCTGCCTTCGAGCGAGCCGAGAATCAGCCGGCACAGGCGCACGCCGTTTTCGGCGCGCTCGCCGTAACGCCCGGCCCAGAACAGGTTCTCCGCCGAACGGCTCGGCACGCGGCGGCGCTCGCGGCGCAACTCGCCGGGCTTGATGGGGCTCGGCAGGAGCGTGAAGGTCGATCCGGGCTGGCTCGACAGCACCCAGGTATCCACGCTGCTGCCGCCCATCTGCATCGACACGGATTCCTGATGTTCGGCCGCGAGGCGCGTGAAGCCGCCAGGCAGCACGCGCCAGCCGTATTCCTGATCGGCAATCGCGTAGACGCGCAGCCCGGCGGGCCGCGCGCCGAGCATGCCCGCGCCGGTCTCGTAGCGCGGCGTATAGCTGTAGCGCAGCGGCTGCTGGACCGTGAAGGCGTCGGGCAACTGCTCGATGCGCTCGCGCCAGTCGGCGAGCGTTTGCACGCCGGCGGCGAGTCCGGGCGGCGCGGACGACCCGTTCGCCGCGCCGGGCCACGTCGGCACGAGCAGCGCCTCGGGCACCTGCGCGAGCGCGTCGCGCCAGGCCGCGTCTTCGCCGCACCACCAGGTCGCGATGCCGGGCAGCGCAAGCTCCTCGCCGAGCAGCGCCCGGGCGATGCCGGGCATGAAGCCGTGCAGCGCGGGCGATTCGACGAAGCCCGCGCCGGGCACGTTCGAGACCATCACGTTGCCCGCGCGCATGACCTGTAGCAGTCCCGGTACGCCAATGGTCGAGTCGGCGCGAAGCTCGACCGGGTCGCAAAACGTATCGTCGAGGCGGCGCAGCACGGCGTGCACGCGCTCCAGCCCGTCCAGCGTCTTCAGGTACAGCATGTCGTCGCGCACCGTGAGGTCCTTGCCCTCGACGAGCGTGAGGCCGAGGTAGCGCGCGAGGAACACGTGCTCGAAGTAAGTCTCGCTGAACGGCCCCGGCGTGAGCAGCACGATATGCGCGGACGCGCCGCTCACGCTGCGCTCGTCGGCGCTCATGATCGCGCGTGCGGCCGCCGCGAGCGTGGCGATGAGCTGCGAATAGGACGGTGCGAGACGATGCACCCGCATGGTGCGAAACGGCTCGGCGAAGAGGCTCGAGACGATGAGCCGGTTTTCCAGCAGATAGCCGAGCCCCGAGGGCGCTTCCGTGCGGTGCGAGACGACGGTCCACTGACCTTCGGGCGAGCGCGCGAGGTCGAGCGCGACGATCTGCAAGTACTGGCGGTCGGCCGGCACGAAGCCTTTCACCGCACGCAGATAGCCCGGGTGGCCGAACACCAGCGCGGGCGGCAGCAGGCCGCGCGCGAGCAGCGTTTGCGGCCCGTAGATATCGGCGACGATCTCGTTGAGCAGGCGCGCGCGCTGCGCGGCGCCGCGCTCGATCTGCGCCCATTCGGCTTCGTCGATGATGAACGGCAGCACGTCGAGCGCCCACGGGCGCGGGCCGCCCGCGTCCGCATAGACGTTATAGGTGATGTCGTTCTCTCGCACCTGGCGCGCGACCGACGCCGCGGCGCCGTCGAAACCCGCCACGCCCGGCTTGCCGAGCTGCCCGAAGAACTGCCGCCACGGCTCGCGCAGCTCGCCTTGCGCCGTCTGCAGCTCGTCCCAGTGACCGGCGCGCACCGGCAGCGTGCGCAGCGGCGCGCCCGCCGGGTCGTCGCTGGCGGAGGAATCGAACGGCAGGGTGGATTGGGTCGGCAAGATCGTGGGTCGGGGCAGCGCGCCTCGCTCGCGAGGCACGCCTTCGGTTAGGGCGCTTGACGGGTTATCGGCCGCAATCAGCCGCAGCGTAGATCCAGTGTGAACGGAAACTCGAGGCTGCGCTCGGGGGGCGCCACTTCCACGGGCCCCGGCGTGTGGCCGGTCGTGAAGAAGCGCGCGCGCCGCCGGCTCTCGGCCTCGTAGGCGTTGACCGGAAACGTCTGATAACTGCGGCCGCCCGGATGCGCAACATGATACTGGCATCCGCCGATCGCGCGCGCACTCCAGGTGTCGACGATATCGATCGTGAGCGGCGCGTGCACGCCGATGGTCGGATGCAGCGACGCCGCCTGTTGCCACGCGCGAAACCGCACGCCCGCCACGCTCTCGCTTACGCGTCCGGTCGGCTGAAGCGGCAGCGCGTGGCCGTTCACGCTCACGACGTGGCGGCTCTCGTTGATGCCGAGCACCCGCACTTCGAGCCGCTCGACCGACGAATCGACATAGCGCACCGTCGTGCCGGCTCCGCCTTCTTCGCCCATCACGTGCCACGGTTCGAGCGCATGGCGCACCGAGAGCGCAATGCCGCTCGTCTGCAGCTCGCCGACCAGCGGGAAGCGGAATTCGAAGTGCGGCGCGAACCAGGCGGGATCGAGCGCGAATCCCGCTGCGGACGTTTCGGCGAGCACGTCGTCGAAATCCATCTGCACGAAGGTCGAGAGCATGAAGCGGTCGTGCAGCTCGGTGCCCCAGCGCGTGAGGCGCTGCGTGTATGGCGTCTTCCAGAAGCGCGCGACGAGCGCGCGCAGCAGCAGTTGCTGTGCGAGGCTCATGCGCGCGTGCGGCGGCATTTCGAAGCCGCGCAGCTCGAGCAGGCCGAGGCGGCCGGTCGGGCCGTCGGGCGAGTAGAGCTTGTCGATGCAGAACTCGGCGCGATGCGTGTTGCCGGTCACGTCGATGAGGATGTTGCGCAGCGTGCGGTCGATGAGCCAGGGCGGCACGCGCGGGCCATCGTCGAAGGGGCTCCCGAAGCCGCGCAGCAGATCGACCTGGCGCTGGATCTCGGCGAACGCGACTTCCAGTTCGTAGACCTGATCGTTGCGCGCTTCGTCCACGCGCGGCGCCTGGCTCGTCGGCCCGATGAAGAGGCCCGAAAACAGGTACGACAGCGAGGGATGGTTGTGCCAGTAGGCCACGAGGCTCGCAAGCAGGTCGGGGCGGCGCAGGAACGGGCTGTCGGCGGGCGTGGCGCCGCCGAGCACGAGGTGATTGCCGCCGCCGGTGCCGGTGTGCCGGCCGTCGAGCATGAACTTCTCGGTGGAAAGCAGCGTTTCGTGCGCGGCCTGATAAAGGAATTCGGTGCGCTCGACCAGTTCGTCCCAGTTCGACGACGGGTGGATGTTCACCTCGATCACGCCGGGGTCGGGCGTGACCTGGAGCATCTTCAGGCGCGCGTCGCGCGGCGGCGGATAGCCTTCGATCACGACGGGCAGCGCCAGCTCGGCGGCGGTGGTTTCGACGGCGGCCAGCAGATCGAGGTAATCGTCGAGTTCGGCGAGCGGCGGCATGAACACGTGAAGCTGGCCTTGCGCGCGGCCAAAGGAGGCGGCTTCGGCTTTTGGCCCGGCGGCGCGCGCGGGGTCGCGTGCTTCGACGCACAGCGCGGTGCGGTGGATCCAGGCGGCGGATTCGCCGCGCTCCGGATAGCGGTTTGTTTCAGGTCCGTTCGCGCTTCCCGTGCCCCCCACCTGACGCGATCGCGCGCTGGCATCGAAGCCTGTCTCGTACTGCATGCGAAGCTCGGCGGCACTGCGCAGCGGCGCCGGGGCGGCGAACGGATCGCGGGAATGCTGCCACGGGTAGTCGCCCTCTGCGACCCACGGCAGCGAATCGAGCGGCAGACGGTAGCCCATCGGCGAGTCGCCGGGGAGGAGGTACATGCGCGCGTCGCGGAAGAACCACGGGCCGCTCACCCAGCGCGGGCCCTGCAGGGCGGGTTGGGCCGCAGGCAGCTCGCCGCGCTCGCACGCGAGCGGCAGCACGTAGCCGGTGACGGTATCGAGGCCCGCGTCGAACACGCGGCGCAGCCGCATGCGTTCCAGCTCGTCGTCGAGGCGCGAGTCGAACGGATCGACGTTCACGGGCAGCCGGCGCTCGCGCCACAGGTAATACCAGGTGTCCTCGTAGCCGGGCTGCACATGTTGTGGATCGACCGCGAGCTTCGCCGCGAGGTGTTCGATGAAGCGCTGGGCGTCCTGGGCCGTGTGGTGGGTCGGCGAGCGCTCGTCGGCGAAGAGCGCGGGATCGCGCCAGCACGGTTCGCCGTCCGCGCGCCAGAAGAGCGAAAGCGCCCAGCGCGGCAACTGCTCGCCCGGATACCACTTGCCCTGGCCGATATGCAGAAAGCCCAGCGCGCCATAGTGCGCGCGCAGCTTGTCCATCAGCGCGATGGCGTAGCGGCGCTTGGTCGGGCCGAGCGCATCGGTGTTCCATTCGGGCGCGTCGCGGTCGGCCGCCGCCACGAAGGTCGGCTCGCCGCCCATCGTGAGGCGCACGTCCTGGCCGGCGAGCGCGGCGTCCACCTGGACACCCATGGCGTGCATGTCGGCCCATTGCGCTTCGGTGTAGGGCTTCGTCACACGCGGCGTTTCGAGCACGCGCGAGATCGACATCGAATGCGAAAACTCGACTTCGCATTCGTCGAGCGCGCCGGAGATCGGCGCCGCGCTGCCGGGCTCCGGCGTGCACGCCACCGGAATATGGCCTTCGCCCGCGAGCAGGCCCGAGGTCGGATCGAGCCCTATCCAGCCCGCGCCCGGCAGATAGACTTCGCACCAGGCGTGCAGGTCGGTGAAGTCGGCCTCGGCGCCGCGCGGGCCGTCGATCGCCTTGACGTCGGGCGTGAGTTGCAGCAGATAGCCCGACACGAAGCGCGCCGCGAGCCCGAGCTGACGCAGCGTCTGCACGAGCAGCCAGCCCGTGTCGCGGCAGGAGCCGGAGCCTTTCTCCAGCGTTTCCTCGGGCGTCTGCACACCCGGCTCCATGCGGATCAGATAGCCGATCTCGCGTTGCAGGCGCTGGTTCAGATCGACGAGGAAGTCGATGGTCACGCGCGGCGTGCGATCGATCGTCTCGACGAACGCGGCGAAGCGCGGCGTCGGCTCGCTGTGCGCGAGATACGGCGCCAGCTCCGCGGCCAGCTCGGGCGCGTACGTGAACGGAAAGCGCTCGGCGCTCGGTTCGAGAAAGAAGTCGAACGGGTTGTAGACCGCCATTTCCGCGACGAGATCGATCGTGACGCGGAATTCGCGTGTCGGCTCGGGAAACGCGAGCCGCGCCTGATAGTTGGCGAACGGGTCCTGCTGCCAGTTGACGAAATGACCGGCGGGTTCCACGCGCATCGAGTACGAAAGGATAGGCGTGCGGCAGTGCGGCGCGGGGCGCAGGCGCACCACGTGTGGCGCGAGGCGCACGAGCCGGTCATAGCGATACTGCGTGACATGGTTTAACGCGACACGGATGGACACACCCGACTCCTCGATCGACGTGAATGGAACGGCTGAAAAGGCGCACGGCGCAGCGCGCCTATGATGCGCATGGCGCGAGTGCAGGATGTGACAGCGGCGGCGCGGCGAGTGCGAGGCACGCGGCGTGCTGCGCGAGGCACAGCGGAACGCGCGGCCATCACGGGAATGCGGCAATGAAGACTTTTCACTGCGATCACTGCAATCAGCTGGTGTTTTTCGAAAACGAGCGCTGCGAGCGATGCGAGGCCCGCCTCGGCTATGTGCCGCAGACGGGGGAGATGCACGCGTTCGAGGATGCGGGCGGGGGGCGCTGGCGCAGTCTGAGTGCGCAGGCAAACGGTGCGCTCTTTCGTCAGTGCCACAACTACGCAGTCGAAAAGGTCTGCAACGGCATGATTTCGGCCGATTGCGACGACACGCTTTGCCGCGCCTGCCAGTTCACGCGCACGATTCCCGACCTCTCGCGGCCCGAGAACCGTCTTTACTGGTATCGGCTCGAGACGGCCAAGCGGCGCCTGCTCTACACGCTGGGGGCGCTCGGCCTGCCGCTCGTCACGCGCGCCGAAGACCCGGAACATGGCCTGCAATTCGAATTTCTCGAAGAGACGGGCGACGGCCAGCGCATCATGACGGGCCACGATCACGGGCTCATCACGATGAACATCGCCGAGGCCGACGACGCGCATCGCGAGCGCACGCGCATTTCGCTGCACGAGCCGTATCGCACCTTGCTGGGGCATTTTCGCCACGAGGTCGGCCACTACTATTTCGATCGTCTCATCGCGCAGGAGCCGACGGGGCGTTGGCTCGAACCGTTTCGCCGCCGCTTCGGCGACGAGCGCGCCGACTATGCCGCCGCGCTCGCCGCGCACTACGCCGACGGCCCCGCGCCCGACTGGGCCGAGCGCCACGTGAGCGCCTATGCGTCGGTGCATCCGTGGGAGGACTGGGCCGAGACGTGGGCGCATTACCTGCATATCGTCGATACGCTCGATACGGCCACGGCCTGCGGCCTCGCGCTGCTGCCCGAAAGCCCCGACGAGCCCACGCTGGTCGACCAGACGCCGGTGGACGAGGCGAGCTTCGACAGCCTGCTGGCGCGCTGGTTTCCGCTCACCTACGCGCTGAACAGCCTGAACCGCAGCCTCGGCATGCCCGACGGCTACCCGTTCGCGCTGGCTTCGCCCGTCATCGACAAATTGCGCTTCGTTCATCGCGTGATCTCGGCTTCGTCTTCGCGGTCGTGAACGTCCACGCGCCGCGCGAGTTCGTTGAGGCGCCGGCTCAGCGCTCCAGCACCCAGGTGTCCTTCGTGCCGCCGCCCTGCGAGGAATTGACCACGAGCGAGCCCTCGCGCAGCGCGACCCGCGTGAGCCCGCCCGGCACCATGCGCACTTCCTTGCCCGAGAGCACGAACGGCCGCAGGTCGATGTGGCGCGGCGCGACGCCCGTTTCGACCCACGTCGGGCAGGTGGAAAGCGAGAGCGTGGGCTGCGCGATGTACTTGTCCGGGTTTGCGACGAGCGCCGCGCGAAACGCCTCGATCTCGGCGCGCGTGGCAGCGGGACCGATCAGCATGCCGTAGCCGCCCGCGCCGTGCGTTTCCTTCACGACCAGTTCCGGCAGATGGTCGAGCACGTAGCGCAGGTCGTCGGCCTTGCGGCACATCCACGTGGGCACGTTCTTGAGCAGCGGCTCCTCGCCCAGATAGAAGCGCACCATGTCCGGCACGTAGGGGTAGATCGACTTGTCGTCGGCGACGCCCGTGCCCACCGCGTTGCACAGCGTCACGTTGCCCTTGCGGTAGACGTTCATGAGGCCCGCCGCGCCGAGCGCCGAATCGGACCGGAAAACGTGCGGATCGAGAAAGTCGTCGTCCACGCGCCGGTAGATCACGTCCACGCGCTGCGGGCCCTTCGTGGTGCGCATATAGAGGTGATCGTTCTCGACGAACAGGTCCTGGCCTTCCACGAGCTCGATGCCCATTTGCTGCGCGAGGAACGCGTGCTCGAAGTAGGCCGAGTTGTACATGCCGGGCGTGAGCAGCACGACCGTGGGATTGTCGGTGCCGGACGGCGCGGCGGCGCGCAGCGTGTCGAGCAGCAGGTCGGGGTAGTGCGCAACGGGCGCCACGCGATTGCGCACGAACAGATCGGGAAAGAGCCGCATCATCATCTTGCGGTTTTCCAGCATGTACGAGACGCCGGAGGGCACGCGCAGGTTGTCCTCGAGCACGTAGAACTCGCCCTCGCCGGCGCGCACGATGTCGATGCCCGCGATATGCGCATAGATGTCGTGCGCGACGTGCACGCCCTGCATCTCGGGGCGGTACTGCGCGTTGCGCAGGATCTGGTCGGCTGGCACGATGCCGCGCTTGACGATCTCCTGCTCGTGATAGATGTCGTGGATGAAGCGGTTGAGCGCGTTCACGCGCTGGTGCAGGCCGCGCTCGAGCGTGTTCCACTCCTGGCGCTGGAAGATGCGCGGGATCACGTCGAACGGAATCGTGCGCTCGGTGCCCGCACCCGTTATGTCCTTTTCGCCATAAACGGCGAAGGTGATGCCCACACGCCGGAAGATGGCATCGGCTTCGGCGCGCTTCTTGAGCATCTGCTGCTCGCTCTGCCTGCGCATCCAGGCGAAGAATTCGCGGTAGTGGGCGCGCGGCTCGCCGACCTGCGCAAACGCCGTGGCGGCAAGGCCGCGAACGTCGAAATCCCCGTACTCGAACATCTCGTTGAAGGCTGTTGGCTTCATGTGCGTTTTTTCCGTTCGCTGCTCTTTTGCGCGCGATTGTTCGTGTTTGTTCGTGCCGGGTTGCGTAGGGGCAATGCAACTTCCATGCCGAATCCCGCGGCACGACATGCTCGATGTTGGTGCGCGGCGACGCTCAGAACTCCATATCGAGTTCGTCGATGTCCTCCGTTTCCGACTGGGCCGCCGCGATCCATTCGGCGACGTACGGCTGCTTGAGCACGCGCATGCAGTAGTCGCCGATGTCGGGGTCGATCGGCACGTCATAGGTGAGCAGGCGCGTGACGACGGGCGCATACATCGCATCCGCCGCGCCGATCTCGCCGAAGAGCCAGGGGCCATCGTACTTCTGCAGGCATTCGCGCCAGATAGTCACGATGCGCGCGATGTCGTCCTGCGCACGCGACCAGACGCGAAAGTTCGGAAAGTGGCCGCGCAGGTTCATCGGCAGGGCGGAGCGCAGGGCGCTGAAGCCCGAATGCATTTCCCCGCACACCGAGCGGCAGTGCGCGCGCGCCGTGCGGTCCGCGGGCAACAGCTGCGCCTGCGGCTGGATCTCGTTGAGGTACTCGCAAATCGCGAGCGTGTCCCAGACCGTGATGCCGTCGTGGCGCAGGCAGGGAACGAGGATCGAAGGCGAGAGCAGCAGCAGTTCGGCGCGCGTGGCCGCGTCGTCGAGCGGCACCGTCACCGTGTCGAATTCGAGTCCGGCGAGTCTGGCAAGCAGCCAGCCGCGCATGGACCACGACGAATAGTTCCGGCTGCTGATCGTCAGGGTCGTATTCGTCTGACTCATCGAGTGCTCCTGAACGGTGAGGACATGGCGGCCAACAGTGCGACGCGCAGGAACCCGCATGCACCGAATGCGCGCATCGCACCTGCATGCACCGCTCGCGCCGATTCGACGCACTACATTGCAGCATGCAGGAAGGCGCAACCGCCGCTTTGTGCGAAGCGCCCGCGCGCCTGGCCGTGCAGGTGCAAGCACTGTGCCAATGAACGCTTCTGGCATACGTATTGCCTGCTTCGCTTCGCGTTCAAAACAATCGAGAGCTGCGCCCATGAACCTGCTCGCCTATCTTGCCTACCAGACGATCGCGGACTTGACGAGGTTCGGGCGCGCCGGCGCGTCGTTCTCGCGCGCGGCGCTCGCGGCGTGGCCTGCGCTCGCGTGCGGATTCGACGCGCGCTATCTCGACGCCTGGTGGGAGCAGATCGAGCTTGCCGGGCTCTCGCACGCGCGGCCGCCGTTCGAAATCGATGGGGTGGAGGTGGATGGCGTGCGCACGCCGGTGACGGAAGCCGTCGTCAAGCGCACGCCGTTCGCCTCGCTGCTGCACTTTCGCAAGGACGTCGCCACGCCACAGCCGCGCGTGCTGCTCGTCGCGCCGATGTCGGGGCACTTCGCGACGCTGCTGCGCGGGACCGTGCGCACCATGCTCGCCGACCACGACGTCTATATCACCGACTGGCACAACCCGCGCGACGTGCCCTTGTCGGCGGGGCGTTTCGGTTTTGACGAATACGTCGAGCACGTCATGTCCTTCATTCGGAGAGTCGGCCCCGATGCGCATCTGGTGGCGATCTGCCAGCCGACGGTCGCGGCGCTCGCGGCAGTATCGCTGATGGCCGCCGACAACGATCCCGCGCAGCCCGCGAGCATGACGCTGATGGCGGGACCGATCGATTGCCGCGTGAATCCCACCAAGGTCAACGAACTCGCCAACAGCAAGCCGATCAAGTGGTTCGAGCGCAATCTCATCAGCGCGGTGCCAGGCGGTTTTCCGGGCGCGCAGCGGCGTGTATATCCGGGCTTCGTGCAGCTCAGCGCGTTCATGTCGATGAACCTCCAGCGCCATCTCGCTTCGTTCGAGGAGATGCGCCACGAGCGGGCGAAGGGCGACCCCACGAGAGCGGATGCGCTCAACGTGTTCTATCGCGAGTATTTCGCCACGTCCGATCTCACGGCCGAGTTCTACCTGGAAACGGTCAGCTCGGTGTTTCAGGAATACGCCCTGCCGTTAGGCAAGCTCAAGGTGGGCGAGCGTCTCGTGGAACCGCACGCGATCCGCCGCACCGCGCTGCTCACGATCGAAGGCGAGAAGGACGATATCTGCGCGGTTGGCCAGACTGTGGCCGCCCATGACCTGTGCCGGGGGCTGCGCCCCTATATGAAGACGCATCATGTGCAGACGGGCGTGGGTCATTACGGCGTATTCAACGGCCGTCGCTGGGACACGCAGATCTATCCGCTGGTGCGTTCGACCATTCACGACCACGAGCCGCGCGCGCGGCGCGTCGCGGCGCCGGAGGCGATGAGCGACGATCGGGTGACCCTGCGCGCGCTGCTCGATGCCGACGCGCATGCGGCAACGGCAATCAGCCGCGCCGCCGCAACGTAGCCCAACCAGGTCGAGTGCCCTAGATTGCGGGGCTCGCCTGCCAGGGTGTCGGCGCGGGCACGGCGCAGGGCGCTTCCACATCAATCGACTTGAAGTCGGCGGGGCTCACGATTTCGAGGTACTCCATGTCGGGCGAGTAGTCGAAGAGGTAGTGGGCGATGCCCGGCGCCTGATGCACGCAGTCGCCCGCTTCGACGAGCGTTTCCTTGTCGCCGTACATGAAGCGCGCCCAGCCCTTGAGCATGATGACGATATGAAACTCTGCCTCATGCCGGTGCCAGCCCGTGCCCTGTTCCGGCGCAAGATTTGCCCGGACGAGTTGCGCAACCACCTTGCCATGCGTGGCCCTGGCGATGCCCAGGTCGCGATAGACAAAGAAGTCGCGCAGCCCGCCGCCCGTGAATGAAGTGTCCTGCGGCTTGACGTGCGAAAAGTCAGTAGCGAGTGCGGTTTGCATGGCAGGTCTCCGGAGCGCAGCGGTTGAAGGGGCAACGGGTTCGGCAAGCACGACGCGTTCCATCGTGAAGCCATTGGCGATAGCGTGCGCCAACGGCACGTGGAGCGTTATATCGATTCCGTTATCCATCACATAATGAATCGACATTTCGGCCTCGATTTTGACTGACCACTATTTGACCTTTCCATTCCCTGTTCCGGAGACCACATGGCAACAAGATTCGCTCGCACGTCAGTGCGCTCACTGCGTCTCGTGGCTGCGCTGTTCGCCACGCTCGGCGCCTGGGTCGCGTTCGGCCCCACTGCCGCCGCAGCGGCCCCGATGGGCGTCGCGTTCGTCTACCTCGGCAACCCCGGCGACGCAGGCTGGACCTACGCGCATGAACAGGGCGTGAAGGCGATCGAAGCGAAGTTCGGCGACAAGATCAAGGTCACGCGTGTGGAGAACGTGCCCGAATCGGCCGACTCGGAGCGCGTGTTTCGCGATCTCGCGAACAAGGGCAACAAGATTATCGTAGGCTCGAGTTTCGGCTTTCAGGACTTCGAACTGAAGACCGCAAAGGATTATCCCGACGTCGTCTTCGAGCATGCGACGGGGTACAAGAAGGCCGCGAACTTCGCGACCTATGACGTGCGCACGTACCAGAGCGCATATCTGGCCGGCCTCGTTGGCGGCTATACGACGAAGACGAATACGCTCGGCTTCGTCGCCTCGGTGCCGGTGCCCGAAGTAGTGCGCAACATCAACGCCTTCACGATGGGCGCGCGTTCGGTCAATCCGAATGCGAAGGTCAAGGTCATCTGGATCAATAGCTGGTTCGATCCGGGTAAGGAGAAACAGGCCGCCGAAACGTTGATCGGCCAGGGCGCGGACGTGCTGATCCAGAACACCGATTCGACGGCGACGATGCAGACGGCAGAGCAGAAGAAAGTGCACGCGTTCGGATGGGACTCCGACATGAAGAAGTTCGGGCCGAATGCCCAGTTGGGGGCTTGCGTGAGTTACTGGGGCGTCTATTACTCTCACCTGATCGACCAGGTGCAAGCCGGCACGTGGAGCAACACGCCGACGTGGTGGGGCCTCAAGGAAAAAGCCATCGACCTCGCCGACATCAACACCGCAACCGTCTCGCCTGCCGCGCAAAAGGCGCTTGCGCAAAAGCGCGACGACATCATCGCCGGCAAATTCGATCCGTTCGCCGGCCCGATCAAGGATCAGAGCGGTGCGATCAAGGTGGCAGCGGGCACGTCGCTGCCCGACGCCGAGTTGCTGCGGCTGAACTGGTTCGTGCAGGGCGTGGACGGCGCGTTGCCGAAATGAAATTGCCCGCAAGGAGGAGACAAGCTTTGAGCTTGACCATGTCCCCACAACAGAACGCTTCTGAATTCCCCGAGCAAGGGCTCGCGCCGACGCGCGAACAGATCGTCCGCCATTTGCGGCACGCAAGCGTAGTCGCGGAACGCGCGACGCAGTTGGGCCATCACCCGTTTGGCGCCATTCTCGTCGGACCCGATCAGGAATCGGTTCTCATCGAACAGGGCAATGTCGATACCGTCAATCATGCGGAAGCCGTGCTCGCGCGCGTCGCCGCGCTCAACTTCACGCCGCAGTACTTGTGGAGTTGCACGCTCTATACGACGGTCGAGCCGTGCTGCATGTGCGCGGGCACGGCCTATTGGGCGAACATCGGGCGCGTGGTGTTCGGCATGACGGAAAAGCGGTTGCTGCAGGCCACGGGCGACCACCCGGAGAATCCGACGATGAGCGTGTCGTCGCGCTATGTTTTCGATCATTGCCAGAAGCGCGTTGACCTGATCGGGCCCGTTGCCGAGGTCGAGGAAGAAGTGATGCAGGTGCAGCGCAGGTTTTGGGAACACGCTTGAGCCAGAATTTCTGGTCGTAATCACGCGAAATTGCTCTTTAAGTCACCTGACCTATCCTTAACCTACCGGCGTCCAATTGAACAGGAGAAACGCAAATGAAAGCTCGGCGCATCTTTGCAGCCCTGTTGGCTCTATCGCTAGTGCTGGCGCTGCCAGCCACCGCAAGTTACGCATGCGACGGTACGGGTTATAACCAGCCAGGCTCTGGAAAATGAAGCGGTTATGTAATTAGCCGCGTGACTGTGCTTGCCTGGGAAAACCGCCACCAAAAATCTTTTTTGCACCGCCGCATCGGGTATGCTCATCCCATCCATCTCATTGAATGAGAGAGAAAGAGGGGAGCGAAGACATGCGGCGCGTGGTGTTCAACCAGAAGGGTGGCGTAGGCAAGTCAACGATCGTTTGTAATCTCGCTGCGATCAGCGCGATTGAGGGTCGGCGTACGCTCGTCATCGACCTCGACGCGCAGTCAAATTCGAGCCAGTACCTGCTCGGCGCGGCTTGCGCCGACGCGAAGCCCAACGTCGCCGACTTCTTCGAAACCGCGCTGACCTTCAGCTTCCGGCCGGTCGAGGTCACGTCGTTCATTCATTCGTCACCCTTCGAGAATCTCGACGTGATGCCCGCGCATCCCGATCTCGACACGCTGCATGGGAAGCTCGAGTCGCGCTACAAGATCTACAAGCTGCGCGACGCGCTCAAAGAACTCGACATGTACGATGCGATCTACATCGACACGCCGCCTGCGCTGAACTTCTACACGCGCTCCGCGCTGATCGCGGTCGAGCGCTGCCTCATTCCATTCGACTGCGACGACTTCTCGCGCCGCGCACTCTATACGCTGCTCGAGAACGTGAAAGAAATTCAGCAGGACCACAATGCGGCGCTCACGGTCGAAGGCATCGTCATCAACCAGTTCCAGCCGCGCGCGAGCCTGCCGCAGAAACTCGTGGACGAACTCGTCGATGAAGGGTTGCCGGTGCTGTCGTCGCGGCTGTCTTCGTCGGTGAAGATTCGCGAATCGCATCAGCAGGCCAAGCCCGTCGTTCACCTCGATCCGGCGCACAAACTCACGCGCGAATTCGTCGCGCTCCATCAGGAATTGAGCGGGGCTTGAAAGGCAAGCGCGGACATCACCGGTTTACGCCCTCGGCGGAGTGTGCAAGTATCCCTCGCAGCGAGTCGCACCGAGACTCTTGCTCTCTTGCGAGGTTCAGAATGGACTGGAGGTTCTGGAAGGCAGAGAAGCGCCAGGAAGAGGCGCGCAACTGGCCCACCAATACGCATCAATCGATACGCCAACTCCTGAGCATGTACCAGGGCGTCGGCACGCCGCCGTTTGCGAACTGGGCCGCGCCCGGTATCGCATTCGCACCCGAAGTCGAAGCGATCGCCCAAAATGGGGTCAAGGGCTATCAGCTCGCTCTCTGGTTCTGGCTCTTTGCCGAGAAGCACGGCACCATCGCGGCGAGAATGGCGCGCGAAACGTTCTGCCTGCTCGCCGACGCGGCGCAGCCGTCGTCGGGAGACGCGATCGATGCGCTCCTCGATCAGGAAAACCGCCTCGCGCATGCCGTCGAGACGGTTTCCGCCGAGCAGCGCGCGTTCAGGCTCGAAGGCCTGAGCGTCGAATTGCCGATGGAATTCTTTCTGGCCACCGGCACGTTGAGGCTCAGGCCCGACTCGCCTTATGCCGGGGATGAGTCCGCCTCCCTGCAAGGCAACGACTACAAGCTGGCGGACTGCTTTCGCCACGCGACCGCTGAAGCGCTGTCCGTTTTCCGCCCGATGATCCAGGCGGTCGAATTCGACGCGAAAACGCTGCCCAACTGGAAATGGAGCGCCCGGCCGGGTGCGGCCGAGCGGCATCTGCAGCGGCGCTACAGCAATCCGCTCTTTCCGCTGCACCGGCAGATGGTGACGGCCCACGACGTGCACGAGGCGCGTCTCGCCGACAACCTGGCGCTGCAGGATATTCGCAACGAACTCAATGACGTGCGCCGCGCATTCTTCGAAAAGCCGGAACTGCCGTTGAACTGGCTCGCGTACCTCGAAAGCTACCGGGACGAGGTGGACAGGCTCGATGAGCGCCGCCTGGTCGCGGGTGGGCAGAACGCGGCGCTCGGCGAAGCGATCGCGGCGCTGCGTGCCGACGTTCTGGCGCCGTGGCGCGCCGAGATTCAGAAGAATCGCCACAGCCTCGCCACGCTCGAGCAGGACGAAGCGCGCAGGGCCGAACGGCGCTCACTGCTGTACGGCTGCGACTGGACCGCGCAATTGCTCAGTCACGGCTCGCTAATCCCGCCGGACGAAGTCGTTCCCGCTTTGCTGAGCGAATCTCCCGCGGAGTTGGAGAAGGCGGTGACCGGCCTGCAGTCGGATCCACGTCTGCACGAAACGTTGGCCCACTGCCGGGCCGTTGCGCATCGGCTCGTGAACGAGCTGCGCGCGGCAGGTCACAACTTTCCCGATATGACCGACAAGCTGCGCATTCTGGACGGCACGTTCGACGCTCCGCTGAGCGGCCAGCACGAACGGCCGCTCGACGGCGCGCCGGGAGAGGTGCCGGCCTGAGGCTAGATGCGGGCACCCGGTCGATTCGCTAACGTCAGGTTTTCAGCCGGTAGCCCGTCTTGAAGATCCACGCGGTGATCGCGAGGAACAGCGCGAGAAAGGCGGCTGTCATGCCGAGACTCACGCCGACGTCGACGTCCGCGAGCCCGTAGAAGCTCCAGCGGAAACCGCTGATGAGATAGACGATCGGGTTGAAGAGCGTGATCACCTTCCACGCCGTCGGCAGCATGTCGACCGAGTAGAAGGCGCCGCCGAGGAACGTGAGCGGCGTGATGACCAACAGTGGGACGATCTGCAGTTTCTCGAAGTTGTCCGCCCAGATGCCGATGATGAAACCGAGCAGGCTGAACGTGACCGCGGTGAGCAGCAGGAACAGCGCCATCCACACGGGATGCTGGATCTGGATCGGCACGAAGAGCGCCGCGGTCGCGAGGATGATGAGCCCGAGCACGACCGACTTGGTCGCCGCCGCGCCGACATAGCTGACCACGATTTCGAGGTAGGACACGGGCGCCGAGAGCAGCTCGTAGATCGTGCCCGTGAAGCGCGGGAAGTAGATGCCGAACGACGCGTTCGAGATGCTCTGCGAGAGCAGCGACAGCATGATCAGGCCCGGCACGATGAACGCGCCGTAGCTGACACCGTTCACTTCCTTGATGCGCGAACCGATGGCAGAGCCGAATACGATGAAGTAGAGCGAAGTCGAAATGACCGGCGCGACAATGCTCTGCATCAGCGTGCGCCGCGTGCGCGCCATTTCGAACCGGTAAATGGCGCGAATTGCGTAATGGTTCATCGGGAAGTTACCTGTCCTTTGCCGTCTTCTGCGACCGAATCTGGCGTGGGCCGTGAAGCGGCCGCCGGGTCCTTATGGACGAGACTCACGAAGATGTCCTCCAGTGAACTCTGGCTCGTTTTCAGGTCCGTGAATCCGATGCCGGCCTCGTTCAGGTTCTTGAGCAGCGTTGTGATGATGTCGTTGCGTTCGTTTTCGCTGTCGTAGGTGTAGGTGAGTTCGGCGCCGCCGTCGGCCAGCTCCAGTCCCCAGGCAGCGAGGCCGTCCGGAATCGCGCTCAGCGGGGCGTCGAGCTGCAGCGTCAGCTGTTTGCGGCCGAGCTTGCGCATGAGCACGTCCTTGCGCTCGACGAGCATGATCTTCCCAGCGTTGATCACGCCGATGCGGTCGGCCATCTCCTCCGCCTCGTCGATGTAGTGCGTCGTCAGGATGATCGTTACGCCATTCGCCTTGAGCCCGCGCACGAGTTCCCACATGTCGCGGCGCAGCTCGACGTCCACACCCGCCGTCGGCTCGTCCAGAAACAGCACTTGCGGCTCGTGCGCGAGCGCCTTCGCGATCAGCACGCGCCGCTTCATGCCGCCCGAGAGCGTCATGATCTTGTTGTTCCGCTTCTCCCACAGCGAGAGGTCGCGCAGCACGCGCTCGACATACGCGGGATTGGGCGGCTTGCCGAACAGGCCGCGGCTGAACGATACGGTGGCCCAGACCGTTTCGAACGCGTCGGTCGTCAACTCCTGCGGCACGAGGCCGATCAACGAGCGTGCGGCGCGGTAGTCGGCGAGGATATCGTGACCGGCCACGCGCACACTGCCTTCGCTCGCATTGACGATGCCGCAGACGATGCTGATCAGCGTCGTCTTGCCGGCGCCATTCGGCCCCAGCAGCGCGAAGATTTCGCCCCGTGCAATGTCGAGATTGATGTTCGTGAGCGCCCGGAGTCCCGATGCATAGACTTTCGAGAGATTCTCGATGGAGAGGATCGTTTGCATGTGCGTGACATTACCAGAAGCCGGTAAAAGACACCGCGCGGACCCACGCGGGACATCGGACATCGCCAGGGAAAACCCTCGCATGTCATTCCCATTCGTTGGGAATCGTATTTTTGATTTCCGGGAGTGACGTGGCATGCTGAGTGCATCACTTCAGCCTTCGTCATTCAGGTGAAACAGGAACCCGGTGTTACCGGCGCAGAGCGCCTGCTACTGGTGCTTTCGGCACTCGCGAGCCGCGGCAAGGCGATGTCCGCGAAGGACATGCTCGCGGCCACGGGGCTCGCGCAAAGCACACTCTACCGCCAGGTCGCGGTGCTCAAGCGCTGGGGCTTCGTGACCGAAGACGCCGGCTACTACGCGCCGGGCCCCATCAGTCTGCAGCTTGCGCTCGGCTTCGACGTCAATTCCCTGCTCGTCGAATCGAGCCGCGAAGGCATGCTGCAACTCGCGCGGACCTCGCAGGAGAGTGTCGGCCTCGTCGTCGCCGTGAACGACCAGGTGGTCTGCCTCGAAATGGTCGAAAGCACGCATTCGCTGCGCTGCTCGTTCGAGAAGGGGCGCGCAGTGCCGCTCAAGGCCGGGGCGTCGGCCAGGTCATTGCTCGCCTTCATGCACGAAAAGGCGCGCGGCGAGACGCTCGACCGTCTCTTCGCCGGCGACGCGCCGGGCCGCGCCGCCATGGAAGCGGAACTGGAGCAGATTCGCGCGCGCGGCTACGCGGTGAGCGAAAGCGAAGTCGACCCTGGCGTATGGGGCGTGAGTGCGCCTGTGTTCCGGCGCGTTGCACGCGGCGCGGGCGCCAACGCGTCGATCACCTTGATGGCGCCGTCGTCGCGCGTGGCGGGCCGCGAGCTGCAGCTCGCCGACTGGACCTTGCGCACCGCGCACACCATTTCCGCCCGTCTGCAAACCGATTGACCGCAACGAACGAAGCCAAAGAACGAAGCCCAAAACCGCAGCGTCCCGAGAAACCACACAGGAGTCCAACATGAAACTGCATAAACTGCTGTCCGCCACGTGCGTCGCCCTCGCCATGTTCGCGGCCGCCGCTCCCGGCACCGCGAGCGCGCAAGCGCAGAACGTCCTCCAGGTCGCGACCGATGCGACGTTCCCGCCGATGGAGTTCACGGAAAACGGTCAGCGCACCGGGTTCGACGTCGACCTGATGAACGCGCTCGCCAAGGCAATGGGCAAGCAGGTCCAGTGGACCGACATCGACTTCAAGGGGCTGATTCCGGGTCTGATCGCGCACCGCTTCGACGCCGCGATTTCCGGCATCTACATCACGCCCGAACGCAGCCAGGTGGTGGACTTCACGCAGCCGTATTTCGCGGGCGGCCTCGTCGCGCTCGTGAAGGCCGACTCGCCCATCAAGACGCTCGCCGATCTCGAGGGCAAGAAGGTCTCGGTTCAGGTCGGCACGAAGTCGGTGAACTTCCTGCGCGACAACTACCCGAAGGTCACGCGCGTCGAGGTCGAGAAGAACCAGGAAATGTTCGATCTGGTCGGCATTGGCCGCGCGGACGCCGCCGTGACGGGCAAGCCCGCCGCGTATCAGTTCGCCCGCACGCGCGCAGGATTTCGCGTGCTCGACACCGAGCTGACGAAGGAAGCCTATGGCATTGCCGTGCGCAAGGACGAACCGCAGCTGCGCGATGCGCTGAACGCTGCGCTGGCGAAGATCAAGGCGGACGGCACCTACGCCCAGATCGTGAACAAGTGGTTCGGCACGGGTTCGAAGTGAACCGGCGGATCTGATCCATGCAACTCGACTTCTCTCCGGCTATCGCCGGTTGGGCCGACATCGCACACGGCGCGCTGGTCACGGTGGAAGTGACCGCCGCGGCGCTCGTGCTCAGCTGCATGCTCGGCCTCCTGATCGGCATCGGCCGGCTCGCGCCGCAACGGCGGCTCGTGTACGGCTTCTGCACGGGCTACCTCGTCTTCTTTCGCGGTACGCCGCTGCTCGTGCAGCTGTTCCTGCTGTTCTTCGGACTGCCGCAATTCAATATCCTGCTGCCGGCGTTCGTCTGCGGCATGCTCGGGCTCGGGCTCTATTCGGCCGCGTATGTCTCGGAGATCGTGCGCGGCGCGATCCAGTCCGTCGATCGCGGGCAGATGGAAGCCGCACGGTCGATCGGCATGTCGTCGGCGCAGGCCATGCGCGCGATCATCCTGCCGCAGGCCGTGGTGCGCATGATTCCGCCGCTCGGCAACGAATTCATCGCGCTCATCAAGAATTCCGCGCTGGTCTCGCTGCTGACGATCGACGACCTGATGCATGAAGGCCAGAAGATCATCAGCGTTTCGTATCGCTCGCTGGAGGTGTATCTCGTGATCGCGCTCGTTTATCTCGTGCTGACACAGACGACCAACTATGCGCTGCATCGCGTCGAGCGCCGCCTGCGCGCGGGAGGGATGGTGCAATGAGCGCGCAACTGGATCCGATCGTCAGCATTCGCGGACTCAAGAAGTCGTTTGGTTCGCACCTCGTGCTCAACGGCATCGACTTCGATATTCAGCCGCAACAGGTCGTCGTGGTGATCGGCCCGAGCGGTTCGGGCAAGAGCACGTTTCTGCGCTGCTGTAATGGCCTCGAGCAGCCCGAGGGCGGCACCGTCGATATCTGCGGTCATCGACTCGTGGAAAACGGCGCGATGCTCAAGGACCGCGCGCTCAATGCGCTGCGTACCGAAGTCGGCATGGTGTTCCAGTCGTTCAATCTGTTTCCGCACCTCTCGGTGCTGCACAACATCACGGTTGGGCCGCGCATGTTGCGCGGGGCATCGAAGGCGCAGGCCGAATCCGCCGCGCTTGCGCTGCTCGAGAAAGTCGGGCTCGCGCATAAGGCGCATGTGATGCCGGCGAGCCTTTCGGGCGGCCAGAAGCAGCGTGTCGCCATTGCGCGGGCGCTTGCCATGCAGCCCCGCGTGATGTTGTTCGACGAGCCGACTTCCGCGCTCGACCCTGAGCTGGTTGGCGAGGTGCTGCAGGTCATGAAGCTGCTGGCTTCCGAGGGCATGACGATGGTGGTGGTCACGCACGAAATGGGCTTCGCGAAGGAAGTGGCCGACGTCGTGGTCGTGATGGACGGCGGCGAGATCGTCGAGGCGGGGCCGCCTTCGACGATCTTCACCGCGCCGGCACAGCCGCGCACGCGCAGTTTTCTGCAAGCGGTGTTGTCGCGCACATGAACCGGTCGTCCGCACCCGAAGGCTGCGCAGGTGCAAAGGTGACGCTGCTGCGCGGCGTCGAGCTTGTGCCCGCGCCCTGGAAAAACGGCGGCGGCGTGACGCGCGAAATCGCGACGGGTTGCGCAGCGGGCGCGCTGCCCGATGGGTTCGCTTGGCGCGCGAGTCTCGCGGATATCGCGCAAGCCGGGCCGTTTTCGTGCTTCGAGGGCATAGACCGCACGCTCGTGTTGATCGACGGTGCCGCCTTGCAGTTGAACGAGGCGCGCGCAGGAGAACAAGAGCCTCATGCCACGCATACGCTGGAACGCGCGCTGGATATCGCCCGCTTTGCAGGTGAAGCCGCAATCGATGCACGGATCGCCGCTGGCCCCGTGCTCGTGTTCAACCTGATGGTGCGCCGCGAGGCCGCGCGCGGCGCGCTCGAAGTGTGGCGCGAGGCAACGCGGCGCAGCGTGCATGCGCAGACCGTGTTGCTGCATGCCGTGCAACGTCAGGCCGAGGTGAGCGTGGCGGGCGAGGGCTTCATCGCGCTCGCGCCCGGCGACACGTTGCGCGTGGATGCGGAGCAAGCCGTGGAGCTCGAAACGTGCGGCGAAGGCGCGCTGCTGGTTGTCATACTCGATATCGCGCAAGCCTGATTTCATGAGCACCCTGAACCCTCCGCTTTCCATGACTAACGCGCTTTTCGCGGAACATGCGTATTTGCCCGGCGGTTGGCACCGCAATGTGCTGCTCGAATGGGACGCCACGGGCACGCTGCGCGGCGTGACGCCCGACCTCGCGCAAGCGCCTGAAGGCGGCGCGCGTGCGTCGGGCCCGATCATACCTGGCATGCCTAATCTCCATTCGCATGCGTTCCAGCGCGCGATGGCCGGCCTCACCGAATATCGCGCGAATCCCACCGACAGCTTCTGGAGCTGGCGCGACCTGATGTACCGCTTTGCGGCGCGCATCATGCCCGACGATCTTGCCGCGGTCGCGAGCTGGCTCTACGTGGAAATGCTCAAGGCGGGCTACACGTCCGTCTGCGAGTTTCACTATGTGCATCACGCGCAGGACGGCCAGCATTATGCGAGCCCCGCCGAACTGGCGCAGCATGTGGTGGAGGCAGCGAGCGTGACCGGCATCGGCATGACCATGCTGCCCGTGCTCTATCAGTACAGCGGCTTCGGCGCGCAAGCGCCGCGCGACGATCAGCGGCGCTTCATCAACACGCCCGACCAGTTGCTCGGCATCGTCGAGGCGCTGCGTGCGTGGCGCCCGGAGCACGGCGCGTTGCGCTATGGCGTTGCGCCGCATTCGCTGCGCGCGGTTTCGCATGATTCGTTGCGTGTGCTGCTGGAAGGTCTGGATCAAGTGCTTCCCGGTGCGCCCGTCCACATCCACATCGCCGAGCAGACGGCCGAAGTCGAGGCTTGCATGGCGACCGAGGGCGCGCGGCCCGTGCAATGGCTGCTCGATCGCTTCGATGTGAACGCGCGCTGGTGCCTTGTCCATGCGACGCATATCGATGCGCGGGAGACCGCCGCGCTCGCACAAAGCGGCGCGATTGCGGGCCTGTGCCTCACGACCGAAGCGAATCTCGGCGATGGTATTTTCCCTGCGCGCGAGTATCTCGATGCGGGCGGCGCGTTCGGCATCGGCTCGGACAGCCATATCGGCGTAGACTGGCGCGCCGAATTGCGCTTGCTCGAATACGGTCAGCGGCTCACGCGGCGCGAACGCAACGTGCTCGCGTCGCCAGAGACCGCGCAGGTGGCCGACCGTCTTGTCGACGCGGCGCTCGCGGGCGGCGCGCGCGCGACGGGGCGCGCGGTGGGCGCGCTGCAGGAGGGCGCTCGCGCGGACTGGCTCGTGCTCGACGCGCAGCATCCGAACCTCGCGCAGCAGACGCCGCAAAGCTGGCTATCGTCAGTGGTGTTCTGCGAGCACGGCGAGACGCCGGTGCGCGACGTCTATGTGGGCGGCGAGCAGGTCGTCGCGCAGCGCCGCCACCGAGACGAAGCGCGCCTGTACGCCGATTATCGTAGGGCGTTGAACCATCTCCTTGCCGGCGCGTAAGTGCGCGGCCAACCGAACGGAGCTCCCATGACCGACCTCTTTACGCTCGAACGCGGCACGGCGCCGCTGCTGATCTCGATTCCCCACCTCGGCACCCAGGTTCCCGAGACGCTGCGCGACGCGTATACGGACATCGCGCTCACGGTCGCCGATACCGACTGGCATCTCGACCGGCTCTATGCGATTGCGAAGACGCTGGGCGCGACGATACTCGGTGCGCGGGTGTCGCGCTATGTGATCGACCTGAACCGGCCGCCCAACGACGAAAGCCTGTATCCGGGGCAGACGACGACTTCGCTGTGCCCGACCGAAACGTTCCGCGGCGAGGCGCTCTATCGCGAGGGCCGCGCGCCTGATGCGCACGAGCGGCAGCGCCGCGTCGCCACCTACTGGCAGCCGTATCACGACGCGCTGCGCGCCGAGCTGCAGCGCCTGCGCGCGCAGCACGCCAACGTGCTGCTGTGGGAGGCGCACTCGATTGCGAGCGTGCTGCCGCGGCTATTCGACGGCAAGCTGCCCGATCTGAACATCGGCACGCAGGACGGGCGCACGGCGGCAGCGCCGGTGCAGGCGGCGGTCGAGCGCGCGGCGGCTGCAAGCGACTTCACGTGGATCGCGAATGGCCGCTTCAAGGGCGGCTACAACACGCGCCATTACGGCGCGCCGCAGGACGGCGTGCATGCGGTGCAACTCGAAATGTGCCAGTCGACGTACATGAGCGAGGCTGCGCCGTTCGACTACGCGCCGTTGCTCGCGCAGAAAGTCGAGCCGGTGGTGAGCGCGATGGTGAGCGGCGCGCTCGAGGCCGTGAAGGCGATGAACGCCGCCGCGGGCTGATTGCGCCGCACGTGGGCGCGCTATTAAGCGAATCCCTACATTTCAGAACGCCGCGGATCTCATAGGCGATGTGCCCCGTTCCGCACCCCACCCAGCGCGGGAAAGTACTCAGTTGTGCGGGCTACGAACGCGCTGCCGATCGTAGTATTCTCTAGCGACGCGGCCTCGGGGGGCGCTGATGTGCCATCGCGAAGCAGTCCAGACATCCACATAAAGAGGAGAGGTTGAATGAAGTTGAAGAAGCTCCTGTTCACAAGCGCGCTAGCCGTATCGGCACTCGGATTTACCGCCGTTTCCGCCCATGCGGAAGATCTGCTGGATTCGGTCAAACAGGCCGGGGTGCTCAAGATCGGTCTGGAAGGCACCTATCCCCCGTTCGATTCCCGTGACAGCAAGGGCGACCTCGTCGGCTTCGACGTGGACGTCGCGAAGGCCGTGGCGGCCAAGCTCGGGGTCAAGCCCGAGTTCATTCCCACCGAGTGGAGCGGCATTATCGCCGCGCTGCAGGCCGGCAAGTTCGACGTGATCGTCAATCAGGTGACCATTACGCCGCAACGTCAGCAGGCGCTCGACTTCAGCCAGCCCTACACGTACTCGGCCGCGCAGCTGATCCAGCGCTCCGACGACAAACGCGAATTCAAGACGCTCGACGAATTCAAGGGCGACAAGAAGCTCGGCGTGACGCTCGGCACCAACTATGACCAGATGGCGCGCGCCGTGCAGGGCATCAACGTGCAGACGTATCCCGGCGCGCCCGAGAAGCTGCGCGACCTGGCCGCGAAGCGCATCGACGCGACGATGGACGATCGCCTGATGCTGCCGTACATCATCAAGACGTCGAACCTGCCGCTGCGTCCGGGCGCCGTGTTGCCGGGCGCCGATCAGCAAATGGCCATTCCGTTCCGCAAGGGCAATCCGAAGTTCGAGAAGGCGATCAACGACGCGCTCACCTCGCTCAAGCAGGACGGCACGCTCAAGAAGATCTCCATGCAGTGGTTCGGCCAGGACGTGACGCAACCGCTCGCTCACTAACGCTACAGTCGTTTCACGACAATCGCGCCGGCCGCAATCATGGCCGGCGCGATCGCTTCAACACTCCCTCCTACCGCGCCGCCTGCGTCCTCGTGCGCATCTTCGCGACCTCTGCCGCGCCCACCGCGCCTGCCTTGTTGTTCCAGCCCGCACGAACGAACGTGAGCACATCGGCGATCTGCTTGTCGCTTAGGACATCTGCATAAGCGGGCATGGGGTACGGCGCGGGCATGCCCTGGATCACGAGATCCCCGGTGCCGTTGAGCGTGACGTTGATGAGCGACGACGCGTCCTTCTCCAGCACGTTCGGATTGCCCGCGAGCGGCGCGAACATCGGCGCGAAGCCGCGCCCGTCGGCGCCGTGGCAATGCATGCAATACGCTGTGTAGACGCGCGCGCCCGCATCGTTCGCCGGACGCGAGAGCGACACTTTCGTCGCCTGCGGGTCATAGGCGTAGGCCGCTCCGCCGTCGTCGCCCTTCGCCGGCAGCGACTTCAGGTAGACGGCGATCGCGTTGACGTCCGCGTCGTTCATGCTCTGGGTGCTCTTGTTGATCACGTCGGTCATCGCGCCGAACGCCGAGGCGTGCTGGTTCGCGCCCGTCTTCAGGAACTGCGCGAGGTCCGCTGCGCTCCAGCGCCCGAGGCCCGTGTTGTGCGCGCCGGTCAGGTTCGAGGCGAACCAGCCGTCGAGCAGGGCGCCCGTGAGCCAGGCGTCGCCGCTTTCGTCGAGCGCTTTCTCGTTGAAGCCGATGCCGCGCGGCGTGTGGCACGAGCCGCAATGGCCGAGACCCTGCACGAGGTACGCGCCGCGGTTCCATGCCACGTCCTTGCCCGCTTTGTCCTGGTACGCGCCCTTCTCGAGGAAGACGGCGTTCCAGATCTTGAGCGGCCAGCGCATGTTCATCGGCCACTTGATGTCGGCGTCGCGGTTGCTCTGCTTGACCGGTTGCACGCCTTGCATGAAGTATGCGTAGAGCGCGGCGACGTCCTCGTCGCGCACCTTCGCATACGAGGGATAAGGCATCGCCGGATAGAGATTGTGACCGTCCTTGGCAACGCCCTCGCGCATGGCGCGCGCGAAGTCCGCTTGCGTGTAGCTGCCGATTCCGGTGTCCGGGTCGGGCGTGACGTTGGTCGAGTAGATGCGCCCAAGCGGCGTGTTCATCGGCAGGCCGCCTGCAAACGGCTTGCCGTGCGGCGCCGTGTGGCACGCTGCGCAGTCGCCCACGGCGGCGAGGTAGGCGCCGCGCTGGATCGTGGCGGCGTCCGCAGCGCCCGCCGCGAGGGCGGGGCGCGCAGTCACGCACGCGAATGCTGCTAGCGCGAGCGTGGCACCGGCAATGCGGCGCAGGCCGCGGGCTCGTTGGGATGCGTCGATCGTTTTCGTCATGGTTCGCTCCCTCAAGCCGAGTGCGCGGACGCGCCCGCGTTCACGAGCTGGCGGCCCACTGGCAAGTGCCGCAGACGCTTTCCGGTCGCCGCGTAGATCGCATTCGCCACGGCCGGTATGACCGCCGAGGTCCCGGGCTCGCCGATCCCGCCGGGCGCTTCGGCGCTCTTCACCAGATGCACTTCGATCACCGGCGTCTGGTCGATGCGCATGATCCGGTAGTCGGTGAAATTGGTTTGCGTGACGCGTCCGCGCTCGATCGTGATCTCGCCCCACAGCGCCGCCGTGATACCGAACACGATGCCGCCCTGGATCTGCGCCTCGATGGTCTCCGGGTTCACGGCCATGCCGCAATCCACGGCGCAGACTACGCGGTTCACGCGCACCTCACCGTCGTCCACCGTGACGTCGGCGACCATGCTGAGGAAGCTGCCGAACGCGTGCATCACCGAAACGCCGCGTCCCTGGCCCTTCGGCATGGGTGGTCCCCAGTTCGCGGCGCGCGTGGCTACGTCGAGCACATTGAGTGCGCGTGGCGACTTGCCGAGCAGATTGCGGCGGTAGGTGACCGGATCGGTTTTCGCGGCCACGGCCAGTTCGTCGACGAAGCTCTCCACCACGAACGTGCCACGCGTGGGCCCCACGCCGCGCCAGAACGCAGTGGGCACCGCGTGCGGTTCCTGGCGCACGTATTCGATCAGCTGGTTCGGCAGGTCGTAGGGCAGGTCGGCGGCGACTTCGACGGCGTCGGGGTCGACGCCGTGCTGGAACGCGGGGGGCGCAAAGCGCGCCATGATCGAGGAGCCCGCGATGCGATGCTGCCAGGCTACGGGCTTGCCGTTCGCGTCGAGTCCGGCCGAGAGACGGTCGTAGTAATACGGCCGGTACATGTCGTGCTGGATATCTTCTTCGCGCGTATAGAAGACCTTGACCGGCACGCCGACCTGTTTGGCGATCTTGACGGCCTGGGTAATGAAATCGGTTTCGAGTCGCCGCCCGAAGCCGCCGCCAAGCAGGTGATTGTGCAGCGTGACCTGCTCGGGCTTCAGACCTGTGACGGCCACGGCCGCATCCACGGCGCGCGTGGGCACCTGGCTGCCCACCCAGATTTCACAGCTATCGGGTTGTACGTGGACCGTGCAGTTGACCGGCTCCATCGTTGCGTGTGCAAGGAAGGGCTGCTGATAGACGGCGTCGATGCGCGTTTTTGCGGTGCCGAACCCCTGCTGCACGTCGCCGTCCTTGCGCGCGACGGCGCCTTCGCGTTGCGAGGCGCTCGCGAGATCGGCGACGATCTGCTGCATCGAAACGGTCGCGCCCGCGCCTTCGTTCCACTCGACGACGAGCGCCGCAGCGCCTCGTTTCGCGGCCCAGGTGTGCGCGCCGATCACGGCCACGGCGTTGTCGATCTTCACGACCTGCTTGACGCCGGGAACCTGCTTCGCGTGCGTGTCGTCGACCTTCGCGAGCGTGCCGCCGAACACAGGACAGTTCACGATGGCGGCGTAGACCATGTCGGGCAGGCGCACGTCGAGGCCGAAAAGCGCCGAGCCGTCCACCTTCTCCGGCGAGTCGAGGCGCTTTGTGGGCTTACCGACCAGCGTGAAGTCTTTCGGCTCCTTGAGCGCGACCTTCTGCGGTACGGGCAGATGAGCGGCCGCATCGACGAGCTGGCCATAGGCGATGCGCCGCCCGCTCGCGTCGTGCAGCACCTCGCCCGCTTTGGCGTGGCAGGTGGCCGGATCGACTTGCCACTGCTGCGCCGCCGCCTGGATCAGAACGGTGCGCGCGGCGGCGCCCGCTTCGCGCATGGGCTGCCAGGCAAAGCGAATCGACGTCGAGCCGCCCGTGAGCTGGCCGCCCAGCAGCGGATCGGTGAAGAGCTTCGCGTTGGGCGGCGCGTGATCGATCGTGACGCTATCGAGCGGCACTTCGAGTTCTTCCGCAATCAGCATCGGAATCGAGGTGTACACGCCTTGCCCCATCTCCACCTTCGGGACGATGAGCGTGACCTTGCCCGAGCGGTCGATCTGCACGAAGGCGTTCGGCTCGAACACGCCGTCTTGCGGGGCTTCGTTGCCGTCGCCGCCTACGACCGATCGACGCGTCTGGCTGTCGCCCTGCGCGCCGGCAGAAAAGCTGATGCCGAGCAGCAGGCCGCCGCCCGCCGCCGCGCCGAGCTTGAGAAACGTGCGTCGCGAGAGTGGGCCGCTTGCGGTGACATGAAGCTTGCGTTCCGGCGCGCCGTTTTGCGCATCGAGGAGACCTTGTGACATCTCAGGCCTCCTTCGCGGCTTGCTTGATGGCCGCGCGAATGCGCGCATAGGTGCCACAGCGGCAGATGTTGCCCGCCATGGCGGCGTCGATATCCGCGTCGCTCGGGTTCGGATTCGCGGCGATGAGCGCTGTCGCCGACATCACCTGCCCCGATTGACAGTAGCCGCACTGCACGACGTCGATCTCGCGCCAGGCCTTCTGCACCTTCTGTCCGGCGGGGGTGGCGCCGATCGCCTCGATGGTGGTGATCTTGCGGCCCGCAACGGCCGCGACGGGCAGCACGCACGAGCGCGCGGCCTCACCGTCGAGATGCACCGTGCATGCGCCGCACTGCGCAATACCGCAGCCGAACTTCGTGCCGGTGAGGCCGACGATGTCGCGCAGGACCCAGAGCAGCGGCATGTCGGGCGGCGCGTCGACCGTATGAGTTTCTCCGTTGATTGTCAACGTCGTCATGGAGGGGGCTCTCCGAGAGTGGGGATTTGTCGTTCTTGATCGTGCAATCGAAGCGTCCGCGCGCTGGCTGTTTCGCCTCTGCTGCCTAATGAGCCAGCCAAAGCGATGGCCAGTGGGCGCGGCCTTTCGACAACCGCACGAGTGTAGCGCCGCCGTTAAATACGTGCAGAAATCGGTCCGTGTGGCTGCCCTGCGATGTTCGCGTCGCCAAAACGCGCCTTGACTTCCATTTAGATGATGACTACCATCTAAACAACATCGAAGCACGGAGCGCGGGTCATCATGAGGAAGTCGAAGGTAGAAACGGCGCAGACGCGGGAGCGCATCGTGGAAGTCGCCGCTGGGGCATTCAGGGCGAATGGCATCCATGCAACGGGACTCGCCGACGTAATGGCCGCCGCCGGACTTTCGCATGGCGGCTTTTACCGCCATTTCGAGTCGAAGGACCAACTGGTTGCCGAGGCGTGCGAAGTGGGGCTGGCCGGCATCGTCGAGAACCTCGTCGCCGCTGCGGATGGGGCCACGGGCGAGGACGCGTTCCGCGCTGTCGTGGACGCGTACATGTCCACCGGTCATCGCGACGCGCGAGCGAACGGTTGCCCGCTTGCCGGCATGGGCAGCGAGCTGGCGCGCGCGGACGACGCGACGCGCGCGGCGGCGTCGCGCGGGTTCGACGCGCTGGTGGACATGCTGGCGGCGCGCATGGCGACACCGGAGGAAGAGGCAGACCGCTCGCAGGCTGTTTTCGCACTCGCGGCCATGATCGGCGCGCTGACCATGGCGCGCATCATCCCCGATCCGGACGCTTCTGCGTCGCTGCTGGAAGACGTCAGGCAACACATCGAATCGATCTGAACGAAAGCTGTCGCCAGAGACTGGCGATTTTATTTGCTTACCTATGTGCATATGCACTTTCGGCGGAGAACTCATCATGCAACAGCGTAAATTTCTGATTACCGGCGCCACGGGCAAAACCGGCGTGCACGTGGTCAACAACCTGCTCGAAGCCGGACACGCGGTTCGCGCAATGGTCCGTGCGGAAGACGCGCGCAGTGCCTCGCTGCGCGCCGCCGGCGCCGAAGTCGTGGTGGGCGATCTGCTCGATCACGACGACCTGATTCGCGCCACCTCGGGCGTGACGGGCGCTTACCTGTGCTATCCCGTCAGTCCCGGGTTCATTCAGGGCACCGCGTATTTCGCGGACGCCGCGCGCCGCGCCGGACTCGAAGTCGTCGTGGAAATGTCGCAGATCTCCGCGCGCGAGAACGCGAGGAGCCACGCCGCGCGCGATCACTGGATCGCCGAGCGCGTGCTCGACTGGTCAGGGGTGCCGACCATTCATGTTCGCCCGACCTTCTTTTCCGAATGGCTGATTTTCCCGTGGGTGCGCGACACCATCGTCAACGAAGGACAGATCACGCTGCCTTACGGAGCGGGACGCCATGCGCCGATCGCCGCCGTTGATCAGGCCCGCTTCATCGCCACGGTGCTCGCGCAGCCGTCGGGCCATATTGGCAAGCGCTACGAGCTTTGCGGGCCGGTCGAACTCGACCACCATGGCATAGCCGACGAGATCGGCAAGGTCATCGACCGGAAGATCGTTTATCGCCCGGGCACGCTCGACGAATATCGCGCACATTTGCAGAAGTACGACCTTCCCGGGTTTGCGATCCAGCATTTCATCGAAGTCGCCGTCGATTACCAGAACGGCGTGTTCAAGGGTACCGACAGCATCATCGAGCAAGTGACCGGAAAAGCGCCGCAGACGGTCGAGACGTTCATTCGCGCCCACCGCGAGCGCTTCCCGGCCTGATTTCAAACTATCACTGTCCATGACTCATTCTTTTGGAGATTCGAAATGAAGATCAGGAATTCCGTTGTGTTTGTAACCGGCGCAAGCCGTGGCCTCGGTCTGGCTTTTGCACGCGAGGCGTTAGCCCGCGGGGCCGCGAAGGTCTATGCAGGGGTGCGCAACCCGGAAGGCTTTAGCGAACCCGGCATCATTCCGCTCAAGATAGACGTGACGGATCCGGACTCCGTTACGGCGGCCGCCAAGATCGCCTCGGACGTGACCGTGCTCGTGAACAACGCGGGCATTGCGGAAATTCTCGCGTCCCCGCTTGCGGCAGAGGCGGAAGACCAGGCGCGGCGCATCTTCGAAACGAACTTTTATGGCGTCATTCGCACGACGCGCGCGTTCGAAGCCGTGCTGCCCAGCGATGGCAACGGTGGCGTAATTAACGTGCTCTCCGATGTTTCGTGGCGAGCCGTGCCGTTCCTCGCGCCGTATTCCGCTTCGAAGGCGGCGGCCTGGAGCTATACCAACAACATCCGTCTGCACTTCAGGGAACGAAAGATCGGCGTGGTCGGCGTGCATGTCGGCTTCGTGGATACCGATCTCACGAAGGATTTCGACGTGCCGAAAGCGAGTCCCGTCGATGTCGTTCGCCAGGCCTACGATGCGCTCGAAACGGGAGAGAGCGAAGTGCTCGCGGATGCGGGCAGCCGTGAACTGAAGCAATCGCTTTCGGCTGCGGTGCCGGGATATATCGACCCCGCGGTGCTGCAGGCATAGCGTGCCGTAGCAGGCCGCCAAGTGCCGGTGCTGCCGCACGCGCATGAAGACCGCGCGGCTCCGGCCCTCTATGTCGGCTGGACGTGGAGCGAAGTGCCGAGTGCGACAGGTTTCGAATCATCGTTTCGATCCACGAATGATTCGAACTGCGAAGGTTTGAATTCTTGTATCGGCAGTTAAGGCGAGCAGTTCCTCCGTTGCTTTCTCTGTGTGAGATTGCCCACACAACCCGCATTTACGGTCTTGAGCGTCGTGCCAAAACAGCTGATTGTTGAAGAGAGGGCTCCCGCCACGCGAATGTCACGAACAGGCTTTGAAGAGCAGCCGGCTGCGCAGTCTCTCATCTCTTTGAAGCGCAAGCACGCGGAGCCGCACATGTTCAACAGCACCGTACTCGAAGTCGGCATTGGTTTAGTGTTCTGCTATTTCGCGGTGAGCCTTGCCGTCAGCACCGTGACCGAGCTTTTTGCGTCGCTCTTGCAGTTGCGCGCGAAATGTCTGCTATCTGGCATCAAGCAGATCCTGAACGACCCGCAGTTCAACGGCATGGCGCGCGACCTCTACAACCACGCGCTCGTGAGCCCGCGCGACTCTGGGGACGCGACGAATGCGAGCGACCTGAAGTACAAGCCCTCTTATATTCCGTCGAAGGACTTTGCCCTCGCGATGATCGATATCCTTCGGCGCGCGCCCGGCGCGGACCAGGACATCGGTCAGTCGATTGCCACCATACAGAACCAGCAGTTGAGGGAGGTATTGCAGGCGATGTACCGCCACGCCAACCAGGATGTCGGCCAGTTTTCGGACGCGCTCGGCAAGTGGTTCGACAACGGCATGGACAGGCTCTCCGGCACCTACAAGCGCTGGTCGCAGTTCATTTCATTTGCCGTGGCGCTCGTCATCGTGATCGCACTGAACATCGATACGGTGTTTCTGTTCAGGATTCTATGGTTGCATCCCTCGCTCGCGGGTGCGTTGCACGCAAACGCGTCTTCCGGCGCGGTTTCCCTGATGAACCAGTTGCCGATCGGCTGGCAAAGGGATGGTGCCTATGCAGACGGCGTGGCCTGGATGATCGTCGGCTGGCTGCTCACGGCGAGTGCAACGTTGTTCGGCGCGCCGTTCTGGTTCGACCTGCTGCAAAACGTGACGAACCTGCGCGGAACCGGACCGTCCACCGACGCCGCCGCACGCAAAACGGCTTCGAATTGAGGGACAGCCGGCTCAATCGCCCCTCGGCAAAGTCAGTTCCGCATCGCCTAAAACAGGCTGACTACGCTGACGATGCTGCTCACGCCGGTGTCAGCGACAACACCGGCGCTGACACCAACGCCAACACTGGCGCCGGCGAGCATCGTCCCGCGGCACACCGGCGCGCCGCAGCGGCAGGTGTATTCGCGCACGTTGTCTTCGCAGGCGTCGTCGGGCAATTCGAGCGCGTAGTCGATGAACAGCTCTTCGCCTGGCAGGATGTCGCGGCACGCGTCGATGAACACGTGGCCGTTGATTTCGATGGTTTCGCAGTTCGCCTGGCACGCGTGATTGAGCCAGCGCGCCCAGTTGCCGCCCTGGCCGCCGTCGATCACGCGGCCATCGGAAAGGCCGAAGAGAAACGTATGCGCGCCGTCTTCACGCAGACGATAACGCCGGGCCGCGCTACGCCAGCTCATGATCTTGCCTTTGTATTCGAAGATGCGCTCGCCGGCCCGCAGGGGACGCAACGCATAGACGCCTTTTCCATGCACCGGCGACTGCCGGACAGTCATTCGTTTGCTCATGGCCATCTTCGCGCGTTGAACGCGTGCAGTATAAGCGGCTACGATGAATGCGAGTGATGAAAATGGATATGGCCATCGACGCTGCGTATTGCGTCTTCGCACACTGCATGCACCGTATTGAAGCGGACGGCGCCCACTCTTCGCTCCTGACAAGTGTGCGCCCCACAGTTGACCTCGCGGGCAGGATCAGGGCAACATACCCGGGTTTCTTTCGCGGGTTTGCGGATCCAATTCTCGAGTGGGCATATGGCAAGCACGAATGAGCCAGGCGCAGACGCCTCGCTGACCTATCGGCTGAAGGCATTGACCAAGATCGCCGACCGCATGAGCAGTGAGATGTCGCGCGACAAGCTGGGTGTGCCGTATCCGGAGGCAAGCATCATCGCCGCGATCGGCACGTTCGGTCCGCAAACTGTGATGGATATCTCGCGGCGCGCCAACCTCGACAAGAGTCAGGCGAGCCGCACGGTGGAGGCCATGCTCTCGAAGGAGATCCTCGCGCGCACGGGCAACGACAAGGATGGGCGCAGCGTCATCATTTCGCTCACCGCCGAAGGCCGCAAGATCTTCAAGAAGATCGGCCCGACCCTGGACAAGCGCGACAGCGACCTTTACCACGGGCTGAACGAGGCCGAGCGCGTTGCGCTGCGCTTCCTGCTCGACAAGATCCTCGCGTCACACGGCTGGGACGCCACGCCCTGACCGCCTCCTGATCCGTGCATGATTTTCCGGTACGCGATCAGTCATTGAATTGTCATCAAATTGCCACCGCGAAGTGCAGTGCCGCCTGGTGGTGCGCCAGGCGTTAACGCTCAGTGGCACCCAAGCATAAAAGAATGGCAATGAATCGAAAAGCGCTTCAATGGATTCATGAGCATTGGCGAAACGTATCTGGACCGGGTGGGCGATCGCGCGCGCGTGCGAGTCATCGCCTTCGAAGCCGCGCATGCCTGGCCGCTATGACTGCTTCGGCGCCTGGATCATCTTCCAGCCGTTGCCGGCGGGATCGCGGAAACCCGCGTCGACGCTGCCGTAGCGGTCGACCGGCTCCTGGGTGAATTCCACGCCCAGGCCCTTCAGGCGCTCGTAACTCGCGCGGCAGTCGGCCACAGCGAGTACGAGGGGCGGCATGGCGCCCTTGGCGACCATGGCGCGCAGCGTTTGCGCGGTGGCCTCGTCGTGAACGGGCGGCCCGGGCAGGAAAAGCCCGAGCTGGAAGGACGACTGCTCCGGGTGCTGGACCGTGAGCCAGCGGTACGCGCCATTGCGCACGTCGGTATGCACACGGAATCCGAGTTTGTCGACGTAGAACTTGAGTGCCGCGTCCTGGTCGTCGACGTATAGGCCCACCACATTGATACCCTGATTCATAACACCTCCCTGGTTAGTGACCGCACTTCAGGGCCGCACTTTAGCGTTGCCCGCACGCCGCCGCTTCTCCAAAACTGCTGTCGTGAGGTCGGGGCGCTGTGCGGCTTTCAGCACACAGGCGGGCACGCGGTCGATCCCGGGCAGGTTGGCCCGCGCCTGAACACGCATGGCGCTGGGGCTCGAGCCGGTCACGTCGCGGAACGTGCGGCCAAAGGTGCCCAGACTCTCCCAGCCGGTGGTGAAGGCGATATCCGTGATGTCGAGATCGGTGTCGCGCAGCAGGGTGGTGGCCTGCTCGATGCGCCGCGTGAGCAGGTAGCGATGCGGCGGGAGGCCGAAGGCGCGCTTGAAGGAACGGGCGAAATGCGCTCCGGATACGCCGCTGACCTCGGCCAGGCGCTTGACGGGCCAGGCCTCGTGAGAGGCGGCGTCCACGCGGTCCTTCGCGCGCAATAGACGGCGCAGCAGTGCCGGGTCGAGCAGGGGCTCGGCGTCGGGCGGTTCAGGATGCGCATGGGTGAGCGTGGGCGCATCGGCGTGCAGAGCTGCGCTAGCTGGCATGCATTCGTCTGGAGTGGGCGGCATGCCGGTAGTTTAGGCCCAACGGCGATCGATGGCCGACGATTGGCTTTCGATTGGTTGGGCCTGCCAGGCGTCGCTCACTGCGAGTCGACGAACTGGATGATCTCGCCGTTGTCGCGCTTGAGATACAGGTCGGCGCCTTTCATGCGCACTTCGTTGCACGAATACGGCATCTTGCTGCCTTTGCTGCAGATCTTGCCGTCCTCGGCTTTCCAGTCGCCGTGATCGGCAAAGCCCTTGCTCGACTTGAAGTCGTAGTCGCCGTTGTTGCCGTACTGCACATGCCACGTGCTCCCGTCGGCAATCTTGATGTCGAACGCCTTGCCCGAGAGGCGTTGCTGGATGTCGGCCGCGCTGGGGCTCGCGGAACCGTCCGGGAATGCCGCCGAGTCCGCAAAAGCCGCAGCGGGAACGATGAGCAGGAGGGCAAGCAGCTTCTTCATGGGAGGTCTCCTGAAAAGCCGGATTACTGCCTTGCTTCGACACGATGGAGCGGCGCGCTCGTCCGGCGGATAGCCCGACGCGAGGCGTGGAGGCGGGCGTTGGACGTCGCTCCCGTTGACGTTTTCACTATAGCGCCGGGCGCTTGCGCCAATGTGGCCTGGCGCACACAAGGCGTGTAACCGGGGCTGCACGTCGATGCCCGCGCATCGTTGCGCATGCCCCCGAGGTGCGTTGGCGGGCCGTGAAACGACTGCCCGCCACGACCTTACTTCAACCGTCCCGCGAGGAACTGCTGGAGCCGCTCGCTGCGCGGCGCATTGAGCACTTCCTTGGGGTCGCCTTGCTCTTCGATCTTACCCTTGTGCAGAAACACGACGTGATTCGACACGTTGCGCGCGAAGCCCATTTCGTGCGTGACGACGATCATGGTGCGGCCTTCCTCCGCGAGCTTCTGCATGACCTTGAGCACTTCGCCCACGAGTTCGGGGTCGAGCGCGGAGGTGGGCTCGTCGAACAGCATCACTTCGGGCTCCATCGCCAGCGCGCGGGCGATCGCCACGCGTTGCTGCTGGCCGCCGGAAAGGTGCGAGGGGTACTTGTGCTCGACACCCGCGGCCAGCCCCACCTTGTCGAGGTACTTGCGCGCGCGGGCCTCGGCATCGCTGCGGGAGAGGCCAAGCACGCTGACCGGCGCCTCGATGATGTTCTCGAGCACAGTCATGTGCGCCCAGAGATTGAAGTGCTGAAAGACCATCGAAAGGCGCGTGCGCATTTTTTGAAGCTGCTTCGGATCGCTCACGCGCAGCGCGCCGCCACGGTCGGCGCTCGTGCGGATCTCCTCGCCGTTGAGCGTGATGCGTCCCGAGCAGGGCGATTCGAGAAAGTTAATGCAACGCAGGAACGTGCTCTTTCCCGAACCGCTCGATCCGATCAGGCTGATCACGTCGCCAGCCTTTGCCTTGAGCGATACGCCCTTCAAAACCTCGTTCTCGCCGAACTTCTTGTGCAGGTCGTCGACTATCAGCTTGTACATACTCGGTTCACTCCATCGGGACTGAAATTCTTAATGGCCTTGCGGCTTCAAATAGGCCAGCACACGTGTTTCGAGGCGGCGGAAACCCCAGATCAGGGCGAAGACGATGGACGCATAGAGCGCCGCCGCGATGCCGTACGCCTGGAACGTCATATAGGTGGCGGAATTCGCATCGCGCGCCACTTTCAGGATGTCGGGCACGGTCGCGGTGAACGCCAGCGTCGTCGCGTGCAGCATGAGGATCACCTCGTTGCTGTACGAAGGCAGCGCGCGTCGAAATGCCGAAGGCAGGATGATGCGCGTGTAGATCTTGGTCTTCGACATGCCGTACGCCTGGGCCGCTTCGATCTCGCCATACGCGGTCTCGCGAATCGCGCCCGCGAAAATCTCGGTGGCGTAGGCGCACTCGTTCAATGCAAAGGCCAGCAGCGTGCAATTCATGGCACTGCGAAAGAAGTCGCCAAGTACCGGATTGGCTTGCACGAAGTGCAGGCTGTAGAGACCGGTGTAGAAGAGCAGCAACTGCACATAGAGCGGCGTGCCGCGGAACACGTACGTATAGACCCAGACCGGCCGCGAAAGCCACCGGTTGCGCGACGCGCGTGCAATGGCGAGCGGGACGGCAAGCAGGAAGCCCACCACGATCGACACGACCAGCAGCCAGAGCGTGATGGCGAGGCCGCTCGTGTTGAAGCCGTCGCTGAACAGATAGTTGGGCCAGTATTGACGAAGCAGTTCGATCACAGCGCTGCCCTCCGCACACCGGTCGAATAGCGCTTTTCGAGGCGGTGCAGTGCCAGGTTGGAAACCGTCGTGATGGCGAGATAAATCGCGCCGGTCACAAGCGTGAAGAAGAAGAACGCCTGGGTGGCCTTGCCCGCGTCCTGCGCGGCCTTCACCACATCGGCGAGACCGATGATCGAGACGAGCGCCGTGGCCTTCACGAGCACCTGCCAGTTGTTGCCGATGCCCGGCAGCGCGAAACGCATCATCTGCGGGAACAGGATGCGCGTGAACACGCGCGTGGAACTCATGCCGTAGGCGAAACCGGCTTCGATCTGCCCGCGCGGCACGGCGAGAAACGCGCCGCGGAAGGTCTCCGTGAAATACGCGCCGTAAATGAAGCCGAGCGTGATGACGCCGGCCACGAACGGGCCGATGTCGATCTGGTCCATGCCCATCATGTCGGTTACGTCGTTGAGCCAGATCTGGATGCTGTAGAACAGCAGCAGCATGAGCACGAGATCGGGCACCGCGCGAATGAGCGTGGTATATGCCGTGCCGATGCGCGCAAGCATGCGGTTGGGCGAGAGCTTCGCGGCAGCGCCCGCAAGCCCGAGCAGAAACGCGGCGCCGAGCGAGAGCACCGCGAGCTTGATGGTTTCCCACGTGCCCGCAAGGAGCAGCGGGCCGAAGCCTTGAAAGACCATGGAAGGATGTCCTTGTTCAGGGGAGCAGCGCTCCCCCTGGTTGTTGCAGATGAAGACGGCGGCGCTTAACCGCCGTACACGTCGAAGTCGAAATACTTCGACTCGATCTTCTTGTACGTGCCGTCCTTGATCATGTCGGCGATCGTCTTGTCGATCTTCGCCTTGAGGTCGGCATCTTCCTTGCGCAGGCCGATCGCGGCGGCGCCCGTGGGGATTTCCGCGCCCGCGAATCCAAAGCCTGCGCCGCGCGGCGTCTTCAGGAAGCCGAGATTGGCCTGCACTTCGTCTTGCAGCGCGGCGTCGAGGCGCCCCGACTGCAGGTCCAGATAGACCTGGTCCTGGTTCTGGTAGGGAATCACGTTGACGCCCTTGGGCGCCCAGTTTTGCTTCGCGTAGGTCTCCTGAATCGAGCCCTGCTCGACGCCCACCGTCTTGCCTTGCAGCGAAGCGATGGTCGGCTGCAGCGGCGAGCCCTGCTTCGCGACGAGGCGCGTCGGCGTGTTGAAGAGCTTGGCCGAGAAGGCGATCTGCTGCTCGCGCTGGGGGGTGATCGTGAGCGCGGAGAGCGCGCCGTCGAACTTCCTGGCCTTGAGGCCTGGGATCATGCCGTCGAAATCCTCCTCGACCCACACGCACCTGGCGTTCAGGCGCCGGCAGATTTCGTTGCCGAGGTCGATGTCGAAACCGACCAGCTTGCCATCGGTCGCCTTCGACTCGAACGGCGCGTAGCTCGCGTCGGTGCCGAAGCGGATCGTGGACCAGTCTTTCGCATACGCGCCACCGGCGGCAAGGGCGAAGGCGACACAGAAGGCAAGTTTCTTCATGAAGTCTCCGATAGGAATGGTTGGCGTGTGCCCGGTCATGGACTGGAGGTCCGGCCCGGCAAGTTGTCTATACAATTATCGATGTGGCGAAGAGACCGGCAATCGGTGTTATCACCTGGGGATTTCACTGTGCTGCAATCGAAAGACGGCGTAATTCAGGTGTCAGAAAGCCGGAATTCGGGTATACGTGGAGCGGATTGAACTTGTATAGACAAGCTCGTTTCGGTAATCTGATTCCACCTTGTCCAGACAACTTTGACACCGCAATGAACCTCAAACTCACTCCCGGCAATCTGACCCTGTCCCAACTGCGCCAGATCGCGCGTGCCGATGAAAACGGCGGCGTGAAGCTCGAACTCGATCCGGCCAGCTTCGCGGCCATCGACGCAGGCGCACGTGCCGTTGCCGAGATCACGGCGAAGGGCGAGCCCGCCTACGGCATCAACACGGGCTTCGGGCGTCTGGCGAGTACGCACATTCCGCGTGAGCAGCTCGAACTCCTGCAGCGCAACCTGGTGCTCTCGCACGCCGTGGGCGTGGGCGAGCCGATGTCGCGTCCGGTCGTGCGCCTCTTGATGGCGCTGAAGCTGTCGAGCCTGGGCCGCGGCCATTCGGGCATCCGCCGCGAAGTGATGGACACGCTCATCACGCTGTTCAATGCCGACGTGCTGCCCGTGATTCCGGTGAAGGGTTCCGTGGGCGCCTCCGGCGACCTCGCGCCGCTCGCGCATATGTCCTGCGTGCTGCTGGGTGTCGGCGACGTGTTCGCGAAGGGCGAGCGCATGAGCGCGGTCGAGGGCCTGCGTCTCGTCGGCCTCAAGCCGCTCGCGCTGCAGGCCAAGGAAGGTCTCGCGCTGCTCAACGGCACGCAGGCTTCCGCGGCGCTCGCGATCTACAACATGTTCGCGATCGAGGACCTGTACCGCACGGCACTCGTCTCGGGCGCGCTCTGCGTGGACGCGGCGGCAGGTTCGGTGAAGCCGTTCGACGCGCGCATTCACGAACTGCGCGGCCATCGCGGCCAGATCGAGGCGGCCGCGGCCTATCGCACGCTGCTCGAAGGCTCGGCGATCAACCTCTCGCACCGCGACTGCGGCAAGGTCCAGGACCCGTACTCGCTGCGCTGCCAGCCGCAGGTGATGGGCGCATGTCTCGACCAGATGCGTCACGCGGCGCAAGTACTGCTCATCGAAGCGAACGCGGTGTCGGACAATCCGCTGATCTTCCCGGAAACGAACGAAGTGCTCTCGGGCGGCAACTTCCACGCGGAGCCGGTGGCCTTCGCCGCCGACAATCTCGCGCTGGCCGCGGCCGAAATCGGCGCGCTGGCCGAGCGCCGCATCGCGCTGCTCATCGACGCCACGCTCTCGGGCCTGCCGCCTTTCCTCGTGAAGGACGGCGGGGTGAATTCGGGCTTCATGATCGCGCACGTCACGGCGGCTGCACTGGCGTCGGAAAACAAGACGCTCGCGCATCCGGCTTCGGTCGATTCGCTGCCGACCTCGGCAAACCAGGAGGACCACGTGTCGATGGCGACGTTCGCCGCGCGCAAGCTCGCCGACATCGCCGACAACACGGCCCACATCCTCGCGATCGAACTGCTCGCCGCGGCCCAGGGCGTGGACCTGCGCGCGCCGCACCACACGAGCCCGGCGCTCGCTCACGTGATGCAGTCGGTGCGCGCCGAGGTGCCGCATTACGACCTCGACCGCTATTTCGCACCGGACATCGCCGCGATGACGAAGCTCGTGCAGAACGGTGCGATCGCCAGGCACAGCCCGCTGGCGTTCGAGTCCGAGCAATAAGCGCTAGAAGCCAAATAAAAACAGTCATCCTGAATAACATCCGAGACGAAGACGTTATGAACCAACCGAACTTCACCGACCCGCGCCTCGACCCGACCCGCACGATCCGCGCGCCGCGCGGCAGCGAGAAGGTCTGCAAGACCTGGCTGGCGGAAGCCGCCTACCGGATGCTCCAGAATAATCTGGACCCCGAAGTCGCCGAGCATCCGCATGCGCTCGTGGTGTACGGCGGCATCGGCCGTGCCGCGCGCAACTGGGAGTGCTTCGACCAGATCCTCGCGTCGCTCAAGGACCTGAACGAGGACGAAACGCTGCTGATCCAGTCGGGCAAGCCCGTGGGCGTGTTCCGCACCCATGCCGACGCCCCGCGCGTGCTGCTCGCGAACTCGAACCTCGTGCCGCACTGGGCCACGTGGGAGCATTTCCACGAACTGGACCGCAAGGGCCTGATGATGTACGGCCAGATGACCGCGGGCAGCTGGATCTACATCGGCTCGCAGGGCATCGTGCAGGGCACGTACGAAACGTTCTATTCGGTCGCGAACCAGCACTTCAACGGCGACCCGAAGGGCCGCTGGATTCTCACGGGCGGCCTCGGCGGCATGGGCGGCGCGCAGCCGCTCGCGGCGACGATGGCGGGCTTCTCGATGATCGCGGTGGAATGCGACGAGACGCGCATCGACTTCCGCCTGAAGACGCGCTACGTGGACCGCAAGGCGAAGACCATCGACGAGGCGCTGGCCATCGTCGAGGAAGCGAAGCGCACGGGCAAGCCGGTTTCGGTGGGCCTGCTCGGCAATGCCGCCGATGTCTTCGCCGAGTTCGTGAAGCGCGGCATCACGCCCGACTGCGTGACCGACCAGACGAGCGCGCACGACCCGATCAACGGTTACCTGCCGCAGGGCTGGACCGTGGAGCAGTGGCGTGAAGCGCAGAAGGTCGCGCCGGAAAGCATCGTGAAGGTCGCGAAGGAATCGATGGCCCACCAGGTGCGCGCGATGCTTACGCTGCAGGAGCGCGGCGCGGCCACGCTCGACTACGGCAACAACATCCGCCAGATGGCGCTCGAAATGGGCGTGGACAACGCGTTCGATTTCCCGGGCTTCGTGCCGGCATACATCCGTCCGCTGTTCTGCGAGGGCAAGGGCCCGTTCCGCTGGGTGGCGCTTTCGGGCGATCCTGAGGACATCTACAAGACGGATGCCAAGGTCAAGGAGCTGATCCCCGACGATCCGCACCTGCACAACTGGCTCGACATGGCGCGTGAGCGCATCGCGTTCCAGGGCTTGCCCGCGCGTATCTGCTGGGTGGGCGTGAAGGATCGCTATCGTCTCGGCCAGGCGTTCAACGAAATGGTCAAGAACGGCGAGCTGAAGGCGCCGGTCGTGATCGGCCGCGACCACCTCGACACCGGCTCGGTGGCGAGCCCGAACCGCGAAACGGAATCGATGAAGGACGGCTCGGACGCGGTGAGCGACTGGCCGCTGCTCAATGCGCTGCTGAACACGGCGGGCGGCGCGTCGTGGGTGTCGCTGCACCACGGCGGCGGCGTCGGCATGGGCTTTTCGCAGCACTCGGGGGTGGTGATCGTGGCGGACGGTACGCAGGCGGCGCACGAGCGTCTGGGCCGCGTGCTGCTCAACGATCCGGCCACGGGCGTGATGCGCCACGCGGATGCCGGCTACGAACTCGCGCAGCAGACCGCGCGCGAGGCAGGCCTCAAGCTGCCGATGCTCGGCCGATGAGCAATGTGACGCCGCCGTTCAAACGCGGCGGCGTCACACTTGCGAGTGCTCGCTCAGAGCGTTTCGGGCAGCCGGTGTGAGTCGTTGTCGACGCAACAGACTAGCACTTCGGCATCCCCGGCACCCGTGCTGAGATACACGTGCCCCACGGCGCTGTCGAAGTAGAGGCTGTCGCCGGGCGACAGCCTGAAGACGGTGCCGTTTTCAAAATGCAGTTCCAGCTCACCGCGCAGCAGGAACAGAAACTCCTCGCCGCTGTGACGGATGTAATCGGGAAACGCGTCCATCGTGCGGGCGTGGATGCGTCCGCGCATCGGCACCATGCGCTTGCCGGTGAGGTCGTTGGCGATCATGCCGTACTCGTAGTTCGGCGTGTCGTAGATCATCTGCTTGCCCGCGCGCGTGAGCGACGGCTTCATCGGGCCGGCCGCCTTGCGCTTCCTGCGCCCGAAAATCGTGTCGAAGTCCACGTTCAGCGCGTGCGCGAGCGCCGCGAACTTGTCATAGGTGAGCGCAATGTCGCCGCGCTCGGCCTTCGAAATCGTCGAGACGGCGATACCCGACAACTCCGATAGCTGCATCAACGTCAAGTCGCGCGCCTTGCGCGCCTCGCGCAGGCGCGTGCCGACGGCCGCGTGGTCGATTTCTGTTGCCGCCTGTCCGGTTGCTTTCCCGGTTGCGTGCTCAGTTGCGTGATTTCGTGCTGCGCTCTTTGCCATGGAAGGGACGGTTCCCGGTTACGGGTTTTGTCGTATACGAGAAATAATTTTTTCTCGTATATGATAACTCGCATCTCGACTCCCCTTTGAAGGAGCAGCGTCGTGGCCTCAATCGCACTGGGAAAACGGGTCTTTCGAAGGGCCAGGTCATTGCCGCGACGACGCTGGGCACGGCGCTCGAGTACTACGACTTCACGGTCTACAACTTTTTCGCGATCCTGCCGTGCGGCGTCGATCATGCGGGCATCCCGTTCGGACTCCAGATCGTGGGCCCGTTCCGCGGCGACATGAAGACGCTCGCGGTCTCGCAGGCGCTGGAGACGGCGTTTTCAGCGTATCCTCATCTGCGTCGCCCGCGTCCCGATCTCGCGCGCCTGACGCGAGCCAATCCGGCACTGACGTCCATTGTCACGGCGCCTCCCGTTTACAACCCGGCCGGTAGCGACGCTGCCAGTCTTTCGGCGGTATGAACATGAGCAACGATATCCAAAGACTGCAAACCAACGCACGCATGAGCCAGGTGGTGATCGCCAATGGCGTGGTGTATCTCTCGGGCCAGGTGCCCGATACCGCAGGCGCGCCGATCGACGTTCAGGCAACCGAAATCCTCACGCGTATCGACAAGCTGCTCGCATCGGCGGGCGTGGACAAAACGCGCGTGCTGACCGCGAACGTGTGGCTGAGCGACCCGAAGCATTTCGACGCATTCAATGCCGTATGGGACGCCTGGGTTGCGCAAGGGCACGCGCCCACGCGCGCCTGCGTGCAGGCCTTGCTGATGCGACCGGGCCTCGATGTCGAAGTGGCCGTCACCGCACTCGCCTGAGTGCCTTCGAGCCAGGAACTTTACGTGATGAAATTCGATTCGGTCGTGCTTGGCGGCGGTATCGTCGGCGTCTCGGTGGCATTGCAATTGCAGCGGCGCGGCCTCTCGGTCGCGCTCGTTGACCGCAGGGCGCCAGGCAATGAAACATCGCACGGCAACGCGGGATTGATCCAGCGCGAGGGCGTCTACCCCTATGCATTTCCGCGCGAGCTTTCCACGCTGCTGCGCTACGCGCGCAACCGCTCGACGGACGTGCGCTATCACCCGGGGGCGATGCCGAAGTTGCTGCCGTTTCTCTATCGCTACTGGCACCATTCGCGCGCCGACCGGCACGCCGAGATCGCGCGCGCGTATGCCACGCTCATCGAGCATTGCGTGATCGAGCATCGCGCGCTGATCGAGGAGGCGGGCGCACAGGCACTGTTGCGCACCAACGGCTGGATGAAGGTGTTTCGCAGCGCGGCGGCCATGGACGCCACGGTGGCCGAAGCACAGCGCTGGCAGCGCGAGTACGGCGTGGGCCACGAGGCGCTGGATAACGCTGCGCTGCGCGCCGCCGAGCCCGCGCTCAGCCACACGCTGGTGGGCGGCGTGCGCTACACCGATTCCGATTCGGTTAGCGATCCGAATGGAGTGGTGACGGCCTACGCGAAGCTATTCGAACAGCTAGGCGGCCGCGTGATGATTGGCGACGCCGCGACGCTCGAACCGTCGTGGCGTGTGATGACACAGGATGGCCCCGTGCTGGCGAAGTCGGCGGTCATCGCCATGGGGCCGTGGTCGGGCGATCTCACGGCGCGGCTGGGCTACGCGTTGCCGCTCGCCGTGAAACGCGGCTATCACATGCATTACGCGCTCACGAACGGCGCGAAGCTGAACCAGCCGGTGCTCGACGCCGAAGCGGGTTTCCTGATCACGCCCATGGTGCGCGGCACGCGCCTCACGACCGGCGTCGAACTCGGCTTTCGCGATTCGCCCAGGACGCCGGTTCAACTCGAAGCCGTGGAGCCGCTCGCGCGCGATATCTTCCCGCTCGGCGCGCGGCTCGATGCCGAGCCGTGGCTGGGCCGTCGCCCCTGCACGCCCGACATGATGCCGATCATCGGGCCCGCGCCGAAGCACGACGACCTCTGGTTCGCGTTCGGCCACGCGCACCACGGCCTCACGCTCGGCCCGGTCACGGGGCGCCTGATCGCGGAAATGATGACGGGCGCGCCGACGGTGGTGGACCCCCGGCCCTTCCGCGCCGAGCGGTTCTGACGCGGCGCGCACCGGCGCACGTGTTTAGAACCGGTAGTTGAGCCCCGCGAACGCCGTGATCTCGCGGCGGCTCTCGGTGATCGGGCTGTCGGCGGCGTAATGTTGAAGGCGTCCGAACGTCGCGTTCACCGAACCGACCCAGTGCTTCGAGAAGTCGTGCGTCATGTAGAACGTCATGTGCAGATCGCGAATGCCCGCGCCCGGCGAATAGGCCGGCAAGCCGGATGCCGCACTCTCATCCGGCGTCACACCGAACAGCGTGCGCGTGTAGACGCCGTTCGCCCACGTGAGCCCCGGTCCCACCGAGAACAGCCAACCCGTTAGCGGCAGCGACACATAGAGGTCCGCCGTTGCCGTCGTACCTTGCCCGTGGCCGCTGATGTCCTGATACATGGCAACGGCGCCCGTGAACGCCCACGCCGTGTAATCGGCAAAAAGGCGCAGCTTGGGGCCGTCATCGACATTGCTCAGACCGTGCAGATGCGGGTCGTCCGACACGGTGCGCGACTGGAAGTCGAAGCTCAGCGAAGCGCCCACATGGTAGTTCTCCGCGGAAATCACGTTCACGCCCAGCACGTCCGGCCCTTGCGAGAAGAAGCGGTCGCGGTACGAGATATCGAGCGACGGGAACGGATAGAACTTCATGTGGCGCGCGCCCGGATACTCGGGCGCGAAATAGGCGCCCGGACCGATCGAGATTTTCCACGGCGAGTCGGTTGTTGCGGTACTGGACGTATCGGTATCGGCCCACGCGTGCGAGGCCAGGGTCAGCGCGGCGACGCACGCCAGCCCTTTCGTTGCTACGGATTGCTTCACGTGTTTTTCCTTCCCACTGCCGCCAGTTGGCGCAGACGCCGGGCGAGCGCCTTGGAGACGACCGGCGCGTCTTTCGCGCCGCGCGCGACTTCGCTCTCGCGCAGGAACAGGGCCGTTTCGCGCGCAACGATCTCGCGTTCGTTGTCCGAGGTGATCATGTGATACGAATCGTCGAGCCACAGCGTGCGCAGGAAGTTCGAGCCGATGCGATCGATCACGTGGCGCGGATTGCGCGGGCTCGACGTTTCGTCGTCGATCGCGTGGATCACGAGCGTGTCGTTCTCGATCGCGGGGACATCCTTGCGCGCCGCGCGCGCGAGGCGCAGCGCCTGATGCAGCGCGGGCAGCGCGATCGTCGAGGGGCCGACCTCGCTGAAGTCGCTGCGCTGCATGGCGCGCGCGATCTTCTTGCGCAGCGCTTCGTTACGCACGCCGAACGGTTCGGCCTCGCGATAGCGGTAGCGGTGGCGCAGCGGCGTGAAGTATGCCCAGTCGAGCAGGAAGCGATACCACGGGATTGCCCAGCCGTCGTAGGCGAGCGTGAGCGAGAGCAGGACCAGCGATTGGGCTGCGGGGCGCTTGCGAATCAGACGCAGCGCAAGCGCGCCGCCGATCGACAGCCCGCAGATCGAGACGCGCTCGTAGCGCGCCGCCAGGGCGTCGAACTCGCGCGCGGCGTTTTCGACCCATTGTTCCATCGGCAGCTGGTCGGTGCCGGCGCTATAACCGTCGATGACGGGGGCGCATACCGTGAACCCTTCGCCCTGCAGATAGCGCGCAAGGTAGCGCAGCTCGATCGGCGAGCTGGAGAGTCCATGAAGCATGAGCACGGCGTGGCCGTCGCCTTCGCAGAAAAAGCGCGTGGATTGCACGGCTGGCGCTTCGGCAGCGGCCAGCTCCAAGTCGAGCGTCGCCATGTCAGCTCTCCGTGCGCAGCACGAGAAAATCGCCTGCGTGAGTGGTGAAGCGTTCGCAGTTGCAATTGACGTGCCGGTACTCGCGCCTGGGCTGCTCGTTGCGCAGACGCACGCGATGATGGCCGGGCGACAGTGCGTGCGTGAGGCGCTGCACGTCGTCGGGATGCAGCGCGTCGAAGAGCGGACCGGGCGCGACTTCGGCGGCGGCCGGCAGCGCTTGCGACATGCTCTGTCCCACGCTCGCGCGCTGGGCGGCATTGCGCTCGAGCCCCTTGATGAGGATGAAGCCTTCATGATGCTGCGCGAGATGCCGCAGCAGGCGATGCGTTTCGTCGACGGCGCGGCGCGCCAGCGCGCGCTCGTTGTCGTGGCGCAGCAGCATTTCGTAGCGGGACTGCGCGACGGAGGTGATCAACTGCGCGCGAAACTGCTCGCGTCGCAGACGCTCGATCAGCGTAATCACGATGATCGTGACGAGCGGATAGGACACCATCAGGATCACATCGCGGGTGTCGAGAAATGTAATGTAATTGTAGGGAGGCACGAACATATAGTCCGCAATGGCGAGACCCAGCACCATCACGGTCAGCGCAGGCGCGAGGCCGAGGAAGTATTCGACCAGCGAAGCGGCAATACAGAACGTCGTGCCCGGCATCATCGGGCCGAGCAGGGGATGGAGTGCGAAGCGGATGGCGCTCGCGAGCACGAGCGCGCCAGCGGCAATGCACCACCGGCGCGGGCCTCTTGGCGCCCAGAGGCGGGCGTTACGGACTTTCATGGTTTCCCGGGTCGCCCGCCGCGTGACGGGCCGTCGCGCGCGTATTGCGCATGGGCAATCGCTGACGCCTTAGTTGTGAGCAGTGCAAGGAATTCGACAGGAACGGCAAAACGGAGCAGCGGTGACCGGCCTGTCACCGTCAGCCCTCTGACGATTTTTGCGTGTCCCGGATATTACCACTGTTTACAATCATCGGATCAGCCGTGCGAGGCCGCCGGGAAACCGTGGGAGCTTTAGAAGTCAGGCTTCCACGTCGGCCAGGCTGAATATTCCGGTCTTGTCGTTATACGAAAAGATTTCGGCGTAGCGGCCCCAGGCAATCACGGTGTCGAGCGTTTCCTCTGCGGCGTCGTCGGCAAGCAGATCCTCCAGTTCCTGCTCGAAGCGCACGCGCGGGGCGCGATGTCCAGGGCGCTCGTTGAGCACCGTGTTGATCCGTGCGGCCAGCGGCACGTTGCGCAGCAAATGTTCGGCGAACATCAGCTTGCGCTCCTGCGTACTGAATTCGTTGAAGGTCTTGCCCGCGTGCGTGAGCACCACGTCGCCTTCGCTGACCTCCGCAAAGCCGAGATACTGCAGCATTTCCGCGACCGGGAAGAGCTCGTCGACCTCCAGTTGCAGCGCTCGCGCGATTTCCGGCATGTCTGCGCGGCCGTTGTAAGGCGCGGCGGCCAATGTTTCGATCAGGCCCGCCATCAGGTTCACCGACATGCCCGGCAGCCAACTGCCCGGTTCGAGTTCGGGTTTCGCCGGGCCGCCCGGCTGGCGCGCGGTCATTTTCGCGTAGATCTCGTCGACGAGCGCGCGGAACGCCGGGTCGAGGCGATTGCGCGGGTGCTTGAACGCCACCGGAATTTCGGCCACCACGCGGCCGGGGTTCGACGACAACACGAGAATGCGGTCGCACATGAATACCGCTTCCTCGATGTTGTGTGTGACGATCAGCACCGACTTGATCGGCAGGCGGCCTTGCGTCCACAGGTCGAGCAGGTCGGTGCGCAGCGTTTCGGCAGTGAGCACGTCGAGCGCCGAGAAGGGCTCGTCCATCAGCATCAGCGTGGGATCGACCACGAGCGCGCGCGCAAAGCCCACACGCTGGCGCATGCCGCCCGACAGCTCGCGCGGGTAAGCGTTTTCGAAGCCGTCCAGACCGATCAGGTCGATCGCCGCGAGCGCGCGCTTGCGCCGCTGGTGCGGGCCGACGCCGATCGCCTCCAGTCCGGCCTCGACGTTTTCCAGCACCGTGAGCCACGGGAACAGCGCGAAGGTCTGGAACACCATCGCGACGCCTTCGGCCGGACCGCGCAGCGGTTTGCCGAGGTAGTTCACGTCGCCGCTGGTAGGCGGAATCAGGCCCGCGATGATGCGCAGCAGCGTGGACTTGCCGGAGCCCGAGCGGCCCAGCAAGCCGACGATCTCGCCTTCACGCAGCGTGACGTTCACGTCGTCGAGCACCAATTGCTCGCTCGGGTTCTTGCCGAAGCCGCGGCACACGTGCTGGACGCACATCACGTCCTGGCCGATGCGGGGCCGCGTCTGCGCCATGTCGGGAGCGATCGTTTTGAGGTTTTGCATGAGATTGATACTCAATCAAGGCGAAGACAGGACTCGGCATACGCGTACAACAGCCGATTCATGGCGAAACGAAAAGCGCGCGAAAGGGAATATTCAACTCGCGGCCACGATCAGGGAGCGCTTCGCTTTTTCAACGATGGCGAATCTTCGTGACCGGAGTTTGGCAGAACTTAGGAAAGCCGGGACTTGATGCGGCGCCACAGATTCTTCCAGGGGTGACGGCGGACAGGTTCGAGCGACAGCAGCGCTTCGTAGTGCGCGCGCGCCTCGTTGACGTGAGGCAGATGCGACAAAAGCAGACCGAAAATCATGATGTTTCTCCGGACGTCTGGCGTGTATGGGCGAGTGCGAAGCCCGCAGACGCGGGCGCTAGCGCTCGCGAGGTTGCGCCAATGCCAAGCAGAGCAGAGATTCGATTCTGAAGGTTGAAACAACGCGATTGAAAGAAATGGGAGTCTGCGGGGCTGTTGCTGCCCGGCCTCGTGTTTATGCTTTTTTTACTTGCTTTTTGGCCTGCGTGCCCAATACAATCCGCCCCGTCATAGCAAAGGAGTCCTCCGTGGACGCATGTTCTAGTAGTGGAAGTCCGATGCCGGCCAGCGCCGGCAGCACCACCGCGAGATAGTCGCCGCAGGTTCACTCCTTCGCCGCTAACTCGCTTACGCCGGGTTAGCGCGCTCCGTTACTGACTGGTCTCAGTCGCCTTCGCGACCAGTCTGCCAGCAGCACGCTCCCTCTTGTCGATTGCCATTTGCAAGCTTGCTTGCAGGAATGGCTGCGCTTTCGCATTTCGTCCGCTTTTGAAGCGGTCAACGCGGGGGGATGATGTTCGTCTTTCTCTTTCCTGTTTTTCAGCTGCGCGCGTTGCGGGCTGTCTGCCGTCGCGCACGGGCGCTGATGGCCGCAGCGGCGCTCGCCTGCCTGCACGGCTTCGCTTTCGCGGCTGCGGTTCGCGCCACGCCCGCCGGCGTGTGCCGCCGTTCGCTGCACCTCGCACGCCGCGTCGCGCATGTGGCGGCGCGCGGCGCGCTGCGCACCGTTCACGCGGGGCATCCGCTCACGCCCACGGGTTACGTGCTTCTCGGCGCGACCGTAGCCGCAGCCGCACTGGTTTCGCTGCTGTGCGCGTCCGCTTGCGCCTGCACCTCCGAGCCGGAGCGTCCTCTATGGCGGCATTCGGGCTTCGCGTAGAAAACCTGCGCGCCGGACACAGTTTCATCAAGCTTCGCAGGCACGCTCTGCGTTGAATAGCGGCCTCGTCCGCAACTTACTACAGCCCCACAAATACTATGAAAAACATCCTCAAGAGCAGGCTGCTCGGTTCTGGCGCACCTATTACACTGAGCGCGGTTCTCTCGCTGGGCGTCGTGCCCGCCGCCTTTGCGCAGACCAGCAGCGATAATGCGTCCGCTCAACCGGCTCCGCCTGCAGCTGCTTCGTCATCGGGTGCAGCGGATCAGCAACAAGCGCCCGCTGCCGATCAGAACGCTGCCGCGCCCACGGGCCTTTGGGAACGCTCGAATCTCTTCGGCGACATGGGCGGCTTGCGGCCCTGGCTCGCCCAGTACGGCTTGTCGTTCGGCCTGCAGGAAACCAGCGAGTACATGGGCAACGTGAGCGGCGGAACGAGTCGCGGCGGCGCCTATCAAGGCGTGACCGAGTTCAGCCTCGGCATGGACACGCAGAAGGCGTTCGGTTTGCCTGGCGGCATCTTCAATGTGTCCGGCTTCCAGATTCACGGCACGAGCCTGACTTCGCGCAATCTGCAAACGCTGCAGAACGCGAGCGGCATCGAGGCCGATGCCTCGACCCGCCTGTGGGAATTGTGGTACCAGCAGACGTTGCCCGGCGGCAAGGTCGACGTGAAGGTCGGTCAGCAAAGCCTCGACCAGGAGTTCATGGTCAGCCAGTATGCAAATACGTTCATGAACGCGACGTTCGGCTGGTCGGTGGTGCCGTCCGTCGATCTGCCAGCGGGCGGTCCTGCGTATCCGCTTTCGTCGCTCGGCGTGCGCGTGCGTGCTACGCCTACGGACGCGATCACCGTGCTCGGCGGCGTATTCGACGGCAACCCGGCGCCGGGCGATGGCGACCCGCAAAAGCTCAACGCGAGCGGCACGAATTTCAACCTGGGCAATGGCGCGCTGGTGATCGGCGAAATTCAATACGCAATCAATCAGCCGCCCGCCAATAATTCGGATCCCAAACCAGGTGGCATGCCCGGTACCTACAAGCTTGGCTTCTGGTACAACAGCAACCGCTTCGCCGATCCGGCAACGGGCGTGACGGGCGTGGGCGGCCCGGTCAGCCATCGTGGCAACTACAGCATTTATGCCGTGGCGGACCAGATGGTGTGGCGTCCGAGCGCCGATAGTCCGCAGTCGGTGGGCGTGTTCGCGCGCGTGATGGGCGCGCCCGGCGACCGCAACCTGGTGGACCTCGGGATCAACGCGGGCGTGACGCTCAAGGCGCCGTTCAAGGGACGCGACAACGACGTGGCCGGCCTGGCCGTTGGCTACGCGCACATCGGCTCGCATGCGCAGGACTACGCGAGCGCCCAGGCGGTCTCGACGCCCGGCTACCCGTCGCGCAGCGCGGAGACAGTTCTGGAAGCGACTTACCAGTATCAGATCGCGCCATGGTGGCAATTGCAGGCGGATTTTCAGTACTTCTTCCGCCCGGCCGGCGGTATTCCGGACCCGCAGAACGCGTCGCGACGTATTGGCGACGAGGCGGTGTTCGGCGTGCGTACGACAGTCGCGTTCTGATTGGAAAACGCCGCTCCTGCCGCTGGCTTGGCGGCGGCAGGAGCATGCAGGATGACGAGGCGTTGCGTGGTCTGCCCGAAAATATGGACGAAAGACGAGGGAAGACCCCGATTGGTCGTACTTGCGATTGATCTAGACTCCAGGGGCAAGTGCTGCGCAGCTATTCGATGCGGCACCAGTTTCCAGACGCAGATTTCGTTCCATGAAGCATCCGATCCAGGGATGGCTTTTGGGTGTCTCTCTGCTGGCGCTTGCCAGCGTCTCGGCGGCCGAACCCGCCAAGTCGGCGCACACCCAGAAGCCTGTCCAGAAGCACGTCCAAAAGCACGTCCAAAAGCACGTCCAGAAGGACGCGAGCGGCCACGCCCCGAAACACGCCGTTGCGGCCGCACCGGCGCCGGCGGCGCCATCCGTCTCTTTGCCCGCCATTGCTAAGCGCTTCGAGTACCAGTCGCCGTTTGAACGGCAGTACGACGCGCATCTGGCGAAGACCACCGCTGCAACGCCTGGCACTCCGGATGAGACCGGCGGCGCGGTCGATGCGGCAGGCAACGGGGCGCGCACGCCCGGAGCCCAGGTTGACGGCAACGGGATCCCCAACCAGGCGCTCCATCCGCAAACGCCGCCGCTCGTCACGGTCGGCGACTGGGATCTCTCCGCCGATGCGCATCTTCCGCTGTCGCGCTCGCATGACACCGGGGCGGCGATCAGCGCCCGGCATGGGTTCTAACGCGCGAGCCGAAAATCCCCCGCCACCCGCTTCCTTACCGCCGCGAGGTAATTGGTAAGGCATAGCCGTTGTGACACGTTGCTCCCGGAAATGCGAATGAGGCGAGTCAGTAAGCTGACAACCTCAACTTCCGCAAAAAAAATCCTCCCGGACCCACGCCCCATGTCACAACGACGCCCAACCTGTTCGCGCATTCTGGGTCAGTTCCTGCTCCCCGTGCTGCTTAGCTCGACGCTGATGCTGCAGGGCTGCGCGACCACCGCGGAAAATATTGCCCTGGGTTTTGGTATCGGCTCGGTCGGTACGATCTCCGCCCTGGGTTGCCTGCTCGCCTGCCAGATGAACGACGCGCGCTGGTAGCCGACGCTCAGTAATACATCCAGCGCCCATACTGCGGCGACCAGTACACCCAGCGTGCCGGCGGTTGCTGATACTGCGCGCCCCACGGTGCGGGTGGCGGGTAATAAGCGGGGCGGGGCTGAGCGTACACGGGCTGCTGCTGCGGGTATTGCTGCTGGGCGTATTGCTGCGCATATACCGGTTGCTGCTGCGCGTAGGCGGGCGGCTGCGCGTAGGCCGGCCGCTGCTGCGCATACGCCGGCTGCTGGGCATAGCCATACGGCTGGGGCGGCGGCGCGTATTGCTGGGCCTGCGGCGGGACTTGCTGCTGGACCCGTGGCTGCGCCGGTTGGTAGTAGGGCTGGGCGTAACCCTGGCCTTGCGTCGAGTAGATCTGCGCAGAGCGCGGCGGCTCCGGTTCGTCGACGGTTTCGTCGCTCGCCAGCGACTCCGGCGGCGCGACGTCGTCCTGCGCGGGCGGCGTGGCCGCAACGGGGCGATGGTTCGCACTCGCCTGCGCGTAGGCGTGCGCCTGCGCTTGCGGCTGCGGTTGCCGGGCGGCCGCAGCCGGCGCTGCGTTGGCTGCGTGCGCGACGGTGGCGCGCGCGTTCGTCTGCTCGGGCGCCGCCGCTGCGGCCGGAGCAGCGGCGGTGGAGTCCTGGACGTCTTGCGCCTCTTGAGTCTCTCCCGCGCTGTGTTCGCTTTGCGCGCCTTGCCCATCCGCGAGCGGCTTGACCACGACCGGTACGGTCATGACCGTCGAGACCTCGCCCGCGTCGCTATACGTATGCTTGATGTCGAGGATAGGTTTCTGCGCCGCCGCGCCGGCGGCCTTCTTCGCGGGCGCTGCAGCAGGCGCCGCAGCGGGAGCCGCCGCCTGCGCCATCTCCTCCCTGGCTGCCTTGTAACCCCTGTCATAGGCTGCCTGGACTTCGCGGTCCTGCGCCGTGGCGTCTTCCTCCTTGCTATAGGCGTGAGACGCTGCCGATATTGCGCAGCCCGTTGCAAGCAATGCAATGGCCGTCGCGTGCCGTGCGGTCGTGTCCATGGAGGGACCTCTAATTCTGTTCTTTGATGATCTCATCGTACTACGCGGCTGATGACATTCAAGCGGCGGAAAACCCCCTGGGTATGCAGACGAACGCAAGCGCTTACCCCGCCGACGCTTGCGCCAGCAATCACTGCCAGAATGCGGCCAGGCGGCTCTGCTTGACGTCGGTCGTGCGGCACGAAAGGAAATGCGTTTCGCGTCAAAAGCGCGTGAAGCGGTCGGCGCCGACCTCCACCAGATCGCCGCGCGCAAGCTCGCGCTCGGCGAGGCGCGTGCTTTCGAGCACGATGCACATGCCGTCGGCCGCCGCCGAAATCGCCAGCGCCGCGCGATCGAACAACGGGCGCGGCCGGTCGGTCAACGGCAGACCGTTCGCGGCGAACCGGTCGCGCCAGGTCACGCGGCTCGATGGGCTGTCGATCAGCGTGGCCTCCTGCATCAACGCTTCCACCGAGCTTGCGCTCGTAAGCAACGCGGGCGAGCACATCGGCACGCGGCTCTGGCTGTAGAGCAGGCGCAGCGCCTCCGGGGTCGGATCGATGCGGCGATTGCGCCGGATGAAGAGCGGTCGCCCGAAATACGCCTCGAGCTCCTTGACCTGATGGCTGATCGCCGACGGTGTGAGATGGAGTTCGCGAGCCGCGAGCGCGAAGCTCTGGAGCCGTGCCGCGGCTTCAAAGGCGCGCAGCAGCACAAAATTCGGGATTTTGCGCATGGGGCCCGGACTCTTCTGAACGGTGGGCTTGGGAAATCGCTTCCAGGCCTGCCATCACGAATCGCGCGTAGTCCAAAACCATTGCGTCACGTTTGGTGCAAGCGGCGGCCAGAACCGCCGCTTGCACTCGCCTCGGGACGCCAGGCGAAACCGCGCATGCCAGGCGCTGCTCGCGCGCAAGTTATCGGGATTCCGAAAGAGTTGCCGATGCGCAATAGCCGAGCTGCGTCGCCGCCTTTTCGGCGAGTGCGAGGAGCGCGTTGTCCGTCGTTGGCGTGGGCGGCACGATGTAGAGATCGGCGATATCGGTCACCGGATCGCTGAACGGCGTTGGGGCGCTGCGCTGGGCGTGCAGAAAATCGCGCATCGGCGCAGGGTCCGCGAGGCCCAGAAAACGGCTGATGCTCGCGATTGTCGTATCCGCATCCTCGATGAGATTGCGATAGCCGATCGTCAGCGCCTGCTCATTCGGGATTTCGGCGAAGAAGTCGATGATCTCGCTCACATACTGGCCCCAGACGCGCACGCCGTCGTTGACGGACCCGATCCAGTGCTTGCGCACCAGAGAATTGGCAACCCAGCCAGGATCGCGATGAAGATGGATGAAGCGAGCGTTGGGCAGCAACTCGTGGATGAGCCTCAGGCACGATCCGGAGCGCGGCAAGCGCTCGATTGCGCCGGTGCGCCCGGAAAGAATCGTCGGATCGGCGTAAGGGGGATGCTTGTCGCCCCAGATCGGTGCCGACATGTCGAGGTCTTCACGATAGAAGCGCTCGACCCAGGCGCCGAGCGTGCGCCGGCTATAAGCGTTGAAGCGGTCGCGGCAGGCCGCGCCAAGAAGATCGGGGCGCTGGCTGTCCACATCCAGCATTTCCTTGACCAGCGCGAAAATACGGCATTCGTTGGTGAGCTGGATGTGCGGGTGCGCATTGAGAACCGAGCAGAGGAACGTCGTTCCCGAGCGGGGTGCGCCGACAATGAATAGCGGAAAAGAATGCATTCTGCCTCACCTCTGTTGCGTCCTGCGCCATGGCTTCGTTTGCATCGATCTTACCTGCCGACGCTGGCGCGAAACTGACGCCGCGATGGCCAGGGTGACAAAGCGGTTATGCCGGCCGGGCTACCGGGCAGCGTGAGAGCTAGCGCCGGGAAGGTTGATTGCGGCCACAACGAAGCCCGCATTGGCGAGCACTTCGCCCAGGTCATGGGGAAGAAAGAACTGCGGATACGAGGAGTCCGAATGCGCAGCACTTTCCGCACTGCAAGGTGAGTCATCCTGATTTCCTGCCGCATGCGCGACTGCGCAACTTATCAGGCTGCCGAAAACCACGGCAATCGTCACTGCAAGCCGGTTTCTCATGACAGTTGCGCCTCGATTGCAGACTTGTCGATGACCGACCAGACCTGTGCGATTTTCCCGTCGCGCCAGGCGTAGAAGACATTTTCCGAAAACACGATGCGCCGCCCGTCGACAGGCAAGCCCAGAAAGACTTGTCGAGGCGTGCAATCAAAACGTAAGCGGGTGGCAACGAGCGGCGGCTCGACGGCAAGCAGTTCGATTTCGAAGCGCAAATCGGGAATGTCGTGAACGTCCCGTTCCAGCATGGCGCGATATCCCGCGAGGCCAAGCGGGCGTTCGTTGTGAATCGCGTCCTGAGCGACGAATTCCCCGAGAGAAGCCCAATCGCGCCGGTTCAGGCAGTCGATGTAGCGCCGGTAAAGGGTGCTCAGTTGCTGTGCGTCCAATACGGTCTCCTGATCGGATGACGAAGCATACGCGATGGTAGACGAAAGCGGCATGAGGGGCCTCGAACGCGCCGTATGGGCATGCGAACCGTGCGCGCCCGGTCTCCCGCGCCCTGGCACCTCCTTGCGCATCCTGGATGCGACGAGATCGGGAGGGCATGAGCAATGAAAGACATATCGGCACTCGCAGTGGTGCGAAGAGAGAACGCGTGCACGCTCGATGCACGCATTCTGCTCGACGAGATGAGCGCCATGCTGGCGCTCTACCGGGGGGACAGCGTGCAGTCGCAGTTCTACCTGGGCGACCTGGGTTCGGCGCGCAGCGCCTTTGTCATGGCGCGCACCATGGATGGCCTCGCGATCGGCTGCGGCGCGCTGTGCCGCTTCTCGTTCGAGGTGGCCGAATTCCAGTGCCTCTACCGTCGGCCCGAATGGCCTGGAACCGGCACGGCGATTCTTCGTTTTCTCGAGACGGTGGCGGCCGGGGCGGGCTATCGGCGCGTCATTCTTCAGGTGCGCGAAGCCAACCGGCGCGCGATCGCGTTTTATCAACGGCACGGTTACGAGCGGGCTGAGCCGTTCGCGGATTGTGCCGGTTTGAGCGACGTGCGGTGCTTCGCGAAGGCGCTCCCGCTCCGCGCGGACGAATGACGCTGCCCCTCCGCCCGCGCGACGGGAGGCACAGAGATTGCGGGAACGAGGGGTTGGGGCGCGGCCTGCGGCCCGCGCACCGCCGCAACTATCGACGAGGAGGGACGTCTTTCGATGCCGGAGGAAGCACTGTGGTTTTTGCTGATCGGCGTGCTGCTGATGTTCGTGGCGCTCGCGCGCGGCCCGATCGCGCGTCTACCGCTCACGGGCGCGATGATCTATCTGGCCGTGGGCGTGGTCGTCGGACCCGGTGTGCTCGGGCTCGTGCATGCCGACCTTGCGCAGAACGTGCGCACGCTCACCGTCGTGGCAGAAGCCGGGCTCGTGATTTCGCTGTTTTCGGTCGGCATGCACCTGCGCGTGCGGCTACGCGACCGCCTCTGGCATTTGCCGCTGCGCCTGGGCGTGCTGGCCATGGCGCTCAGTGTCGCGCTGATGTACGCGTTCGGCGTGGCGTTGGGTGCGGCCACCGGCGTGGCCCTGTTTCTTGCCGCGGCGCTCGCGCCGACCGACCCGGTGCTCGCCAACGAGCTGCGCGTTCATGAGGCCGGCGACGCCGAGCCCGTGCGATTCGCGCTCTCGGGCGAGGGCGGCCTCAACGACGGCGCGGCGATGCCGTTTGCGCTGCTCGGCCTCGCGTTGTGCGGCGTGCATGGTGTCGGCACGCAGAACGCGGCGGCATTCGCCGGGTGGGTGGCGTGGGGCATCGCGGGTGCGCTCCTCGTGGGTACCGTGCTCGCTACGCTGTGCGTGCGCATCGTATTCCATCTGCGGACTCGATATGGCGAAGCGGTGGGCCTCGACGGCTTCATCGCGATCGGGTTGATGTCAGTGACTTACGGCGTGGCGCTGCTGTTGCATGCGTACGCGTTCGTGGCCGTATTCGCGGCGGGCGTGGCGCTGCGTCACGAGGAACTGCGCGCAACGGGCGAGCGCCGCCCCGCAGAAGCGCTCGAAAGCGTGCAACTCGGCGAGCGCACCGAGGTCGCGAAAGACCCGCAGCGCGCGCATGCCTGGCTCGCCGAAGGCATGACGGGCTTCACACTGGAAATCGAGCGGCTGGCCGAATTCTCGGTACTGCTGATCATTGGCTGTGTGATTTCCGCGCATTGGCGCGAGATGCTCGATCTGCGCCCCGTGCTGTGCGCACTCGTGCTGGTGTTCGTTGCGCGGCCCCTGGCCGTGTTCGCGGCAATGGCGGGTTCGCACGCGGACGCGCCGCAGCGCGTGCTGATGGCGTGGATGGGCATACGCGGCGTGGGTGCGTTCTACTACGCGGTGTGGGGCATCGACGAGGCCGGCGACGTGTTGCGGCCCGTGCTGCCCGCGGCACTCGACGCGATCGTGCTGTCCGTCGTGCTGCACGGCGCGACGGCGGGCTACGTGCTCGAACGCTATTACCGGCGCCAGGAAGCGCTCGCAGCAGCGGAGCGCGGCGTGCGCGCGAGGCAAGCGTACGACTAGCCGGCGGGTGGCGCGGCACGCATCGATGTAGACCCGGGTCGTGCCGCATCCAGCCCGATGGTTACGGCACGCGCCGCTGGGAAATGTCTTCGAGCGTATTGGCGATGCGCTCGCGCTGCGCGCCGTCGCAGCGCGTGGCGATGTCGCCGAGTGAGAGCGTGCCGACCAGTTCGCGTTCGTGGTTCACCACCGGCAGCCTGCGCACCTGCGCCTCCGCCATGCGGCGCTGAACGACGTTCACGTCTTCGTCCTCGTAGCACCACTGGACGCCCGAGGTGGCCACGTGCGAGACCGTTTCCTCGCCCGTGCAACCCTGGGCAAGCCCGCGCATGGCGAGGTCGCGGTCGGTCACCATGCCGACGATCTGCTCGCCTTCGCATACCGGCAGCGCGCCGATGTCATGGTCGCGCATGAGCTCTGCGGCGTGCCGGATTGTCGTATCTGGCGCGATATGGACGACCTCGCGTGACATCACTTCGCGAACCTGGGTCATTGTCTTCTCCTTTCGTGGTTGTCGTGTCTTTTCTCATGCAAATTGCGCCGCGCGCTCGAACCGCTCGGGCGGCACGTGCGGCGGCGGATCGCCTTCGGGCAGCGTGGGCGGCGGGCGGTCGTCCGGTTGCGGCGGCAGCGGCGGGCGTTGCGGGTCGTCCAGCGGATCGGGCGGCGGCAAATGAAACGACGTCATGCAGGCGTACGGCATCGGCATGAATAACTCCTGTGGAGAGGCCATGGCGGTTGGAGGTGAGACACTTGCGTGCTACTGCGGTTTGGACACTTTCAGCTCGTTCGTTACGTAGACCACGCCGTCGAGCCCGTGGACCACGCTTTCGGCCTTGTCGCGCTGCGCCTCGTCGGGGACGGTGCCCGTGAGCGTGACGGCGCCGCGCTGGGTGGTGACGTGCACGTCGCTGGAGTTCACGCCGTCTGCGGCCATCAGCGCGGCCTTTGCGTGGGCGGTGATGAACGTATCGCTTGCCTCGCCGCCGTAACCCGGATTGCCCCCCGCGAGATTGTGCGGCGGCAACTGATTGGGCCGCGCGGCGGCCGGAGACTCGCCGCTGGCCGCCTGTGGGCTACTCTGAGAAAGCGCTAACTGCGTGCCGAGCACGACACAGAGGCCGACGAGGCCCGCGCGCAAGGCGCATTGCAACGGGTACATGGCAGCCTCCTTCACTTTGAGAGCCACAACTTGCCTGCCGCAACAGGCGTGCCGCAGCACTCGGCGCGTCCCGAGACACGCATCGCTCTCGCAAAAGCCGGTTCGGGCACAGCCGGTGCGCATAGGCGGGGAGACCTTTTCAAAGGAGCCGGCAATGCTTTACTACGCGATCGTTTTCTTCGTGATAGCCATCATCGCGGCTGTGTTCGGGTTTGGCGGGATTGCGGCGGGCGCCGCGAGCATCGCCAAGATTCTGTTCGTCATCTTCGTGATTCTCTTTCTGGCGAGCTTGCTATTTGGCATCACGAGGCGATAAACACTCCCCGGCGGCGGACAAGGCGCCACTTCGCCTGGGCATGCATGATGCGCGCGCCGGGGAGAAAGCGGCATGGAACCGTTGAAAATCGTGGTCATAGCCGCTTCGCGCGACGGTTTTTCTGCGCTGCGTACGCTCGCGGCCGGGCTCCCTGGCGATTTGCCGGCCGCCGTGTGCGTGGTTTTGCATATTGGCCGCCACAAAAGTACGCTGCCCGAACTGATGTCGCGCAGCGGTCCGCTGCCAGCCGCCCACGCCGCCGATGGCGAAGTGATACAGGCGGGCCGGATTTACGTGGCGCCGCCCGACCGGCATCTGATCGTCGAGAAAGGGCGCCTTCGGCTCTCCGATGGCGCAGCCGAGAACTTCTCGCGGCCCGCCGCCGATCCCTTGTTTCGCAGCGCCGCCATGGCGTACGGCAGCAAGGTGGTCGGCGTCGTGCTGAGCGGCGATCTCGACGATGGCTCAGCGGGCCTCGCAGCGATTCGCGCGTGTGGCGGCGCGTGTCTCGTGCAGGATCCGCAGGAATGCGAAGCGTCGTCCATGCCTGCAGCGGCCCTGCGCGCGGTAGACGGCGCGGCGACGGTGGCCGGCATTCAGGACATGGCTGCCGCGATCGGCGACGCCGTGCGTGCGGCGCCATTGGCTACCCTGGCTAAGGAGCGTGCCATGAAAGCGGGCTCGCAAACTGAAGAGGAGGCGCGTGTGGCCGCGCGCGGGTTCGTTTCGCCCGAAGAACTCGACAACGTCGGCGAACGCACAGCCCTCACATGCCCCGAGTGCGGCGGTACGCTCTGGCAGATAAAGAACGCGCGTCCACGCCGTTACCGTTGCCATACGGGTCACGCGTTTTCGGAGATGTCGCTCGAGGAGGGCATCGTCAGTCAGGTGGAGCGCGCACTGTGGACCGCGGCGCGCTCCGTCAGGGAGCACCTGGTGTACGCCCGCGAACGCAAGGACTGGGCTCAGCGTTCCGGCGACAGCGACTTCCTCGTAGTCGAAAGCGCGCGCGTGGCGAGGGCGCAGGAACTCGAAGCCATCATGCTTGAAGCGCTACGCGCGGTGGCGCGTACATCCGGCGTGAGCGGCTAGGACGCGTCGAGCAGATTGGTCGGCAGGCAATTCAGGAGTCCATCGATCATGAAAATCACCTTTCCCGAAGGACCGGTCGAGTACGACACGGAGGAACTCGCGCTAACCTTTGTTGCCGTGGCGGATTCCGTCCCTGTGGACTGTGCCATTACGGCCGAAGCGCTGGAAGACCGCTTCGGCGCGAGATCGCTGCGCGAGCCCGATCTGCGCCAGGCATTTCACCGCAACCGCGACGCAATCGAAGCGGCGGCCGCCCGCCTCATCGAAGAGACGGACGGCAAGCCCGTGATGCTGCACAGCGGCTATTTGCGCATGTACGGCACCGGCAGGCACTGACGACTCGTACTACTCGCCCGCGCCAGCCTTGCAGCGCGCAATCTGCTTCTTCGCTTCTTCGACCACGCGCTCCGGCGTGAAGCCGAATTTGGTCTTCAGCGCCTTGAGCGGCGCGGAGGCGCCGAACGTGTGCATCACGATCTGCGAGCCGAAGCGGCCGACGTAGCGGTCCCAGCCGAGTGTCGCCGCCTGCTCCACGGCCACGCGTGCATGGATGTGCGCAGGCAGCACCGACTCGCGGTACGCCTCGTCCTCCAGTTCGAACACGTCCCATGACGGCATTGAGACCACGCGCGCTGCGATGCCCTCCTGTTTCAGCGTCTCATAGGCGGCAATGCAAAGCGAAACTTCGCTGCCCGTGGCGAGCAGCAGGACTTCGGGCTGCTTGCCGTCGGGTGCGTCGGCGAGCACGTATGCGCCGCGCCGCACGCCTTCCGCGCTCGCATATTTTTTGCGGTCGACGGTGGGCAGCGGCTGGCGCGACAAGACCAGGCAGGCCGGTTCGCGCGAACGTGCGAGCGCTGCGCGCCAGGACTCGGCGACTTCGTTGGCGTCGGCGGGGCGCAGCGTGAGCAGGCCCGGCACAGCGCGCAGCGAGGCGAGCTGTTCGATCGGCTGGTGCGTGGGCCCGTCTTCGCCGAGGCCGATCGAATCGTGCGTGAACACGAAAACGACGGGCAGCTCCATGATTGCGGCGAGCCGGATCGGCGGCTTCATGTAGTCGCTGAAAATCAGGAACGTCGACGCGAAAGGCCGTAAGCCCGAAAGCGCGAGGCCATTGGAGACCGCGCCCATGCCATGTTCGCGAATGCCGAAGTGCAGGTTGCGGCCGTCGTAGTGATCGCGCTCGAAGCTGCCCGCGCCTTCGAACTTGAGATTGGTTTTGGTCGAGGGCGCGAGGTCGGCGGCGCCGCCGATCATCCACGGCACGCGTTGCGCAATGGCGTTGAGCACCTTGCCCGACGACTCGCGCGTGGCCATGCCCTTTTCGTCGGCCTCGAAGGTGGGAATATCGGCGTCCCAGCCGTCGGGCAGCTTGCCATCGAGCATCAAGCTCAGTTCCTTCGCTAGCTCGGGGTAGCGCTTCGCGTAGTCCTCGTAGCGTTGCTTCCATGCTTCGTGCTCTGCCTTGCCACGCGCGCCCATGCCTTGCGCGAAACGTTCGTACACGCCATCGGGTACGAGGAAATGCGCGTCCTCGGGCCAGCCGTACGCGCGCTTGGCGAGGCGCACCTCGTCCTCGCCCAGCGCCTCGCCGTGCGCCGCCGCCGTGTCCTGCCGGTTCGGCGCGCCCCAGCCGATGATGCTCTTCACCACGATGAGCGTCGGCTTGTCGGTCACGGCCTGCGCTTTTTCGATGGCGGCTTCGATGGCATTCGTGTCGTTCGCGTCGTCCACGTGCAGCGTGTTCCAGTGGTAGCCGCGAAAGCGCGCTTCGACATCGTCGCTATAGGCGAGGTCGGTATGGCCCTCGATCGTGATGCGGTTGCTGTCGTAGAACCAGATCAGATTCGACAGACCCAGATGGCCCGCGAGCGAAGCCGCTTCATGCGAGACGCCTTCCATCATGTCGCCGTCGCCGCACACCGTGTAGACGCGGTAGTCGAAGATCCTGGCGTCCGGGCGATTGAAGTGCTGCTCGAGCCAGCGCCCGGCCATGGCCATGCCCACGCTGTTGCCGAGCCCCTGGCCGAGCGGCCCGGTGGTCGTCTCGATACCTGTCGTCATGCGATATTCCGGGTGCCCCGGCGTCACGCTGTCGATCTGGCGGAAGTGTTTGATATCGTCGAGCGAGACCGCGGGCTTGCCCGTGAGCTTGCCATTCTCATCGAGGGCCTGCACGCCCGCGAGGTGCAGCAGCGAGTACAGCAGCATTGAAGCGTGGCCGTTCGAGAGCACGAAGCGGTCGCGATTGGGCCATAGCGGCGCGGCAGGGTCGTAACGCAGATGATGCTGCCAGATCTGGTACGCAAGCGGCGCGAGCGCCATGGGCGTGCCGGGGTGGCCGGAATTGGCCTTTTGCACGGCGTCCATCGACAGGGTTCGGATCGTGTCGATGACGAGGCGGTCGAGATCGGATGGGTCGGCTTTCGTGGGCCTGGCATTCGACGATGAGTTCGATGACATGAGCGGAGACTCCTCGGCAGGGGCGCACTGCAACCGGGCGGCAGCGCGCGAAGGGATGGACGCGCAAACGCGGTGCCAGCCAACGCATGGCGGTTTGCACCGTACTCTGGATCGCGTCTGGAACCGATGGGCATAGCCTTTGCGGATTGAGACTACTCCTCTTTCCGATTACCGGCCCCGATGCGCACCACATCACAACGCAAAATTGCTCTCATCACCGGTGCGGGCGCGGGCGTGGGCCGCGCCGCTGCGCAAGCGTTCGCGCGAGCGGGCTACGACGTCGCGCTGCTGTCGCGCGAACCCGAACGGCTCGCGCGGGCCGCTGCGCAATTACAGGCAGCCTACAGTGTGCGCGCGCTTGCGGTGCCCACCGACGTCGCCGACGCGCAAGCCGTCGAAGCAGCCGCGGCGCGGGTCGAGCGCGAACTGGGCGAAATCGACGTGTGGGTGAACGTCGCCATGGCGACCATTTTTGCGCCGCTCTCGTCGATCTTGCCGCACGACTTCGAGCGTGCGACCCAGGTGACGTATCTCGGCCAGGTGTACGGCACGATGGCGGCGCTCGCGCGCATGCGCACGCGCAATCGCGGCGCGATCGTCAACGTGGGGTCGGCGCTCGCCTCGCGCGCAATCCCGCTGCAATCTGCGTATTGCGGCGCGAAGTTCGCGGTGCGCGGCTTTACCGACGCCGTGCGATCGGAGCTGATTCACGATGGCCTCGACGTGCACATCTCGCTGGTCTATCTGCCCGCCATCAACACCCCGCAGTTCGACTGGGCAGCCAACCGTACCGGGCAGGAGGCACGGCCCGTTGCGCCCGTGTATGAGCCCGAAGTCGCCGCGCGCGCCATTCTGTTTGCTGCGCAACATCGGCGGCGCACGCTCTGGCTGGGCTGGTCCACGGTGCGCGCGATCATCGCCGACCTGATCGCGCCGGGACTGCTCGACCGCTATCTCGCGCATGCAGGGTATCGCGGACAATTGACGGGCCACCCGCGCGCGCCCGACGTGCCCGACAACCTGCATGCACCCGTGCCGGGCGAGATCGGCGCGCACGGCCGCTTCGACCGTGAAGCCCGCAATGGCGGCGCGCCGCTCTTCACCGATCGCCATGTGCATGCGTTGATGGGCGGTGTGGCGATGGGTGTCTTTGGCGTGGCGATGGCATTCGCACGTTTGCGCAGGCAGGCGCGCTCACGCAGGTAATCGTATCGCTAGAGCACGCTCGCCGCTCACGTTCGGCACGCAGGATGCGCATGCGCGCTGGTGCACCTCACCGACGTACGCGACGGCGCATCGGTGCAAGTGCTCATCGACGCTACGGTCGCGCGTTTCAGGCGCTTCGACGTGCTGTATCGCGGGCGTAATCGTGTTTCTCGCGAAGACGCGCGCTTCATCACCGGTGCGTATATTCCCGTGGATGGCGGGTCGAGCGCTTCGAACGGGCAGCCGCGGCAGGCGCGAGGGCGCGCTTTGCAAGGCACGCGTTCTGCGCGCTTCGTAGTCGCATCGACAATACAAGGAGCCTGCCATGAACAGCACGCTGGACCCCGACAACGATCTTCCCGACTCCATGCCGCCGGGGCACGACACGGGCTCGCTGGGCCCGGGCGATTCATCCGATTCCGGCAGCGACACCCAGGGCGCGAAGCGCCACGAATTCGACCGCGACACGGAACTCGACAATCATGCGCTCGAAGCGGGCGAAGACGAAGCGCAGAGCGACACCGATAGGGCGGGCACGGGCGAACGCGCCGCGGCAGACGGCGACGAATCGCTGGAGCCCGACGGCGACGTGCATCCGGATCGCATCGACGATCTGGGCGATGTTTAAACAGGTGGGCGCCCGCGATATTGCTGTCGTGCCAGGCGCCCCATTTCTACCACATGTGTCGCCGCAGCATGGCCACTGTTACCGATGCGCCGTGTCCTTTCCGCCAGATCGGCGGCATAAATTTCCGCACTTTCACTCACTATCACGCCGCAGTTGATTCGGTGTGCGAAGTCATGCGATGCTCTCGTTGCCCGGGACCCGGCGATGCCATTGCGCATCCAGCCGGACCCGCACGCCGCAAACAAACGGCGTGAACGGGCCGGTGCGAGGAGACCAGCGAAGTGCCCCAACACCAAGGAGGCAACATGAGCACGCAGCTGCAGTCTCGCATCCACGCCGCATCGCCAAACGATGCGCATCGCATTCAAGCCAGCTTACAGTCACTCCCGCCCCGAAAGTCGCCGCAGCGTTCCCGCACTGCGATCAGCGCGGCCAGTATCGCGACGCTTTTGCTCGCCTGTGCAAACTGTTTTGCCGACACCCAGGTAGGCGCGCCGCTGCCGCCTGCGCCCGATATTCTGTACGGCGATCTGTTCGTGGCGGTGCAGACCGCTCAGATCTTCTCCGACCAGGAGACCTTCGTCGATTCGACGCCGAACACGGACCCCGCAATCATCGTTCAGCTCTACGAAACGCAGAAGAACCAACCCGGCTTCTCGTTGCAGAATTTCGTAAATCAATACTTCACGCCGCCGCCGGACCAGAGCATCACGCCGCCTGCGGGGCAGACCCTGCGCCAGCATATCGACTGGCTCTGGACCGGGCTCACGCGCACGACCACGTCGGCGCCCGACAACAGCTCGCTCGTGCCGCTGCCGAAGCCCTATGTCGTGCCGGGCGGGCGCTTCCGGGAGGGCTATTATTGGGACACGTACTTCACGATGCTCGGACTTCAGGAGTCGGGCCATGAAGATCTCGTCGACGACATGCTCGACAACTTCGCGTACATGATCAACACCTTCGGCCATATCCCGAACGGCAATCGCACCTATTATCTGAGCCGCTCGCAACCGCCGTTCTATTCGTACATGGTGGAACTCGCGGCGCAAAAGGAAGGCAACAGCGTGTACCAGAAGTACCTGCCCGCGCTGCGTAAGGAGTACGCGTACTGGATGCAGGGTGCGAGCAGCACGCCGCGTGGGCAAGCCACGCGCAATGTGGTCGTGCTGCGCGACGGCATGGTGCTCAACCGTTACTGGGACGAACTCGACACTCCGCGCGACGAGTCGTATATCGAAGACGTCCAGACCGCGCAGCAGGCCACGGGCCGCCCCGCCAACGCGGTCTACCGCGACCTGCGCGCCACCGCCGAAAGCGGCTGGGACTTCAGCTCTCGCTGGTTCGGCGACAACCAGAACCTCTGGACGGTGCGCACCACGTCGATCATTCCGGTCGACCTGAACAGCCTCCTGTTCCATCTGGAAACGACGATCGTGCGCGCCTGCACAGTCGCGCGCGATTTTGGCTGTGTGGGGCAGTTCGCCGGCTACGCCGCGCGCCGCGCCGAAGGCATCAACCGGTACCTCTGGAACAACAAGGGCTACTACGGCGACTACGACTGGCAACTCGGCAAATCGCGCGACAACCAGACACCGGCGATGATGTATCCGCTGATGGCAGGCGTGGCGTGGCCCGAGCGCGCGAAGAAGACGGCGCAGACGATGCAGAACATGCTGCTCCAGCAGGGCGGCCTCGCCACGTCGACCTACAATACCGGCCAGCAATGGGATGCGCCGAACGGCTGGGCGCCGCTGCACTGGATCGCCATCCAGGGCCTCAAGCAATACGGGCGCAGCGATCTCGCGCAGCCAGTCGGCACGCGTTTTCTTGCCGACGTCGAGAACGTCTATAACACGCAGCAAAAGCTCGTCGAGAAATATATCGTCGAGGGCGCAGGTGAAGGCGGCGGCGGGGGCGGCGAATACCCGTTGCAGGACGGCTTTGGCTGGACCAACGGCGTGACGCTGATGCTGCTCGATATGTACGGGGGCGGTCAGTAAGTGTGAGAGCGGACCGCTTCCGGCGCGGCTACGTAGCGGTCCGTTTTAGTTTCATTCCAGGCAATGCGATCGGAAGTCCGAAGTCCTGTCTTTCGCCGGCAGAGAACTGCGTGATTTGCCGCTGTGCGTAAAGTGCGAGCGCCGGCGCTGCGGTTCCAATGCGCGTGAGCGACATCTGCGGAAGGTACTCTTTGCCCACGAAGAAGAGACCGGTCAGGCAGTCGTCTTCTTGCGGATCGATCCGATCGGGGCGCGCGTCCAGATCGAACAGACGCCTGACGCGCGGCGGAAGCTGCCCCACGACCGGCATCAGCGACATCGGCAAGGTGACTTCGAGCGCGTAGCGGATTCTGGCCAGATTTGGACATAAGTATTCGGGCCCTGAGCGCCGGTCTGCGACTTGTGCAGCCGTATGTCTTAACAGCGCCTTTATGACTCGAACGGATTAACGTATCGGATTTGCTTCGTTGTCAGCCGGTGGCCGGATCACGTAGATTGAAGCTGTTGCTTACCTGAAAGGCATGCTGCGTGACTACCACCGCGACATTTACCGCTTCTGCGGCGTCGAACGCGTCCCACCGCTTCGACATTCTTCCCTTGAGTGCACCGCTCGGCGCGGAAGTGGTCGGCCTCGAGCTCGCAGAGCCGCTGTCGCGCGAAGATTTCGCGCGCATTCATCGCGCGCACCTCGATCACCATGTGTTGGTGTTTCGCGACCAACGCATCACGCCGGAGCAGCAGGTCGAATTCAGCCGCCGCTTCGGGCCGTTGCAGATCCACGTGCTGCATCAGTTCGCGCTGGCGGGCCACCCGGAGGTGCTGATCGTCTCGAACATCGTGGAGAACGGCAAGCCCATCGGCCTTGGTGACGCGGGACACTTCTGGCATTCCGATCTTTCGTACAAGGAGAAGCCGAGCCTCGGCTCGCTGCTGCATGCACAGGAGCTGCCGGCAGAGGGCGGCGACACGCTGTTCGCCAACATGCATCTCGCATGGGACACGCTGCCTGCGCATTTGCGCAGCGCCGTCGAGGGGCGGCGCGCCGAGCATACCTATCTCGCGCGCTATGCGGAACTCCAGGCGCGCAGCCCGTGGCGGCCGAACCTGACGGCGGAACAGATCGCGCAGGTCAAGCCCGTTGTCCATCCCGTCGTGCGTACGCACCCGGAAACGGGCCGCAAGGCGCTGTTCGTGAGCGAGCACTTCACGACGCGCATCGTCGATCTACCGGAAGACGAAAGCCGCGCGCTACTCGACGCGCTGTTCGCACACAGCGTGCGTGCGGAGCATTGCTACCGGCACGAATGGCGCGAGCACGATCTCGTGTTCTGGGACAACCGCTCGCTCATGCACCTCGCGGCGGGCACGCCCGATCATCTGCGCCGTAAGCTCTATCGCACCACTATCGAAGGCGACACGCCGTTTTGACGCGCCAGATACAGCACAGAAGAATAGCGAATCCATCGTATGTCGTGGGTGCCGGGCTCGCTCGAACGGCCGCGCTATGCGCAGCGGCCCGCCTCTGCACGAACCGCGCGGCACATTTAGCTCCCCATTGCGGGATCGCTGACACTGTCCGCCCCCGTTTCGACCCGCCCTGCAAATCGGCGGGTTACGCCGTTCTCGGCGGCGAGCGTAAAGTCATACCAGCCATTCGATGACGTCACCGACCAGTACGGCTCGACCTGCATGCCTGGCGGAACCGCGTAGGTCCACGGACCATCGCTCCGGTACGCGTTCGATGTGACAGTCGTATTGGTGGCGACGCTGCCTGTGTTCATGATGGTCAGATAAACGGCGTTGTTGCCCGTGTCATAGCATACGCGAACCTCAGGATTGGGCCCGCTTTTCGCTTTGGTAACGTTGCCGGTGAACTGGCGGTGCAGGCCGTTCGGGCCGAGCACCCAAAGATCATAGGCGCCCGCATCCGCAGCGGCTGGCGTCCAGACATCCGAAAGCTCCTTGCCGGCTTCCACCGTGTAGCGGTGAGGTGGTTTGTCGAGATGCAGCTTGTCGTAGACGTGAAAGACAGCGCCCGCGCTGCCAGTGTTGCTGAAGATGAGCCACACGTTGCCGTTCTTCGTGTCGACATTGGCGCTGGTGTGCAACTGATACGGCAGCGCACGCGACGGACGCGCCATTAGCGACTGCTTTGGCATCGTCTGGCTCGCGACCGAAGGCACCGGCACCGCGCCGAGCGCGCTTTGCTGCGCACTCTGGGCATCGGCGGCGGATTTGGTCGGTGCGGGGAGCGGCGCGACGGCCGTATCGTTTGGATTACTGAAGTTGAAGCAGGAGGTCAGGTCGCCGAATACTGTGCGACGCCACGGGCTGATGTTCGTTTCGCGCACGCCGAATCTCTGTTCGAGGAAGCGCAGCACCGAGGTATGGTCGAAGACCTGAGAGTTGACGAAGCCGCCCGTGCTCCACGGCGACACGACGAACATCGGCACCCGCGGGCCGGGTCCGTATGGCTGGCCGTCCGGTGCGAGCGGTGAAGAGTCGCCCGGCGGATTGGGAAGGGTGAAATATTCGTATTGCGTCGTGACCGTCGACTTGCCGGCATAAGTGCCGTTGCCATTCGGGGAAGGCGGGTTGGGCGCAGGCATATGGTCGAAGAAGCAGTCGTTCTCGTCGTAGTTCACGAAGAGCACGGTCTTGCTCCAGACATCGGGATTTGCCGTGAGCGTGTCGAGCAGTAACTGGAGGTAGTAAGCGCCCTGGCCTGGGGTAGACGATCCAGGGTGCTCGCTATACGCCCCCGGCGAAACGATCCAACTCACCTGCGGCATTTGTCCCGCAGCGATGTCGTTGGCGAGGGCCTGCAGGAATCCGCCATCGGGCATCGTGTTGCCGATGCCCTTATAGAGCGGCGAAAGCGCCTCCATTGCCGGTGTATAGGGTGCGTTCGGCGAACCGGAAATGGTTTCGTTGACCTTGCGAAACACTGCGAAGCCAGCGAGCGGGTTGTCACCATAGTTATCGGGCTGGTTCTCGTAGACCTTCCAGCTCACCCCCGCGGCTTGCAGACGCTCCGCGTAGGTGGTCCATGTCAGGCCCGTCGCCGACGGGCCGAGGCCGTCCCATCCATTGTTGTTGACGACCGCATAGTTAGAGCCGGTGGGGCCGTTCGTGCCGGTCCACATGAAGATGCGGTTCGAGTTGGTGCCGCCGTGCAGCGAGCAGTGGTACGCGTCGCAGATCGTGAAGGCGTTCGCGAGGGCGAAGTGAAAGGGGAGGTCGGCGGACTGCAGATAGCCCATCGATACGTCGCCCTTCGATTTCGGCCATTGCGTCATGCGGCCGTTATCCCAGGCGCTGTGCGTGTCGGTCCACGAATGCGCGCCACCCGCAAGCAGCGCATTGCCTTTGGTGCTGTCCAGATAGAACGGTAGCACGGTGCGGCTGCCGTCGTTCTGCTGCCAGACAGTAGAGCCGCCCGGCTGTGGGATCGTGAAGCGATCGGCGAAGCCGCGCACGCCAGGTAGCGTGCCGAAATAATGATCGAAAGAGCGGTTCTCTTGCATGAAGATCACGACGTGCTGCACGTCGTTGATCGTGCCGGTCGTGTTATTCGCGGGAATGGCGAGCGCGCGCCGGATGGCGGGCGGGAACACGCTGAACGTCGCGCCGGCCGCCGCGGCGCGCAGGAATTGACGGCGATCCAATGAAGTCATGATGTGGTGGGTTTTCTTCTACGTTGTTTTCGAGCGCAGCCGCGCGCTACGAGGGCCGAACCGAGGGGCACGCACAGGCGCTTTGCGTGCAGCGCGAACCGTGCGTCGGGCCTGCGCTGGGCACGCCTTGCGCGCGGTTCGCGTGACGTTCATGGCGCGCAGTTCAACTGCGTGTTGAGCAGCGGCTGCGAGGCGGCCACGCCAAGGGCCGCGTAGCTGCCCGAGGCGGGCGCCGCCACGATCGCGACCGGCGCGCTTGCGCCACCCGCACCCGCAGCCGCAGCCGCTCGCGCGGAAGACCCGCCGTTCGAACCGGGGCCGCAGGCCGCGAGCAGCGTGCACAGCAGCCCGGTGAGCAGCGCACCTGCGCTGCGGTGCAGGTGCTGTGCGCCGTGCATTGCGGGAAAGCTATTCGCATTCATCGAGGAGTCTCTTACGGGAGAAGGGTGGAGAGCGGCTTGCCCGAAGCGAAGACCGTCTTCAGTTCAGCCTCAGTGACGGTGCGGTTCCAGAGCGCGAGGTCGCTGAACGACTGCACATCCGGGGGCGTAGCCGCGCACTTGCCAGGCGTGTAGGGCGGGGTGTCCTTGCACGCGTTCATGTAGTACTGGCCTGTGCCGTCCTCGTTGAGGCCGAAAGCGCCGAGGCCCGGCAGCTTCGACGCGGTCACCGTGACCGAGGCCATGTACTTCTCTTCGCCGAGCACGGGATCAAACACGTAGCCCGTCATGGTCTTGCCGACCGTGTCGATTGCGAATGCTACGTAGGCCCACTTGTTCGCGGTGATGGTCGCAGCGTTCATGTCGTTGCGCGTTGTCCCGTCGCCGATATTGAAGCGCACGTTACAACTCGTGCCCGAACCCGGGAACAGCGCGATCGTGATACCGGGGTTGCCCCCCGAGTAGTAGTTTTTGTTCGAGAAGATTGGCGTGCCGTTGCCCGTGAGATTCTGGCAAGACGTCATGACCCAGAAGCCCATTGTGAACTGCGGCTGTTTCGTCACGTCGTTGTTCTGCACGAGCTTGTAGCCGTCGTACCCATTCGTGTCGACAACGTTCGTATCCACCTTGAGACCCTGGCCGCCAAACGGATCTGGCGTAAGCGAGCCGCCGTTCGCATCCGCCGCCCAGGGGCCGAGCGTGCTGGCCGCCATCTTGTCGGCGGCTGGCAGCGCGCCGAATGCATAGTATGTCGAGAGGCCGTTGGTCAGCGTCGTCGCGAGAGCGGGCGGCGGGGGCGGGGGCGGAGGGGGTGCCACATACTCGATCTGGATCAGCGACGCGAGCGGCGCATTGCCCGCGGCCACCACGTAGTTGAACGTATAGGCGCCGGTCGTGCTGACGCCGAGCTGGCTGTCTGTGTACGTCGTCGTGCCTGCAGGGAGCGTGGCGATCTGCTGGCCGTTGCGTAGCACCGAGATCGCGCCGCTCGAAGGCGGGGTCCAACTGAGCACCGTACTCGCATTGTCGCTGCCGGTGACACCGATGAGCTGCGACACCGGCTGCTGGCCGACCAGTTCGCCGCCATCGAGTGCATACGTCACCGCGCTCGGCAGCGCACCCCAATAGGCGAGCAGCGTGGGCGTGATGTCTGCAATGCTGGCGCGGGTATATAGGTCCGCGAGCGAGGTGGGGGCGGCCGGATTGGTGAGGCGCCCGTTGGGTTGCTGGTTGATGCCGATGAAGCTCGTCGACTCCGGCGCGAGGGGGAGGGCGTCGGTGCCACCCGCGGCATTGAGGCCGTGGCTGGTTGTCACGAGCACGAGCCAATTCTCCCCGCTGCGTTGCGACACGTCGCCGACGAGCGTGCCGACGGCACTGTCGAGTTGCGCGAGCGTGGCTGAATAATTCGACGAGTTGAGGCCCCAGTTGAGAGCGGCGTCTTCGGCGGAGTGATACTGGGCGACGACGAGCGAGTAGCCGTTGTCGATCATGCTCTTGCCTTGAGTCGTCACGCAGCTGTCGACTGAGGCGCAGTTGACCACGGTGTCGATGTAGCCGGCGTTCTGGTCGGGCGTCAGGATCGAGGCGAAACCAGGCGAATCGACAGCTGCACCCAACTTGCCCGCACCCGCGGACTTCAATATTGAGAATACGGTAGGCGCGTGCAGCGCCTGTTTTGGCGCGTCGGATTCGATCTGATGGCGGTCGGCCCAGGAGCCGGTCACGATCGTGGCCCAGCCGGGCATATCGAGATTCGGTTGCTGGCTGAGCGTGCTGTTCACGCCGCCACTATAGGCAGGCGCAATGTTCAGCTTCGCGAGGTTCGGCAGAGTGCCGCCCGCGATGCCTGCAGTGAGGGCGCTATAGGTTACGCCGTCGAGCTCGATCACGAGCATCTTGTTGAGCGTGCCGCTGGCTGTGCCCGATGATCCGATCGCCGCGTCGCCTGAGAAGGTCCGGTTTGCCGCCGATTGCGTGCCCCCACCGCAACCGCCGAGCGCGGTGACGAGTGCGAGACCACATGCGGCGTATACGAATGCCTGTCTTGACATGGTTATCCCCCTGCAAAGATTCGCCGGTGTATCCAGCGATTGAGGGCGATATTAGGCAGCAGGCAAGACGCCTATATTGCGTTCTGCGAAAGATCCCCGATACACGTATCGGTTTTTTTTACGGGGAGGCCGATCGTCTCGGCCAACGTCGCCATGAATGTGGTGATGAGACGCGCGCCCGAACGGCTGCGCAGGTGGTAAAGATATTCGTATACGGCAGGGCATTCCGGCTCGATGGACACGGAAACGAGCGCTGAGCCGAGGGGCACCTCGCCCGCGGGCATCAGGGCGCAGCCGAGGCCGAGGCGGATCGCTTCACAGATCGCTTCGCGGCTGCCGATCTCGATGAGCGCGCGAGGCTCCACGCGGCGCTGCCCAAGCGCGGCCTCCGTTGCGTCGCGCGTGCACGAGCCCTGTTCGCGCAGCAGCAGCGTTTCGGCCGCGAGCACGTTCAAGTCGACGTTGCGCTGCCCCGCAAGCGGATGGCGAGGTTCGACGACGAGTACGAGCCGATCACTCGCGATGCGATGCAACTCGAGGCTCGCGTCGTCCACGTAATGGGATGAGACCGCGATATCGACGCGATGCTCCGCGAGCGCGTCGAGCACGGCTTGCGAATTGCCGATCTCGATGCCGATCTGGACGTGAGGATAGCGGCGACGAAATGCGGCGATGGTCGGCAGGACGTAGTAGGGGCCGGTGGTCCCGAGCCGGAAGCTGCCCGCGAACAACTCGCACTCGTTGCGCAGTACGAAGTCGATGTCGCTCTCCGCCTGCGTCATCCGGTCAATGAACGGCATGAGCGCCGCGCCGGTCTTCGTCACGTCAAGGCGGCTGCCGCGCCGGTGAAAGAGTTGCACGCTGTACCGTTGCTCGAGCTGCTGGATGCGCGCTGTGACGGTAGGCTGACTTATCCCCAGCCGTCGCGCGGCAGCCGTGACGCTGCCCTGTCGAACCGTTTCGTAGAATGCAGCAAGCAAAGGAGCGAGCATTTCTGTTTTCCCAGACATTATCCGGCGGAGGGGATGCAGCATGTGGGGTGACCGCACACCACCGGTGCAGTCCCACGTTCGTGAGATACGTAAGGACTGGAAGCTTTATCCGGGGCACGCGCTACCGAGTTATGAAGTCATTTCCTTGCGGTAGCGATTTACCGTTCGAGATACGGGGCGGCCAGCACCGGCGAACGCCAATACGTCGTCCAATCCCATGAAATTGTCCGGCAGTTCTTCGATTTGCTCGATCGGTGGGCTATATTGCGACCATGCGTTCGCTTAATCTCTCGGCATATGCCGGCGGGGTGTATTCCGAGCGGTCCATGTAGATGTAATCTCTCATTCGGTCGTCGACATTCTGAACGATTTCCATGGCGTCGCCAAGGCAGCTATCGAGCGGCTCCGCGTTTCTCGCTTTGAGCAAAGCTGTTGCCTTTCAGCAAAAGCCGTTAAATAAGGCCACTCAGCAACCGCTTAGTTCTATGAGTCGAAGCAGTCGAAGGATTCAATGCGCGACGGTCAACGCACGCGTGACACGCGCCGACGGTCATGCCGAGCGTGAAGCGGCCAACATCATGATCCACGACGCTCGGCAAGCGGCAGAGGGTCCGGACGCAGAAATCACGCTGGATGCAGACAAGGGTTACGACGCAAGGTCGCCGGATGTATAGCGCCGCGACGCAGCACAACCTACCTCAACCAATCTCAACCACAACCTTGCTAGCCGCACTCCCGTCGGCGACAGCCTCATAAGCCCGCTCGGTGTCGTTCAGCGAGAAGCGCCGCGAATCCACCCGCGGCTTAAGCTGCCCCGCCTCGACAAGCCGCGTAGCCTCACCAAGCATCTCACCGTGATGCCCACGGTTCTTCCCACTCAAAAGGGGATAAAGCGTAAACACCCCCGAATAAGTCGCCTCACGAAACGACAGCGGCGCGAGCGCATGCGTGCCCCACCCAAGCGCGCTCACCACGTGCCCAAAATGCTTGACCGCGGCAAACGAAGCATCGAGCGTCTTGCCACCCACCGTGTCCACGACGAGATCAAACCCGGCACCTGCCGTATGAGCTTGAACGTACTGCTCGACGCTCAACGCGCCGTAATCGATAGGCGTCGCACCCAGTTGCGAAATCACATCGGCATTGCGCGTGCTCCCCGTCGCGAAGACAGTCGCATCAAGCGCGCGCGCAATCTGCACGGCCACGTGGCCGACGCCACCCGCGCCGCCCTGAACGAGCACGCTCTGACCCGCCGCCAGGTGTGCGCGATCGACGATGCCCGACCACGACGTGATGAACGCAAGCGGCAACGCGGCGGCTTCGCGCATCGAAAGATTCGCGGGCTTGCGCGCGAGGAGGTCCGCGTCGACGGCAGCGTACTCGGCCAGCGAACCTTGGATGCCGCCCACGCCGCCCGTCATGCCGTACACCTCGTCGCCGGGCGCGAAACGCGTGACGCCCGCGCCGACCGCTTCCACCACGCCTGCCATGTCGATGCCGGGCACGAGCGGCAGCGGATGCTTCGCATGATCGGCCTTGCCCGCACGAATCTTGACGTCGAGCGGATTGAGGCCCGCCGCATGAACGCGCACGAGCACCTGGCCCGTTTGCGGTTCCGGGCGATCGAGCGTGCTCAGTTCGAGCGGACCATCGTACTGGCTGAGGACGAGTGCTTTCATTGTCAGCGTGTGTGCCGTTGCGAATTGAAATGGTTAGCCACGCGAGATTCACTCAGCCCTTGTGATTCAGCTGCGAGGCAGCGTCTCGCAATGCTGTGCGCAAGCCTTCTTCGACCACCGGGTGATAGAACGGCATCGCCAGCATGTCGTCCACGCTCAATCCCATCTGCACGCTCCACGCGAGCAGGTGCCCGATATGTTCCGCCGCCGGCCCGAGCCATTCCGCACCCACGAAGCGCCGCGTTGCACGCTCCACGTACACGTGGCCCAAGCCGTGGTTCTTGAGCATCACGCGGCTGCGCCCCTGATCTTCGAAGCTCACGGCGCCCGTCACGAAGCGGCCTTCCACCAGTTCCCGATGTGACTTGCCAACCATGGCGATCTGCGGATCGGAAAACACGACTGCAAGCGGTGCGCGGCGCGCAACGGGTTCGACTTCGGGAAAGCGAGCCGCATTGCGGCCCGCGGCGCGGCCCTCGTCGGCGGCTTCGTGCAGCAGCGGCAGCACGTCGTTCGCGTCGCCAGCCAAAAACACCGGCGCGGTGCCGACTTGCAGCGTAGCCGCGTCGAAACGCGGCACGCCGTGCGCGTCGAGTTCGAGCGAGGTGTTTGCGAGGCCCAGCTTCGCCACGTTGGGGTTCCGGCCCGTTGCTGCCAGGACGTAATCAAACGTTGCTTCGGACTGCGTGCTATCCGCACGGGCATAGCGCAGCGTCACGCCCGCGTCGCTGCGCGTAGCCGATGCCACACGTCCCTGCGTCTCGAACTGCATTTCTGCGCCGAACACGCGGTGTGCTTCGCTGATCAGACGCGGGTCCGTGAGCGGTCCCACGCTGCCGTGCGAGCCGCCGTACAACGTCACGCGCACGCCGAGCCGCGCAAGCGCCTGGCCGAGTTCCAGACCGATTACGCCCGCACCGACCACCGCCACACTGCGCGGCAAGTCCTCCCACGCGAACACGTCGTCGTTGACGATCAGCCGCTCACCTAGTCCGGCGAGCGACTCGGGTACCGTCGGCGTCGAGCCCGTGGCGATCACGACGCTCTTTGCGCGCACCTGTATATGCTCGCCAACCTGGAGGAGCCCGTCGTCGATGAAGCGGGCGTGCCCGACCAGGCGGTCCGCTTCGGGCAGGGCGAGCGTGCTGTCAACGACGAACCCAACGAACCGGTCCCGCTCGGTGCGCACGCGCTCCATCACAGCCCGGCCGTCGATCTCCATACCGAGCGGATTCACGCCGAAACGCGGCGCCATCGTTACCGCGTGCGCCGCCTCGGCCGCCGCGATCAGCAGCTTCGAGGGCATACAGCCCACGCGCGCGCACGTCGTGCCGTAAGCGCCGCCTTCAATGATGATCGCGCTTGCACCTTCCGCCTTCGCGGCGCGGTAAGCGGAGAGTCCGGCCGTGCCGGCGCCGATGATGGCGACATCCGTTCGCAATGTTTGCATCGTGTTTCCTCGAGGGGTTCATGCATTCGTTTCCATGACCCAGTCTAGGAGGTCCGCACACGCGGGTGAATGTCGGCGCTGCTCAAGTTCATGCCCGATCGTCTCACGGGCGGCCGGGCGCGGGGCGCCGGTCAACCGGGCATGTGCTGCGCGAGCCAGTCGATCAACACGCGCACCTTCGGCGGTAAAAACCGGTTGGGCGGATAGAGCATCCACACTGGGCCGCTGTAAGCGCGCGGCTCCAGCGACCACTCAGGTAGCACACGAACGAGCAGACCGTCGCGCAGAGCATCCGCCGCGGCGAATTCGGGCAGGCTCGCAATGCCCCAGTCCGCGAGCGCCGCATCGCGCCGCGCGCCCACGTCGTTGGCGATATAGCGGCCCTTCACCTCGACGGTATGCGTCTGTGTGCCGCGCCGGAAGGTCCAGCGGTTGTCGTCGGGCGTTTCGCCGAGATAGAGGCAGTCGTGGCGGGCGAGGTCCTTCGGGTGCTTCGGCGTGCCGTGCGCGCGCAGATAGCCGGTGGACGCGCACGGCATCCACTGCAGCGTGCCGAGCCCGCGCGCCGCGAGCCCCGGCGGCGGCGTGGGCGTCGGGCGAATCACGATGTCGACGCTGTCTCGTACCGGATCGACGTCGCGGTCGGTAAAGATGAGCTGCACCGCGACCTCCTCATACGCGCGCAGGAAGCCGGAAATCAGCGGATGAATGACGCTTTGCGCAAACGAAATCGGCGCGCTGATGCTGACGCGGCCATGCGGGCGGTCGGTGAGGCGGCTGGCGGCTTGCGCCGCGCTGGCGGCGGCTTCGACCATGTCCGTACAGTGACGGTAGACTTCGGCGCCGGATTCCGTGAGCCGCAGGCTGCGCGTGGAGCGCTCCAGCAGGCGCGTGCCGAGCGCGCGTTCGAGCCGCTGCATCTGGCGGCTCACCGTGGAAGGCGTGCTGCCGAGCTGGCGGGCCGCGACCGAGAAATTACCGGCGTCGACCACGCGGGCGAAGGTGGCCAGATCGGGGAGCAGGGGCAGGAGGTCAGCGGGATTCATGGCAGTCAGGGTTAAGTCATCTGTGCATCCAGAGCATAAATGATGTTCCGTCGAAGTGGATTATCGCCGGGGAGTCATTGCCGGACAATGTGCCCGTTCCCGGCCAATCTGCACGCTCGTTCCCCATGAATGCCCTGACCCGTTCGTCCCGCACCGTCGATCTATTGCTTGTTGCTGTCGCGCTTATCTGGGGCACGAGCTATGGCGTGGTGAAGGGTGCGCTGCTTGTCTATCCGGTGCTGGGTCTGCTCGCGCTGCGCTTTGGCACCACCTTCGTGCTGCTGTCGCCCGCGTTACGCGGTCTGCGTCATGTGACGTGGCGCGAGCAGATCGGCGTGATCGGCGCAGGACTCCTGCTGCTCGGCATCTTTCTGGCCGAGACGTTTGGCGTGTCGCTCACGAACGCCTCGAACGCCGCGTTTCTCATCAGCCTGTGCGTAGTCCTCACGCCGCTCGTGGAGTGGGCGTGGCTCAAGCGCGCGCCGCGGCCGGTGGAATGGGCGGCGGCTGGCGTGTCGCTGTTTGGCGCGCTGCTCCTGACGGGCGGCCATGTGGCGGCGAGCCCCGGCGATCTGCTGGTCGTGCTGGCCGCGCTGCTGCGCGCATTGACGACCTGCGCGGTCAAGCGCGTGATGAAGTCGGGTGCCGTGCCGCCGCTCACGGTGACGGCGGTCCAGTCCGCCGTCGTTTCGATCGGCTGCGCCGCGCTCGCGTTGACTGTTGCGCCCGAACAGTGGCGGCCGTTGCCGCCCTGGCAGGGGCACGGCGTGTTCTGGGGCAGCGTGATCTATCTCGTGGCGGGCTGCACGCTGTTCGCCTTCTTCGTGCAGAACTACGCCGTGAGCCGCAGCAGCCCCACGCGCGTGGCGTTGCTCATGGGCAGCGAGCCGGTGTTCGGCGCGCTCTTTGCATGCGTGTGGCTTGGCGAGCGGCTTACTTTGGCCGCGTGGATCGGCGGCATGCTGATCGTTGCCGCTTCGCTTTTCGCGCTCAAGCGGGAACCGCAGGCCGAAGCGCAGATAGAAGCGCAGACGCCGTGAAAGCGTAGGCCGCGCCCACATCCGCAAAGCTGATATGCAATTGCGAATTAACTGGTAGGGGATCGGGACGCAGGCTGTTCCAATGGGCGTTTGGACCTTCGATGCCGCAGGAGCGAGCCTTACGATGGCGAAAACGAACAAACCCATTTTGCTCAACGCGTTCAACATGAATTGCGTGGGACACATCAATCACGGGCTGTGGACGCACCCGCGCGACCGCTCGACCGACTACCGCACGCTCGCGTACTGGACGAATCTCGCGCGTACGCTGGAGCGCGGGCTCTTCGACGGGCTTTTTCTCGCCGATATCGTGGGCGTCTACGACGTCTATCAGCGCAACGTGGACGTGACGCTGCGCGAGTCGATCCAGTTGCCGGTGAACGACCCCACGCTCGTCGTGCCGGCCATGGCCGCCGTGACCGAGCATCTCGGCTTTGGCGTGACGGTGAACCTCACATACGAGCAGCCTTATTTGCTGGCGCGGCGCTTTTCGACGCTCGATCACCTCACGCAGGGCCGCATCGGCTGGAACATCGTGACGGGCTATCTGGACAGCGCGGCGCGCGCCATGGGACTCGAGCAGCAACTGCCGCACGACGAGCGCTACGACCGGGCGGACGAATACCTGGAAGTCCTCTACAAACTCTGGGAGGGCAGCTGGGAAGCGGACGCCGTGCGGCGCGACAAGGCCGCGCGTGTTTTCGCCGATCCCGCGAAGCTGCATCGCGTGGAGCATGCGGGACGTTACTACCGCGTGGACGGTTATCACCTGGCGGAACCTTCACCGCAGCGCACGCCGGTGCTGTTCCAGGCGGGCAGTTCGGGGCGCGGGCAGCGCTTTGCGGCGCGTCACGCGGAATGCGTGTTCATTTCGCCGCCAAGCCGCGCCGCCGCGCGCGAGACAGTGCGCGCGTTGCGCGAACAGCTCGTGCAAGCGGGGCGCCGGCCCGACGATGTGAAGGTCTTCGTCGGCGTGGCGGTGGTGCCGGGCTCCACTGAGCGCGAAGCGCGCGAGAAGTATGCTGACTACCGGCAATATGCGAGCCGTGAAGCGGGGCTGGCGCATTTCGCGTCGAGCACGGGTGTCGATTATTCGCAATACGATCTGGACGCGCCCGTGGATTATGCGCCGGGCAATGCGATCGAATCCGCCACGCGGACGGCGAAGCAACACGGCTGGACGCGGCGCAAGCTGCTGGAGATGTTCGAGCTGGGTGGGCGCTATCCGGCGATTGTCGGCAGCGCTTCGCAGGTGGCAGATGAACTGCAGGCGTGGATTGACGAGGCGGATGTGGATGGGTTCAACCTGAGCCGCACTGTCGTGCCCGAGAGCTACGAGGATTTCGTGGATCTCGTCGTGCCGGAATTGCAGGCGCGTGGGCGGTATAAGACGGCGTATGCGCCGGGGACGTTGCGGGAGAAGTTGTTTGGGGGGGAGGCTACCTTGCCGCAGCGGCATGCTGGGGCGGGGTATCGGTGGGCGGGTGAAGTGGTTTGAATGGGATTTAATGGGAGAGATGGGATTTAATGGGAGAGGCCAAAGCGCCGAGGCGCCGCGAACAAAAAGCCTAACGGCGCCCCGCCGCAAACCCAACATCACTGCTGCGGCGCCCCCTGCCAGGCAGGCAACGTAGCCCCGTGATACACAGCAATAATCTCCGACGCCACATTAGGCTGCTGATAGCTCTCCACAAGCGCACGCACCCAACCCGCGTTAGCGTCCTTCTCATTCACGGCAATGAAGTTGCGATAAGGATTGCCAGTCACCTTCTCCTGAGCAATCCGCTCCTGCGGAATCTTGATGCCGGATTTGACGGCCCAGTCCGTATTGACAACGGCCGCATCCAGATCGCCAATCGCGCGCCCGACGATACCCGAATCAAGTTCCTTGATATGGATATTCTTCGGGTTCTTCGCGATGTCGCGTGCGGTCGGCAGCAGGCCGACGTCCTCGCGCAACGTAATGAGTCCCTGTGCCTGGAGCAGCAGCAGCGAGCGGCCTTCGTTGCTCGGATCGTTCGGCACGCCAATGGTCGCGCCCTGCGGCAGGTCTGCCACTGACTTCACCTTGCGCGAATACAGCCCGATAGGCTGCACGTAGGTAAAGCCGACCGGCACGATCTTGTAGCCGCGCGCCTTGATCTGCGCGTCCAGATACGGCTTGTGCTGGAACGAATTGGCGTCGAGGTCGTGGCTGGAAAGCGCTTCGTTGGGCTGCGTGTATTCGGAGAACGTGGTCACCTTGATCGTGAGGCCGCGCTTCGCGGCGTTGGCGGCCACCACGCGCCATACGTCCTCGTCTTCACCCGACATGATGCCAACGCGCAACGTCTGGTCTGCCGCGTGCGCGAGCGTCGCGCCCCCAATACTTACGCCCAGCGCGAGCGAAGCCAGCAGCGCGCCCAGCAAGGTTCTTTTCTTCATAGAATCCATTATTCGAAGAGTTGTGGATAGGGCGATGCTAGAGAGCGCGCGGCAAGCGGACAACCAATTTTGGGAGGATTGCTTAGCTATATTCGTCGTTTTGCGGCACGCAGCGACGTGGCTAGGATGCAGCGATTCCATTCCTCACGCGAGTCTCGTTCCATGTCCACTCTCGCCGTTCCCGCTTCGGAACTCGTCGAAGCCACCGGGCAAGCGCAAGCCCCGCAACATGCCGTGATCCGCTCCGCTCAGGACGTCTCCCGTATCGTCAACGCCGGCGCAGCGCAGGGCAGCAACGCGCGTATCGTGATCGCGATCGCACTGGGCGGTGTGTTTCTCGATGCCTACGATCTCACCTCGCTCGCCTATGGCATCAAGGATATCGCACGCGAATTCTCGCTATCGCCAGTGCAAGTCGGCTTCGTTTCGGCGGCCATTACGTTCGGCGCGATTCTCGGCGCCCTGTTCGGCGGCTATCTCACGGACCGCATCGGGCGCTACCGCGTATTCATGGCCGACATGCTGTTCTTCGTGGTGGCCGCAATCGCGGCCGGGCTCGCGCCCAACGCCTGGGTGCTGGGCGGCGCACGCTTTCTCATGGGCTTCGGGGTGGGGCTCGATCTGCCGGTCGCCATGGCGTTTCTCGCCGAGTTCTCGCGCGTGGCGGGCAAGGGCAACAAGGCGGCCAGCGTGGCGGCGTGGTGCCCCGCGTGGTACGCGGCCACGAGCACCTGCTATCTGCTCATTCTCGGCCTCTATGCGATCCTGCCCGAGCATCAGCTCGGCTGGCTTTGGCGCATCACGCTCGCGTTCGGCGCGGTGCCGGCGCTCGTCATCATTGCGGTGCGTAGCCGCTATATCAGCGAGTCGCCCGTGTGGGCCGCGAATCAGGGCGATCTGGAAGGCGCGGCGCGCATTCTCAAGCGCTCGTATGGCGTGGATACCGTGGTCGAGCGCGGCGAAGCGCCCACGCGAGCGCCGCGTGCCGCTTCATGGCGCAACTACGGCGTGCTTTTCAACGCCACGTATCGTCGCCGCACGATTCTTGCCGCAACGATCGGCGCGGCGTCTTCTTTCGGTTACAACGCGATCATTTTCGGCCTGCCCGTGATCATCGCGAGCTTTTTCCAGCAGGGTCCGCTCACGACCATCGTTGCTTCGCTCACGCTGAACCTGTTGTTCGCTTTCGTTGGCGGGTTGATCGGCGTGCGTACCGCGCCCACCGTCGGCGCGTGGAAAATGACCGTGCTCGGTCACACGCTGCAGTTCGTCTCGCTCATCGGTCTTGCGCTGATCGGCCATCCGGGGAGCGCCTTTTTCGTTGTGGTCGCCATTCTGCTGCTGGGCGGCTATCTGTTCGGGCAGGGCTTCGGCCCCGGCTCGCATTGCATGACCTATGCATCGCTCAGTTATCCGACCTCGCTGCGCGGTATTGGCGTGGGTTTCAATCAGACGCTCGTGCGCTCCGCTTCCACGGTGTCGCTATTCCTGTTTCCCGTGCTCGCCGCGGCGCTCGGCACGAAGGTCTTCTGGGTGATCGCCATCGCGCCGCTCGCTTCGCTGCTCGTGCTGCTCGCGATCCGGTGGGAGCCCTCGGGCTACGACATCGATAGCGAGGATTATGCGGATGAACGCGAAGACGCTGCAATTGCAGCATAAGCAAAGAGGAATAAGTCATTTTCGTTTCGAACATGCGCATCCCATACTGAGTGCGAGGCGCGTGCTTCGGGATGTGTAGCGCCTGTTTAACGGCGACATGGCGATTGCCGCAATCGAGGTTTGAACAGGGGAAAACTAACTATGAGCCATACGACTCTTGCGGATGAGGGTGGCAAGCGCGCGGGTGAGACCGTCACCGCGCAACGCAGGCCGTTCGGGACGGAAGACTGGTGGGCGGTTGCAATCGGGCTGTTCGTGATTGCGATCGCGTATGGGCTGTTTGCTTCGGGCGGCAGTATCAAGAGCCTTGCCGTGGCGCCCGGGCGCTGGAACGACTTCGACGAGCTCGCTCGCAACCTCGCCGCGCATGCGGGAGCCTATGTCGCGCTTTTCGTGGGGTTTGCGGCCGTGTTCTCGGTGGCCATTGCGGCGCTCGGCTTGCCGGTCGCGCAATTCATTCGGGGATTCTTCGTCCTCTTCGTGGTGTCGGCGGCCATCTTCATTGTGGGCGCCTGGGCGCAGGCCACGCGCTACAACCTTGAGCCGCCGCTCATCGCACTGGCGCTCGGGCTCATCGTGTCGAATATTTTCACTGTGCCCGCCTGGCTTGCGCCGGCGCTGCGCGTGGAGTTCTACATCAAGGTCGGGATCGTGCTGCTCGGCGCGACGCTGCCGCTCACGTTGATTGTGTGGGCGGGGCCGGTTGCCGTGGGGCAGGCTACCATCGTTTCGCTCGTCACGTTTTTCGTGATCTATGGCACGGCGCGGGCGCTAAAGATCGACCAACGCTTCGCCGCAGTGCTCGGCGTGGGCGGTGCGGTGTGCGGCGTTTCGGCCGCGATCGCGATTGCGGGCGCGGTGCGCGCGCGGCGCGAGCAGGCTTCGGTTGCGATCACGCTGGTCGTGGTGTGGGCGATCGTGATGGTGTTCGCGCTACCGGCGCTTTCGCGTGCGTTCGGCCTGCCGACCGGTGTGGCTGGGGCGTGGATCGGCACCTCGGAGTTCGCGGACGCGGCGGGCATTGCTGCCGCCCAGGCCTACGGCGACTTTGCGCGACACGCGAGCGGCGCAGTGGCGGGTGCGCCCGATGCATCGCTGCAAGCATTCGTGTTGATGAAGGTGGTGGGCCGCGACATCTGGATCGGCATCTGGGCCTTCGTGCTGGCGATCGTGGCGACCACGCGCTGGGACCGCGAGGCCGGTGACGAAGTGCAGACCACGACGCGCGCCCGCGAAATCTGGACGCGGTTTCCCAAGTTCGTGGTCGGGTTCGTGATTGCTTCGGCGTTTGTCACGTGGGTCGCTTCGCACTACACGCTGGCCGAATACCGCAGCGCCGTAACGCCAGGCTTCGTCGCGCCGATCGTCGCGTTGCGCACGTGGGCGTTCACGTTCTGCTTTCTCAGCATCGGCCTCACGACACGCTTCGCCGCGCTTTCGTCAACGGGCGTCATGCCGCTCGCCGCGTTCACGGTCGGTGTGGCCGTGAATGTGGTGCTCGGGTATCTGCTTTCGGTGCACCTGTTCGCGCCGTACTGGCTTGCGCTCGGAAAATGAACTCGAATGGCGCGGCGCAATCCGGGAAGCGCCCACTGTGCGCGCAGTGTGCGCACTGGGCCGAAGGCCGCGCGTTGCTGGAGGCACGCATCCCCGGGTTGGCTTCGTTCGGCTCGGCTTATGGGGCGAGTGTCGGGGAGAGCCGGTTATGTCTGCGGCACGACCGTTTGACTCAACCGGAGGACCGCTGCGCGGCATTTGTTGTGCGCATCGCGTGAGGCATTCAACGAAGCTCGGGATAGCCTTGCTGCGCGGCGGCATTCGCGATTGCTTCGATCTCGGCGTACGTCTCTCCCCTGAGTCGCGCGAATCCGCGCAGGCGCAACGTGCGTGCGCGCTCGGCGTCGGCTGCATGAGCGGCATCTAGCGCGTCTCGCAGCGCCTGCGTCTGATCCTCGCCGAGCGCACGTGAGGCGATCAGCGGAAGGCCTGGGGCTGAGGCTGTCATGCCGATGGTTTGCACGCCGTCGAACCGTTCGGGGTGCGAATCGTGCAGCAATGCGAACGTGACGCAGTCGATCGCGCCCACGTCGGCCGCGCCGCTCGCCAGCGCGCGTAACGTGGCCGCGTGCGAGCCTGTCCAGAGCACCGAGGCGAAGAAGCGGCCCTCGCGGGCGAGCGGCGCGACCGCGTGGCGCAACGCGTTCATGCCGCTATGCGAATCCGCGCTGTTGCATGCGGCGCGCAAGCCGCGGCACGCTTCGAGCGTTTTCGCGCCGCGTTCCCACGCCTGGGATGAAACGGCAAGCACGCTTCGATAGCGCGGGCCTTCGCAACCGGGTGCGTCGAATATCGGGGTCGCGATCAGGCGGACTTCGTTGGCGAGTCCGAGCAAGCGGTACGGAAACCCGCAGGTTTGCGAGAGCAGCAAGTCCTCGCGGCGCCAGTGCGGCATGAGTTCGCCCTCCGGCGCGTTCTCGATCGTGATGTCGCCTATGTCGAACGAGCGCGCCACGATGCCCAGACTGTCACTCAACAGCGAGCGCCACGCCGCCGCATGTTGCGGCGTCACGTTGTACATCGGCAGGGAGGCGATCCAGCGGGTCATGGGCGCATTCTACGCCGCACGCAACTGGCGCGTCGCGCAGCGCGGTGAGATAAGCAAATGGCAATTCGTTGGTTGGTGAGGCGCCGCGCGTTCGGTATGGTGAGGACCTGCGTTGCTTTGCTCTCCGTATGGAGTGGCACCATCCTTCATCGCGGGAACTGGCGAACATGGCCGAATATTTCGACGCAGACCACGCGCGGGAAGTCGCCGCGCTCGCCACCGGGTTCACCGCACGCACGGAATGGCCCACTTGGCTGCTCATCGCCGTGATCTACGGCGGCTGGTTTGCGGTGCTCGCGTTCGTGCGCTCAGGTCTGCTCACGCTCGTGGCCGCCACGCCGTGCCTCATCGTGCTGTGCGCATGGCACATGTCGCTCCAGCACGAACTGCTGCACGGCCATCCCACCCGGTTCGCATGGCTGAACATGGCGCTGGGCTGGCCGCCGCTCGCCGTCTGGTTTCCCTATGCGGTCTACCGCGAGAGCCATATGGCGCATCATCGCGACGAAGCGTTGACCGTGCCCGGCATCGACCCCGAAACGAACTACGTGCAGCACGAGCAGTGGGCCCGCCTGCCGCGCTGGCATCGCGTGCTGTGGCACGCACGCAAGAGTTTCGTGGGCCGTGTGGTGATCGGGCCGCCCATGAGCGTGGCCGCCATGCTCGCCGGCGCGGCGAAAGCGCTGCGAAGCGGTGACTGGCGAGACGTGCCGATGTGGCTCGCGCACTGCGCGGCCGTCGTGGTGCTGCTCGCGTGGGTGCAGCGTTACGCGGGCGTGCCGTGGTGGTGGTATCTCGCCGCCGTCACCTGGCCCGCGCTCGGGCTCGCGATGGTCCGCTCGCTGTACGAGCATCGTGCGGTGTCGCATCCGAAGGCGCGCATCGCCATCAACGAGGCCGGGCTCGTCATGCGCTTTCTGTATCTGAACAACAACTACCATCTCGTGCACCACGATCTGCCGCGCTTGCCGTGGTTTCAACTGGCGCGCGCCTATCGCATGCGGCGCGACGACTATCGGCACAAATGCGGCGGATTCGTGATCGAAGGTTATGCCGCGCTGCTCAGGCGTTACGCGTGGCGCGCGACGGATGCCCCCGCGCATCCGTTCGGCGACAACGCCGCGCAGTGACCTTCATTCCCGAAACCGCTTAAAGAAGCGGCGAATGTCGGCCGCGAGAAGATCGGGCTCTTCCATGGCGGCGAAATGGCCGCCGCGCGGCATGTCGGTCCATTGCGCGACATCGAACACGCGCTCGAGCCACGACCGCGGCGGATGATTGATCTCCTTGGGAAAGCGCGCGAAGGCGACGGGCGGCGCCACGCGTTGCCCGGCCGCGAAGCGAAACGGCTGGAGACGGTTCTCCCAGTACATCTGCATGGATGTGCCGATGCTGCCGGTGAACCAGTACAGTGAAAGATCCGTCAGTAAGGTGTCCTTCGAGAACCGGCGCTCGATGTCACCGTCGCAGTCGCTCCATGCGCGAAACTTCTCGCCGATCCACGCGGCCAGTCCCGCGGGAGAGTCGTTGAGCGCCGCTGCCGCCGTCTGCGGCTTCGTGCTGTGCATATGCGCGTAGCCGCCCTCCAGCGCCGCCCAGTCGGTCTTCTCGCGCAGATAGGCCTGTTCCGCCTCAGTGAGTGGGGCTTGCGCAGCATCGATTACCGGTTCGTAGGAGCTGGGCAGGAAGTTCAGATGGATGCCCTCGACGGCCTGGCTGTGCCGCGCGGCGAGCGCAATGGACACGCCCGCGCCGAGGTCGCCGCCCTGCGCACCGAAACGCTCGTAGCCGAGACCGCGCATCAGCGCGGCCCACAGGTCTGCGATCTGGAACGCGGAGGTGCCGGGCGCCGCCGACGCGGGTGAAAAGGCAAAGCCCGGCAGCGACGGGACGACGACGTCGAACGCTTCGGCCGGGTCCGCGCCGAATGCGGCGGGGTCGCAGAGCCGGTCGAGCAGCGCATGGAATTCGACGAACGACCCCGGCCAGCCGTGCGTGATGACGAGCGGATAGGGCTTCGGGCCCGCGCCGCGCCGATGCACGAAGTGCACGCGCTGGCCACCTGCGCCACCCGCACCGCCTACTTCGGCCATGAACTGCGGCAACTGGTTCAGCGTGCGTTCGGCGCCGCGCCAGTCGTATTCGTCTGCCCAATACGCGACGAGCCCGCGCAGCCACGCAGTGTCGGCCCCTTGTTGCCACGCCGGCGAGGGCGTGGCGTTGGCCCAGCGCGTGGCGCGCAAACGTCGGCGCAGGTCGTCGAGTGCCTCTTCGGGAACGCGAATTTCGAATCGGTCGATATGCATGGTGGTTCATCCGCACGTTGGCAGGCCGAGGAACTGACGATTATGAGCGAATTCGCCGCAGCGCACCGGCCGCCCCCAGGGACCCTTCGAATTCCATCGATCGCTTACCAGATGTTTATCGAGCCATCGATTTAATTTATCGGCATTCGGCCGGCGCGGCAGGGCGGTGCGCCGCCTCATCCGGGCGAGGCGGCGCGGCGCAAACCCCACGGCGTCCATGGTTGCCGGTATTTTCAGCCGCCGGCTCCCGCACTCGCTTAGTGGCGCCAGCGGTATTATTTGCGCAGTCCAGGTAATAGCCCTGGCTACTGGCGCGGTGGGGCCGATTCGTACCGTAGCGCCACGCTTCGAATCAGCAGCAGAGGTCCCAATGATCATCGACATTCACGGCCACTACACTACGGCGCCCGCAGCGCTGGAGGCGTGGCGCAAACGCCAGATAGCGGGCATCGCCCATCCGTCCGGGATGCCGAAGGTATCGGAGCTGAAGATCAGCGACGACGAATTGCGCGAATCGATCGAACTCAATCAGCTCAAGCTGATGCGCGAGCGCGGTCTCGATCTGACGATTTTCAGCCCGCGCGCGAGTTTCATGGCCCATCACATTGGCGACTTCGAGGTGTCGAGCACCTGGGCCGCGATCTGCAATGAGCTGTGCCACCGCGTGAGCGAGCTTTTTCCGGAGCATTTCGTGCCGGCCGCGATGCTGCCGCAAAGCCCGGGCGTCGATCCCGCCACGTGCGTGCCGGAACTCGTCAAATGCGTGGAGCAGTACGGCAATGTGGCGGTCAACCTGAATCCCGATCCCTCGGGCGGCCACTGGACGAGCCCGCCGCTTTCCGATCGCCACTGGTACCCGATCTACGAGAAGCTCGTCGAATACGACATTCCCGCGATGATCCACGTGAGCACGAGCTGCAACGCGTGCTTCCACACCACGGGCGCGCACTACCTGAACGCGGACACGACTGCGTTCATGCAGTGCCTGACGTCGGACCTGTTCCGCGATTTCCCCACGCTGCGTTTCGTGATTCCGCACGGCGGCGGCGCGGTGCCCTATCACTGGGGACGCTTCCGCGGTCTCGCGCAGGAGCTGAAGAAGCCGCCGCTCAGCGAGCATCTGCTGAATAACGTGTTCTTCGACACCTGCGTCTATCACCAGCCCGGCATCGACTTGCTCACGCGCGTGATTCCCGTGGACAACATTCTGTTCGCGAGCGAAATGATCGGTGCGGTGCGCGGCATCGACCCGGAAACGGGCCACAACTACGACGACACGAAGCGCTATATCGAAGCCGCGCATGTCGATGCCGCGGATCGCTACAAGATTTACGAAGGCAACGCGCGCCGCGTGTATCCGCGCCTCGACGCGCGGCTCAAGGCAAAGGGGTTGTGAGCGCGCGCGTAGCGGCTCGCAGTCCATGCGACACCAGCGAAGCGCAAGACAAGGCGGCCTCGCTCACTCTGGACTGAAACGGAAGTCAATGACAAAGGACGATGTGAAAAGCAACGCCGCACTGGCGGGGGTCGGGTCGATGGCGACGCGTCTCCTGCTCGCGGGCCTCGCCGAGCAATACGAGCGTGAAACGGGGCAGCGGCTGACCGTTGCGGCGATAGGCGGCGTGGAAGCCGCGCGCCGCGTGCAGGCCGGCGCGGCATTCGATTTCGCCGTGCTGGCCTCGGCGGCGATCGACCGCCTGGCGGCGGGCGGGCACCTCGTCGGTGCGCGCATGGACGTCGTGCGCTCCGGCATGGCGGCGGCCGTCGCCGCCGGCGCGGCGCACCCGGTTATCGGCACCGAGGACGCACTGCGCGAGACGATGCTGCGCGCGGCGCGCATCGGCTATTCGACGGGGCCTAGCGGCGACCATTTGTTGCGGCTGGTCGAGCGCTGGGGCGTGGCCGAAACGCTCAGGCCGCGCCTCGTGATGGCGCGGCCGGGCGTGCCGGTGGCGAGCCTGATCGCGGCCGGTGAGGTCGAGATCGGCTTTCAGCAATTGAGCGAGCTAAAGGATGTGCCGGGCGTGGAAGTGATCGGGCCGCTCCCGGCCGGGGCGCAACTCGTCACGGTCTTTTCCGCGGCGATCTGTGCGGTGTCGCAGCAGCGGCAGGCGGCAGCGGATTTCCTCGCGTTCCTCGGTTCGGCGCGCGCCGAGGCGACCAAGCGGGCGTTCGGCATGGAGCCGGCCGGCAACGCGGCGTACGGCCCGTAGCAGGGCACGAGCAAGACGGCAATAAGGGAAATAGAAGGGGCAATATAGAAGGGGCAACAAGGCGATTGGCTTGGACATTTCATGTCGCATGGTCCACGTATCCAAAGTAATTAGGCTTACTAATCAGAAAAAACAGAATCGGAGGCGTGAAAGTGAATCAGAAAAAAACCAGGACGTACGACACCAGGAGGCAAGCATGAGAAACCTGCAAACCCGACGGCTTTTCACGAGCGTGCGCGCTCGTGCCGCCTCGCTGCTCTCGCTGTTCGCGCTCTTCGCGGCGGCCACGCTCGTGGCCGCGTGCGGCAGTGGCGGTAGTGGCAGCAGTAGCGCCGATGCATCGAAAGCGCCGCTAGCAGTCGTGGCGCCCGTGGTGGCTTGCTCGAAGCTTGCGTCGGTCGATATCACCGATATAGGCGGCGCGGGCAGCGCGATTACTTCGGCTAGCGTGACCACGGCGACCATCAACGGTGCTTCGGTCAACTTCTGTACCGTAAAGGGCACGCTCGCGCCTTCGAATACGTTCGAAGTGGCGCTGCCGGTGAGCACGTGGACGCAGCGCTTTGCGGCGCTGGGCTGTGGAGGCCTGTGCGGCAACCTGAGCGACCCGACCCAGCCGTCGTCGTTCAGCTTCAGCTACACGTGCCCGCTCGTGCAGGAAGGCGGCTTCGTGACGGCGGCGACCGACATGGGCCACTCGGGCAACGACACGACGTGGACTACGGACCCGCAAAAACAGGCCGATTTCGCCTATCGCGGGCAGCACATCACGACGCTCACGGCGGAGAAGCTCATCAAGGCCTACTACGGCCAGACGCAGAAGTACGCGTACTTCATCGGCTGCTCGGACGGCGGCCGCGAAGCGCTGATGGCCGCCCAACGCTATCCGAACGACTATAACGGCATCATTGCGGGCGCGCCGGCTGCGCACTTCCAGATCCAGAACTCGCTGTATCACGGCTGGAGCGTGGAGTCGCAAAGCACGACCGGCGACAGCACCGGCAACGCCGTTCTGTACGCCGACAAGGCGCTCGTGCTGCACAAGGCAGTCATCGCGGCATGCGGCGGCCAGGCGGGTGTGCCCGATGGTCTGATCGCCGATCCGCGCACCTGCAATTTCGATCCCGCATCGATCCAGTGTGCGCAGGGCGCGACGAACACGAGCAACTGTCTGACCGCAGCCGAAGTCGCCACCGCGAGCAAGATCTATGGCGGACCGGTCGACGCGACAACGGGTGAGCGCATGCTGGCGGGCTCCCCGCAGATGGGTTCGGAGGAGAACTGGGTCGGCGTGGAAGTGCCCACGACGAATTCGACGGCCACGCCGGTATCGGTGAAGAGCCTGTTCAGCTACATGATCGTGACGGGTGCTTATAACCTGATCTTCACGGGCTCGCCCACCATGCCGACCATCGACACCTTCGGCTACACGGATGCGAGCTTCTACCCGACCTACCTGCAGGCCAACCATCCGCTGGTGGACGCGACGAACCCCGATCTATCGGCGTTCAAGAAGGCGGGCGGCAAGCTGATCCTGTGGCACGGCTGGGCGGATCAACACATTTCGCCGCTCTTCACGATCCAGTACTACGAAGCGATGCAGAACACGATGGGCGCTTCGAACGTGAGCGATTTCGCTCGCCTGTACCTCGTGCCCGGCGTGGCCCACTGCGGCGGCGGCGAAGGCTTCCCGAACATCGACCTCGTCTCGCAGATCACGGCGTGGGCCGAGCAGGGCGCGGCGCCGAACGCGGTCATGACGTACCAGACCGATTCGTCGAACAACGTGACGGCCAGCCGCCCGGTTTATCCGTACCCGGCCGTCGCGCAGTTCACGGGCACCGGCGACTGGCACCTCGGTGCGAACTGGACGCAGGGCGCACCGCTGTATAACCAGCCGACGCATACCTGGGCAGGCTCGAGCTTCTATGCGACGTACACGCCGACTACGCAGGGTGTTGCCGCGCCTTAACGGGTGAATTTCGGGCACACTCGCTTGATTCGACGTTGAACCGGCCAGCCCTTCGGGGCTGGTTTTGTTTTGGAATCGATAACTGAATCGCATGGCACATGCGGGGCAAGGGCAGCGGCTCGAACGGCGCCGCCGCCTCGAAAAGCGGCGCGTAGGGAAGCGGCCCCCGGCGATGTAGCGGCAACTGAATTCCGCACGATCGTCCAGCGCGTTTGCGAATCCTTTCGGAGAACATCGATTTTGTTTATCACGCTGGATTCGATTCCAGCCCCGGGCCGCGTCGGGCAAAGCGCGGGCCGAATGCGCACGGCCTTTACGCGGCGCGGCTTCCCGGGCGGTATCGCGGGTGCGAGCGTGCGGGAATCGCCCATGCGGACGGGCAAGGACGTATCCAATATGTGGTTAACCCGCACTTTTAGACGCGGGGTTGGCCATCTATCGTGCCCCCGACGGATAGCAGTTCGTAGATATTCGACTCGGGCACGAGCGAGCGGCAGACCACAGAACGGACAGGAGACGACAGATGTCTGGCAGCAAAACAATCGATATCAAGGCGTTCATCGACGAACGCCACATTTCGGCCTACCAGTGGCTACTGGTGGCGCTGTGCTTCCTCGCGGTGACAGCCGATGGCATGGACGTGGCCATCATGGGCTTCGTCGCGCCCTCCATCATTCACGAGTGGGGCATTTCGCGTCCCGAGTTCGGTCTCGTCATGAGCGCGGCGCCCATCGGCCTCGTGATCGGCGCGCTGGCCGCCGGCCCGGCTTCTGACCGCGTTGGCCGCAAGTGGGTGCTGATCACCTCTGTGTTCCTCTTCGGCGTGTTCACGATCCTCACGGCGTTCACGCAGTCGCCGGTTTCGATGGCGGCGCTGCGCGTGCTGACCGGCATCGGTCTTGGCGCGGCCATGCCGAACTCCACGACGCTGCTCTCGGAGTACTCGCCGCAACGCCGCCGCGCGCTGCTCATCACGATCATGTTCACGGGCTTCAACCTCGGCTCGGCGTTGATCGGCTTCGCGGCTGGCTGGCTCGTGCCGAACCATGGCTGGCGCGCGGTGCTGATTTTCGGCGGCGCCATTCCGCTCGCACTCGTGCCGCTGCAGGCCTGGCTGCTGCCGGAATCGGCGCGTCTGCTCGCCGTGCGGGGCGCCACGAGCAAGCGCATTGCCGCGACGCTGAACCGCGTGACCGGCGCGAACTTCGCAGGCGACGAGAACTTCGTTTCGACGGAGCCGCCGCTGCCCACGCGCAAGCCGATCGGCGTGCTGTTCTCGGAAGGCTATGGCGTGATGACCATCGCGCTGTGGGTCACGTATTTCATGGGTCTGCTCGTCATCTATCTGCTGACCGGCTGGCTGCCCACGCTGATCAAGGACGCGGGCCTCTCCATCACGGTGGCGGCGAACGTCACGGCCATGTTCCAGATCGGCGGCACGATCGGCGCCGTGCTGGTGGGCTGGATCATGGACAAGGTGCGCCCGGCGCGCGTGATCAGCGCGGCGTATGTCGGCGGCGGCATCTGCGTGCTGGCGCTGGCCGGTGTGGGGGCGCTTTCCTCGTCGCTCGCGCTGCTGGTGTTTGCCGCGGGCTTCTGCATGAGCGGTGCGCAAACGGGCCTGAACGCCTACGCACCGGGCCGCTATCCGACGGTTGCGCGTGCAACGGGTGTGAGCTGGATGTTGGGCATGGGCCGCTTTGGCAGCATCTTCGGCTCGGCCATCGGCGGTGCGCTGCTGGGTCTCGGCTGGGAATTCGCTGCGATTCTCGCCATGCTCGCCGTACCGGCGGTGCTCGCGGCGCTTGCGATCCTGGTTTCGCAGCGTGCGCGTCATTCGGAACCGGCTACGCAGGTGAGCGCGGCACACTGAGCTGGATTTAGCAACAGCGCTGGACTGATCGGCGCGGCGGTCGGTCATTGTCTGTGTCGCCGACTCATCCGTTACTTCGTCAGGCGAACCACATACAGCCCCGTCCGGTTCGGAATGCCGGCGACGCTGTAATTCGGGCTGACGGTGAACAGCGCTCCCGGAATTGTTGGAGAATAGGTCACGCCCGCAGCCGTAACGGTCGCCAGCTCGAGTGCAGGAGTGCCCGTCACAGGCTGCGTTGTCGAGAAATTGAACGTCAGCATCCGGTTGTCAAACTGCGTGATATCGCCAGCGCCACCTTCCGTGATTTCGTAGGCGAAGGGCGTCGTGATGCCAGCGGGCACCGGGTCAGGTTTGCCGAGGCAGAGCGTCAAGGCGCGCGTAACGCCACCTGTGGGGGCCTTGAATGTCAGCGTTGCGATATTGTCATTGGAGACCATCGTCATCGCCGTGCCCGCAGCGGTACTCGGGGGGATATCGAGGCGACTGTAGCTGGCCGGACAGTTGAACGTGGTCGATTGCGGCGATGAGGCCGCGTCAGGCGCAGAGGCCGCACCTGGCGAGGATACTCCCGCGGAAGCCGACGAATCCGCCCCTGATGCTCCGCCACCGCCGCCGCTGCCTCCGCCACACGCGGCCAGCAGCACGGCGGCGCTAATCAGACCCATCGAAAATTTTCGGCTCATCAACATTGTTAGCTCCTTATCGTCAGTGAATCGCACATCAGAATTGTCCCGTCACCTGAAACCCCAGCGTCACGCTCGGCGCGGGGAAGCCGCGCGGCGCGTAGACCGGCGTGCCGGCGAACACGTCATAGGTGAACGCGGCCAGGCGCGAGGGTACGGAACCCTTGAAGCCGAGGACCGCGCCCGCGAGTTGCGTCCCGGCAAGAAACGCCGTAGATGGTCCCCAAAGGCGGCCGTAGTCGAGGCCCGCATAAAGCATCTGGCCTGTTGCCCCAAGCGGATACTGGAGTTCGTTGCGCCAGTAGAAGCCCTTCTCCGCGGCCAGCATCGTTTCACCGCTGAAGCCGCGAACCGTGTAGCGGCTGCCGATGGTCAGGTCATCGATATAGTTCAGTTCGTCGTTGGTGAACTGCCCGTGCAGCGTGCCGACATAACGCAGCGTCTTACCGGCCACCGCGAACGGCACCGAGAGATTGGTGTCGAGTGTCGCCATGTGGAAATAGTACGTAGGCCCACTCGCTGCATCCGGCATCGCCCCGAGCCAGCCGATACCCTGGCGATAGGCGAGGGTGCCGTCGAACTGCGCCGCGCCGAAGTAATGGCGATTGGTCAGCCCCGCCTCGATGAACGTGTTGTCGCGCTTCTGCTGTGGGATTTCGACGTCATCGATGAAGCTCGCGCCAAAGCGCTTGACTAGCTGAAACTCGACGCCCGAAACATCGTTCTGGCTACGACGAATGACGCGCTCCAGCTTCAGACCCGCTGTCTGCGCGTTTCCGCTCGAAACGAACGTCTGGTTGACCCCGGCAATTTGCTGGTAATACGTGTTCGTGTAGCCGAACAGCGTGCCAGTCCAGTAGCCCCACGGCACCGCATACGAGGCATTCCAGCCGTGTGTCCCGAGGTCATGGTTGCCGAACTGCAAATCCTGGTTGTAGCCACCTGAAAGCACGTCGTTGATGCCCAGGAGGTTATAGAGCGCGAGCGACACGTTGCCGATGTAACGGCCCGTCGCGTCGCTGCCCGAGTTATCCGCCGAGACGACGAGCGACCATGGCTTCGTGCGCTTGACCGTAACCACGACATCACTCTGGCCGGGTTCGGTACCGGGCACTATCTCCATGGAGGCGTCCTGGTTCGGGACGCGCTTCATCTGCTCCAGTCCCTGTTCAAGGTCGCGCAACTGGAGGATGTCGCCGTCGCGAGCCGGAAAGACGGATTTCAGCGTGCCCCGTATACTGGCGTCGGCAAACTTCAGGTTGCGGATCACGCCCGGTATGAGCGTGAATTTCATCGTCCCTTTCGAGAGGTCCTGGGTCGGCACGAGTACGCGTGTCGTGATGTAACCGTGGCTCAGGATGACGCCATGCAGGCCCTTCGCCAGCATGTCAACGCCTTGTTTGCCAACACATTGGCCCTCATAGTGGCGCAGCCAGTCGTGCAGGAATCCGAACGGATCGAGCGGCAACGCCGATGCACCCTTTACACGAACTACCTCAGGCAGCGTATCGGGAACCTCGACCGTGAACGTCTCGATACGAAAGCACGGCGTCTCGACGGGCAGTACAGGGTACTCGCCGACTGCGGTCGCGGTCGAGCGTACAACGGGCGCGGCGACGGTCGCAGCGCGCTGCTGCGCGTCGCGCCGCTGCTCGACCTGCTGTTGCTGCGCCGCATTCGTGCGGGCTGCTACGTCGGGCGCAGTCTGCGCATAAACGGCAAGCGGTACGAGTACCGCGAGCGGCAGCACCGCAAGATTCTTCTTACTTTTCATCGTTATTCGCTGCTTTCGTTATGGTTCTTTTCGTAGCGCTTGCGGAGTTTCTCGTAACGGTTTTCGAATGGATTTGATGCGCGACATATATGCGTGACTCGACTGCGGCCACAAAACACTACTGAGCATTGGTCGAAACCGATGGAGCCTCTGCCACGCATTTCAAGGCGCGCGTCACGGGAACCGGTTCGTCCATACCGTGGTCGTCAATATGCCGAACCGCAGTCCAGCATGCGCCCCGTCCGGTATCGAGAAAGACGTCGTAGTCCTGCCCGGCTACGGGTTTGAACATTACCGCCGGCGCTGCACAGCCGCTCGTCCCACCGTAGCTGCCATAGTAGGTACTCGTTGCGAGTGCCACCGTTACCGGTTTTCCCGCGGGGACGACATACTCTCTGATCATATCCTTTGAAAACAATCCATCGACCTGCATCGATTTTCGTGGACTTGGAGGCATCCCGATCACAACGCTCCGTGATGAATATTTCCAAGAGGCAAGAAAGCCGTCACTTACCCTAACGGCCGTCGCGTCGGTTCCCGACTTGTAGCAGTCTCCCTCCCAGAATGTTGCACTTCGGTCGGGGCCATTAGAAGACAGGACTCTCATGCGTGCGGACACGGCCGGGTCATAGACCGGCGTAGCCGTATCAACGTAATGGGGAGGGGGAATAACGTAAGCGCAAGCACTTAGGCATGCTGATAGTCCAGCCAAAATGAGATGACGTTTCGTATTCGATTCAGTCATAAGAGAGATCAAGCTCAATCTACCATCTAAAAGGATGGGGCCGTACTGATAGCCCCTGTTGAATATTTGCTTTAAGTTTTTCAACCAACCCTGACGAGCCAACCCGCTAGTAAGCCAGCACACACGCCGCCAATCCAGAAAATTGCGAAACAGCGAAGTGATTTAAGTAGACGTGATCGAGCTAGTTTTCCTTCTTCACTTAGGTAGAGATCAGAAAACAACGATTTTCCTTTCAGCATTCTGGCATCGAAAACTGTCTGACCAGACTGAGGGCTATTCACCATTCGAAGGAAGAAGTAGCCCGACGCAAAAAACGATACGGCAGTCAAGACCAGCAGTACGATAAAGACTGCTGCGATGACACTTGCGCAAATCTTGATAGGCAACGAGCGTATTGTGTTGAAGGTCTCGCCAAACAGCAGCGCCGCAATGACCATTACGATCAAAGCCGCGCTCGCCGCAAGAGTCCTTGTATGTACTCTCATCTTCGGTAACGTCCTCACTTGCAAATAGATTGAGTCAAACCGCTCGTGATGTTACTAATCCCCAGCGTACACGTGGTCATATTGGTAACGGACGCGGTTCCCCCTGCGACGGACGGTACGCCTTTGATCGCCACTCCGTAGGACGCGCCGGTCGCTTGACCGTTACTGTAAGTCACCGAGCCACCTACGCCAACGTCAGCAAGGGATACCGCAGTGTTCACGTTAGAGGCTACACCGCGCAAATCGGCCGCGCTCCCTTTATTGAAGCCGACAGAGCCACCAGCAGACGGGTCAAACCCATACCCAGTACCGTATGTAGCGTAGAAGCCTGCGTCGAAATTTGTGTTACCGAATCCCGGCGTGAGATAAAAGCCAACTCCCGCCGAAATCCCATACCCAAGGACGAACGTTCCTCCGACACCAGCCACGGCAGTCACCGCTGGCAACCCTGCTGTCGTGTTAAGTGCCGCCTGCGCATTCGCGCCTGTCGCGTTCATCTGTGCCGTCATCACCGATTCATTGCAAGGCCCAGTCGCCGTGCATGTAGACGGAACCAGGCTCTTTCTCTTCATCAGCGGATCAAGCTGCTGGTTGTAAAGCTGCACATTCGACGCCGTTGCCGCGCCAGCCGTGCCGCCCACCAGAGCGCCGCCCACGCCGGCAACCACGTTCCCTGCAATATTACCCAGCAGGGCAGAACCCGTTGCGGATTCAACGCCTCCCGCAACGTCGTTCAATGCCTGGGCCTCCATCGAGGCCAGGCCTGCGCCCGCTGCACCACCGACGGCCGTGAAAACACTGCCGCCGCCAAGGCCGCCAATCAGCGCGCCGCCTGCCGCCTGCAAGATCGCGCGGCTATCGCCTCCTTCCGTCCATGCCGCAGCGGTTGCGGAATCGCCAGCGTTCTTTGCGGCTTGCTCCTTCATGTCGGCATACGCGCCGATACCCTGTGCGACAACCTGGCCTGCTGCCTGCGCAGCCTGCATCGTGTCGGCCTGCTGGTTCAGGATTGCATTCACGTCCGGCGTCTGCGCGACAGTGCCGTTGGTATTGGTCGTATCGCGGCTCAGGGTCGATACATCCTGCGTCTGCGCTGCCTGGTTCGTGATGTTGATCGAACCCGCGCTGATCGCGCTGCGCGTGGTCGCGCTCGAATCACCGCTTTCGTTCTGCGACATCATCGGTGATACACCACCTGTCCCGCCGACCGAGCCCGGCCCGATTGCCTTGCCGGTACTGCCAACGCCTACGCCCGCGCTAATACCGTTGCTAGTCGCGTCATAATGCGACTGGTTCTGGATATCGCTGAACGTGAGGGTACCGGTCGTCAAACCGTCCCACTGTTCGAAACGGTTCCCTCCGTGCCAATCGCGGTGTTGCCCTGCGCGTAGATGGTGCCCGTATTCGCGACGCCCGTCGCACTGATTCCGACATTGCCGCTCGCATTGACCTTGCCGGACTGCACAAGCTGACCCGCGCTCGTGAGGATGAGGTCGCCCGCCTGCGCTGCAATGGCGCCCGCATTCGCGACACCCACGCCATTCTCCGTGCCGACCAGGATGATGCGGCCACTGTACATGCCACCCAGTTGCGATACGTCGATGGCGACGCCGGGTGCAGGTCCCGTACCTGCGATGGGCGTGGGAACGAGGCTCGTGTAATCGATGTTGTTGGCGCCCGTCACGACATGAAGTGTATTGCCGCCATATATGGCCGCATTCACTTCGAGGGCTCTGGACAACAAATCGACCTCATCGATATTCGAGGCGTTCAGGCCCGCGCCCTGGACAGTAATCAGGCCGCCCCTTACACTGAAGCCCGTCAGATTCCCACTGCCATCGATAAGCGGATTACCGGTCGTTAAAATTCCACGTGCGGTATTGATAAAGCCGCCGCCATCGACCACGATCCCGGAACTGTTCGCAATCACGACATCGGCTTTTTTTCCTGCGACTTCGACGTAACCTCTCAACTGGGACGGATTATTGCTGTTAACCTGGTTGACGATAATCTTCGCTGCGTCATTCGGACCAAAATTCGGATTCCCCGATATTTGCCCGGCGAGTTGCGTGCCTGCAATAACAGGCGAATTATTTAGAATTGTTCCGCTTTTCTGGACGTCGAATTGTGAATATGTATTAAGTGATACGCCAGCCCCGGAGGGCTTGGTGACGTTCACTTGCGGGAGCCCGTTTGCCGTAGTGATTACGTTTGGCGCGTGCGCGCCGGACGGTGCAATCTGTGCTTCGGAGAGGGCTGGCGCGAGAGCAAAGAGAACGAGCGCAGCAAACGCTGCATGACGCATTGAAAAGAGCGCGAAGGACTGAAGCGCGCGCGCGGGGCCGGTTTCCCCATGATAGGCGCTACTGTGTCCCGTCGCTGTTTCTGAAACTGCGACCAACATTCCCCGCAGCTTGCTGAAGACAAGCCGATAACAACGGTCATTCATTTTTATTAACCCTTGAGGCCAGATGATGTCCGGCATCGCTACCAAAGGCGCGCGCGAAAGACAAAATCATCGCCTGGGCGGCAGAAAAAATCCGTCAACAATCGTTAAGCGAAATGACGATCGACAAGAATTCGGGCTAAACAAATTTCGAGATACCTGATTCGCATTACTTACGCTTCGCTAGCGACGTGCATGTCCCGTTCTATCAGTTGTGCTGACAAGATTTTTGGACTGCGGCTCAGCATGCGGATAACGGCTTCCATGCAAACGGCTGGATATCAACGCGCGGTAGGTGTCGATTACGGCGCTCAGTTCGCCGGCCACTGGCGGGTGTGCACTCGTGGTCTCCGACGTTTTTCGATTGGGTTGGCCCGCTGACCGCTGCTTATCGGCCAGTGTTTTCGATCATGAATGGGGCGGTTCGGGGGCAAAATTCGTCGCCGCGGCGAAGGAGGGCGATAAATGGAGCGGGGTGCCGGGGAGCCACGGCTGAAACCGCACGGCACAAGGCTTGCAGCCAGGAAGGCAAAGGGTTCGAGGCATTTGAGCGGGCGTTTGCATGCACGATACCCGATGACTTCTTCGCAAGTCCCTCAAAGCAGATTCGATACGACCGTTCGAAATGCATCCCGCAGGACCTGGGCGGCTACGCCAGGCGCGCCGCCCGGAAGCGCAGCAAGCGACATAACGCATACAATTGAGCCGGACACACTCAAAATTGAACGGCGATGCGCATTCTCGTGATCGAAGACGAGCCGAAGACCGGCGCGTATCTGAAGAAGGGCTTCGAGGAATCCGGCTATGCCGTGGATGTCGCGGCGGACGGCGCGGAAGGCCTGATTCTCGCGAAAGAGGCGGCGTACGACGTGATCGTGCTCGACGTCATGCTGCCCGCGATGGACGGCTGGACGGTGCTCAAGACGCTGCGCGCCACGCACACCACGCCGGTGCTGTTCCTCACCGCGCGCGACGACATCAGCGACCGCGTGAAGGGCCTCGAGCTGGGCGCGGACGACTACCTCGTCAAGCCGTTCGCCTTCGTCGAACTGCTCGCGCGCGTGCGCACGCTGGCCCGCCGCGGCCCCCCGCGCGAGAGCGACGTGCTGCTGCTCGGCGACCTCGAAGTGGACGTCACGCGCCGGCGCGTGAAACGCGGGGCCACGCGCATCGACCTCACACCGAAGGAGTTCTCGCTGCTGCAGCTGCTCGTGCGCCGCCAGGGCGAAGTGCTCACACGCACGCAGATCGCCTCATACGTGTGGGACATGAACTTCGACAGCGACACCAACGTCGTGGAAGTCGCCATCCGCCGCCTGCGCGCGAAGGTGGACGACGCGTTCGACGTCAAGCTGATCCACACGGTGCGCGGCGTGGGCTACGTCGCCGAAATCAAAGGGAACGCCTGATGCCGCGCATGGCGGTGCGCTCGCTCGCCACAGGCCTCGCGCTGAGTTTCGCGGGTACCACGCTCGCGGTATTCGCGCTTGTGGGCAGCACGCTTTATTTCACGCTGGACCGCGAGGTGAAGCAGCAGGACGACCTCGACATCGTGCTGATTTCGCGCCACACGCGCCGCCTCGCGCAGGAACTGCACAACGAGCACGACGTGCGCGAACATGCGGAGCGGCTCACGAGCCAGGTGCTCGGCAATCCCGCGCTTTCCATGGAAATACTCGGTACCGGCGGCGCGCAACTCGTCGAGCACAACACGGCGGGCATTGCAGACGCGGCGTTTCCAGAAGCGGCGCTCGCGCGGCGTCTCCCGCCGACGCAACGCATTACCGAAGGCGATGTGGTGGAGTGGCGCAACGCGCGCGGTGTGCCCGTGCGCGGACTCGCTACCGACGCCGCGCTGGCGGACGGCACGCCCGTCACCATCGTCATCGCACGCGACATGACCGATCGCTGGCAGCTGCTCGATCACTATCGCGAGCGGCTCTACGGTTTCGGCCTGGCGGGCATGCTGCTCGCGTTCCTCATGAGCTGGCTGCTCGTGCGCGAGTCGCTGCGTCCGCTGCGCGAGATGGCGGCGCGCGCGGCCACGGTCACGGTCGACCGGCTCGATACGCCCATCGAAGTCGAACGCGCGCCGAGCGAGCTCGAAGCGCTCACGAAATCGCTCAACGCCATGCTCGACCGTTTGCATGGCGGCTTTGAGCGCATGTCGCAATACACGGCGGATCTCGCGCATGACATGCGCACGCCGCTCGGCAACCTGCGCGGCGCGAACGAAGTGGCGCTCGCACGCGAGCGCACCACGGCCGAATACGAGGCGTTGCTCGAATCGAATCTGGAGGAATGCGAACGGCTTTCGCGCATGATCGAAAGCGTGATCTTTCTCGCGCGTGCGGAGCACCCGCAGTTCATGACGACGCTCGCGGAGTTCGACGTGCACGATGCGCTCACGCAGATTGCCGACTACTTCGAAGGTCTCGCCGACGAAGCGGGCGTGCAAATCCGCGTGGAGGGCGAGGGCCGCCTGCGCGCGGACAAGGAGCTGTTCCGGCGCGCCGTGGGCAACCTGCTCGCCAATGCGCTGCGCTATACGCCGCGCGGCGCGGCGATCACGCTGAGCGTCGAGCAGACGCCACGGGCCGTCGAGGTCACGGTGGCCAATCCGGGCACGCCGATCGAAGCCGCGCTGATGGAACGCATTTTCGATCGCTTCTATCGCGCGGATGCGTCGCGCCATCGCGAGGCGCGTGCGGGTGCTTCGGCGGGTTTGGGGCTCGCGATCGTGCGCACGATCATGGCGCTGCACGGCGGCTCGGCGCGCGCCGAAAGCGACGCGGCAAGCACGCGGTTCATCCTGACGTTCGCCCGTTCCTAGCGCTCAGGTCGCTCAGCGCCGCGCGGTCCCAGCCGCCGCCGAGCGCCTCCAGCAGATGCACGCTCGCATCGAGCCTTCGTCCTGCGATCTGCTCCTCGTTGCGTTCGTTCGAGAGCGCGATGGTCTGCGCCGTCACGACATCGAGATAGTTCACCGCGCCCGCCTGGTAGCGGTTGGTGGTGAGCTTGAGCGAGAGTTGCGCGGCGGCGGTGGCGCGCTGCTGGCTTTGCGCTTCGCTCGCCAGCGTGTCGAGCGCGCTCAGGTTGTCTTCGACTTGCTGGAACGCCGTCAGCACGGTTTGCCGGTAGCCGGCTACTGCCGCATCGTATTGTGCGTTCGCGCCTTTGAGCGTGGCGTCGCGCCGGCCACCGTCGAAGAGTGTGCCCGCCAGTTGCGAGCCGAGCGACCAGAAGAGGCTGGGCGCGCTCAGCCACGGCGCGAAGAACGTGCTTTCGAGGCCCGCCGTCGCGGAGAGCGTGAGGTCGGGATAAAAGGCCGCGCGCGCTGCGCCGATTCCTGCATTGGCCGCGGCCACGCGCCGCTCGGCCGCCGCGATGTCGGGCCGCCGCTCGAGCAGCGCGGAGGGCACGCCCGCGGGAATCGACGGCACGACGGCGGGATCGACACGCGGCGGCAGACTGAACGTCGAAGCGGGCACGCCGATCAGCGTGGCGATGGCGTGCTGAAGCTGCGCGCGCTGCACGTCGATGTCGCTATCCGCCGTGCGCGCGCTCTCGAGCTGGGTCTGTGCCTGGGCGACGGCGGAGGCGTCGATCGCGCCGTCGGCGAGCTGCTGCTGCACGATGCGCAGCGCCGCCGTGTAGGCGCTCACGGTGTCGTCGAGCAGCTTCTTCTGGCGATCGAGCGAACGCAAATCGAAGTAATCCGTCGCCAGCTGGCTCGCAACCGAAAGGCGCACCGATTCGAGGTCGGCTTGCGTGGCCTGGGCGTTGGCGTGGGCCTGGGTGGTCGCGTCCTTCACGCGCCCGAACAGGTCGGGTTCCCAGCTTGCCGTGAGGCCCGTCGAGTAATCGGGAATCGTCTTGCCCGCAAGCGAATGGTCCACGAGATTCTGCGAGGTCCGGTAACGCTGCGCCGCCACATCCGCCGTGACGGTCGGCGCATAGCCCGCGCGCTGATAGTCGATCATCGCGCGCGCGGCTTCGAGATTGGCAACGGCCTGGCGCACGCTCTGGTTCGACACGTCCACGCGGGCTTCGAGCTGGTCGAGGTCGTTGTCGCCGAAGAGCGTCCACCATGGGCCGCGCGTTTGGGCGTCGGCGGGCGCGGCGACGGTCCAGCCGGGTGCCGCTGCGGGTTGCGTCGTTTGTGTCGCGAAGTGCGCAGGCACGTCCGTCGAGGGTACGCTGTAGTGCGGCAACGTGGTGCACGCCGCGAGCGATGCTGCGGTGAAGGCGACGACGATCCGGCGCAGCGCAGGGAGAGGGCGTTCGAACATGATGAGCCTCGCTTACGCTTTCGCTTGCGCAGCCGTCGAGGCTGCCGCCACGCGCACGCTCTGGCCGCTCGCAATGGCGTCGCCGGGATTGTTGATGACGCGATCGGTCGGCGCGAGTCCGGTGGCGATTTCCACATAGGTGCCGAAGTCGCGGCCGATGGTCACCTTGCGCAGTTGCACCATGCTCTTTGCATCCACCACCGCGACGGTCACGCCGTCCGGGCGGAACAGCAGCGCGCTCACGGGCAGTTCGAGCGCCGGCGCGGCCGCCGTGAGCGCGAGGTGCACCTGCGCGTAGGCGCCGGGCATCAGCGCGCCGTCGTGATTGTCCACATCGACTTCCACGTGCAACGTGCGGCTCACGGGATCGATCACGTTCGCGCTGCGCGCCACGCTCGCCTCGAAGCGTCGCCCCGGATATTGCTGCGTCGTCAACCAGACTGCCGTGCCTGGCGTGACGAGGCTCGCGTCGTCCTGAGGCACGTCCACGTACACGCGCAGCCGGTCGGTCTGCGAGAGATGGAACAGCTCGCCTGGCATCGTGGCGAGGCCGGGCGTGCCGCCCGCGGTGACGAGCGCGCCCACTTGCACGTTGCGCGCCGTAATGACGCCATCGAAAGGCGCCGTCACCTTCTGGTAGGAAACCAGCTCCTGCAGTCGCGCCACGTTGGCCTGCGCCGCCTGGAGCGTGGCCAGTTTCGCGGCGGCGTCGCTCGTTTTCGCCTGGGCGTCCTGTTCGGAGACCGATTGCGTCTGCAGCATCGTTTGCCAGCGCTGCGCCGTGCTGTTGGCGAAGCGATAGTTGGCCTGTGCGGTGGCTTCGTCGGCGCGCGCCTGCTGCAGTTGCGCATCGAGTTCGGGCGTGTCGATCTGCGCGAGCGTCTGGCCTGCCTTCACGTGCGCGCCGATATCCGCGTACCAGTGCTGCACGTACCCGCTCGTGCGAGCGTAGATCGAGGCGTCGGCCCAGGACATCACCGAGCCGGGCAGCAACAGGTCCTGCGTGGCGGGTGCGCGCGTGGGCGTGAGGGTGGAGACGATCAGCTCACGCTGCGCCGCGACCTGCTGCGCTTGCGCCGTGCGCGCCTGGAGGCGCGGGCCGATGCCCGCCGTGAGGAGCGCCGCGGCGATGGCGAGGCAGGTCAGGCCGACGACGACAGCCGAGCGACCTCGCGTTGCGGTTCGCGCCGCGGCCATCGCGTTCTTCGTGCGGTGTCTGCGATTTCATTATGGAATCCTTATTCAACGTGAGTGGTTGTATCGGCTTGCGCATCGTTGCTGGCATCGCGCGCGGCGCGGCGTTGCGCGAGCCAGCCATGCACCATGCCGAACACGACCGGCACGAACACGAGCGTGGAAAGCGTGCCGACCGCGAGGCCGCCGATCACGGCGCGCCCGAGCGGCGCGTTCTGCTCGCCGCCGTCGCCGAGACCCAGCGCCATCGGCAACATGCCGATCAGCATCGCGAGCGCCGTCATGAGCACTGGGCGAAAGCGGTTGAAACCCGCATCGAGCGCGGCGGCGAGCGGCTCCATGCCCGCGGCGAGCGACTCGCGCGCCGTGTTGATGACGAGAATGCTGTTGGCCGTGGCGATTCCCATGCAGAGGATCGTGCCCGTGAGCGCCGGCACGCTCAGCGTGGTCTGCGTGACGAACAGCATCCACGCGATCCCGGCGAGTGACGCCGGCAGGCCGCTCACGATGATGAGCGGATCGAGCCACGACTGGAAGTTCACGACCATCAGCAGGTACACGAGCGCGATGGCGAACACGAGGCCCGCCGCAAGGCCACTGAACGAGGCGTTCATCGACTGCACCTGGCCGCGCATCACGATCGACGAGCCAGGCGGCAGTTGCGCGCGCGCGGCGTTCACGAGGCGGTTCACATCGGAGGCGACGCCGCCCAGGTCGCGTCCCTGTGTCGACGCGAAGATGTCGAGCACGGGCTGCACGTTGTAGTGCGACACCACGGCTTCCTGCGAGCTGCGCGAGACCGTGCCGAGCGTGCCGAGCTGGTTTTGCGGCGAGAACGTGACGGATTGCGACGTCGTCAGCGGAATATTGGCGAGTGTTTGCAGCGAATGGATATCGTATTGCGGCACCTCGGTCACGAGCGGATAGCTCACGCCGTTCTTCGGATCGAGCCAGAAGTTGGGCGTGGTTTGCGAGCTGCCCGAGAGCGCGATGAGCAGGTTCTGCGCCACGTCGTGCTGCGTGAGGCCCGCTTGCAACGCCTTCGTGCGGTCCACGTCGACGTTGATGGTGGGCTCGTCGCCGGGCTGCTGGATGCGGGCGTCGACGAGGCCGCGCACGCCACGCATCTGGTCGAGCAGATGATTCGCCACGACGCGGTTTTGCGCGAGCTTGTTGCCGACGATCTGCACGTCGATGGGCGCAGGCAGGCCGAAGTTCAGGATCTGGCTCACGATGTCGGCGGGCAGGAACGCGAAGGTCACGCCCGGAAACGAGGCGTTGAGCACGTTGCGCAGCTTCGCGACATATTGCGCGGTGGGTTGGTGCTTCGGCGCGAGCGTGATGAGGATGTCCGCGTCTTCGGGGCCGATGGGGTCCGACGAGTCGTACGTGAGGTTAATGCCGCTCACCGGCACACCGATGTTGTCGAGCACCGCGGCCTGTTCGGCGGCCGGAATCACGCTGCGGATCTTCGCTTCGACTTCGTCGGTGGTGCGCGCCGTTTCCTCGATGCGCGTGCCGGTTGGCGCGCGCAGATGCAGGCGGATTTCGCCAGTATCGACAGCGGGAAAGAAGTCGCGGCCGGTGAACGGCACGAGCACGAGCGAGCCGAGGCACAGCGCGACCCACAGCACCACGAAACGGCGGCGCTGCGAAATCGCCGCCTGAAGCAGCGCGCGATAGCGGTTGCGCACTGCTTCGAAGCGTCGTTCGAAGCCCGCCTGAAAGCGCGTCAACACACCAGCGATGCCGCGCCTGGGCGCAGCGTCAGGCTTACGCGCGCGCAGCAGATACATGGCGAGCGTGGGGATCAGCGCGCGCGAGAAGAAGTACGACGCGCACATCGCGAACACCACAGCCTCGGCGAGCGGCACGAACAGATACCGCGCCACGCCCGAAAGCAGGAACATCGGCACGAACACGATGCAGATGGAGAGCGTCGAGACGAACGTCGGCACGGCGATCTCGCCGGAGCCGTTGAGAATGGCGTCGTGCAGCGGCGCGCCGCGCTCAAGATGATGCGTGATGTTTTCGATAGCGACGGTGGCGTCGTCAACGAGGATGCCGACTGCAAGCGCGAGGCCGCCGAGGGTCATGATGTTGATGGTCTCGCCGAGCGCCGCGAGCGCGATGAGCGACGTGAGCACGGCGAGCGGAATCGTCACGGCGATGATGAGCGTGGCGCGCCAGCTGCCGAGAAAGAGCAGGATCATCGCGGCGGTGAGGCAAGCCGCAATGAGCGCCTCGCGCACCACGCCCGAGATCGCCGACTTCACGAACACGGACTGATCGGAGAGCGGGGTGATCTTGAGCGCACTCGGCAGGCCCGCGGCGATCGTCGGCAGCATGGCCTTCACCTGCTGGATGATCGTGAGCGTCGAGGCGCTGCCGGTCTTTTCGACCGTAAGGAGTGCCGCGCGTTTGCCGTCCGCGCGCACGATGTTCGTTTGCGGGGCGTAACCGTCGATCACGTGCGCGACGTCGCGCACATACACCACGCTGCCATTCACGGTCTTGATGGGCAGGTCGTTGAGCGCCGCGACGGTTTGCGTGCTGCCGTTCATCTCGACGTTGTATTCGCGCGAACCGATCTTCGCCGTGCCGCCGGGCAGGATGAGGTTTTGCGCGTTCACGGCGTTGACGACGTCCGCGGGTGCAAGACCTTTGGCCTGCAACGCTTTCGGATCGAGCTGCACCATGATCTGGCGGATCTTGCCGCCGTAGGGCAGCGGCACGGCCGCGCCCTGGACGGTCGCGAGCTGCGTGCGGATGAAGCTGTTGCCGAGGTCGTAAAGCGACTGCTCGGGCAACGTCGCGCTGGACAGGCCCAGTTGCAGCACCGGCACCGTGGAGGCGTTGTACGTGATGATGTTCGGCGGCAGCGTGCCGGGCGGCAGCACACGCAGGATCGACGCGGAGTTGGACGCGGCCTCGGCAATCGCGCGGTTGATGTCGGCGCCAGGATGGAAGAACACCTTCACGACCGACACGCCGTTGAGCGACTGGGATTCGATGTGCTCGATGTCGTCCACGTCCGAAGTCAGCGCGCGCTCGTAGTTCGAGGTGATGCGGTGCGCCATGTCCTCGGCGGAGAAGCCGTTGTAGGTCCAGACGATGCTGACCACCGGGATATTGATGTTCGGAAAAATGTCCGTGGGCGTGCGCATGATGGCGAGCGGCCCGAGGATGAAAAGCAGTACGGCCAGCACGATGAACGTGTAAGGCCGTCTGAGAGCCAGTTTGACGATCCACATGACGGGGTCCGGGTTGAGGCGGGAGTGGCGCAAGTATCGGGAGGGCGCGCTTACCCGGTGCTGACCTCGACATTACGGATTTGTCATCTTTGCCGTGCAAGGACGCTAGCCGCCGGGGGCGCGCTGCGCCCAGATAACGAACTCGTAATCAGCAGGTCAGCTTTGGGTCAGCGCCGCGCGACCAGAATGCGTTCAACCTTCGCGACATTGCCGAGGGTGGCTGAGGCGGCATCCCTTCCCGATGCAGCGGCCATTCATTGAGAGGTGAACACCATGAAAGCACTCGTTTCCACATTGCTCGTTGCCTGCGCCCTGGCCGCTCCCGCTGCCGCTTTCGCACAGACTGCCACCCCCGCCGACCCCGCCAACGCGCCGGTCACGCGCGCCCAGGTGATCGCCGATCTCGTGCGGTTGGAGCAGGCGGGGTATCGTCCGGTGGCCAAGGACGTCAACTACCCGGATGACATCCAGCACGCGGAGGCGATCGTGGCCCAGGAGCAGGCGCAAAAGAACCAGCAGGCCGCGCCGGGCAGCACGGCGGTCGGCGGCGTGGCGATGACGGGCAGCTCGGACGCGGGTGCGCCGGTCGTGGCCAGCGTCGGCGAGCGGTCGATTTATGCGGGCCACTGAGCGAGCCACTGGCTGCTCGAACGCGGCGCAGCAGCCCCGGCGATAACGCCGGGCGCTCCCGCGCATTTCGATTCGCTTGAACAAACGTTTGCGCGAACATAATTCGCCCCATTCGCGCGCAAGAAATCGCTATTCATTTTTATTGAAGCCCCGAACCTACCCTACTAATTACGGCGGCGTTAAATCAGCCGCATCGGCAAATTCCCCACGATACCGCGCGTTTTCACGGCGCTATCTTTCCGGATCACGCAAATTCATAATGCGCTGGTAAGATACGCGCGAATTGGGATGGCCGTTCTCCATTCCGGGCTATTGGCGCGAATCTAGACCACTCGCGCTGCCGGAACAGGAGTCTGCGCCGTCAGGCCGACGGGGAGCGGCCGTCTTGCACTACGAATAGCGCTCCATGTTTAAAAAAGCGCGTACGTTCGGTTCGTGTGTTTAATCGCAAGCGTTTGAGACTCGCGTTTCGCCTTTCTAGCGAATCGTCGTCCGCCGCTTGCTGCTGTTGCGCCTTGCGCAGACGGTCATTCCCCTCGCGGTCTAATCCCGCCGTCATGCCAATCAGGCGTATAAAACAGTCGCACATACTGGCCGAACCCGTCATGTCCACCCAGTCGACCCACCATCACCGCCTCTTTATGGCGCTGGTCGGTGTCATCAGCGCGGCGCTCAATACGGGCGCGCTCGTGGCGCTGTTGTTGCTGCGCGGACAGACCGGCGATACGCCGTACACACGGGCGTTGACCGGGGCGTTCGCCGTGGCCGCGTTCGTCGTGTTTGCGCGCTTTCACCTGGTTGCCAGCGCGCGTCATCTCTGGTGGATGCTGGGCCGCGGCGCATGGCGCTGGTGCCGGCTGCCGGTCGCGCTCATGGTGCTGCTGTTCGCGACGCATGGCGATAGCGGCACGACGGCCCTGCGTACGCTGGTCGTCCAGTGGGCCGCCATTGCGCTGCCGCTGCAACTCGTCGGCCTGGCTGTATTGCGCGGCGTGGCCCACAGCGTCAACAACGCGCCCGGCAACCTGCGCCGCGCGGTGTTCTTCGGGATGGGCCGCGAGGCGCGCAAGCTGAACCTGCGCCTGCAGCGTTCGCCGATTCTCGGTATTCACGTGATGGGCTATTACAACGATGCGCCTGCCACGCCGCGTGACGGGGAAACGCTGCCGCCGTATCTCGGCCGCTATGAAGACGCCGCCACGCGCATCCTCGCGAACGACTATGAGATCGTGTTCCTCGCGATGGGGCAGGCCGCGATGGCGCGAGCCGACGCAACGCAAGTGAAGGACATCACGGCCGACATCGTGACGCGCCTCTACGATTCGACGGCTGCGATCTATCTCGTGCCCGAGCTGCATTACCTGGAGGACGTCGCGACGACCGGAGCGGACCTGGCCGGCGTGCCGCTGCTGGCACTGCACGACGTGCCGATTCTGGGGCTCTCGCGCATGCTCAAGCGCGCGGTCGACATTGCCGGTGCGGCGTTGCTGCTCGCGCTGCTGTGGCCCGTCATGCTCGCGATCGCGCTGGTGATCCGGCTCGATTCGCCGGGCCCGGTGATGTTCAGGCAGCGCCGCAACGGCGAGCACGGCCGGGCGATCGTCGTGCACAAATTCCGCTCGATGCGCGTCGCGGCGGAGAACGAGGGCGATGCACAAGAGCAGGGCGTGCGCCAGGCCCGCAGCGGCGACGACCGGATCACGGCCGTGGGGCGCTATCTGCGCCGGACTTCGCTCGACGAGTTGCCGCAGCTCTTCAACGTGCTGGGCGGTTCGATGAGTCTCGTGGGTCCGCGTCCGCACGCGGCCGAGCACAACGAAGAGTACCGGCAGCTGATTCCCGGCTACATGCTGCGCCATAGCGTGAAGCCGGGCATTACCGGCTGGGCGCAGATCAACGGGTTGCGCGGCTTGACCGATACGCCCGACAAGATGCAGCGCCGCGTGGAGTACGACCGTTACTACATCACGCACTGGTCGCTGTGGCTCGACCTGCAGATCCTGCTGAAGACGATCCCGTCGATCGTCTCGGGCCGCAATGCGGTTTGAAGCCTGCGCCGCGCGAGACGTGGCCGAACATGAGCCGGCCGCGTCCGCATCGGCGGCCTTACGCCGCGCGCTGCTGCGTGCGCGCCATGCGCCAGTGACGCCACAGGATGGCGAAGAAGCGGCGGTCGTCCACGAGGTACCGGCGCCACAGGCGCGCGGGGTCCTGTTTGATGCGCCAGCACCATTCGAGACCGCAGCGCTGCATCCACACGGGGGCGCGTTGCTGCAGGCCGACGGCAAACTCGACGGCCGCCCCGGCGCACAGCATGAGGCCGCCCGGCAGCTTGCTCGCGTGATGCAGGGCCCAGCGTTCCTGCTTGGGCATGCCGAGGCACACGAACACGATATCGGGCGCGGCCGCGCGCACGCGCCCGGCCACCGCATCACCCTCGGGGCCGGTCGGATCGAACGTCATGGAAGGTGCGATCACCTCGACGTCGAGGCCCGGATAGCGCTGCGCGAAGCCATTCAGGAGCGTGGCTTCGTGACCCGGGCGGCCGCCGACTACCACCACTTTCCAGCCGGCTGCGTGGGCGCGCTCGCACAGGGCGGGCAACAGGTCCGCGCCGGTCACGCGTTCCGGCAGCGGCGCGCCGAACAGGCGGCTCGCCCAGACCACGGGCATGCCGTCCGCAAACAGGAAGTCGGCGGTGCGGTAGAGACGATGAAGATCGGGCTGCGTGTCGAGACGCACCACGTGATCGACGTTTGGCGTGACCGCGACACGCGCCCGGCCGTCGCGCTGCAAGGCGGCGGTGCAAAGCACGTCGAGCGCGGTGTCGAACGACACGGCGGCGATGTTGAGGCCGAACAAGGGAATGCTCGGCTTGAAGACACCCCGTGCGGTCGCCTGCGGCGCCGCTGTTATGTAAGGCGTACTCATGTTGTTTTTGTGACCCCGACGTGCGCACACGACGAGAGCCACGCACGGCGCCCGTTGAACCGGCGTCGTGCCACCCCGTCATGCGACGTACGTTATGTTTTTTTCTGGTCTCCTGGCTTTTGCCAAGGCGTTTTGGACTTCAGACGGAATCTTACTGCTGTGTCGGTGCTGCGGGTAATACAACAGTGTTTTTTTAGAGACAAAAATCGGGATGCGTCTGAAATTTCTCTGTGGCGCCGTTGGTTGCACGCGAGCGATCGGCTACGATCGCCGCGGCCCGTCTTCCCTTTCACATACGTAACAGACGATGATCACCGACGCCCGTGAGATTCCCGCCGGCACGACGCTGCACGCGGACCTGTGCATCGTGGGCGCCGGCGCCGCCGGCATTGCGCTCGCGCTCGCGCTGGAGAAGAGCGGGCTCGACGTAATCGTGCTGGAAAGCGGCGGCGACGCGCCCGAGCCCGCCACCCAGCAGCTGTACGCGGGCACGGTGGCGAATGCGGCGCTTCATCCGCCGCCGGACAACTACCGCGTGCGGCGCTTCGGCGGCTCGACCACGCTGTGGGGCGGCCGCTGCATGCCCCTCGACGCGCACGACTTCGAGGCGCGCGATTACGTCGCGCACAGCGGCTGGCCGATCGCGTTCGCCGATGTGCTGCGCCACTACCCGCAAGCCAACGCACTGTGCGAAGCGGGCGAATTCGCCTATACGGCCGAAGGCGCGTTCGCGGCGCCCCCGCGCCCGATGATCGGCGGCTTTGCCAGCGACGTGTTTTCGACGCACACGCTCGAGCGCTTCAGCTGCCCGACCGATTTCGGTCAGCGTTACCGGGCGCGCCTGGCGAAAGGCGGCGTGCGTGTGCTCCAGCATGCGAACCTGTGCCGCCTGCCGATGCTGGCGGGTTCGACGCGGCATGTCGGCGCGGCCCAGGTGCGCGTGCTCAATACGAAAGACGCGACGGGCGGCGCGACGTTCGCGGTGGCCGCACGCGCCTACGTGCTCGCGGCCGGCGGTCTCGAAGTGCCGCGCCTGTTGCTCAACAGCCCCGGGCCGAGCGGCGGGGGGCTCGGCAACGCCCACGACGCGGTGGGCCGCTATTACATGAGCCATCTCGCGGGCACGATCGGCACGCTCGATCTCGCGGCGGCGCAGTCCGTGTGGCACGGCTACGAGGTGACGGAAGAGGGCATCTATTGCCGCCGCCGCCTCGCGCTGCGCCCGGAACAGCAAGACGCGTTGCGCGCGGGCAACTTCATTGCGCGCCTGCATCATCCGCGCATTCCGGACGCCGGGCACGGCAACGGCATCCTCTCCGCGCTGTATCTCGCGCGCGGCATCGTGCCCTACGAATACGCGAAGCGCCTCTACGACGGCACACCCGAAGGCTATGCGGGCTCCACGCTCGCGCACGCGAAAAACGTCGTTGCGGACGCGCCGAACACGGCGCGTTTCCTGTGGCACTGGCTGCGGCGGCGCACGCTGGCCGCGCGCAAGTTCCCCTCGGTGATCGTGCGGCCTGCGAATCTGCGTTTCTCGCTCGACTTCCATGCGGAGCAGGAGCCCAATCCGGCGAGCCGCGTCACGCTCGGCGATGAAACCGATGCACTCGGCCTGCGCCGCATCCATGTGGACTGGCGCTACACGCAGCAGGACGTCGCGACCGTGAGCCGCGCGCTCGCCGCGCTCGCGCACGAGGTCGAGCGCGCAGGCGTGGGCCGTTTCACCTACGACCCCGCGCAGGTCGAGGCCGAAATGACGCGCTACGGAGCCTATGGCGGCCATCACATCGGCACGGCGCGCATGGGGCGCGATGCGCGCACGAGCGTGGTCGATGCCGACTGCCGGCTGCACGAAGCGGACAACGTCTATGTGACGGGCGCCGCGGTGTTCCCGACTTCGGGCCAGGCGAATCCGACCTTGACCATCGTCGCGCTCGCACTGCGGCTCGCCGAACACCTCAAGGGCGCCGCCGATCTCGGCGCGCTGCCCGTTCCAATCGCAAACCCTTCCGAACCCGCGTAATGAAAGCCCGTATTCTCGTTCTTGGCGCGACCGGCTTCGTCGGCCGCCATCTGGTGAAAGCGTTGAGCCGTACCGAATGGGCCGAGCCGGTGGCCGCCTCGCGCAGGGAAGGAAGCGGCTTGCGCCGTGTCGATGCCGCGGACCCCGCGTCGCTCGCCGCCGCGCTGGCCGACGTGCACGGCGTGGTCAACTGCGTGGCGGGTGCGCCGGCGACGATCGTCGCGAATGCGCGCGCGCTGGCGGCCGCGCTGGCGGCACGCGGTGCGCCGCTGCCCGTGGTCCACTTCAGTTCGATGGCGGTGTACGGCGCCGCCGAAGGCCGTATCGACGAAGCGGCGGCGCTCGACGCCGTGAGCCCCTATGGCCATGCGAAGGTCGAGTCGGAACGACTGCTCGCTGCGCTGCCCGCGCTCACGATACTGCGCCCGGGTTGCATCTACGGAGGCGGCAGTCCGCAGTGGTCGGCGCGCATTGCGCAGCTGCTGTGCGCGCGGCGCCTGGGTGACCTCGGCGCCGCCGGCGACGGTTGCAGTAATCTCGTCCACATCGACGACGTCGTGCAGGCGGCGCTGGCTGCGCTGCGCACGCCGGCTTCGGGCGCTCAGGCCTACAACCTGGCGATGGCCGAGGCGCCGCGCTGGAATGAATACTTCGTCGCCTACGCGCGAATTTTGGGGGCGACGCCCGTGGAGCGGATCGGTGCGCGGCGTCTTGCACTCGAAACGAAGCTGTGGGCGCCTGCGCTGAAGATTGCCGGGATCGCGGGGCGCAAACTGGGTGGCGTGAAGGTGCCTCCGCCGCTGCCGCCTTCGCTCGCGCGGCTGTGGCAACAGGACATCCGGCTCGACGCGCGCCGCGCGGAACAGGCATTCGGGATGACGTGGACGCCGTGGCGCGTCGCGCTGCAGGCCGAAGCGTTCATGGCGGCGTTGTCGCGCGCCGACTGAACCGGTCGGGTTAGGCGCGGTTTCGGCGCGTCGAAGGCTTCGGCTTCGACCCATCACTATAATTCGGAGTCCTGCGGATAAATTTTGGGACTTCAGTCGCTTCGACCATCGTACCCTCATCGCTACGCTTTAGTGGTGCCGGATCGCGCTTCGACGGCTATTCAGCGGCGGCGTAAAAATGCGCGCGTTGCGCTCGTCAAATCAGCGAATTGAGGCCATAAAAAAGGCCTGTTCGCGACGCAGACGTGCGCGCACGGCCCATAGAATTTGATCGTAGATCCACTCACGCAGCGTCAGGCGATCGATACCTGTCGGATCGCTCCCCCACATCGGATTTCCGGTTAATTCAGCATGACACGGCTTGCACGGCACTACGTCCCAGAACAACCGCAGCACGTTATCTTGCAGGGGCTCAAAGGGCCCGCATTCCTCGACGAAGGAGACTACCTTTACTTCCTCGCCTGCCTCGCGGACGCCGCGCGCGTCGCCGATCTGGCAGTCCACGCGTGGGTGCTGATGCCCGACGCGGTGCAGTTCCTCGTCACGCCTTCATACGAGTCGAGCGTAGCCATGGCGATGCAGGCGGTTTGCCGCCGCTATGTCGAGACATTCAACCGCCGCCATGGACGCCGCGGTGCGATGTGGCGTGGCGAGTACCGGGCAACCGTGATCGAACCCGACCGCTATTTCCTGCTCGCGAGCCAGGTCATCGATCATGCGCCGGTGCGCAACCGCCTCGTGGCCGAGCCGGGCAACTATCCGTGGTCGAGCTACACGCACCACGTCGGGCTGCGTGTCGACAGGTTCGTCAAGGATCATCCGCTCTATCGCGCGCTCGGCGATACGCCGTTCGAACGGCACGAGTCTTACCGCGACCTGGGCGCACAGCCTCTCGACGAAGCCGAGGTCAATAACCTGATGCGGGCGACGCTCGAGGGCTGGGTGCTCGGCAGCGCCGCCTATTGCGAATGGGCGGCGCAGACAGCCAACCGGCGGTTGATGCCATTGCTGCTGCGCGACCGGCCGAGCAAGGTTCGCACGGCCAGCGCCCACGCATGACGAGGGGCGGTGGGCTAGCCGCACAGCGGGGGTGGTCGTTCGTCCTGATGGGTCGATCGTCTACGAGATCCATCCGGACGGGGATCGTTCGCCGGCCATCCGCGCACGGCGTACCTGGGTCCTGGCTACGAATACTGGCACAACATGTATGGCACGCCGGCTTCCGAACAACCGGGCACGACGCAGACATCCGTGCCGATGTTCGTGGCCGAAATCCACTTCCAGGCAGGGGTGACGGTCATCGCCAGCCGCAGTGCGGGCTGCCGATGACCGCGGATAACGAAGCCGTGTCGCCTGACGGCTAGCCGCCGAGCGCAATGATCGCCATCGTCAGCACGATCCCAAGCAGCATCATCGCGAAGCCCGCTTTCATCGCGCCCGCGCCGGTGTAGCGTCCGAGCGCGAAACCGGCGGCGAAGAGCATCGCGAGCGTGAGTATGCGTGAGATGACGAGCGCCGCTATGTGATCCCTCACGAGGATAAAGGGCAGGGCAACCGGGAACGTCGATACGACCACGAGCAGAAAAACGCTCACTGCCCCAAGAAAGTCATCGCGCTTGAAATGCGCGCGAGGTGGCAGCGTAGGCGCCGCGGCGAGGCGCGCGCGAATCAGCTCGAGTTCTTCGTCATCGACGAGCGGTTCCAGCGCCGTCGGCAATGCGTCGCGCAACGCCCGCACGGCCGCGGCGCGGTCTGGTTCGCGTTTCACGGTCAGGGCGAGTGTCAGGCGCTGTCCGCGATCCGCGAGCGTGCGGACGAGATACATCACGGCGTCTGCGAGGCCCCAGGCGAGATTGCATCCGAGGGCGGCCAGGAACAGTTTGCGGCCGGCGTCCTCGCCCGCTGTGACCGCCTTGACGGCGCCGACGAAAGTCAACGCCATGAACAGGCCAAAGCACAGTTCGGTCACGCGCTCGACGGTGTTGAGTACGGGCTCGCGCTTTTCGGCCGCGGTTTGCTGTGTCGGGGTAGTGGTATTCATATGGCCTCTTGCAAAAAGTAGATAAGCGCTCAAGGCGTTCTCTGTCCAGGGTGTCTACTGGCAGACGATACGCCATCGCGCACAATGGCATGCTGCGCCTCCCGCCATGCGGCTAGCGCCTGTTCGAGATTGAGAAACATGCGCTCGTGTCCAAGCACGCTGCCGAGCGGCGCCTTCTCGAGCACGGCAAAGACATCGGGATTGAGGCCCACGACCCAGACTTCGATTCCGCTCTCGCGACACTTCTTCTCGGCCTCGGTCAGCATCTTCAATGCTGTGTACTCCACATCGAATACGGCCCGCATATCGAGCGCCATGACCCTGGGGCGCGTCTGGGCGAGGAGCGGCATGATCTTGTGCACGATGTTGGAGGCGTTGAGAAAGAAAATTCGTCCCTCGGGCCGCAGGAGCAGCAGTCCGGGAAAATCCTCGTCGTCCGGATGCTCGTCCGATACCGGACGGAATACGTTCGTGCCGCGTTTGCGCCGCAGTACGTACACAGGGGGATCGGACACCTGATGGGCGAGTGCCACCAGCGATACGACGATGGCGATCAGGATGCCTTGCAGCGTGCCGAGCAGCACGACGCCCACCAGCGCCACGACCGCCCAGACAAACTCGGTGCGCCGGATGGCGAGGATCGCGCGGAAGTCCTCCGGATTGAGCAGGCCGATCGAATAGACGATCACCACGGCAGCGAGCGTGGCATGCGGCATGAGTCCGATGACGGGCGCGAGCAGCACCATGGTGCCGAGCGTCACGGCCGCGGTGGCGAGTTCGGCCAGTTGCGAGTGCGCACCGGCCAGCCGGTTGACGGCCGTCTGGGTCGTCCCGCCGCCCGCGGGCATCGAGCCGAACAGCGCGCCCAACGCATTGCCCAGGCCCGTCGCCAGCAGTTCGCGGTTCGGCAGCGGAACGGGTTCCCCGCTGAGCGCGAATGCGCGCCCTGAAGCAATCGTTTCGGTAAAACTCATCAGGGCAATGCCCACCGCCGCCGGCCAGAGCGCGTCGATCAGGGAAAGATCCGGCATCACGAACGAAGGCAATCCGGTCGGGATCTCGCCGACGATCTCCACGCCGTACCGCTGCACGCCGGCGAAAGCGACACACGCTATGCCGAGCGCCACGGCAATGAGCGGGGCGGGGGACTTCGGATACCAGTGTTCGAGCGCGACCAGCACGGCGATCGTCAGTGCGCCCATGGCAACCGTCGACATCGACGCATGGGGAAGCCCGGCAGCGAGCGCATATACGTTATGAAAGAACGATCCTTTCACGACGTGAATGCCAATCAGTTTCGGCAGTTGATCGAGCACGATGACGATGGCGATGCCGGCCTTGAAGCCCGTCAACACGGGCTCGGAAATGAAGTTCGCGACAAACCCCAGCCTGAGCAAGGCCGCGAGAACGAGGAAGAGGCCGACGAGCAGCGTGAGTGTGGCGGTCGCGATGACCAGTTGGGCGGTGTTGGCATCGGGCGCAACCTGACCGAGCGCGGCCGCGCTCAGAATGGCCAGCGTCGCGCTGGTGCTGACGCTCAGTGGCCTTGACGTACCGAAGAGCGCGTAGATCACCATCGGCACGAACGCCGTGTAGAGCCCGGTTTCGACGGGCAGTCCGGCAACGCTCGCGTAAGCCATCGCTTTCGGCAACACGACAGCCGCCGCCGTGACGCCCGCAACGATGTCGGGTTTGATCCACGATGTCCGGTAGTCGCGTACCCATTCGAGAACGGGAAGACGAAAGCCGGATTTGCGGTGCGACGCGGGCTGATCGCGCATGATGCTGTGGCCTCCAGGGGCAGAAACACGACCGACGCACATCTACGTCGAATGTCTCACCGTTACTTCCCCGTGGGCTACTGCATTCAACATGCTGAAGCGGAAATTTGACGAATCCCATGTTGTTGATCAAGCGTCAATCGGACTTTGGTCCTACTGCTGCAAGGGCAATCGTTTCGGCGGGGTATGGGCCGATGGTCCTATAGAGAAAGCACGCGAGCGGCTGCACGATTCAGTTCGTGCAGACGGAATCGTGGCCGGCCCGGCGCGGCGCCGTAACGAACCTGTCACGTGCGTCTGCCAGTGTCTGGAGAGATAGCAGCCATGCCGGCCTTTGCGGCTACGCACGCGACTGCCCAGCATATTCGTAAGCATTCCTTTCATTCAATCGAGGCGGCGGAGGTGGCTTTTGCCACCCCTTCGCGGACCAGAAGGTGATGCCATGACCGACCTAGCCAATCAATATGCGCGTTGCCAGGAGATCGGCGGCAAAGTTGCCCGGCTCCTCGCCAGGCGATCGGAACTAGCGCAAACCCGATTCAGTCAGCGTTTAGCGGATGCGACTGGGCGGCTGGCCGAAAGCGACAAACCCGCTTCGGCGAGCCCAGCATGGCCAACCGCGCTGGACCCCTGGGCCGGCTACCGCTACGCGGTGGATGTCGCCGAGCGGTCCGTGCTCTTCTGGGACACCTTGCGCCAGCGCGGCAATGGCTTCGTCGAGCAGGCCCGCAACGGTCTTCGGCCGGTCCTCCATTTCGGCCACGAACTCGTGATCGACGGCCGGAAGCTGGCGCGGCCGGTCAACTACGCGCTGGTGCGCCTGCTGCCGCCCGACGGTGTGGTCATCGACGTTAGCAAGCGTCCTTATGTGATCATCGACCCGCGTGCGGGCCACGGTCCGGGCATCGGCGGCTTCAAGGACGATTCACAGGCCGGTGTTGCGCTCAAGGCGGGCCACTCCGTGTATTTCGTCATCTTCTTTCGCGATCCGGAGCCTGGCCAGACCCTGCTCGATGTCTGTGCGGCGGAAGCGCAATTCGTCAAGAAGGTGTGCGAACTGCACCCGGACAGCCCGAAGCCGGCGATCGTCGGCAACTGCCAGGGCGGCTGGGCCGCCATGATGCTCGCGAGTTCCGACCCGGACCATACGGGGCCGCTCGTCATCAACGGCGCGCCGATGTCCTACTGGAGCGGCGCGTGGAGCGAAGGCGAGGGCGACAACCCCATGCGCTATTCCGGCGGCATGCTGGGCGGTACCTGGCTCGCGTCGCTGACGGCCGATCTCGGCAACGGCAAGTTCGACGGCGCCCATCTCGTGCAGAACTTCGAGAATCTCAATCCCGCCAACAGCCTATGGGACAAGTACTACCACCTGTTCGACAACGCCGATACCGAGCCGCCGCGCTTCCTCGACTTCGAGCGCTGGTGGGGCGGCTATTACCTGATGAACCGCGAGGAGATCGAGTGGATCACGCGCAACCTGTTCGTCGGTAACACGCTCTGGTCGGGCGAAGTTCGAGGTCTCAACGGGACGGCATTCGATCTGCGGGAAATCAAGTCGCCGATCATTCTGTTCGCTTCGCTGGGCGACAACATCACGCCGCCTCAACAGGCATTCAACTGGGTCGCCGACATTTACGGCAGCACGGAAGAAATCAAGGCGCGCGGTCAGGTGATCGTAGGACTCGTGCACCAGAGCATCGGCCACCTCGGCATTTTCGTTTCGGGCAAGGTCGCGAAGAAGGAGCATCAGCAGATTGCCTCCGTGCTCGAAGCGATCGAAGCGTTCCCGCCTGGTCTTTACGGCATGGAGATTGCCGAGCGTCGGGGCGAAGACGGAGAACCGGCATACGACGTGTCATTCCGCGAGTATCGGCTCGAAGAGATTGCCGCGCGCCTGAACCGCTTCGAGCGTAGCGACGAACAGCCGTTCGAGGCCGTCAAGCGCGTATCGGAGTTGAACCAGCGTGCGTACGAGCTGTTCCTGCAACCGTGGGTACGGATGTGGTCGAACGAAACGACAGCGAATCTGCAGCGGCAGTTTCATCCGCTTCGCGCGCAGCGCTGGGCGCTTTCGGATCTGAATCCGTGGCTCGCGTGGCTTGGGCCTGCTGCCGAGGCAGTCAGGGCAAAGCGGCATGCCGAAGTCCACGAAGAGACGCCGTTGAGGGAGTTCGAGCACTACGGTTCGGAGATGTTCAGTGCATCGCTCGACTTCTATCGCGCGATGCGCGACGCCATGACGGAGAGCGCGTTCTTTTCCTTCTACGGGAACCTGTACACCGTCGAACACGGTGAAGAGGCGCAAGCCAGACCCGCCGTGGCGGCCGGAGACCCCCGCGATCTGCCCTACGTGAGGGACGCGTTGGCGTCGATGGCCGAAGGCGGCTACACGGAGGCGCTGGCTCGCGCCGCCTGCCTGCTCGCGCGCCGGGGCGAGCCGCTCCCGCTCGCGCGGCTTGCCCTGCGCCACGAACTCGCGAAGGACTACGCCGCTTATTTGCCTCAGCTGCCGGGCGACCAGTGGCGGCGCGTGCGCGGCGAGCAGGAAATCATCGTGCGTTACGAGCCGGAACAGGCGCTCGCCACGCTGCCGCATCTGCTGGCCGACCCGCAAGACCGGGAGAAGCTGCTTGAACTGGCCGAGAAGCTGCTGGACGACAAGCGCGTGCAGGAAGCCGGGCCGACCGCTGCCCAGCTCAGCATGCTCGACAAGATCCGTTCGTCGCTGCCGCTGGAACGCACACCGGCGGTAAGCACAGTCGGAGCCATGCATGAGGTTCCCGAGGCGCCGCCCACTCGCGTGGCGCCCGATCTCAAGGAGGCGTCGTGAATCGCGAATACGAAGAGTATGAGCGGCTTGTCCGCGGTCCGTCGTTGCTCGCCGGCGCGCGGGCGATAGGGTAGAACGATGGGCGACGTCATCCTCGTTCTCAATGCCGGTTCGTCGAGCATCAAGTTCAGCGCGTTCAATGCGCGGCCGGACGATCTGCCGCTTGTCATGCACGGCCAGATCGAAGGCCTGCTGTCGGCGCCGCGTTTCGTCGCGTTCGATGGGAAAAGCGTGCTGACCGGGAGTCACGATTGGGGCAATCAACCCCTCGGGCATGATGAGGCCGTTGCTCACATCGCCCAGTTCCTGCGCAGCCATCGCGACGGCAACCGCGTGGTCGCCGTCGGGCATCGCGTGGTGCATGGCGGCCGCGAGTTCTCGAAGCCCGTGGCCGTCACACCCGCTGTGCTGGACGCACTCGACAAGCTCGCGCCCCTCGCGCCGCTCCATCAGCCACATAACCTGAAGCCGATTCGTGTCATCGCCGGACGCAATCCGGAGCTGCCGCAAGTCGCCTGTTTCGACACGGCGTTTCATGCGACACAGCCTGCGCTTGCCTCGACGTTTGCGCTGCCGGCAGCGTTGACGGAGCAAGGCGTGCGGCGCTACGGCTTCCACGGGCTGTCCTATGAGTACATCGCCAGCACGCTGCCCCATGTCGCTCCTGACGCAGCGACAGGCCGTACCGTCGTCGCGCATCTCGGCAATGGCGCGAGCATGTGTGCGATGGACGCGGGCAGGAGTGTGGCGAGCACGATGGGCTTCACCGCGCTCGATGGGCTGCCCATGGGCACGCGCAGCGGCAATCTCGATCCCGGCGCGATTCTTTACCTGCTAGACGAACTGAAAATGGATACGCGCGGCGTCGAGGACCTGCTGTACCGCCGTTCGGGTCTGCTTGGGGTATCGGGTATTTCGGGCGACATGCGTACGCTGCTGGCGAGCCACGACGCGCGCGCCGCCTTCGCCGTCGAGTTGTACGCGTATCGCATCGGACGCGAACTGGGATCGCTCGCCGCCGCGCTGCAGGGGCTCGACGCGCTGGTCTTCACCGCGGGCATCGGCGAGCACTCGCCGGAGATCCGGCGGCGGGCCTGCGAACAGGCTCGCTGGTGCGGAGTGGAAATCGACAGCAGGGCGAACGAAGCGGGCGGCCCCTGTATCAGCACGGCGTCGAGCAAGGTCTCGGTCTGGGTGATACCGACCAACGAAGAACTCATGATTGCGCGTCACACGCGTGAAGTAACGGGCGTTGCGTGACACTGCCCGGTTGCGAGGGAGAAGACGGATGAGCCAGAGCGTTCAACATCCGGGTTTTGCAGCGGCAATGGACATTTCATGCCGCGTTGAGTGAATTTTTTGTGACGCGGCTTTCGTCGCGCCGCCCGAGCGCGCCGTAGCACGGTTCACACGGGCAGCGGCGCCGGACGTGCCGCCGCATTCGCCGCGATGTCGGCGATCGCGCCGGCGCTCACGGCGTGGCTGTACAGGAAACCCTGGGCATGCGTGCAGCCGTTTTGCAGCAGGAAATCGCGGTGACCGCTGGTTTCGACGCCCTCCGCGATCAGTTCGAAATTGAGCGCCTTCGCCACGGCGATGACGGCGAGCGTGATCGCTTCCGTTTCCGTGTCCTGGCCAATCTCGCGCACGAATTCGCGGTCGATCTTGAGGCGATCGACGCGAAAGCGCTTGAGATACCCGAGGCTCGAATAACCCGTGCCGAAATCGTCGATGGCGACGCGCACGCCCATCTCCCGCAGACCGGCCAGCGTGCGCGCGGCGAGATCGGGCGTGCGCATGAGCGCGCCCTCGGTCACCTCGAGTTCCAGCAGCGCCGGCGGCAGACCTGAATCGCGCAGTGCCTCCCGCACCTGGCCCATCAGGTCGCCATGCTCGAACTGCAAGGGCGAGACGTTGACGGAGACGCGTATCGGCCGCGCCGGGTCCCGATTCCAGCGCGCTGCTTCCCGGCATGCCTCGCGCAGCACCCATTCGCCTATGCCGCGAATCAGGCCGGTTTCCTCGGCGACCGGGATGAATACGGCCGGCGACACGCTGCCGAGCTCCGCGTCGGTCCATCGCAGCAGCGCCTCGGCGCCGATCATCGTGCCCGTTGCCATATCGAATTGCGGCTGATACAGCACGGTCAATGCGCCGTTGCGGAACGCCTGGCGCAGGCGCGTGGAAACGCGCAAGCGCGAGGTCGCGGCTTCGCTCAATTCCGGGCGATAGAACTGGTACTGATTGCGGCCGTTCTGCTTGGCCAGATACATCGCGGCGTCGGCATTGCGCACCAGCGCGTCGGCATCGTCGCCGTCGGCGGGGTAGAGGCTGATGCCGATGCTGGCCTCGATGAAGAGTTCGTGGCCCGCTACCTGTATCGGTTCCGTCATCGCGGCGAGCAGTGAGTCGAGCAGCGGTTCGAGCAACGGAGCGGCGCCGTCGGCGATGACCATGAATTCGTCGCCGCCATAGCGCGCCACCGTGCCACGCTCGCCGACGACGCGCTCGATGCGCCGCGCGATCTGGGCGAGCAGCGCGTCGCCGATGCGGTGGCCGAGCGAGTCGTTGACCTCCTTGAAATTGTCCAGATCGAGGAAGATCATCGCGAGCGTCTTGCCCGCACGGCTAGCCTGCTGCAGTTCCCGGTTCACGCGCTCGTCGAAATACTTGCGGTTCGTGAGGCCGGTGAGCGCGTCGTATTCGGCCCGATGTCTCAGTTCAGCCTGTGCTGCGAGCTGCGTCGTGACGTCTTCCATCACGCAAAGGGTCGCGCTTCGGCCGTCGAAATCCGTTTGCAGCTGGAATACGTTCATCGAGCGCAACTCGCCGCTCTTCGTTCGGTGTTCCCAGATGGCTGTGCCGTCGTCGTGCCCGCGCGCGTGCGCGAACGGGGCCCCATGCAGCGCGGTCTTGTTCATGCGCAGATCGCCAAGCCTCAGCTCGAGCATCTCGCTCGCGCGGTAGCCCAGGGCTTTCGCCGCCATGTCGTTGACGGCGACGAGCCGCATGGACGCGTCGTCGACGATCCAGATCGGCAGCGGATTGAGCCGAAAGAGGCGCTTGTACTTCTTGCGGTTGACGTCCGCCGCCTGGAGCGCCTTGCGCAACGATTTCGTGATGCGCGCGTTGCGGCGAAGGAATGCCAGCAGCAGGCACGCCGCGGCCAGTCCCGACCCGAGCAGGAGCGCCGAAGCCATTTGCGAATCTCGCGACGCCCTCGTGACCGACTGGTCGAGATGCGCGTCTTCGTCCATGCGGATCTCGCCGATCTTTTGCATCGTCTGGAAAAAGCGCGCGTCGAGTTCGCCCAGCGACGGCGTATCCATCGTCACGCTGCCCGGCTTGAGCATGGAAAGCATCGCGAGCCGGTTGCTCAGGGCGCCCAGATGGCGAATCATGTCCTTCAACTCGTCGAGCAGGGCGATGCAGCGCTCGCGGCCTTCGCAGGTCCGCTGCGCCGCGTTGGCGTTGTCGATCAGTGCCGGAAGCGGATAGATGTAGGCGGCGCGCCGATAGAACGGCCGCGTGCCGATTACCGTGTAGAGCTGCTCATGCTCGTCGAGAAGTGCATTCTGCAGTTCGTCGAGATCCCGCTTGGCCGATTCGACCGCACGCTGCTGCGAAAGCGCATAGCGCTGCTCATGAGACTGCCGCAGGGCAATGGCGGTATTGAGCGCGATGGCCGACAGGATCGCAATGAGGGCCAGCGGCGCGACCAGCCGGGTTTTTTGTGCGCTCCATACGTGCAACACACGCCATAGGCCGATGAGCGCCGGCTTTGCGGCCGGATTTCCTGCGCTATCTCCCATCTTGCTGTCCTCACGCTGCATGCTCGTCACCCTGCGCCCACAATCTCTGCAATTGACATATCGACAAAGATCCGGGCAACTTGAGGGCGGCCAATCGCTATTTCGCCAGGGCCGATTTGGGGCGGATTTTGGGTCGGAAGGAGGGCAGTCACGCCCAGACGCTAAAGTTTGTGTGCCGGCCGCCGAAAATCCCAGCATGGCGCACGAACAACCCAAACCACCTCAAGAGGATCCGATCCGGGCAGAAGCACGGGCGCTGGAAGGCAGCATCCGCGCGATCAGACGGGCACAGGGAAAGCGCAATCCTGAAGACTGTGTGCCGGGCAGCCCGGAATCTTTCGCGGTCATGGAAGCGTTCGTGCGTGATGTCGGACGTGTGCTTGCGCTCGATATGCTCGAACATGAAAAGAACAATGACAGCGATGTGAACGGAGCGAATTCGACTGGTTAGACAATTAGCCGTATCAAATGATAAACGTTATCATCAGGATTCCAGATTTACACCGGAAATAGAGGAATCGACCGGCAGGATCGGTGCATTCACAACGTCGTGGAATCGCCGCACCGTCCTGATACAACCTGTTACATTGAATCAAACGCACGCCCATCAAGCCTCCCGCGCTCCAGTGGAAGACATCCGAAAGTAATCTTTCACGGCATTTACTCATTTCGCGACTTATCTCCTCTAGGGCGCATTCGCGCCCAATTCATAATTCATATCAAGAGGTGAAGAATGAACGAGATCGGAAAGCGGTTCGGAGTCAGGGCAATCTTCACTGCGAGCGTGCTGGCATTTGCGAGCATGGCCGCGGCAGCGCAGGATCAGGATGGCGATCACAACCAGCAATACACGCACGTTTTGCTGATCAGTGTGGACGGGATGCACGAGGCCGACCTGGAAAACTACATCAAGACGCACCCGCAATCCACCTTCGCGAAGCTCGTCAAACACGGTGTCGAGTACACCCACGCTTCGACATCCCGGCCTTCCGACTCGTATCCCGGCCTCCTCGCATTCGCAACCGGCGGCAGCCCGCTGAGCCATGGTGTCTTCTATGACGACACCTACGATGCGACGCTGTATCCGCCGGGCAGCAATTGCACGGGCACGCCTGGCACGGAGGTCACCAATTTCGAAGCGCTCGACTGGGATCTCACCCAGCTCGACGGCGGTTCGCCGCCTGCGGGGGCCACGTACGACAAGCGCAATCCGCACATCAATCCCGCAAAACTTCCACTGCGCAAGACGGCCGGCGGCACCTGCGTGCAGGTCTGGCCGCATCTGTACATGAAGAACGGGACGAACACGATCTTCGAGGTCATTCATCAGGCCGGCATGCGCACCGCGTGGTCGGACAAGCACCCGGCCTACGAGATCGTGAATGGGCCTTCGGGGCTGGGACTCGACGAACTCTACGCGCCCGAGATCAACTCGACCTCGCTGCAAGCCAATGGCTTCCCGAGCGCGCCCGCGACCGTCGACTGGACCGCCGACCCGATATATACCCGGGCTTATGACGGCTTCAAGGTCAAGGTCGTCTTGAACTGGATTCATGGGCTCGATCAGACCGGGACGAAGCAGGTGGGCGTACCCGCGATCTTCGGCATGAACTTTCAGGCGGTGAGCGTCGGGCAGAAGGTCACGTCCGCGATGGAAGGCACGACCACGACGCGTGGCGGCTATCTCGACGCAGCCGGCACGCCGACCGTGCCGCTCGAACAGTCGCTCGACTTCGTCGATGCCTCGCTGGGCCAGATGTACGATGCGCTCAAAGCGGGCCATCTTCTGCATTCGACGCTGTTCATCGTCGGCGGCAAACACGGCCAGTCGCCGATCGACCTCAAGAAGCTTCACATGCTGAGCGGTTCGAAGAACGCCTATGCCACCGCCGACGTGAGCGATGTCGCCACCGTGCTCGGCAATGGCGGCGTGCCGGTCGCCCAGGAGACGGCCGACGACGTGTCGCTCATCTGGCTCAAGAACCACGGCGATACCGCAAAGGCGGTATCACTCCTCGACGCTGACGAGGCGAGCGGCAATTCCACTCGCATCCAGACGCTCTACCACGACACAGCGCTGAAGGCGATCTGGGGCGACCCTGCCCAGGGCCGTGTGCCTGACCTCATCATTCAGCCGATACCTGGGACGATCTACAGCAAGAGTGCGGCGAAGCTGGCAGAGCACGGCGGAATGTATACGGACGATACGAACACACTGCTGGTGGTTTCCAATCCGAAGTTGCAGAAGAACGTCGTCGATTCGCCGGTGACCAACATGCAGGTGGCGCCGACCATCCTGAAGGCGCTCGGTCTCGACCCGCACAAGCTCGTAGCCGTTCAGCGTGAAGGCACCCATGTCCTTCCGGGCCTCCAGACCACGGGAGACGACGACTCGGGCGATCAATCGGAGCAGTAGGAGCAAGCGCGCCGACGGTCCCTTTTGGGTTGGGACCTTCGGCGTCTTCAGTGCGCTGCTGGACTGCGGTCAGAACGGGAACATGCCAGCCGCGCCCTCGTTGCCATTGCCCGCTGCCGCCTGCCTGGCGGGCTGGAACTGGAAGGCACCGAACAGGTCGCCGATCGCCGGCGCGTTCGTCGGCACGTACGGGCTCGCGGGCAGCTGGACCGGGTTGGGGAGATTGTCGCGACTGCGCGCCGTGATCGGTCCCAGCGACCAGTTGCGTTCGATGAATTTCACGAGCGACACGTGATCCGAATAGTCGTGAACGACACGGCCGCCGCGCGAGTACGGTGAAACGACGATGAGAGGAATGCGCGGGCCGTCCCCGAAGAAGTCCACGGGTTGAATGTACCCTGAGTCGTAATAGCCGCCACCTTCGTCCGTCGTGATGAAGATCGCAGTGGAGGCCCACAGCGCGGGGTTCGCCTGAACGGAATCGATGATCTTGTGCACGAACCCTTCGTAAAGACCGAACTTCGAAGAGGACGGATGCCCATCGAGCAGTCCGCCGGGTTTCACGAACGACACCGCGGGTAGCGTGCCGTTTGCGATGTCGGCATACAGGTTCGGCGTGTCCTGAAGATGCGCGGCCACCAGCGACGGATTGGTCATGATCGCCGTTTCATAGAGAAACGGATTGCAGATATTGCAGTAGACACTCGTTGACGGACGGGTGATGAACGTCTTCCAGCCTTCGCCGTAGTATTTCCACGAAATATTGTTCTCGAGGAGTGTATCGGCGATCGTGCGCACCGGCGAAGGTGGAATGGTGAACGTACTCGTGTTGACGGTGCCGTCACCGTTGTAGCCAGGGTTGTAGTTGTTCAGCAGATAGTACGTGCTGGGCGCGCAGTTGGCATTGGGGTGATACGGCAAGCTGTCGAGATATTTTCGTATCGCGCCGACGCCAGGCTGCTTCGGATCCGAGCAATTGCTATAGGTCCCGCCAGAGTAGCCGTCCTGCGCGTACCAGTTGTTGGTGCCAGGCTGCGGCCGCGGGTTTTCGATCTCGTTCTGGGGCGGCGTCGCAGGATTGCCTTTGCCGTCCGTGTAATAGAGCGCGTCGGCCGTTCCGATCATGATGCTGTTCGCGCCCGTGCCGCCCATCACCGGCTGGTGATAGTTGTCGCTGATCGTGTAATGACGCGCGAGGTCCGTGAAATAGGGCATATCGCCGGTATTCACGTTATAGAACCCGAGCGCGGTCGCGCCTTCGTGGGTCGACTGATCGGTGAAGTGGGCCGCTTGCGCATTGCCATTCGATCCGGCGCCGACCGACACTTCGACCCACGCAAACAGATCCATCTTGCAGCCGCTCGGATTATCGAGGGTCGCGTTCGCGATATTGCAATCCGACTGCTGCCAGTTCTGGTAGAACCGATGCACCGGACTGTTCATGTACTGGTCGTAGTTCGGACCCACACGCGAGATCTGATAGGGGCCACTCTGCAGGTTGTACAGGTTCGACCCAAAGCGCGCGTCAGGCACGTCGTTGGGGAGGCCCGTTGCGCCCGTCGTCAACTGAACGACATCGTTCGACTCAAGGGCATAGCCTTCGGCTGCCTGCGCAGCCGCAAGTGTGGCAAACGGCGGCGGACTTGCGTCGCTCGCGGCGGTCGGCGCCGAGCCGGTATTCGGCGCCGGCAGCGTCGGGTAAGGCTGTTTCGACGTCGGGCTGGCGTCGAACTGCGAGGGATTCGTGGCCTTGGCCATGTATTGCTCGGCGACCTTGTAGTTGGGTCCGGGTCCCCCGTCAGCCCGGATGATGCCTCTCGACAGAAGATTCCATATGGTCTGGCCCGAGCGCGGCTGATAAGCGCCAAACACGTGATCGAACGTTCGGTTTTCGCCCACGATGATGATGACATGCTTGATCGGCGTTGCCGTGATCGAAGATGTATTCGCGGTGGACTGGCTATCGGCAGCAGAACAATAGAGTGCCGTCGCCGCTAGCGAAACTGCCGCAAGCAAGGCAGGAACGGCAGGCCGTTGGTGTCTGGATCTCGATGTCTGGCGCATGTGTCTCTCCATTGAAGCGTTGCACTTCTTTGCATGACGGTGGGGCGGCGATTGCGTCACTTCAAATCATTACGGCGTGTTACAGGCTGGAAAGCTAGACCTTCCACATGACGTTCCGAGGGCGGCAGTAAGTCGGTTCTGTGCAGGTCACGTGACCGTGCCTACGATTTACCTTCGCGGATCTTTCGATTGATGCAGCAGGACTCGGGCTGCGCAAGATGACAGGAGTCCTGATGAGGTGGGTGCTGATGTGGGAGATGCGGAGAAATAAGGGACCCTCCCCATCTGCACGATGAGTCGCAAGAATGCGAGTTCTTAGTGAGTCAAGCCAGGCAAGAAATGCGCGCCCATCACCGAAACGTTCACGACTGCACGGGCGTAAAGCCGTCGGGACTCCAGTCCTCGCTGCCCACGCCGTGATGGACGTAGAAGAAGCCTTCCGGATCGTAGCGATCCTTGATCGCTTTCAGCCGCGCGTAGTTGACGCCCCAAAACGCTTCACGCCAATCGCTGCGAAAAAAATCGGTCTCCGAAATATAGGAGCCGCTTTCTGGCGATAGCGCCTTGAGAATGGCCGCGGCCTTGGCTATGTTCGCGGCGTTGCGATGTGCCTGCGCCATGTCAGGCGCGGGGATGGGCAGGGCCGGAAAGGGTGGCGGGCCGCCTGTGGCGACGATCATCAGGCCGAAGGCGTCGGCGACTTTTGGGTTGGTCGCACACTGGCGCGCCTGCTCGTTCACCTCCGGCGGCGCGCCCGCGAGTCCCTTGTTGAAATGCAACTCGACGGCCTGAAACTGGGCCGCCGCCACGAAGGCGTCGACCAGCCGGCCGCGTTGCGCCGGTTCGAGAAGGGCCGCGGGCAGCCATTGCGACTCGTAGCCGTGCAGGAAGGCGGAAGCCTGCTCGCCATCGCCTTGCCACCAGCCATGGTTGTGCGCAGCGCCCGCGCGTGGGTCGGGCACGAGTCCCGGGTTGGCTTCGACGTCCCACCAGCGGCGCGATGGACCGGCGCCGACGCGAGGTCCCTGGTTGAAGGTGAAATCTGCCGGTGAGGCGCGCACCCAATCGATGACAGGCGCCCAGGCTGACTTGACCTGATGGTCGTCGAGACCCTGGCACACCATCGCCACTTCGATCTCGTCGCTGTGAAAGACGAAGCGCTCGCCCCATGCAGGGTTGAACAGATGCTCCGCATAGTGATCGACCAGTCGCGCAGCGAGCCGCCGGTAAGCCTCAGGCGATGAAGTCTTGACCTTGAACCTGGCCCAGCCGAAGTTCTCGGGCAACTCATGGGTCTGCAGCGTGAGCTTCGTCACCACACCGAAACTGCCGCCGCCGCCCCCTTTGAGTGCCCAGAAAAGATCGGGCTGCTGGCATGCGTTGACCGTGCGGACAGCGCCGTCGGCGGTGACGATCTCCGCCTGGAGCAGACTCGCGGCCGCGAGTCCGTAGCGCTTCGAGTGGGACCCGAAACCGCCGCCGAGAACGAGGCCGGCAACGCCCACGGTCGTACATCCGCCGCCCTGAACGTAGCGTCCCGCCTGCGTCGTGACGGCGGTGTAGACGTCGATCCACATGCAGCCAGCCTCTACCGTCACGGCCTGCTGTGGCGGTGACTGGCAGCCGGCCGGCACGAACGCGTCATGGAGTGCGATGCGGTTCATCCCGCGCGTCCAGACCAACAGGGAATCGGGCGCGTTCGAGCCGCCAAGGTAGCTGTGACCGCCGCCTTTCACCACCAGGCGCAAGTTGTGTCGGCGCGCGAAATCGACGCCCGCGACGACGTCCGCGGTCGAGCGGGCTGCCACCGCGTAGGCGCTTGCGTGCGCCGTCCATGCATCGAGCCAGCCGGAGACCTGGGTGGCGCCGGGATCGTCGCCGAGCGCGAACGGATTGCGCGCTTCCTCGATTCTTGCCAGACATGCTGGTGCGTGGGGCGCTTGCGCGCAGGTCTGCCAGATCGTGGTGGGTTGCAGCAAATTTCCGCCGACTGCCCGGCTCAACGCCTCCCATTCCGGCGCTTTCGGCCACGCGGGGTCGCTGGGCCGGATGCGGCCCGCACGGGCCGCAGCGGGCTGCACGCCGGCGAAACCCGAGGTAGCGCTAAGGCACGGCAAAGCGACAACCCCCTTTAGCAGGCAGCGTCGTTTCATGACGTTTCTTCTCCTCGCGACGGGTGAAACGCTTAGTTTTCCAAATTATGACGCAGGGCTGCCACAACCCGCTGAAGCGAGCGGCCGGCTTCGACGATCGCCTCGTCAATCCCGTCGAGAGCAAGCGCACTCGCGGATCGCACGGTCAGGATGGGTGTAGTTTACGGTATTGCCGAGCAACGTGGCGCACGGTGCGCGCCGTCCCGCCATCGGCGTAAAGCGGTTTAGTTCGCACCGGGGTGCGAATTTATTCATGATATCAGCAAAGCTGCGCGCCTCATGGGCGCGCAGCATATCGCGGGCCGCGGCGCTTTTTTGCGACCGGCTGTTGTGCCGTTACTGCTGGTCGGTCGGGGAAATCACACTCGGGGTCGCGAGCGAATTGTTGCTCTTCGGCCCGCTGGTGTGAGGCGCCACGTCAGGGTTCATGCCCTGCTGCTGGGGCGAGTTCGGCGGAGCCATGCCCATGCCGCTATCGGAGTTCGTCGCGCCAGGCATGCCATACCCGCTCGATGTGTCGTTCATCTGGTTCGTCGTCGCACCGGGCGCGGTGCCAGGGTTCGACGAACCGTTGCCGCTCATGCCTGCGCCCGCCGGCGCCGTTTGTGCATACGCACCGCCGGACAGGGCGAGCGCGGCGGCGGCTGCGATAAGGGTGCTGGTTGCCTTGTTCATGATCCGTACCTCCTTGAGACTGGGTATCGATGCAGACGATTGTTGCCTGCTTGACCATGAATTCCGCAATCGCCGTGCCCCCTGCGCGGGCCGATGCTTATTCGCGCCGGAACGACGTGTCGTTGAAAGCGCAAGCAGTTGAGGCCGGCACTGCCCCACGATCTAGGCGTCCTGGTTTGGGTCTTGCGCCGCGCTGCGTCCCGGCACGCGCCCGAGCACCCATTGCCCGAGCAACGCAAGTGGCAACACGCCCAGCAGCCGGTGCGCCGCCCACGCTGCGAGCGCGCCGTTCACGGCGATGGCCAGCGATGCCGCCGCCGCGGCCCCCACGCTGCCGCCGAGCGGCGCGAATGCGGCGAGGCCCACGAGCAGCACGGCGACCGAGTAGAGGTTGATTCGGTACAGGACGGAAGTGTGGGCGGTCATGCCCAGCAGTTCGGGCATGGCGGTAAAGCAGGCCGCGGCGATCTGGCCGAGCGCGAGCACGCGCAGCGCCGCCGCGCCGCCGCCGAAGCCAGGCCCGAACAGGCGCAGCAGGTGTTCGGGAAAGAGCAGCATGCACAGCGCGGCAGGCAACGCGAGGCACAGCACGAGGCCGGCCGCCTGGGCCGCGCTTTTGTCGAGCCCATGCCGGTCGTTGCGCGCGAAAAGGCTCGCGAACTTCGGCGCGGCCATGCCGGTCACGCCGCTGATCAGCAGGTTGATGACGAGCGCGAGACGCCACGCCAGCGCGAAGAGCCCGGTCTCGCGCGACGAGGCGACGATGCCGAGCACGATGGCAGGCGCCGAGGTGATCAGGAGCTTCGTGAATTCCAGCGTGAAAAGCGGCAAACCCGCCTTGAGCAAGCGCGGCGGTTCGGCTGGCGCTTGCGCGCCGGCGGGCACGCCGGCAAGAAAACGCCTGAGCAGAAACGCGCCGGTCAGCGCGGTGAGCGTGAAGCTGGCGGCGATCAGCATGAGCGTGCTCGCGACGCTCATGCCGTGCGTCAGTCCAAGCGGGATGGCGACGGCGCAGAAGATCGCCGGCCAGAGCCAGGAATAGATCATCTGGCTGCAGCCCACGCGTTGGAGTCCCGCCAGCGCCCCCGCCATGGCCGCGCCGAGATTTTGCGGGATGAAGGAGAGCGCGCCGAGCGCGAGCGGCCAGGCAAGCTCGGGCTTCTTCAGCACGTCGTACGCGAAGGCGAATGCGCCCGCGCCAAGCGCGATCGACATGGCCGTGGAGGCGAGCAGCACCAGCCACAGCGCGCGACGGATGGCCGGCCGCACGGCGCGCGCCTCGCCCGCCGCGAGGTCCATCGCGATCTGCCGCGTGAGCGCCTGATCGATGCCGAGGCGCCCGAACCCCGCGAGCGCCACCATCGTGCTGAACACGATATAGAAGTCGCCTGTCTGCACCACGCCCAGCATGGCGGCGATCAGCAGATGGAAACCGTAGCGGCTCGGCAGGTCGAGCAGACGCACGCCGAGGCTCACGAGCGAGCCCCGGATCATCGAGCCGCCGGTTTGGCTCGCGGGCATCTGCGCTTCGCCGGCTTCACTCATGCTGCGCCTGTGCGCCGCGCAGTATGAACAGCGTCACGCTCTGCGCGGGCAGGCTCGCGCGCAGCGTGCTGTCCTGGTAGTGCGCGTCGGGCATGCGGAACAGCTGGTTGTTTGCGAGCCGCCAGGTTTCGGCCACGCCGCTCGCCGCAAAATGATCGAGCGTGACGGCGGCATCGACGGGGCGGTCCAGTTGCTTGTTGATGACCACGAGCGTCAACGCGTGGTCGCGCTCGCGCAAGGCGGCAAACGCGGAAACGGCGTCCGGATCGGGCGCGTTCGCGGCAATGCTGGTTGTGCCGAATGCCGCGCCGTTGCCGTCGTAGTTGCGGTAGAGCTTGAATGCCTTGTACACCGGCATCGAAGGATCGAGCGTGCCCCAGCGCGTTGCCATATCCAGCCCCTCGCGGCCGAAAATGCCGAGCACGTCGGCCTGGGCTGTCGCGCCGTTCATCAGCGTGTCGCCGCCCCAGTTGTATTCCGTAATGCCGATGGGCGTGCCCGGGTAGTAGTACGTATCGACCCAATGGCGCATCAGCGGGATCAGCGCGACGACGCTGTTGATCCACGTGGGGTCCTTGTAGTTCGGGTCCCACAGGTCGCGCGTGGAGCGGTTGCGCATGAGCGCGACGGCCTGCGAGCTCGTCACGCCCGTCTCGGCGTATTCGCCGCCCTGCGGGTAGAAGTGCAGGCTGAACACGTCGACCGGATGGCCCGCCGCTTTCCATTGCGCGAGCAGCCAGGGCACGTACGGCATGCCTTGGGTTTCGCTTGTGCGGTCGGGCGTGTGATCGAGGCCGTGGTCCGCGGCGTACTGCTGGTCGAAGCCGCTGTAGAAATAGCCCTGCCAGCCCCATTCTTCCGGCGCGACGATCTGCGCGTGCGGGTCCGCCGCCTTCACGGCGCGCGAATAGACGATCACCTTGCTGGCGATTTCGCTCGCATGGGCGCCCGTGGGGTGCACATCGCGGTGAATGAGCTGCCAGAGGCTCGGCTCGTTGTCGAGCGCGTAGTAGCGCACGCCGCCGCCGCTCGCGCCGCCGAATTGCTTGACCAGATCCGCGACGCGCGCCTGTTCGTTTTGCGGGTCGTCGGGTATCGAGGCGTCGTTCGCGTCGTTGCCGGCAATCGGCTTGCCGCCGGCCGCCACGCCGTTGCCGGCGTCGGCGTGGCCGTTCACGTCGTGATTCGGCTGCGGGCCGTATTTGGCGATCGAGAAGCTCGCGAGCGTCTCGCGCGCGGGCCCGAGTTTCGCCACGCGGCCGAGCATCGGAATGGTCACGATGGGCGTGGCGCCCGCCGCCTGGGAGAGTGCGACGAAGCGCTCGCCGAACTGATCGTTGATATCGGCGGGATTGACGGCGAGGCTCTCGAAATACCAGTCCTTGCCCGCGTTGCGTGCGTCGAGGCGCCAGTTATAGGCCGAGGCGCTGTTGCCGCCCGAGCGGTTGATGGGCGCGCGCAGGTCCTGCAAAACCGCCGTCGTGCCGAAGTTGATGCCGTAAATCAGCGGGCTGATGGGGTGCCGGCCGGCGGCGGCATCCACCGAGATGGCCACCGGCAAGGGCGTGCCCGAAGTCGCGTCGGTGCAGGCCGCCGCGCCCGACATGAGCAGCGCGCCGACCACCAGCGCGTGCAGGTTGGGGCGCTTGATACGCTTATTGCGCTTAAAGCGTGGCATGGTGAACCTGCAGATCGGCATGGTCGTCGTGATCGCCGTCCAGTTCGCCCACGCGCCAGACGTACGCGAAGATCGCGAGAATGACCGCAGTCTCGCCCGGAGTGAGGGTAGGCGGATAAAAGAATGAAATGAGCAGGACGTAGACGAGATAGTCGAACAGCGCGCCGAGAAAATCGTCGTCGACCTTCTTGCGCAAGCGCCGGTAGAACACGATGCCGCGCAGCTGGAAGAACAGGATGATGAGCGCGCCGATCAGGCCGTACTCGAACACGATGCCGAGCCACGTGATGTCGGCGAGGAAGAAGAAGTGGTGAAAGTAGTCGATCAGGTTGTCCTTGCTGGTCGAACTGATCGTGCCCACCCCGAAGAGCCAGCGCATCGGCTCGCTGCCGAGGAACTTCGTGGCGAGCATGATGGTGATGCGGCGCGTGTCGAAGCCCGTGCTCGCGTCGGTGCTGAAGGTCGTGGCGAGGTAGCCCGCCGAGAACAGGGTGACGAGCGCGACGGGCGCGGCGAGCAGCAGCAGAACGCGCGTGCGCATGCGCGACCAGGCGAAGGTGTTGATGACGACCACGCCCATGATGCCGATGACCATGGCGCGCGTCTTGACGATCAGCAGCGTGACCGCGAACGCGACGACCACGCCCAGCAGATAGCCCGCATGCTTTTCGAAGAAGGCGCGCCGGTAGCAGAAGAACAGCAGGATGAGCGGGAAATACATCGACATGCGGATGCGATGGCCGCGGTTGTCGCTGCTGAAAAAGGGCGACTGGCCGATCACGTACGACTCCTGGTACCAGTCCGAGGGCACCACGGCCCAGAGCACAATCAGCACCGCGAGAATGACGACGCCCAGCACCACGAATCCGCGCTCCAGCTCGCCGAGCGTGGGCTTGAGCGTGAGGAGCAGCGCGAGAAACGAGAAGAAGTACAGCACGGGCAGCAGTTTCACCTGTGCCGTGATGCTCGTGAAAAAGCCCTCGTGGAAGTAGAACACGGCCGCAAAGCTCGGCACCAGCAAGAGCCACGCGAAGCTGATGAGGATTTGCCGCGTCATGGGAAAACGCGGTTCGCCGCCCAGACGCAGCACGGCGGGCAGCGAAATGACCGGCAGCGCTTTCGAGAGCGCCCAGAGCGGCACGAGCGTGCTCAGGTAATGGAAGGTCTGGCCAAAGAGCGGCAGGAGCGCGAGCAGCCACCACGTGACCCGCCACCTGGCGGGCTCGCTCGAAAAGACGGGGGCAAGCCCGGTGGTCGTGGTGGCGGTTTCCATCGCGTGTGATTCGTTTGCGCGGCCGTGGAGAGCCGTCGGGCGGTCGAGGCTCGCAGAGCAGGCTTAGTACGTCGTGGGATTGTTCGAGATCGTGTAGTCGAAGCCCCGCTGGAACGGAATGACCTTGTCGATGTACTGATCGACCCACTGGTCGACTTCGGCGATCGAGGACTTCGGCACGAAGATCGTATCGGTGGCCTGCAGGATGACGTCCTGCGCCGGGTCGCCGCGATGCGTGAGCGCGTCGAGGTCGATCGTGCGCAGCATCGGGCGGCCATCGGGGCTGCGGCGAATCAGCACGACTTCGTTGGTGCGCGCCGTGTCGAGCAAGCCCTGCGCGGCGGCGATGGCCTGCAGCACGCTCATGCCCGTGTGCAGCGCGATTTCGCCGGGGCGCGCGACCTGGCCGGCCACATAGATTTTAGCGGCCGACTGCACGATGGCAACCGAAGCGTGAGCGTTCTTCGCCATGCCGTTGGCAGCGAGCGCCTTGTCGATGGCGTCGCCGAGCTGGGCGACCGTGAGCCCTGCCGCCGGGATCGTGCCCGCGAACGGCATGGTCAGGCCGCCGTCCGGCGCGACCGAACCGCGGAAGTTCAGCTCGGCATTGAAAGGCATGACGACCGAGAGGTCGTCGCCGGGTTCGATGCGATAGACGCCCGGCGAGGCTTGCGACCACGCGGCGAATTGCGCCCGCTGCTGGAATTGCGGCTCCACCCAGGTCTGGGTGCAGGCGGTAAGCGTTATCAGCCCGAGGACGCAGGCTGGTCGGAGTATGTTCATCGGGCGCGTGGGTGAAGCGGTGGCTTGCGGTTCCTGATCTCTTGTCAAGTAACGGCAGGAATTGCCGTTAATGAAGGGTGGAACTCGCACGATTTTTTCGCGGATGTCAGTTTAACGCGACATCCTGGATGTTTTCTTACGTATTATATGCGCCGTCGAATCTTCACTGTTGGCCTGGAACCGCACCTGTATGGTTATTACTACTAGAACAAGGCCTGAAAGGAAGGCGGCTGTTGTCGAACTGACGGTCCGGGACTATCTCAACACCTTTTTTTATTATCGCAAGGTTGCAACAGCGGTATTTCTTTCCGTTGTGGCGATCGGCGTGGCGGTTGCGCTTCTGGTGCCCATGCCTTACCGGGCGCAGTCGACTTTGCTCGTACTCCTTGCAGGATATTACGACCAGTCGAACAACCCGAATGGCGGCGCCGCGGTGCAGCCCGCCATTGGCCAGCTCGACGGCGTCGAAGCGCAGATCCTCAGCAGCCCGGAACTGCATCGCGACGTGGTGATCGCGAAACTGGGGCCGAACGCAAGCGAACAAGAAATCGACAGCCATTTGCAGGAATTCGAGCATCGGCTGCATATCGAGCAAAACGATCTCGCGAGCACCATCAACCTCACGTATTACGACGCCGATCCCAAGGAAGCAGCCGATGCGCTTTCGCGTCTGCTCGACACGTACTTCCGCCGGCGCGCGACGATTTTCACGTCCGGCCGCGTCGATTTCCTCACTGGTCAGCGCGACGAAGTCGCAAGGCAATTGAAAAAAGCCGATGCCGACCTGCTCGCGTTCCAGAAAACGCACGGCATCGTCAATATCGACGACCAGACCTCGCGCGCCGTGCTGCTCGAAAGCCAACTGGTTCAGCAAAAGCTCGAGAACGACACGTCGCTCGCGCAGCATCGCGGCGAACTGAAGTCGGAGCAGGCGTCCTCGAAGGGGGTCAAGGCCACGATCCCGATCTTCACCGACGACTCCGAGGCCGCCCATGCGCTCGACACGATGCAGCTTTCGCTGATGCAGCTCGAAGCGCGCCGCGCCGATTTCGCCTCGCGCTACATGGACAGCTCGCCGTTCGTGCAGCAGCTCGATCAGCAGATCGCCGACATGCACGCGAGCATCGCGCGACGCAAGGCGCAAATGGCCACGGCCACGCGCTACGGCCACAACGATTACTACGACGTGGTGCAAGGGCGGCTGGCCGCACTGAATGCGAGCATCGCGGGCGAAACCGCGCGCCAGCAGGCGCTCGAAGAGCAGATCAAGGACACGCGCGCGAAGCTGCGCAGCCTGAGCGACATCTCCAGCCAGATGCGCCAGCTGCAGGCAACGCGCGACATTCTGGCCGACAGCTTCAAGGACCGTTCGCGCCAGGTCGAGCTGGCGAAGATCCAGCAGGGACAGGTGAGCCAGGTGAACAGCACGAACGTGCGCGTGATCCAGGCGCCGTTCCCGCCTTCGCAGCGCAGCGTGTCGGCCAGCCTCATCATTGCGGCGAGCGTGGCGGCGGGTCTGCTGATTTCGGCGCTCGTCGTGCTCGTCATGGCGAGCCTGCGCGAGACCTTCCTGAGTCCGGAGCAGGCCGAGCGTTCTCTGCTGCTGCCGGTGCTGAACGCGCCGGTGATGCTCGGCGGCGGCGCACGCCGGCCCGGCGCCGCGGGGGCCTCGGCCGACGCGGCCAAAGCGGCCAGCCGGCCCGCGCACATGGCGTATGGCCGCATGATCGCGGCCATCAACGCGAGCACGGACTCGCCCGCCAAGGTGGTCATGGCGCTCTCGTTCGGCAAGAACGATGGGCTGCTTTCGGTGATTCGCGGCCTCGCCGTCGAACTCGAGCATCGCACGACCAAGCCGGTCCTCATTCTCGACATGGCTTCCGGCGCCGACTCGCCGCTCTATGGCCCGCCGAACGCGCAGGGCCTGCTGACGTGGTCGGGACACGGCGGGCAAAGCCGTGCGGCGAGCGCGGCGCCCACGGAGATCGCGGCTTCGAGCGGCCTCCTGTTCGAAAGCGTCGAGCGGCACAACATCGTCGTCGCGCGGCCGGAGAGCGGCACGTTCCCGACTTCGTGGCAGCAGACCACGACCCTGTTCAATACGCTGCGCGAGGCGCACGACTACATCGTCGTGCATGCGCCGCCCGCGAGCCAGTCGTTCGCCGGCATCGAAAACGCGGCGCTGGCGGACGCCACGGTCATGGCGGTGCGCGCAGAGGTGTCGCGCAAGCCCGTGGTCCTCGGCCTGAAAACGCAGCTGCTCGACGCGGGCGGCAGGCTGATCGGCATCGCGCTGACGCATCGGCGCGGCTATATCCCGAACTTCATTTACCGATTCTTCTAACATTCGGGACCTGACTGCCATGCACCAGATCAGCGCGATCCTGCCGGTGAAGACGCGGGGACGGCATTATGCCGACAATATCGGCCGTTGCGACATCCTCTTCTCGTCGCTGCGTCACTTCACGACGCCCAGGACGTTTCACCGTTTCGTCATCGTCGTGCCGCACGACGAACTCGAAGAGGTCAAGGGCTACGCGAAAGCGTGGTCCGATTTCCCCATCGAAGTGGTCGACGAATCGCTGTACATGGGCATTTTTGCGGAGTTCTCGCAGCGTCATCAGATCCGCAACTGGCACCGGCAGCAGATCATCAAGCTGAATGCACCCGAATGGATCGAGACCGAGTATTTCCTCGTGCTCGACCCCGACTGCTTCGCCACCCATCGCTTCAGCGCGGATACGCTGATTCTCGACGGTCGGGCCCTCACGCATGTTCAGCCGCGCACGGTCGAGCCGTATTACTGGGAGGCTTCGGCGAAGCTGTTGAATCTCGATCCGCAACTCGCGCGCGACGGCATCTGGTGGACGCCGGCCATCCTGTCGCGCACGTTGTGTCTGAGCCTGCAACAGCGCCTGGCGGCTTTGCACGGCACCGACTGGCGGCGCGTGCTGCTCGCCAATTACGCGCTCGACTGGACCGAATACACGCTTTACTGGCTCAACGCGGAACACGAAGGGCTGCTGGAGCAGTACCACACGGGCCCGAAACCGGGCCAGCGCGCGCTGCACGCCGACGAAAGCGTCTGGTTTGCCGACAAGATGGAAGGCTGGAGCGAGGCCCGCCACCTTGCGCCGGAAAGCGACGGCATGTTCGCCGTGGTCCAGAGCAACACGCACATCTCGCCACAGCGCGTGGTGGAGAAGCTTGCGCCGTATTTCCCGATCACGCTGCAGCCTTACGAGCGCCATGTCGACCCTGCGCTCAAGGGCGCCGAGCTTTATTCGGCCATGGCGCGCCGCGGGCTCAAGCTGTTGAACAAGCTGCGCGGCTAAGCGATCGTTGCGCCTGCAACGAATAGGAAGCGACGCCGGGCGCTTCGTTCATCGCCCCGGCTGCAGGTGGCCCCAGCTCACGAGAATGGCCTGAATGCTGCGCGCGTAGGCATCGCGCTCGTGCGGCGACTCCGAGTGGTATGCGCCAATCGCGCGCCATGTGTTGCCGTATCGCACCATCTTTTGCTTGAGCAGCCAGGCGGCCACGAAAATATTCACGCACGGGTCCGTGAGGGCGCCGTGCGGAATGCCCTCGCGCGAAAGCTCCGAAAAGTGGATCGAGTTGATCTGCGCTTGGCCGACGTCGATCGAGCCGTTCGCATTGTGATTGATGGCCGCCGCGTCGCCTTTCGATTCACGCCACGCTACGGCGCGCAGCACGAGCGGATTCACGCCCTGGTAGGCGCCGGCCTTTTCGAAGCATTCGTCGGCAGGCGGCGCGGCATGCGCGAGCGTCGCGCCGAGCGCCGCGAGGCTCATGATCGCGACCCACGCGCGCATGACTCGCGATCGTAGCTGGCGCAGGGCGTTGGTCTTCTGCTGCATGGGTCGAAGCTCCGGGTTGGGCGTCAATGCGCGACGTCACTGCGCGAGAGCGGAATCGAGTTTCTGCTCGATGTCCTTGAGATAGGCGCGCGAGGTGTCGGAGACAACGAGACGCGGCGTGGGCATGGCGCAGTGGCAATCGCGCTGACGCGTCTTCTTCTTGTTGTGCGACGACGAATGCGGCGCGGGAGCCTCGTCGTCGTCGCCGGTTGCGGGCGGCAGCATGGCGAGCGAGGGCAGCGGCGGATAGACCTTGTCGGCGGCAGGCATGGCGGCAGCGGCAACGACGGTGGCGGCGGGCGCGCTGGCGGCGGGTTGGCCCGCCCAGGCCGCGCTACCAAGGCCGAGTGCAGCGGCGAGAACGATCGGACGCATCGTGTCAGCTCCCAGCATGCATCGGTTCGATCGAGACGCTGTACGTCTGGTTCGCGCCAGCCGTCAGGTTTTCGAGCGTGGGCTTGGGCCCTCGCGCGGGCACGCCCCGCCAGATGGCCTGATTGATGTACTTGAAGTCCTCGCCCAGCGCCGTCACGCGGATCACGGTGGGCTGCTTTTGCGCGGCGGCGAGCGCGCCGGCCTTGGCGAGCACGGCGCTCAGTTGCGGGTCGTGCGCGCCGAGTGCATCGGCGGGAATGTCGAACTTCATGATGACGTTCGACTCGGCGGGTTTCCCGGTTTGCGCCGTAGTGGGCGGCTGCAGTTGCGCGCAGCCTGTCATAACCATTACGGTAAGTAAAAGCAAAACGCGCGTCACGTCCGGGTCTCCAAAAATTCGTGGCGATGTACGCGTTGTCGGCCTCGCGCGCGCGGACTTGATACCCGAGCGGCAAACGTTTGCCAAAAAGAAAGACTTCGCTCGCGCAATGCGGCTTCCCGGAAGGTTGCTCGCGCGCCATGGTGTGTTCGGGCAGGGAACTGCCTCCCCATCTGGCGGGAGGAATGCGCCGCGCGTGCGGCGAATAGGTATGAAGAATGATGAATGGCGGCGCGGCACCGGCCCGGGTGCCGCGCGCCGGCGCTCATTAATTGAGCTTGCCGAGAACCGCCGTGAACTCATCCTTGCTCAAGGCGCGCAGCGTTTGCGTGCGGATATTGCCGAGCGACCCGAGTGCGAGGCCGAACGCCATGAAGCTTTCCTCGTCGGGCGCTTCGATGACCGTGACGATGTCGTACTTCCCGAGCGTCCAGTAGATCTGCTTCATTTCACAGCCAAAAGTTTTGGCGAGTTCCGCTGCCTGACCGGCCCGTTGCGCGCTGTTCTTGACGGCGCGGATACCCTGGTCGGTGAACTGCGCAAGCACCACATAAGTCGACATGACGATTCCCCTTACGATGACATCGAAACGCGGATTACTGGCTTCCCTCGGCCGACCCTTCGGGCCGGATGTTCTGGTTATGGCGGAAAAGATTGTGCGGGTCGTATTTCGTCTTGACGGCGACGAGACGGCTCATGTTCGGACCATAGGCGGCCTCGACGCGCGAGCGTTCGTCGTCGGTGAGGAAGTTCACGTAGACGCTACCGAGCGCATAAGGCGCGGAAGCTTCGAAGAAGCCGCGCGCCCAGGCGACGCAGCGGGCGTCGTCGGCGGGATCGCTCCAGCGGCCGTGCACGTTCATGACGTAGAGCGCGTCGCGATTCGGGTAGGCCATCGCATCGGGCGCGACGCGCAAGGTCGCGCCGCCAATTTGCCCGAAGAATATTTCGCACTCCGGCGAGGGCAGCGCGGCGATGGCGTCGATCAGCGTGTCGATGAGGCCGTCGGGCAGCGCGTCGAGATTGTGCGATTTCCAGTAGTTGCGGGCGCCCGGCGTGAGCAGCGGATCGAACGCCTGCTGCCACGCGGCATAGGGCATCGGCCCGAGATGTTCGCCACACGGCGGTCCGAAGCGCCGCACGGCCTCCACCGCGTTCGGCCCGTTTTCCGGCGGCCCCGAATAGCAGATCGCGAAGACGATGACGGGCTTGCCGTGCACCTCGGGCGGCAGGAACGGCAGCGGCGGCGCGAGACGCGACACGCTCCACACGGTCAGGTCTTCGGGCATCGCTTCGGCCGCTTCGCGGTAGTGTGTCAGCGCTTCTTTCGCGGCGTCGAACGGCAGCACGACCAGTCCGCCGTAGATCTCGGGACCGACGGGGTGTAGCGCGAACTCGAACATCGTCACCACGCCGAAGTTGCCGCCGCCGCCGCGCAGCGCCCAGAAGAGGTCGGCGTTTTCTTCGGCGCTCGCGCGCAGCAGGTTGCCGTCGGCGGTCACGACGTCGGCGGCGACGAGGTTGTCGACCGACATGCCGAAGCGCCGGCTTAGCCAGCCGAAGCCGCCGCCCAGCGTGAGACCCGCGACGCCCGTCGTCGAATTGATGCCGAGCGGCGTAGCGAGGCCGAATGCCTGCGCTTCGTGGTCGAAATCGTGCAGCGTGGCGCCGGGCTCCACATACGCGCGGCGTGTGGCGGGCTCGACTCTGACCGACTTCATCGGCGAGAGATCGATCACGATGCCGCCGTCGCATAGCGCACTGCCTGCGATATTGTGGCCGCCGCCGCGCACGGCGAGCGGTAGGCCGCTTTCACGCGCGAGCGCCACGGTCTGGCGCACGTCGGCGCAACCCCGGCAGCGCACGATGAGCGCGGGGCGGCGCTCGATCATCGCGTTCCAGATTTGCCGGGCTTCTTCGTAGGCCGCGTCGCCGGGTTGCAGGGCTTCGCCGCGCAGCGCGCTTTTCAATGTGGCGATGGTTTCGCTCGACAGGCTCGACATGGCACACCTCTCAATTCAACGGATCGGACAAACGCGCGCCAATAGCCGGACGTGCGTTTTCATGGACTGAACGGAACTGCAGGCGACCGCTTCAATTGTCGAATCAATGCGGCTGACGCACGCGCGTGACGCGGCGTGCGTCCGGTCGGGAAAGCGGGAAGGAAGGGCTTTCGCAAAGGGCGGCGGGGGCCGCCTCTGGCCGGACCGCGAGGGGCCAGGCGGCGAGCGCTTTGTGACAATCTGGATTGCACCCAGGCAGCCACCGAGCCTCGTCGATTCATTAGATAACCTAAATTATGCAGCTTGATAAAAAACGTGCAATTAATTCAGATTATTGTCGCGTCTGGATTCGCTTTAATAGTTTAGCAAGCACAATGCATGGATTCTATAATTTTCACGCGCGCGGCCTGCATGCGTGCCTGTTTTTTACCCGCCCAGCGAGAGGTTCCACCATGACGCGAAAGTACATTGACTGCAGGGAGTTTCCCAGTGAGATGAACTGCACGGTTGCTATCTCGGCGGATTCGGATTCGGAGCTTCTGGAAGCTGCCGTGCAACACGCGGTGAGCGTGCATCGTCACGCCGATTCGCCCGAACTGCGCGCGCAACTCAGCCAGCTCTTTCATGAGGGCTCGCCGCCCGAAATATCGCCACGTTCATGACGAGAAACCGGCCCGGCATGCAATGTGCCGGCCGGTGCGCCTGCCCCCCGAGGCGCACGAGAAAACGCAGCGCCGCAACGTGGCGCTCGAACAGCGCACCGCCGCGCTGCTCACGGCGCAGGCGCGTGCCGCAAGACGGGGCAAAAGGCGTGAACGCCCTCGCTACGCAGTGATTCCTTCGACATCCTGAACCGCAGCATTGCACCGCGCGTCACTCGTCGCGCACGCGCACCGGCAGCTCGGTTTTGTACTCCACGCGGCGCAGCGCCACGGAAGTGTGAATGTCACGCACGCCCTCGATCTTGGTGAGGCGCGTCATGACGAAACGCTCGATGCCCGCAATATCGCTCGCCACCACGCGCAGCATGTAGTCGAACGCGCCCGTCATCAAATAACACTCCATCACCTCGTCGTAGTTCGAGATCGCGCGCTCGAACGCGGCTAGCCGTGTCTCGTTCTTCTTCTCGATTGCCACCGACACATAGGCGTTGACGGGAAAGCCCGCTTTCTCCTGATCGAGCAGCGTGACGTACTGCGTGATGACGCCGCGCTCTTCGAGCATACGGATGCGCCGGTAGAACGGTGAAAGCGAAAGCCCGAGCGATTCGGCGAGGTCGGCCGACTTCACGTGCGCGTCGCGCTGCAGGGCGTGCAGGATGGCCACATCCACGCGGTCGAATTTCATTGGCCAGCTTTCCCTGAAAAAATTGAATTTGGGGCGAGTGTTGCTAATTGATGAACAAAATGTGGCTCAGTTTGGCACGAATCGCCGCTATTGGCTACCTAGAATCCGCTAATACCCACAAGTCGAACAGCGGAGACACCATGAACATGCGAGCCGTCGAGACCGATCGCCAGATCGATACGGACTATCGACTCGAAGACCGCTACCTGCGCGAGGACGGCGCGGTCTTTCTCACCGGCACCCAGGCGCTCGTGCGCATCCTGATCGAACAGGCGCGCGCGGACCGCCTTGCCGGGCTGAAAACCGCGGGTCTCGTCTCCGGCTATCGTGGCTCGCCACTCGGCGGATTCGATCAGGAACTGTGGCGCCAGAAGGCACTGCTCGCGGACTTCGACGTGCGCTTCGAGCCGGGCCTGAACGAAGACCTCGGCGCGACCATGCTGTGGGGCGCGCAGCAACTCGACGCGTTTCCCGGCAAACGTGTGGAAGGCGTGTACTCGATGTGGTACGGCAAGGGGCCGGGCGTGGACCGCACCGGCGACGTGTTCCGCAATGCCAACATGCTCGGCACCGCGCGGCACGGCGGCGTGCTGGCGGTGGCCGGCGACGACCACGCGGCGCAGTCGTCGATGTTTCCGCACCAGACGGACCACGTCTTCGAAGGCGCGATGATGCCGATTCTCTTTCCGGCGTCGGTAGAGGAATACATCGAGTACGGGCTCACCGGCTATGCGCTGTCGCGTTTCAGCGGACTGTGGGTCGGTTTCAAGGCGATTACGGAGACGGTGGAAAGCGGCCGCTCGATGCGCGTGGGCCGCGGCGTGCCGTTGCGTTTGCCCGCGGACATCGCCGTGCCGCCGCAGCGCGGCTTCAACTACGACCCGCAATTGCGCTGGCCGGCGGAGCGCGCCGAACTGGAGCGCCGCGTGCTCGAAGAGCGCCTGCCCGCCGCGCTCGCCTTCATGCGGGCGAATCCGCTCGACCGCGCGTTGCTGCGCCCCGCGCAGGCGCGCGTGGGCATCGTGACGGTGGGCAAGGCGCATGCGGACGTGCTGGCCGCGTTCGAGGCGCTGGGGCTGACGGCCGAGCGCCTCGAACAACTCGGTATCGGGCTTTATAAGGTCGGCATGATCTGGCCGCTCGAAACGGAAGGGCTCAAGGCATTTGCGCGCGGCATGCAGGCGCTTTTCGTCGTAGAGGAAAAGCGCTCGTTCGTGGAGCGGCAGATCAAGGAAGCACTCTTCAACGTGCGGGCCGACGAGCGGCCGTCCGTGCACGGCAAGACGCTCGGCGAGCGCGAGCCGCTGCTGCCCGCCGCGATGGAGTTCGCACCCGAGCAGCTCGCGCACGCACTGCAGCGGTTTTTCCGGCACGTCGAAGTCGATGTGCCGTTCGTCGCTACCGGCGCAACCCATGCGCGTTCGGGCGCGCAGCGCGTGATCGCGCTCGCGCAAGCGCCGCAAGGCGAACCGCTCACCCGCAAGCCGTTCTTCTGCGCGGGCTGCCCGCACAATACGTCGACGCGTCTGCCCGACGGCTCGCATGCCGCGGCCGGTATCGGCTGCCACATCATGGCGCTCGGCGAGGCGGGCAACACGGCGACGTTTTGCCAGATGGGCGGCGAAGGCGTGCAGTGGGTCGGGATGTCGACCTTCACGGACATGCCGCATCTGTTCGTGAATCTCGGCGACGGCACCTATCAGCACTCGGGCAGCCTGGCGATCCGCCAGGCCGTGGCGGCGCGCGCGAACGTCACTTACAAGATCCTCTTCAACGATGCGGTGGCGATGACCGGCGGCCAGCCCGCCGAGGGCGGCCTCACCGTGCATCGCGTGGTGGCGCAGGTCCGGGCCGAAGGCGTGAACGAAGTCGTCGTGGTGACCGACCGGCCCGAGCAGTACGCGGGCTCGCAGGCGTTGCCTGCGGGCGTGACGCTCTTGCACCGCGACGCGCTCGATGCGCTGCAACGCCGCCTGCGCGAGCAGAAGGGCGTTTCGGTGATCGTCTACGACCAGACCTGCGCCGCCGAAAAGCGCCGCCGCCGCAAGCGCGGCAAGCTGATCGATCCGCCCACGCGTGTGGTGATCAATCCGGCCGTTTGCGAAGGCTGCGGCGACTGTTCCGTGCAGTCGAACTGCATCGCGATCGAGCCGCTCGAAACGGAGCTGGGCCGCAAGCGGGCCATCAATCAATCGAGCTGCAACAAGGACACCTCGTGCGTGAAGGGCTTTTGCCCGAGCTTCGTGACGGTGCAGGGCATGGAGCCGAAGCGCCCGGACGCCGCGCGCATTCAGCGCATCGAAGCGGAACTGCGCGCCACGCTCGCACCGCCCGCGCGCGTGCCGCAGGCGCTGGAGCAACACCTGCGCATGGTTGTGACGGGTGTGGGCGGCACGGGCGTCGTGACGATCGGCGCGATCCTCGCCATGGCCGCGCACCTCGAAGGGCGCGGCGCCTCGACGCTCGACTTCACGGGCCTCGCGCAAAAGAACGGCGCGGTGTTGAGCCACGTGCAGATCGCGCAGAGCCGCGGGCTCATCACCACCGCGCGTATCGGCGCTCATGCGGCCAACGTGCTGCTGGGCTGCGACGCCGTGGTGGCGGCATCGTCGGGCGCGCTCTCGCGCCTGCCGGGCAGCGGCGCGCGCGCGATCGTGAACGAGCGCATCAACGCGACCGCCGACTTCGTGCGCGACGGCGATCTGCCCGTGAGCAAAGCCGTGCATCAGGCGGCGATCGAGAGCGCGATGGGCGCGGACGGCACGGTGTTCTGGGACTGCACGGCGGCGGCAGAAGCGATTTTCGGCGACGCCATCGCTTCGAACATGATGATGGTGGGCTACGCGTACCAGTCGGGGCTCGTGCCGCTTAGCGAAGCATCGATCCTGCAGGCAATCGGGCTCAATGGCGCGGCCGTGAAGATGAATGAACGCGCGTTCCTTTGGGGTCGTTTGATCGCACAGGACGCTCGCGCGCTCGAACGCGTGACGGGAGCGGACATAGCGGTCGCTGACACGCCGTTCGATCTCGCTCGCTTCGTGGCCGAGCGCGAGCACGATCTCACGCTGTACCAGAACGCCGCCTATGCGAAGCGCTATCGCGCGCTGGTCGATGCCGTCGCGCAGGCAGAGCGCGCGATCGGAGGGGCGAGCGGCGCGCTTGCGCAAGCGGCGGCACGCCAATACTTCAAGGTGCTCGCCTACAAGGACGAGTACGAGGTTGCGCGCCTGCACACCGATGGCGGCTTCGGCGCGTACCTGTCCGCGTTGTTCGATGGCACGGCGGTCAGGAAGACGTTCCACATGGCGCCGCCGCTCCTCACGCGCCGCGATGCGCAAACCGGGCGCCGCAACAAGATCGCGCTGCGCGGCGTGTGGGCCGAGCCGCTGCTGCGCGTACTCAAGCACGGCAAGGCGCTGCGCGGCACGGCGCTCGATCCGTTTGCACGGCAGCGCGACCGCGTGATCGAGCGCGCGATGATCGGTGAATTCGAGGAAGACGTGCGCCTCGTGCTCGGCAAACTGACGCAGCAGACGCTGGCGGCAGCCGTCGGCCTGCTTGGCGTGCCGGGTGCGGTGCGAGGCTTCGGTATCGTCAAGGAGCGCAATTACGAGCGTTCGCGCGGCGTGCGCGAAAAGTATCGCGCGAAACTGGCTGGCGAGACGGTTTGAAAGATCGGATAACGAATCGATAACCAACGGAGAAGACTCAAATGGTTGTGCAGGACAAGACGTTTTTCATCACGGGCGGCGGTTCCGGACTCGGCGCGGCGGTGGGCCGACACCTGCTCGAACGCGGCGCGAATGTGGTGTTCGGCGATATCGACGTAGCCCGTGCGCGTGACGCGGCGGCGCTCGGCGGCGAGCATGCACTGGCCGTCGAGGTGGATGTGACGCTGGCGGCAAGCGTCGAGGCGGCGATCGCGCTTGCCACCCAGCGCTTCGGTGCGCTGCATGGCGTGGTCAACTGCGCGGGAATCGCGCCGGCGCAGCGCATCGTCGGAAAAGAAGGCGCGCATTCGCTCGATCTGTTCGCGAAGGTCGTGAGCGTCAACCTCATCGGCACCTTCAACGTGATGCGCCTCGCCGCCGTGGCGATGGCGAACAATACGCCGGATGCCGGCGGCGAGCGCGGCGTGATCGTCAATACGGCTTCGGTAGCCGCGTACGATGGCCAGATCGGGCAGTCGGCCTATGCGGCTTCGAAGGGTGGTGTCGTTTCACTCACGTTGCCGGCGGCGCGCGAACTGGCGCGCAACGGTATTCGCGTGGTGACCGTCGCCCCCGGCATCTTCGAAACGCCGATGCTGCTCGCCATGCCCGCCGAAGTGCAGCAGGCGCTGGGCGCGGGCGTGCCGTTTCCGCAGCGTCTTGGCCAGCCCGCGGAGTTCGCGGCGCTCGTCGAGCATATCGTCGGCAACCGCTATCTGAACGGCGAGGTGATCCGGCTCGATGGCGCGTTGCGGATGGCGCCGCGCTGATACCCGGTTTGTGTGGGGCCGGCCGCTGCGGGCACGTTTAAGACCACGTATCGTAGAATCGGAACCATCGACTCACGATATTCGAAAAGCACATGGCCAAGGACGTGACCTTGCGGCAGTTCCGCTACTTTGTGGCGGCGGCGCAGAACGGGCAGTTTTCGATGGCGGCGACGTCCGAGCATGTCTCGCAGTCGGCGATCACCAATGCGGTGCTCGCGCTCGAGGAGGCGCTCGGCACGCGGCTCTTCGTGCGCTTGCCCCAGGGCGTGGAACTGACGCCAGACGGGCAGGACTTCCTCAATCACGCGCGCCACGTGCTGGAGTCGGTGCGCGACGCACTGCACAAGGCGCCGTTTCGCGCGCACAGCTTGCGCGGCACGGTGCGCATGGCCGCCTCCTATACGCTGCTCGGCTACTTCCTGCCAGAACTGCTCGCGCGGTTTCGGGCGACCTATCCCGAGATCGAGATCGATCTGCACGATCTGGACCGGCCGGCCATCGAGGAGGCGGTGCTCGCGGGCAAAGTCGACCTTGGCGTGGCGTTGCTTTCCAATGTGGAGCGGCGCGCGCGCTTCGGTCACCACTTGCTGATGCGTTCGCGCCGCCAGTTGTGGGCCGCGCCGACTCATCCGCTCGCGCAGATGGGCACCGTCACGCTGCGCGACATCGCGCGTTACCCCTATATCCAGCTCACGGTGGACGAGGGCGAGGCCTCGACGCTGCGCTACTGGAAAAAGAGGCGCGTCGCGCCGAATATCGCGTTTCGCACGAGTTCGATGGAGGCGCTGCGCGGGCTCGTGGCGCATGGCTTCGGCGTGACGATACTCTCGGACATGGTGTTCAGGCCGTGGTCGCTGGAGGGCAAGCGCATCGACGCTTGCGCCATCGAGGATGCCATTCCGCAGATGGAAGCGGGCATGTTGTGGCATCCTGGGGCCGTGCTCAGCGATCCGGCGCGAGCGATGCAGCAGTTTTTGATTCATGCTTGCGGGAATTGAAGGGGGCGGCCGCGCTCCTCCACTCACCGTACCTGGGTAAAAACAAGGAAGCGTCATGTCGGCTGTGTCGGCGTTCAAGCTCGTGCTCCTTTCGCTCATCGCCATCATCGCGCTCGAGTTGCTCGCCAAGCGCCTGCGCCTGCCGCCCGCTGCCGCGCTGCTGGTCGGCGGCGCCGCCATGGCCTTCGCGCCCGGCCTGCCGCCCGTGGTGATCGACCCGGACCTCGTCCTCATCGTGTTTCTGCCGCCCTTGCTGATGGACGGCGCCTACTTCTTCGTCTGGTCCGACTTCAAGCGTCACCTCGCGCCCATCCTGCTCTTCGCCATCGGCGCGGTGGCATTCACGACGTGGGCCGTTGGCGTGGTCGCGCATTGGGCCGTTCCGTCACTGCCTTGGGCCGCATGTTTCGCACTGGGCGCGGTGGTCTCGCCGCCCGATGCGGTCGCCGCGAAAGCGGTGCTCGAGCGGCTCGCGCTGCCGCGCCGGCTGATGGTGCTGCTCGAAGGCGAGAGCCTGCTCAACGACGCCGCCGGTCTCGTGCTGTTTCGCTTCGCCGTCGCGGCGGCATTGACGGGCGTATTCAGCGAGCCGAATGCGGCGCTCAGTTTCGTCGGGCTCGCGCTGGGCGGCATTGTGGTCGGCGCTGTCGTGGGCTATGTCGTCGTGTGCCTGCTGCGTCAGCTCCAGGACGAGTATCTGATCATCACCGCCTCCGTGCTGGCAGGCTGGATCGCCTATATCGCGGGGGACATGCTGGGCGTTTCGAGTGTGATCGCCACGGTCACGTGCGGCATGCAGCTAGGCTGGCATCAGCACGAAATCTTTTCGGCCACGGTGCGCAGCCGCGGCACGGCGTTCTGGCAGGTCATGGTCTTCGTGCTCGAGGCGCTGGTTTTCGTGCTGATCGGCCTCTCGCTGCGTGGGGTCATGCTGCGCCTCGGCGGGACGGGCAATGCTGTCGCGCTGCTCGGTCCCGCTGCAATGGCCGTTGTGCTCGCCGTTGTCGTCTCGCGCTGCGTGTGGACGTATGGCATCGAGATCGTCAGGACCGCGCTGCACCGGATGTTACCGACCCGCGTGAAAGCGGCGGACTTTCGTGGCGCAACGGTGGTGAGCTGGGCCGGCATGCGCGGCGTGGTCACGCTGGCCATTGCGCTTGCGCTGCCGGAAGCGATGCCGGGCCGCGATCTCATTCTCTTCGCCGCATTTGCCGTCATTCTGTTCACGGTGCTGCTGCAAGGCACGACCATCGGACCGCTCATCAAGCTGATCAGGCCTGCGAACGATATGGAAGGGGAGGAACCCTACCTCAACGAGCCGCAGGCGTGGGCGCGCCTCGAAGCCGCCCAGCTAGCGGCAATCACGCCGCTCGTCCATGGTCCGGACGGCAGCGTGATCCACCCGCGGCTGCTGGAGCAGTACACGTATCGTGCGAACCTCACGCGCAATTTTGCAAACGCCGAGAGCTATCCGCAGGAAATGCGCACCTCGCACTACGATGTCGTGCTGGCCGCCGTGGAGGCTGGACGCGCGGAGCTGTTGAAGCTGCACCGTGCCGGCCTGATCCACGACGAACTACTGCGCGTGCTCGAACGCGATCTCGATCTGGAGGAGCTTTCGGCGCGACACGGGAGGGGGTGATGCTTCCCCTCGCGTTCTTCAGGCGTGCACGACGAGTGGCGCAAACAGGTTCGAGAGGTCGCGCTGCTCGTCGAGACTCCAGAAAAAACCAAGCGCATCGTCGGCGCGCGCCTTGCCGATCACTGGCACCGCGTTCTTGCGGAACTTCGCTTCGAAGTCGCCGCGCTGCATCGGCCGCGTGGCGAAGCCTGGAATGTCGTCCACGCGCTTCGACACGGTTTGTCCGTCCGTAAGCGTGGCGCTTACGATGGTCGCGTAATATTTCGGATAGAGCCGGGTCAGTTCGGGATCCTCTACAACCTTGATCTTCTGCATGAAGGTGCGGATCTTCGGGTCATGGAGCGCTTCGGTGCGATAGCTCGCCAGGCTGATATCGCCGTCGAACATGGCGCGCGCGGTCACGTAGGGCAGGCTGTGATCGGCAGTCTCGCTCGTTTCGGGGGCCCATTTCTGCGGGTCCATTCCTGCCGAGAAGTAGCCTTCGTGCGAGGTGCGAATCTCCATGCTGACGATACGATCGAGGTCGCCCACCTGTTTCGCCACGTCGATGCCGCCAGCAATCGCCGTTTGCGTGAGCGCCTGCGCAGGGTAGAACTTCACGGCACAGTCGTTGATGCGAAACGGCCGGCCTTTGCCGCCGAAGCTCGCCGTGTCGATGCTGAATGGGCCGGATACCTGCTTGAACAGCCCTGCGTTGCCCTCGAAGATCGGCGCGGGGCCCGTGAGTCCGTCGCGCGCGAGGGCGGCCGAGAACACCGCGTTGCGTGCGGCGTCGGCATCGGCGAGACCCTTCCAGTTCGACATGGTCTGCACACGCGTCTGGTTCAGCGCGAGGTGGCCGTTGAGCGCGAGGTTGACCGCTTCGGCCAGTTGCCGCTCGTCGAGCTTCATGAGCTTGCCCGCCGCGAGCGCGGCCGCGGGCAGGCTGAAGATGGGGTGATCCCAGCCGCGCGAACTGATCGAAGCGGCGTCCATGAGGCGGCAATCGATCTCGTAGGCGAGGGCGATGGCGACGATCAGATCGCGGCCATTCGCACCTTCGGCCTCGGCCTGGGCGAGACATGCGGCGATGTTGTCGCTCGGGTGGCCGATTTCCTTGCCCGCATAGACGTCGTTGAGGTCGTAATAGCGGATGGCCGCACCGTTCGCGAAGGTCGCGAGGTCGGGCGACGTGCGCCGCTGCGTGCCGAGCACGGTTGCGCCCCGGCCGTCGCCGCTCGCGTAGTTGAGCGCAACCTGGCGCGCGATGCCCACGGGTTTCTCGCCGAGCGCGGCGATGCCGCAGCCCAGCGCGTCGGCGGAGTGGGTCTTGACCGCCTCGATCGTACCGGCATCGAGATCGTCGTAGTCAAGCGCGGCGGCGTAAGCCGCAAGCCGCTGCGCGATCGTGGCCGAAGCCGATGCGGAAGCGACCTTCTGAGCGCGCGCCGCGCCGATGCCGCCGAATGTGCCCGCGCCCGCGGCGAGCGCCGTGAGCGACGCCATGAATGCCCGCCGTTGCATGCGGTGTCTCCTTGTTCTTTATTCGTTTCAGGGAAGAATGCGCATCAAACGAGCAGCAGCAGCGCCGCGCCGAACACCACGGTGCCGAGCGGGAACGTCATGACCGTGAAGCCCAGCACGCGCTGCACGCCGATGCCCGCCATCGCGACCACGGGCGCGGCCCAGAAGGGCTGCATCATGTTCGAGACCTGCTCGCCCATGGCGACGGCCATGGTGGTTGCGGGCATCGAAGCATGCAGCGCGATCGCCGCGGGCACGACGAACGGGCCCTGCACGGCCCAGTGGCCGCCGCCGCTCGGAATGAAGAACGTGACGATGAGCGAGCACACATAGCTCCAGAACGGCAGCGTGTGCGTGTTCGAGATCGCGATGAAGAAGTGCGAGATTACGTTGGGCAGGCCCGTGGCGTCCATCATGCCCATCACGCCGCCGTAGAGCGGGTATTGCAGCATCATCGAGCCGGTTTGTTTGGCGGCGTTCTTGACCGCATCCGCGTAAGCGAGTGGATAGCCATGCAGGATCACGCCCGCGATGAACATCACGAAGATCACGGCGTTCACGCCGGAGAACGCTTCGATGTGCTCGATGTGCGCGAGCACGAGGAACGTCACGCCCACGAGGCCGATGAATGCGCTGCCGATCCACGAGTATTCGAGCCACTTCGCGAAGCTCAGCTTGCCTTCGGGACGCTTGCGCGGTTCCGGGTCGGGGTTCTTCTCGATGTCGAGCACGACGGCGTCTTCATCGCGCGGCTTGAGCAGTGCGAGCACGATGGGCGTGGCGACCAGCATCACGACCACGGGTACGAGGTTGAACGCCGTGAACACGGTGTCGTTGAACGGCAGCACTTCGCCCGTGAGCTTTTGCACGACGTTCATCGCGCTGCCCGGCGTGGACTGCGCGAGTGCGATGGAGCTGGAAATGCCGCTCGCCCACACCACCCAGCCCGAAAAGCCCGCGGCGACGATCCACGCGAAGTCCACGTGCATACGCTTGGCCACTTCGCGCGCGAGCAGCGCGCTCACCACGAGACCGAGGCCCCAGTTGAAGAACGAGGCCACGGCTACTAGCAGGAAGGTGAGCGCCGCTGCCTGCACCGGCGTGCGGGCGATGCCCACGAGCGCCTTGAACACGCGCTGCACGGGCGCGGCGTGAGCGAAGGCGTGGCCGGTGACGAGGACGAGCGTGATCTGGAAGGCGAACGTGAGGATATTGAAGAAGCCCTTGTACCACCCGACCACGAGCGTGTTGAGCGTCGCATGCGGGGCGAACATCGCCGAGAGCGCGGCCACGACCGCGGTGATGAGAATCGCGAGCACGAACGGGTCGGGAATGGTGCGCTCGAACAGGCTGATCGTCGCGTCGGTAAAGCGTGTCTTGCGTACGGGTGCGGCGGTAGCGGTGGACTTCACGTTTCGTCTCCTGGTGCTGAAAGTGGCCGCACGTACCTGGCGCGCGGCTGTTTGTATCGGGGGCGCAGTGGCGCTAGTTCATCGGGCGAAGCCGTAGAGTTCGGCGGGGTTGTCGACGAGAATCCGCTTGCGCGCCGCTTCGTCGTCGACCCACGCGCCGAGCAGATCGAAGATCGCGGCGGTGTCGGGCTTGTGCGCCTCCGTCACGTGCGGCCAGTCGCTGCCCCACACGGTGCGCTCCGGCAGCAGCGCGGACCATGCGCGTGCTGTGTCGGCGAGGTCGGCGTAGCCGCCTGCGAGGCCCACTTGCGAATCGAGGTAGGCGCCCGAGAGCTTGACCCATACGCGCCCCGAAGCGGCCAGACGGCGCACCACACCATACGCGCGGTGCGCGGTGCCCGCGGGCAGGGGCAGGCGCGCGAGGTGGTCGAACACCATCTTGCAGGGCAGGCGAGTGAGCAAGGCTTCGTGCTCGACAATCTGGTCGGCGGTCCAGTGCAACTGCACATGCCAGCCGAGTTCGGCAATGCGCTGCGCAAGCGGCTCGACCATGTCGAAGGTCACGACCGCCTGATGCGGCGTGTACAACGTGAAGCGGATGCCGCGTATGCCGCCGCGGTCGAGCATGTCGAGTTCGGCGTCGCTCACTTCGGGGCGCAGGACGGCTACGCCGCGGGCATTGTCGATGCCCAACTGGCGGATCGCGTCGAGCGTCACGCAGTTATCGGTGCCGTAGGGCCGCGGCGTGACGATTACGGTACGTTGCGTGCCGGTGCGTTCCTGTACGCGTCGATAGTCCTCGACCGTCGCGCGATCGACGATATGCGCGCCGTTGCCGGGCGAGGCCGCAAAGCGGCGATCGTAGATGTGGATGTGCGAATCGCACGCGAAGGCGGGCGCCGCTATGCGCGCCCTGGGGGCGTCGATGGTATGGACATGCTGCTCACGCTCCATCGCGTTGTCTCCTTGTTTGCCGCGCGCACCCAAAGGCATGGATGCGCGCGGATGCGGCTTTGTGTATTCAGAGCACGGCGTGCTCGTTTCTCAATCGTTCGATATCGGCATCGCTCCAGCCGGCCTCGCGCAGCACCACATCGGAGTGCTCGCCGAAGGCGGGCGCGGCGATCGGGTCCGGCGCAGGCGTCGCGCCGAAGCGAATCGGCTCGCGAAAGCCGCGATACGCGCCCACGCCGGGATAGTCGTAGCGCGTGACCATCTCCTCTGCGAGCACCTGGGGATCGTCGAACATGTCTTCGACGGTGCGCGCCGCCGCGCAGGGCACCGCCTCGCCAAAATGCGCTTCCCATTCGAGCGCGCTGCGCGCCTGCAACGCGGCGTGCAGTTGCGGCACGATCTCGTCGCGATGCTCGGCACGTTTGCGCACCGAATCGTAACGCTCGTTCTGCGCGAGTGCAGCGAGCCCGGTTTTTTCGCAGAGCGCCTGCCAGAAATGCGGCGTGTTCGCGGAGATGTAGAGCCAGCCTTCGCGCGTGGGATGAATACCGGTGATGCCGCCCGAACGCATGTCGCGGCCAACGTCCTTCGGCTCGTCGTCGGCCCAGATCATGCGCGCGGACTGCATGGTGAGCGCGCTGCGCAGCAGCGAAACGCCCACGTACTGGCCCGCGCCGCTGCGCTCGCGCTCGAACAGCGCGGAGGATACGCCCGCTGCGACGAGCGCGGCGGCGTAGTAGTCGACCACCGAGCCGTAAAGAATCTCGGGCGGGCCATCGCTCTTGCCCTGCAGCGCGCACATGCCCGTCATGGTTTGCAGCACCTGGTCGTAGCCGGCCTTGTCCTTGTTCGGGCCCTGGTCGCCGTAGCCGGTGACTGCGCAGTAGATGAGCCGCGGGTTCACTTCGCGCAGTTGTTCCCAGGCAATGCCGAGCCGTGCCGGCACGCCGGGGCGAAAGTTGTGCACGAGCACGTCGGCCTGTTCGACGAGGCGTAACAGCACCTCCTGCGCGCGGGATTGTTTCAGGTCGAGCACGAGCCCGCGTTTGCCGCGATTGACGCCGAGAAAGGCGCGGCTCTCGGCCTGGAGCGTGGACGGATACTTGCGCAGATTGTCGCCCGTGGGCGGCTCGATCTTGATGACGTCCGCGCCCTGGTCGGCGAGCAGGGTGCAGCCATACGGGCCCGCGATATAGGCGCTCAGGTCGAGCACGCGCACGCCCGCGAGCGGGCCGCGCGGCGCTGCATTCGATGCGGCAGGCTGGCTCATTGGCGCACCCCGCTCGACGTTGCGGATGCAATGAGTCCAAGCCGTTCGGCGCTCTGCACGAGGGCACGGGCGCGCTCGACGAAAGGCGCGTCGATCATCTTGCCGTCCACGACATAAGCGCCCACGCCGTCGCGTTCGGCGTTGCGCGCCGCTTCCACCACGCGCAGCGCGTGGGCGATTTCCTCTTCGGAAGGGCGGAACACGTCGTTGGCGAGCGCGATCTGGCTCGGGTGGATGCAGCTCTTGCCGAGAAAGCCTAGCGAGCGGGCCAGTTCGGCTTCGGCGCGAAACCCTTCGGCATCCTTGATATTCGCGAAAGCCGAGTCGTAGGCGAATACGCCTGCTTCGCCCGCGGCTAGCCGCAGACTGAACATGGCTTGCTGAATGGCCGCCGGGTCGCGCCGCGCGATGCCGAGCGGCTCGAACAGGTCGCCAAGACCCAGTTGAAGGCCCGCCACGCGTGCATGCGCGGAGGCGAGCGTCGCCGCTTCACGCAGCGCGCGCGGCGATTCGACGTTGAGCAACAGCTTCACGGGGCGGCTCACGCCATTGGCGCGCTCCGCGCGCTCGATCGCGGCAGCGGCGGCGCGCACGTCGTCGGCGGATTCGGGTTTCGGCAGATTCACGTAATCGAGGCCCGGTTGAACCACGGCGACGATATCGTCGGCGAACCACGGCGTGTCGAGCGCGTTCACGCGCACGATCAGCACCTTGCCGCGCTCGCGTACGGCGGGCGACACGAGTAGCGTGCGCAGCGCCTCACGCGCTTCGGGTTTACGCGCAGGGGCAACCGAGTCTTCCAGGTCGAACGACAACGCGTCCGCGGCGCTGCCGAGCGCCTTTTCGAACAGTTCCGGGCGCGATGCCGGCACGAACAACTTGCTTCTCATCTCCATGCGTTCCGTATAGATCACCACTGAAGGGCAGTCTACGATCGGCAACGATTTAGATAAACTATGCGAATCTATCTTTAAACCATAGAGAAGCTACGTTTATGGACACCGGTTTCCTGAGTAACCTGCTGCTGGTAGTGGAGAGCGGGTCGATGGCGGAGGCCGCGCGGCGCGTGGGCGTGACGCCCGCCGCGATCGCGCAGCAAATCCAGGCGCTGGAGCGCGAACTGGGCGTGGCGCTCGTCATGCGCGCGGGCCGCACGGTCATTCCCACGGAGGCGGGCCAGCGCGTGGTGGAGCGCGCCCGCTCGCTCGTGCGGGGTTTCGACGAGTTGAAAGCGCTGGCGCAGGAGCAGGAAATGGGCGGCGAGCTGCGCGTGGGGACCATCACGTCGGCGCTGCTGAGCGTGCTGCCCGACGTGCTGGCGCGCTTCGCCGCGGCTTTCCCGCAGGTCAAGCTGCTGATACGCGCGGGCACCTCGATGGAACTCTTCGAAGCCTTGCAGCGCGGCGAGGTGGACGTGGCGATTTGCCTGCATCCCGCCTTCGCGCTGCCGAAGACGTACGACTGGCATCTGCTGCGCGAGGAGCCCATCGTCGTGCTCGCGCCGGCGAAGTTCGCGCGCGCCGATCCGCACGACCTGCTGCGCCGCGAGCCGTTCATTCGCTACGATCGCGCGCTGGGCGGCGGCAAGCAGGCCGACCAGTATTTGCGCCGTGCGAAGATCGCGCCGCGTGAACTGTTCGAACTGAACTCGCTGATGGCGATAGCGCTGATGGTGGATCGCGGTCTTGGCGTCTCGCTTGTGCCCGATATCGGCACGCCGCTTACGAAGGGCTTGCGGCTCGCGCGTCTGCCGTTGGCCGAGGCAACCGAGCCGCGACGCTTCGGCATTCTGTGGTCGCGCGCTCCCGCACGCAGCCGCTTGATTCGCGGGATGATCGAATGTTCCGGCGAGGCGCTGCGCAGGTGAGGGCGCGCGGGCTCTATACGATAAGGATGGCGAAGCGTTGGCCATTTCATCGGCGAATCTTCGTAGTGAATCCGGGCTTCGTGAACGCCGAGATTCTTGAGCGCATCGTGCTGCATCCGCATGAAGGGAATGGGGCGGCAAATGTAGTAGTCGGCGTCGGGCTGCAGGATCGCCTGCTTGATCTGCCCGATGGCTCCCTCCTCCCTGGCGTCCGCTGCGATCAGCGCGCGCGAAGTGATCGAATGCGGGCGCGTCGTTGACAGATCCTGCTTGCGGCAAGCTCGAATTCAACGAGCTGCGGCGGCCGATTTATCCGTTGGATGCAATTTGACCGCCGCAATACGAATACTCAGTAGTCCCTGTTAAATCTCCTTGTTAGTAGCCCTGCACCCAATGCCCCGGAATCCACACCCACTGGTTGCCTTCCCAGCGGTAGTGTCCCTTGGACCAGGCATAGCCCTCGGCGGGTGCGGGCGGCGGCGTCTCGACGCGCGGCGACGGCTCCGGTGGGTGGGCCGGCTCCACGATACATGCGCAAAGCAGGGCGGCGCAGGCGACCAGGGTCACGGGGTGCAGTAGTCTTATCTTCATGGCGGGTGTCCTCCACTGACTGAAATTGGTTGGTTATCCGAACGGCTGGCCCGGCTCGCCGCGTGGGGGCATCCGGGTCCACGTAAAGCGGTGCGCCGTCGTGTTTGCCTGTTCCAACCGTTCATGCCCTTATCAAACCCGTAGCCGCATTTTTTGTGCCCGAATCTCCGAATAACGTCGACGCCGTGCGCTGTGGATCGAGCCCGAGGCTCTCCGCGGCCGCGCCCGCGATCAATGCATCGAGTGAGGCGGTGGGCTTGAGGTCGCGCGACTCGTAGAGCTCCGCGCTGCGCAGCCCCGGCCAGTCGGCCTGTACGCGTCCGCCCGCCACGGCGCCGCCCACCAGCATCGCCACCGAAGCCTGACCGTGGTCGGTGCCGCCCGTGCCGTTCGCCGCGGCCGTGCGGCCGAACTCGGTCGCGACGAGCACCGTGGTCTTGTCCCACGCGGGGCCGAGTCCGTCGCGCAGCGAGGCGAGCATCGTGTCGAGCGCTTTTAGCTGATTCGCGAGCCGCGCGTTCTGCGCGCTGTGCGTGTCCCATCCGCCGGTTTCAATCATGGCGATGCGCGGGCCATCGGGGCGCGCGAGGAAGCTCGCCGCAAGCTTGCCGACGCTCGCGGGGTCCTGGCGGGCGCTTACGTCGCCCGCGAGTCCGCGTGCGTTCATCGCCGAAGTCCAGAGCGCGCGCAACTGCGGATCGCCGTCGTAAAGCGCGGAAACGCGCGTGAGCAGATCGTCGGATGCGCTGGGCAGCGCCGAGGGCGCGTACGAACTCACCTGCACCGTGCCGCGCAGCGCGAGCGGCACGGTAGGCGCGAACGCAATCGCATTTTCGCGCGAGGAAGGCAGCATGGCGGCGAGCCGGTTGAGCCAGCCGTCCTTGACCTGGTAGGGCGCGCGGCCGCCGGTTTCCAGCACGTTCTGTCCGTCGAAGTGGGAGCGGTCGCGATACGGCGAAGCGATCGCATGCACGAAGAGCGCCTGCTTCTCGCCATACATCTGCGCCATCTGCACGAGCGACGGATGCAGCGCGAACGTGCCGTCGAGTTTCGCGGCCTTGTCGATGTCGATGGCGAGCGGGCCGCGCAGCGTGGCGTAGGCCGGCTCCGCGTAGGGCACGACAATGTTCAGCCCATCGGCCGCGCCGCGCTGGATCACGAACACGAAGCGGCGCTCGGTTTCGACGCTGGCGAACACGATCTGCGGCGCGACGAGCATCGCGCCCGCGCCGGCGGCGGCGACGCGCAGGAAATGGCGGCGGGAAACCATGGCGGTTATCTCCTCAGGAAATCGGGCGAGACGAGCAGCAAGGCGATCGCAGTCGACGCGCTTTCGGCATGCGCGACCGCGGTGGCGGTGGGCGCGCTGAGCGTGGCGCCCATGAGCGTGTTGCCGAGCGTGCGCGGGTCGAGCCGGTCGCCCACGCGCGCCGAGAAGCGCTGCGCGACTTCCACGCGGCGCACGAGCGCATCGGGCGCGGCCCAGCTTGCCGCGATGTCGTCGTAGCCGGCGGGCGAGCCTGGCCGCCACACCGGCTGGCCGAGTTGCGTGAGCAGCGGCGCGGCGTTGATCTCGCCGGCGTCGCCGGGTTCGCGCCAGCCGAGACCGCGCATCGACGAAACGGTCCACTCCCACGGTGTCTTGAACTTCGCGTCGACGGGTGCCCACGCCTGCGGCGCTTCAACGAGCGCGCGATACACGGTGGGCAGATCGCCGCCGCTTTGCTCGAAGGCGAGTGCGAGACGCTCGGTGAGTGCGGGCGGCGGATTGTCGGCGACGAAGTGGCGGGCGAGCTGGAACGCAATATGGCGGCTCGTGGCGCTCGCGTGCGCGAGGTCGTTGAGGATGGCAAGCGCCTGCTGCTCGCCCGGTTGATCGTAGCGCTTGCCCATCACGGTGCGCGTGCCCGGCTCGTGCAGCGCGGGGCGAAATACGAAGCTGCCGGGCGCGGCATTGCCGGGCTGCGGCCCGCGTAAACCCGCCACGCTCCAGCCCGTCAGCGCACGTGCGAATTCGGTCACGTCGTCCTGCGTGTAGCCGGTGCGCACGCCGAGCGTGTGCAGCTCCATGATCTCGCGTGCGAGGTTCTCGTTGAGGCCGCGCTTGTGCGCGGGGTCGCGTTGATCGGCGCGCAGCGCGGCGCGGCTGTCGGGCCCAACGGAGCGCGTCTGATCGAGAAAGAGCTGCATGGCAGGGTGCTGCTCGACGGCGACCAGCATGTCCGCGAAATTGCCGAGCACGTGCGGCCGGATCGCTTCCATTTCGAATGCGCCCGCAATGCCTGCAATCAATGCCTTGTCCACCGATACGGCGAAGTGGTTCGACCAGAAGTGCACGAGCCGTTCGACGAACGGCGTGTCGCTCTGCAAGGCGCTCGTGAGGCGCGCGTTGACCGCGCTGCGGTAGATGCCCACGCTCTCGCGGCGGATCGCCTGATTGACTGCGCGGCGTGCGGCTTGTTGCGCGTTCCCTTGTGCGTTCGTCTCCGAAGCCGCGCTTGCTGCGGCATTGCCCGCCATACCTTGCTGGCGTTCTTCCCCGAAGCGCGCAGCGAGCGCCAGCGCGCCGGGCTCGTTGCGCCATGCCGCGGGCAGCGGTTCGTATGCCTGGAACTGGCCGAGCAGCCAGCCTCGAGGGTTGGCGGGCGGCGTCTCGTCGGCGCGCGCGCCGAGGCCGAAGCGGTTCATGGCGATCGCGCCGGCGCGGGCATTCGAAAGGCTTTCCATGCGCGGTCCTTGTGCTCGATGGAGCGTTGCGTATTCCCGTTAAACGCTCATCGCACGCGGTATCCGTCGCTGGTCCGCCAAATACTTTACTGGGCGCCGCTCGCCTCGCTTACCGCCTTCTGCGGCTGCTTTTGCTGCTGCGCCGGTAGCCGCCACTGGCCGCGCTTTTCGAGCCCTTCGACGAACTTCACGCGTTCTTCGGGCGTGAGCGTCGCCGCGAAATCGACCACGCCGCGTTCGATTTGCGCGCGCAACGCGCTGTCGGCGGTGCGCGTGCGCGTGAGCGCGGCGTCGATGGCGTTGCGGTCGAGTTGCGGCGCGGCGAGCAGGTCGAGCACCTCGCGCCGACCGTCGCGTCCGTCGCGCGCGTACTGGCTGCCTTCGCGGCGCGAGGACTTGAGCGCCTGGGCGAACTGCTGCTGGCGTTCCGGCGAAAGCGCTTCGGCGGCGAAGCGCAACGCCACGCGCTGCGTCGCCTGCGCCTGCGGCTCACTGCGTACGGCGAACCAGCGCCACGCACCGCCCGCAATTGCGCCGAGCAGAAAAACGTTCAGGACGACCGAGCCGACGAGCAGCGTTTTCCATGAGCAGCCGTTCATTCGTCACTCCCTTCGGCGCCAGGGTTGAGGTTCGATTCGCTCCAGTCCGAACTGGTCCCCCCGAAGCTCGTGCTGAGATACGTCTCGTGGGGGGCGGCGGGCGCCGTGCCGCCGAGCACGACGAACGATATCGTCAGCGCGCCTGCAAGCGCGCCCGCGAGGCCCACGCCCGCGAACGCCGCGCCGGACCACCAGAAGCTGCGGCGCTTCGCGGCGGCAACGGGCTTCATCGGTGCGCCCGCAACGATCTGCTCGAAGAGCGCGCGCCCCGGCGGCGCCACCATGTCGCGGGAGAGCCAGGTGTCGAGCGCCATGGCTTCGTCGAGCGCCGCGTTGGCTTCGGTGCGATGCGCGCGGGCCCATTCGAGCGCGTCTTCTCGCTCGTGCTGCGGCCAGCGTTGCGGGTCGGCGCCATAAGCCGCGACGAGCATGTGGAATCGTTCGGGTGTCATACGGAGTCCTTACCGGCGGCTTCGCCGGCCAGTTGTGCGCGCAGGGTGCGCCGGGCGCGCGCCAGCAGGCTTTCGAGCGCGTCCACCGAAATCTCCATCAGGCTGGCTGCTTCGAGGTTCGAAAGCTCCTGATAGTAAGTGAGTACGAGCGCTTCGCGCTGGCGCACGGGCAACGCCGCGAGTGCGGTGCGCACGCGCTCGTCGCGCGTGCGCGCTTCGATCTGCTGGTCGGGCGAGCCCGCGGGATCGGATGCCGGCTCGCTCACGGCGTGCACGTCTTCCACGGTCTCTTCGCGCCGTCCGCGCAAGCGGTCGTAGCAGAGGTTGAGCGCCACGCGATGCAGCCATGTATCGAATTTCGCTTCGCCCGTGCGCCAGGTGGGCGCCTGTTTCCAGATCCGCACGAACGCTTCCTGAGCGACGTCTTCGGCTTCGCTGTGGTCGCCGAGCATGCGTGTGGCGAGTGCGATGAGGCGCGGCAGCTTGCTCGCGACGAGCGCACGCACGGCAAGCGGATCACGCGCGCCGACACGCGCGACGAGTTCCGCGTCCGGATCGCGTTCGTTCAAGGCCTTCCCGGCCTTGTCGGTCTGCAACGATGGAACCGCAGGCGAACCCGCTGCCGCGCCGTCATAGTCGTTTCCCAGTTTGAAGTCGGGCACTCAGGCCTGATGCCGCTCGAGCGGCATTATGCCCAGTGGCCCGGAATCCATCGCCAGTTCGGGCCGTCCTCGACCCAGTGCCCCGGCACCCAGTTGTACCCCGAGCGGGCTTCTTCCCAGTGGCCCGGTTCCCAGACGTACACGCCCCGGTCCCAGCGCCAGTGGCCGGACTGCCACACGTAACCCTGGCGCGGCGGGGGAGCCGCTTCTTCCCGCGGCGGAGGCGGCGGCGACGTCGGCGCGACCATCACGGGCTGCTGCGGCGGCTCATTGGGCTCGACGACCATGGGCTGCCGTGGCGCCTCATTCGGCTCGACGACCACGGGCTGTGCGAGCGCGGCCGTTGCGGTGGAGGCGAGCAGAGCGGCGGCAAGTGACGAACGCAGTGGTTTGCGGGTCATGATTTCTCTCCCTTGATGCAGAGGGGTCAACAGCCCCTATAAGGACTTAAACGGCGCCGCGGGGAAAATCCGTCGCGGACCATTTATTCACCATGCAATTTCCGCGCTCAGCGGCGAATTTACCGGTCTCGAGAGGGGTTGCTTGACAACTGCAATTTCCGAACCCGAAAGACTTACATTAAGGGTTTCTACTTAATATGAATCGCCACAAAATTGTTAAATTTCTGTCTTAGAATGGACACTCGAGATCGACTGCGGCGATGCAACATTAGTTTTCAAACCATAGGAATACAGCCGCAAGTCAGGCCATCGGGGGTTGGCGCTTTAATTAGTAAGACTAACTAAGGAGTATGAGCTGATGTCCGTTTCCGCACCCGAACAATTCCGCGCGAACTACCAGGCTGGCGTCGCAGCGTTCTTTGCGCTCACGAAGCCCGTTGTCGAGGGCATGCAGGCCGTGATCGACCTCAACGTCCAGGCCAGCAAGGCTGCCATTGCAGAAAGCGAAGCGACGCTCAAGGGCGCCCTCGAAAGCGGCAATCCCGCCGAGTTCCTGACGCAGCAAATTGGTGCGTCGCAGCAAGCCGCCGCCAAGGCCCTGTCGTACGGCCGCCATCTCGTCGACATCGCGACGACGACCCAAAACGAGTTGATTCAAGCCGCCCAGGCGCAATCGGGCGAAAACGAGCAGCGTTTCAAGGACTTCTCCGAAGGCCTGACGCAAAACGCGCCCGTGGGCGTGGAGCCGTTCGTCGCGGCCATGAACTCGACCTTCGCCGCCGTCAACAACGCCGCCGAAACGCTGCGCGGCGTGACCCGCCAGGCCATCGAAACGGCCCAGAGCGGTTTCCAGAACGTCGTGGCTTCCGCCCAGGAAGTCGCGCCGGTCGCGGTCCAGCCGGTTGCCGCCAAGGCCAGCCCGGCCAAGGCCTGATTCGCGTTCCTGCCCGCCGGCAATACGCCACTGCGCGTCGAACACGCGTCTTCGTCGTGAATGAACGACGAAGGCGCGGCGTTTGCCGGCTCAGCTTTCCAGACATCGATTTTTCAGCGCATTTGCAGAGCAGGAGCTCAACATGACTGACATTGTGATCGTTTCGGCCGCACGTACGGCAGTAGGCAAATTCGGCGGTTCGCTCGCGAAGGTGGCGGCGCCCGACCTGGGCGCGATCGTCATCAAGGCCGCGCTCGAGCGCGCGGGTGTGAAGCCCGAGCAGGTGAGCGACGTGATCATGGGTCAGGTGCTGA
>NZ_JBFPKP010000099.1:0-255 GCF_040948855.1 Paraburkholderia sp. BR10882 | reverse complement strand
CGCGATCTGCTGCGACTCGCCGCGGTTGCGGATCTGCACGCCCACGAAGATGTGCGCGCGCTCGGCGTCGTCGATGCGGTAGTTGAACTCGGTCACGCTGCGCGTACCGACCAGCTCGCAGAAGCGCCTGAAGCTGCCGCGCTCCTCGGGGATCGTCACCGCGAACACCGCTTCGCGCGCCTCGCCCACCTCGGCACGCTCGGCCACGAAGCGCATGCGGTCGAAGTTCATGTTCGCGCCCGAGGTGATCGCCAC
>NZ_JBFPKP010000098.1:0-255 GCF_040948855.1 Paraburkholderia sp. BR10882 | reverse complement strand
TGTACGACTCGCCGGCCTGCACGACCTCGACGGTGGCGCCGCCGTGGGCGCGCACGGCATCGACCTTCACCTGCGGCGTGGTCACCGGCACGCAGATCACGGCCTTCACGCCGAGCTTCGCCGCCGACAGCGCGACGCCCTGCGCGTGGTTGCCCGCCGAGGCGGTGATCACGCCGCGCTCGAGCTGCGCGGGCGAGAGATGCGCCATCTTGTTGTAGGCGCCGCGCAGCTTGAAGGAGAACACCGGCTGGTTGT
>NZ_JBFPKP010000097.1:0-255 GCF_040948855.1 Paraburkholderia sp. BR10882 | reverse complement strand
GCACGGGCAAGCCGGTTTCGGTGGGCCTGCTCGGCAATGCCGCCGATGTCTTCGCCGAGTTCGTGAAGCGCGGCATCACGCCCGACTGCGTGACCGACCAGACGAGCGCGCACGACCCGATCAACGGCTACCTGCCGCAGGGCTGGACCGTGGAGCAGTGGCGTGAAGCGCAGAAGGTCGCGCCGGAAAGCATCGTGAAGGTCGCGAAGGAATCGATGGCCCACCAGGTGCGCGCGATGCTTACGCTGCAGGAGC
>NZ_JBFPKP010000096.1:0-255 GCF_040948855.1 Paraburkholderia sp. BR10882 | reverse complement strand
CGCCGATCGGGTGACCGATTGCAATCGCCCCGCCGTTCACGTTGATCTTCGACGTGTCCCAGCCCATCTGCTTGTTCACGGCCAGCGCCTGCGCCGCGAACGCCTCGTTGATCTCCATGAGATCGAGGTCGGTCACCGACCAGCCCGCGCGCTCCAGCGCCCGCTTCGACGCCGGCACCGGGCCCATGCCCATCACCTTCGGATCGACGCCGCCGCTGGCGTACGCCTTGATGCGCGCGAGCGGCGTGAGGCCCA
>NZ_JBFPKP010000095.1:0-255 GCF_040948855.1 Paraburkholderia sp. BR10882 | reverse complement strand
CGATCGCGAAGCGTTCGAAGCGCCGGAAGTCGCCCGTACTGACCGCCGCCATCGTCAGTACCGCGGCGATGCAGACACCGAGAACCTTCGAGACGCCGAGAAAGTCGAGCGCAAACGTAATGCCGATAAACTCGGTGACGATCGTGAGCGCATTGAGCAGGAAAAGATCGATGACGCTGAAGGCGCCCCAGAACTTGCCGAAGCGTTCGAAGATGAGGCGTGCGTGGCCGACGCCGGTCACGGCGCCCAGGCGCA
>NZ_JBFPKP010000094.1:0-255 GCF_040948855.1 Paraburkholderia sp. BR10882 | reverse complement strand
TGCGCGCTCGTCTGGTCGGTCACGCAGTCGGGCGTGATGCCGCGCTTCACGAACTCGGCGAAGACATCGGCGGCATTGCCGAGCAGGCCCACCGAAACCGGCTTGCCCGTGCGCTTCGCTTCCTCGACGATGGCCAGCGCCTCGTCGATGGTCTTCGCCTTGCGGTCCACGTAGCGCGTCTTCAGGCGGAAGTCGATGCGCGTCTCGTCGCATTCCACCGCGATCATCGAGAAGCCCGCCATCGTCGCCGCGAGC
>NZ_JBFPKP010000093.1:0-255 GCF_040948855.1 Paraburkholderia sp. BR10882 | reverse complement strand
CGGCATGCTCGGGCTCGACTCACATTCGCACGGTTCAACCGGCGTAGTCGCTGCCGTCTGGACGGCATTCAAAAAGCTCGTTCGCTGACACGGCCTGGCATCGCCGACTTCTGCCCCTGCTCCCGCACCAGCAGTCGGCGGGGCAGCGCCACGTCTCAATCATTAAGTTCAAAAAAGTACTACTAAGGAATAAATAACGATGTCCACCACTCCTGCAAACATCACGCAACGTCGGAGTGCCGTGCTCGACGACGC
>NZ_JBFPKP010000092.1:0-255 GCF_040948855.1 Paraburkholderia sp. BR10882 | reverse complement strand
CCCCCCCCCCCCCCCCCCCCCCCCCCCCCCCCCCCCCCCCCCCCCCCCCCCCCCCCCCCCCCCCCCCCCCCCCCCCCCCCCCCCCCCCCCCCCCCCCCCCCCCCCCCCCCCCCCCCCCCCCCCCCCCCCCCCCCCCCCCCCCCCCCCCCCCCCCCCCCCCCCCCCCCCCCCCCCCCCCCCCCCCCCCCCCCCCCCCCCCCCCCCCCCCCCCCCCCCCCCCCCCCCCCCCCCCCCCCCCCCCCCCCCCCCCCCCCC
>NZ_JBFPKP010000091.1:0-255 GCF_040948855.1 Paraburkholderia sp. BR10882 | reverse complement strand
ACACCGATCCGGAAGTGGCGTGGGCCGGCAAGACCGAAGACCAGTGCAAGGCCGAAGGCATCAAGTACGGCAAGGCGGTGTTCCCGTGGGCCGCTTCGGGCCGCGCGATCGCCAACGGCCGCGACGAGGGCTTCACGAAGCTGATCTTCGACGAAGAGACGCATCGCGTGATCGGCGGCGGCATCGTCGGCCTGAACGCGGGCGACCTCATCAGCGAAGTCTGCCTCGCGGTGGAAATGGGCGCGGATGCGACCG
>NZ_JBFPKP010000090.1:0-255 GCF_040948855.1 Paraburkholderia sp. BR10882 | reverse complement strand
CCAGCTTGAGTAGGTCGGCGTGCAGCGCATGTGGTAGCGCGTATGCCTGGTCACCCACGCCCTGACCTTGGGATGCGGGTGTGTCGCATAGTTGTCGTCGATCAGATGCACATCGAGATCGGCAGGCGCCGCCTGATCCACATGCCTGAGAAACGCCAGGAATTCCTGATGTCGGTGGCGCGGCTTACATTGCGCAATGACTTCACCCATTGCCGTATTGAGCGCGGCGAACAGAGTGGAAATGGCGTTCCGGAC
>NZ_JBFPKP010000008.1:0-386184 GCF_040948855.1 Paraburkholderia sp. BR10882 | reverse complement strand
GGTGAAAGGAGTGCTTGCCCAGATCGATTCCAACCAGCGTCACATCCTGCATGATGGCCTCTCCAGAAAAGAAAACACCCTACAGCGTAACCCGCGTGTAGGGTGGGGGTGACCATCTCATTACCGCCCCGAGGGGCGGTCTTTTCATGCAGCGTCGAGCGTGCTTACTTCGCGTTCGCGAGTGCCACAGCCGTGTCCAGCATGCGGTTCGAGAAGCCCCACTCGTTGTCGTACCAGCTCGACACCTTCACGAGACGGCCCGAGACCTTCGTGAGCGTGGCGTCGAACGTCGACGACGCCGGGTTGTGGTTGAAGTCGATCGACACCAGCGGTGCGTCGTTGTAGCCCAGGATGCCCTTGAGCGCGCCTTCCGACGCTTCCTTCATGATGGCGTTGACTTCTTCGACCGTCGTGTCGCGCTTGGCGATGAACGACAGGTCGACGATCGACACGTTGATGGTCGGGACGCGGATCGCGTAGCCGTCCAGCTTGCCGTTCAGTTCCGGCAGCACGAGGCCGACAGCCGAAGCCGCGCCCGTCTTCGTCGGGATCTGGCTGTGCGTGGCCGAGCGCGCGCGGCGCAGGTCTTCGTGGTACACGTCGGTCAGAACCTGGTCGTTCGTGTACGCGTGGATCGTCGTCATCAGGCCGGTTTCGAGGCCGATCTTGTCGTTCAGCGGCTTGACGAGCGGTGCCAGGCAGTTGGTCGTGCACGATGCGTTCGAGATGACCGTGTGTTCGGCCTTCAGCACGTTGTGGTTCACGCCGTAGACGATGGTCGCGTCGACGTCCTTACCGCCCGGCGCCGAGATGATCACCTTCTTCGCGCCGCCCTTCAGGTGCGCGCTGGCCTTTTCCTTGGTCGTGAAGAAGCCCGTGCACTCCATCACGACGTCGACGCCCAGCTCGCCCCACGGCAGTTCGGCCGGGTTGCGGTTGGCCAGCACGCGGATACGGTCGCCGTTGACGACGAGGTAGTCGCCGTCGACCTTCACTTCACCCGGGAACTTGCCGTGTGCCGTGTCGTACTGCGTCAGATGCGCATTGGTCTTCGCGTCACCCAGGTCGTTGATCGCAACGATCTGGATGTCGTGCTTCTTGCCGTTCTCGTAGAACGCGCGAAGCGTGTTACGGCCGATGCGGCCGTAGCCATTGATAGCGACGCGAATGGTCATGGTTTATCTCCTAAGGGCTGAAAAATTCTGAAACCAGTGCTGCGCTGGCGCCGACTCCGGGCTGCGGCGGCCCGGCGGGACGCTCAAGGCAGCGGGCCCGCCAGATCTTGCCGATCAGGCGGGCCCGTTACGCATGCTTAGTTGTCGAGCGCGGCCTTGGCCGTCGCGACGACATGATCGACCGTGAAGCCGAAGTGCTTGAACAGCACGCCAGCCGGGGCCGATTCGCCGAACGTGTCGATGCCGACCACGCCGCCTTCAAGGCCCACGTACTTGCGCCAGAAGTCGGTCACACCGGCTTCGATCGCGACGCGGCGCACGCCCTTGGGCAGCACGCGCTCACGGTAGTCGGCGTCCTGCTTGTCGAACACATTGGTCGACGGCATGGACACCACGCGGGCGCCGATACCTTCGCGCTGCAGCGCTTCGACGGCCTTCATCGCCAGTTCGACTTCCGAGCCCGTGGCGATCAGGATGATCTTGCGGCTCGGGATGTCGTCGTTCCAGTCCTTGAGGACGTAGCCGCCCTTGGCGATGTTCGCGATTTGCGCGTCCGTGCGCTCGTTGAACTGCAGGTTCTGACGGCTGAAGATCAGCGACGAAGGACCGTGATGCGAGATCGACTCGGTCCAGGCCACCGCGGTTTCCACGGTGTCGGCCGGACGCCAGAGCGTCATGTTCGGGATCAGGCGCAGGCTTGCGACCTGTTCGATCGACTGGTGCGTCGGGCCGTCTTCGCCGAGACCGATCGAGTCGTGCGTGAATACGAAGATCGACGGGCATTTCATCAGCGCGGCCACGCGCAGCGCGTTGCGGCTGTAATCCGAGAACGTGAGGAACGTGCCGCCGAACGCCTTGTAGCCGCCGTGCAGGTTAAGGCCGTTGAGCGCCGCACTCATGCCGAACTCGCGCACGCCGTAGTTGATGTGGTTGCCCCACTGGATGCCGGTCTCGCCTTCCTTCGCTGCGCGCACGGGCTTCGAAGCCTTCCAGTTGGTGAGGTTCGAGCCGGTCAGGTCGGCCGAGCCGCCCAGCAGTTCGGGCAGTGCGGCGGCGAGGCCTTCGATGGCCTGCTGCGAAGCCTTGCGCGTGGCGACCGTTTCCTTGCGCGAATCCGCGCCGGCGACGATCGCGGCGGCCTTCTGCGCCCAGTCCGCGGGCAGCTTGTGCGCCATGCGGCGCTCGAACTCGGCGGCTTCGGTCGGGTACTTCGACTTGTACGCGGCGAACTGCTCGTTCCATGCCGCTTCGAACTTCGCACCGGCGTCCTTCGCGTCCCAGTCTGCGTAGACTTCCTGCGGCAGCGTGAACGGCTCCCACTTCCAGCCCGCCGCTTCGCGCCACTTGGCGATTTCTTCGGCGCCGAGCGCCGCGCCGTGCACGTCGTGGCCGCCCTGCTTGGTGGGCGCACCCTTGCCGATGATGGTCTTGCAGCAGATCAGCGTGGGCTTGTCCGAGGCCTTGGCCTTCTGGATAGCCGCGTCGACCGCGTCCACGTCATGGCCGTCCACGTGCGGGATCACGTTCCAGCCGTAGGCTTCGAAGCGCTCCGGCGTGTTGTCGTGGAACCAGTTGACGACGTCGCCGTCGATCGAAATGCCGTTGTCGTCGTACAGCGCGATCAGCTTGTTCAGCTTGAGCGTGCCGGCGAGCGAGCAGGCTTCGTGCGAGATGCCTTCCATCAGGCAGCCGTCGCCGAGGAACACATACGTGTGGTGATCGACGATCTTCGCGTCGGCCTTGTTGAATTCCGCAGCGAGCAGCGCTTCGGCCAGCGCCATGCCGACCGAGTTCGCCAGCCCCTGGCCGAGCGGGCCCGTGGTCGTCTCGACACCCGGCGTGATGCCGAACTCGGGATGACCCGGCGTCTTCGAGTGCAGCTGACGGAAGTTCTTCAGTTCCGCCATCGGCAGGTCGTAGCCCGTCAGGTGCAGCAGCGAGTACAACAGCATCGAGCCGTGGCCGTTCGACAGCACGAAGCGATCGCGGTCACTCCAGAGCGGGTTCGTCGGGTTATGGCGCAGATGGCGCGACCACAGTGCAACGGCGATCTCGGCCATGCCCATGGGCATGCCGGGGTGACCGGAGTTCGCTTGCTGAACGGCGTCCATGGACAGCGCACGAATGGCGTTGGCCATCAACTGGGTGGTAGCGGGGGAGGCGGAGGACGAGGTCGTCATGTCGAGTCCGGAAGTGTGCAAAAAGCGGCGTGGGCGGCGCAGGTCGCGAACAGCGCAAATTGCGAGGGCAAACTGCGGCGCACACAGCAGCGCGGGAGTCCGGAAGCTCGGCAAATCGCCCGCTCAGGCGCACATGCGGCGCCAGGAGACGCGAAACGGCCGGAGCAAACGGAGAGGGCTGCAAAGCGGAATATTCTAGCAGATCATGGGGATGAACCCTGGCCGTAAGGCGCGCGGTATGCGCCGCACGCGCAGTCGTCCTCGCGTTGGCCTCTGGCGCGGCCCAGGTCCGGTTCACACCCCTATAGTGGCTCTGTTGGCCCTATTTACTGCGGGATTTTCGCGTGCTCAGGCGCAACGGCAACACACCTCGACTTCCGTGACCGACTCCCTCCTCTTCCATCCTGCGGCAGACGCGCTCTACGGTTTTCCTGGCGCGCGCCGCCTCGCCGCGGCCGATACGCCGTGGCAGCGCATCGAGGTCTGGGACACGCCGCAACTGGGCTGCCTGTTCACGCTGGACGGCCGCCCGATGACCTCCGCCGGCGACGAGTTCATCTATCACGAATGCATGACGCACCCGGCCGCGCTCACGCATCCCGCGCCGCGCGCGGCGCTCGTGCTGGGCGGCGGCGACGGCGGCGCGGCGCGCCAGTTGTTGCGCCACCCGGACATCGAGCGCATCGTCGTGGCCGAACTGGACCCGGACGTCGTGCGCCTGACGGGCGACTATCTGCCCGAGGTGCGCGGCGACGCCTTCGAAGATCCGCGGGTGGAACTCGTGATCGGCGACGCGGCCGCGTTTGTCGCCTCCGCGCAGGCGCGCTTCGACCTCGTCGTATTCGATCTGACTCCGCCTGACTCGCCGGCTGCGGGCCTCTATACCCCGACGTTCTACGCGGCGCTCAAGCGCGTGATGAGCGCCGACGCGCTCGTCTCGCTCCATCTGGGCTCGCCGTTCCATCATGCGCAGCGCGTGGGCACGCTGCTCGGCGGACTGCGCGCGGCCTTCGCCGTCGTGCGACCGCTTGCCGCCTACGTGCCGCTCTACGGTTCACTGTGGCTCATGGCGATCGCGAGCGACACGCTCGACCCCGCCGGCGTCGACGAGACCACGTTGCAGGCGCGCGCCGCCGGGCGGCAACTCGAAGGCTTGCGCTACTACGACCCGCGACTGCACGTGACGCTGTTAAAGGGTTCATGCACGGCCCGCGATAAACTAGGCAAATTCCTGCCGCTCTAGGGCTCCTGCCCGTGGAGAACGGCTGGTCCCATAGCGCTTTTGTCCTGCGCGCCCTCGCCCGGAGCGGCACGGCGCATCATCCGAACCGTGAATCTGGAGAGACTCGATGACCGCACCCCGTCCTGCCGGCGTGCCATGGCTGACCCCGTATCTGACGGTACGCGACGCGCGCGCGTCGATGGACTTCTATCGGGCAGCACTCGGTTTTGCGGTACGCGACAGCGTGGAGGACGACGGCGCGATCATGCACGTGGAAATGACTTACCACGATCAGTTGATCGTCATGTTCGCGCCGGAGGGCGCGTTCGGCTCGACCGCGCGCACGCCCAAAAGCGCACAGACTGTCGCGCCGCAATCTTTTTATCTGTATGTCGACGATGTCGACGCGGTTTATGCGCGGGCGCTCGAAGCCGGCGCGAAATCGCTGAGCGAGCCGCAGGACCAGTTCTGGGGGGACCGTTTCGCGCAGGTCGAAGACCTCGACGGTTACCGCTGGGCGCTTGCTCGGCACTTGTCCCGATTCAATGAAAAATAGTTCTATGCCCCGCTTTTTCGTCGGCAGCGCCCTGCAATCCGACGAGGTTGTCACCCTTCCCGACGAGGTCACGCGTCATGTCCAGGTGCTGCGCCTGCAGCCCGGCGACACCATCGTGCTGTTCAACGGTCTTGGCGGCGAGTACAGCGCCGAGATTGTCGGCATGGAGCGCCGCGACACGCAGGTGCGCATCGGCCCTCGCCGCGACTTTGAAGCCGAGCCGCCTTACCGCGTCACGCTCGCTCAGGGCATTGCCGGCAACGACAAGATGGACTGGCTGATCGAAAAGGCCGTCGAATTGGGCGCGACGAACTTCGTGCCGCTCACCGCAGCGCGCAGCGTCGTGCGGCTTTCCGGCGAGCGCGCCGTGCGCCGCCAGGCGCACTGGCAGCGCATTGTGCAGGCCTCGTGCGAACAATGCGGACGCAACCGCCTGCCCGACGTCGCGCCCGCGCGTGACATCGCCACATGGCTCGACTCCTTACCCGGGCGCCCCGGCGAAGGCGAACTGCGCCTGCTGCTCTCGCCGCGCGCCAACGTCGCGTTCTCGACCTTGCCGGTCGAGCCGCCTTCGGGCGAAGTGACGGTGCTGATCGGGCCTGAAGGGGGATTTTCGTCGCAGGAAGAGGAGGCGGCGCTCGACCGCGGCTTCCTCGCCGTGGGGCTCGGGCCGCGCGTGCTGCGCACCGAAACGGCGGGCATCGCCGTGCTCGCGGCGCTCGCCGCACGCTGGGGCGGCTGGTAAGCGCAGCGGGTAAAAATGACAAAGCCCGCCGGAAGGCGGGCTTGCGATTTTCTGTCGCATGCGCGCGACGGAACGTGAGCCGAAGGTCAGGCGAACGAATAAAAAACGCGGAACGGCACCTTGCGCTCGGCCCAGTATTCCGAAGCCTCGCGAAAGACGTCGAGCAGCGTTTCCCGGCCGTCCTTGTCGAACTTCTGGGCAATCGGCAGTCCTTCCAGCACGATCACGAAACCGGGCTGCTCGCCGGCTTTCTGCACCAGATCGGTCAGGCAGTCGTACAGGCCGTCGTAGTTCTTGCCGAAATGCTTCGGAAACAGAAACGAGGTGGCAATCGTCTCGAGTACTTCCTGCCTGGTTTGCGCATTCGCGCAGAACGCATAGAGGAAATGCTGCTGCAGCCGCTGGGCTTCGTCCGAGAGATCCTGAATGCGAAACGCCCGGATCGACTGGACAATATTCGGCTGCACGGTCGAAAACAGGCTCATGGCCCCCTCGTTCGATGAAAGCCCCGCCTCATCCTGGCGCGCCTCGCTGTCGTGCTTCAACTGCATGACGCGCTGGAACAGGTTGCCCTCCCCGGACGCGAACAGATCGCTCGCGACCCGGGGGTCGTGCGCGTAAACGTTATCGCTCATGCCGCTCATCCCGGTGTCAATCAACAATTCGCCTGAAACTGGCGTAGTGGTCGTCGGAGTAGTAACAGTTGTCGGTCCGCTTGCGTGGACCACCGCAAACGATGCGCTTGGCACCGCGGTTGTGCGCGCCCGGCGTCGGGACCGTGTACTCGTGATAGTAGCCCCGCCGCTGCGGTGGCAATATCCGCTCAAAATTCCCGAAAACGACGCCGTCCTTCTCGAAAGGGAACGGGCCGCCCGCCGCAATCAGGCTCAACGTGCCTACCGCCTCACGCGGAAGTTCGTTGACCGAAATGCTGCCGACCGGATTACCCGCCTCTTCCGGCTGACTCGTGCGCGCCTGAGCGCCACCTGCCGCGAACGCTGCGGTTGCGACCAGCGCCACCGCTGCGGCGCGCCGCAAGCCAGACAAACCGCCGCCGAAACAATGAGTTAGACGAGGCGCCATCACCTGGTTCCCGCTTCCCTGGTTACGTGTTCGACGACCATGAAAGGTGTAAGGGTATCGCTAATGATGCCTGGAAGCAACGTTAGTCAGGCGAGGACGACTACAGCTTGACTCCCCACGAGGGTCAAACTGGTAAATTTTACAATCTCATTTCGCGCGATTTTGCTCGCTCGAGCCGAGTCTCGCGCTCAAAAAAAATCGGCGTGCTCACAGGAGCACACCGATTTTCAGGTCCGCGTCACCGGGCGCCGCCGGCGACTCGCAGGACTGAGCTCAACGTGCCGCGTTCACGTCCGCGACGAGCAGCGCCGTCATGTTGACGATGCGGCGCACCGTGGCGGAAGCCGTCAGCACGTGCACCGGCTTGGCTGCGCCGAGCAGGATCGGCCCGATGGCGATGTTGTTGCCTGCCGCCGTCTTGAGCAGGTTGTAGGAGATATTCGCCGCGTCGATATTCGGCATGATCAGCAGATTCGCTTCGCCTTCGAGCGTCGACTCCGGCAGGATCTCCTTGCGCAGGTTCGCGTCGATCGCCACGTCGCCGTGCATTTCGCCGTCCACCTGCAGGTCCGGCGCGCGCTCCTGGAGGATCTCGAGCAGGTCGCGCATCTTCTGGGCGCTCGGCGCGTTGCTCGAACCGAAGTTCGAGTGCGAGCACAGCGCGATCTTCGGCTCGATGCCGAAGCGGCGCACTTCCTCGGCCGCCATGATGGTGATTTCCGCGAGTTGCTCCGGCGTCGGGTCGACGTTGACGTGCGTGTCGGCGATGAAAATCTGCCGGTTCGGCAGCACGAGCGCGTTCATTGCCGCGTAGACGTTGCAGCCGGCCCTCTTGCCGATCACCTGGTCGATGAAGTGCAGGTGGCGGTGCGTCGTGCTGACCGTGCCGCAGATCATGCCGTCGGCTTCGCCCTTTTCCACGAGCATCGAGCCGATCAGCGTGGTGCGGCGGCGCATTTCGAGTTTCGCCATTTGCTGCGTGATGCCCTTGCGCGCCATGAGCTTCGCATAGGTCTGCCAGAACTCGCGGTAGCGCTCGTCATGGTCGGTGTTCACGACCGTATAGTCCTGGCCGGCGTGCAGGCGCAGGCCGTAGCGTGCGATGCGCTGCTCGATCACCGAGGGGCGACCGATCAGGATGGGCTTCGCGAGCTTTTCGTCGACCACGATCTGCACCGCGCGCAGGATGCGCTCCTCTTCGCCCTCGGCAAACACGATGCGCTTCTTCTCCGGCTCCACGGCGCGCGCGAGCTGGAAGATCGGCTTCATGGTCGTGCCGCTGTGGTAGACGAACTGCTGGAGGTGCTGCTCGTAGGCGTCCATGTCCTCGATCGGACGGGTCGCGACGCCCGAGTCCATTGCCGCCCTTGCCACAGCCGGCGCGATCTTGACGATCAGGCGCGGGTCGAAGGGCTTTGGGATCAGATACTCAGGCCCGAACTGCAGATCCTGGATGCCGTAGGCCGTGGCCACGACATCGCTTTGCTCCTGGCGCGCCAGTTCCGCAATCGCGTTCACCGCGGCGATTTCCATTTCGCGCGTGATGGTGGTCGCGCCCGCGTCGAGCGCGCCGCGGAAGATGAACGGAAAGCACAGGACGTTGTTCACCTGGTTCGGGTAATCCGTGCGGCCCGTGGCGAGCACGGCGTCCGGACGCACTTCGAGCGCGAGCTCCGGCAGGATTTCCGGCGTCGGATTGGCGAGCGCGAGAATGAGCGGCTTGGCCGCCATCTGCTTGACCATGTCCTGCTTGAGCACGCCGCCAGCCGAAAGGCCGAGGAAAATGTCGGCGCCTTCGATCACTTCGGCGAGCGTGCGCGCGTGGGTTTCCCGCGCGAATCGCTCCTTGTCGGGGTCCATCAACTCGGTGCGGCCCTTGTAGACCACGCCCGCCAGGTCGGTCACGACGATGTTTTCGAGCGGCAGGCCGAGGTCGACGAGCAGGTCCAGACACGCCAGTGCGGCGGCGCCCGCGCCCGAGGCGACCAGCTTCACGTCCTTGATGTCCTTGCCCACGACCTTCAGGCCGTTCGTGAAGGCGGCCGCCACTACGATGGCCGTGCCGTGCTGGTCGTCGTGGAAGACCGGAATCTTCATGCGCTTGCGCGCTTCGCGTTCGACGATGAAGCACTCGGGCGCCTTGATGTCTTCGAGATTGATGCCGCCGAACGTGGGTTCGAGCGCGGCGATCACGTCGACGAGCTTGTGCGGATCCGACTCGTTGAGTTCGATGTCGAACACGTCGATGCCCGCGAACTTCTTGAAGAGCACCGCCTTGCCTTCCATCACCGGCTTCGAGGCGAGCGGTCCGATGTTGCCGAGGCCGAGCACGGCCGTGCCGTTCGACACGACGCCCACGAGGTTGCTGCGCGCCGTGAAGCGCGCGGCGTTGAGCGGATTTTCGACAATCGCCTCGCACGCGAACGCGACGCCCGGCGAGTACGCGAGCGAGAGATCACGCTGATTGATCATCTGCTTGGTCGGCGCGATCGCGATCTTCCCGGGCGTAGGGAACTCGTGATAATCGAGGGCGGCTTCGCGAAGCTTGTTCGTAGCGGGATTCGACATGGGGAGGCAGGACGTGGGTGCGGATTAGAATGACAACTCGAATGCTAAGTTTGACCGATTGTAGCGCCAATCCCTGGCAGCATTCCTTTCAGTTCGGGCGCAAGTCCGGCGACCGCGATGGGGGGAAAAGCCATGCCAGGGTGCCCTATGCGGCGACGGCCATACCCCAACTGACATAACCCTTTCGTCATGCTTTCCGAGTTCTCCCTGATCGACCGATATTTTGCGCGTCGAGCGCGCACGAACACGCAACGCGCCACGCTGGGCATTGGTGATGACTGCGCGCTCATCGCGCCCGCCGCGGGCGAAATACTGGCCGTCTCGACCGACATGCTGGTGGAAGGCCGCCACTTCTTCCCCGACATCGATCCGCACGCGCTCGGCCACAAAGCGCTCGCCGTCAATCTCTCCGATCTCGCCGCGATGGGTGCGCAGCCGCTCGGCTTCACGCTGGCGTTCGCGCTCCCCAAGGCGGACGAGGACTGGCTGGCCGCTTTCAGCGCGGGCCTCTTCGAGCTGGCCGACCGCTTCGACTGCGAGTTGATCGGCGGCGATACCACGGCAGGGCCGTTGAACCTGTGCCTGACAGTGTTCGGCTCCGTGCGTCAGGATGCCGCACTTCGGCGCGACGCCGCCCACGCGGGCGACGACATCTGGGTCTCCGGCACGCCCGGCGACGCGCGCGCGGGTCTCGGCATGATGCGCGGCGAATGGCCGGTGCGCGAGCAGGACGCCGCGCCGTTGCGCCGGGCGCTCGAATACCCTGAACCGCGCGTGGCGCTGGGCCTCGCGCTGCGCGGCGTGGCCCGCGCGGCGCTCGACGTATCGGACGGTCTGGCCGGCGACCTGCGCCATATCCTGGAACGCTCGCACCTCGCCGCGACGATCGACGTCGACGCCTTGCCGCTCTCGCCTGCGCTCGCGCGCCTGCCGCGCGACGTGCAGCTGCAATGCGCGCTCGCGGGGGGCGACGACTACGAACTGTGTTTCACGGCGGCGCCCGCGCGGCGCGACGCGGTCGAGGCCGCCGCGCAACAGGCGGGGGTGCGCGTCACGCGCATCGGTACAATGACTTCCCGCACTTCGCCGCAAGCCGCCCCCGAGATCGCCTGGCGCGACGCGGGCGGCACGCCGCTCAATCTGACGTTGCAAGGTTTCGATCACTTCCATGCAGACTGATCCCACGCCCTCGCCCGCCGGTCAGCCGGCTCCTCCGGCAGGCTCGGCAAGCAACGCCGCCGCACCCGGCACGGGCGCTCAGGCCACTCGCCCGCGCCGCGCCGACGCGCCGTTCATGCTCACCCATCCGCTGCACATCGTTTCGCTCGGCTTCGGCTCGGGACTCTCGCGCCTCGCGCCCGGCACGGCCGGCACGCTGTTCGCCTGGGCGTCCTTCGAGGTGCTCAACCGCTATCTGACGGTGACGGAGTGGGGACTGCTGATCTTCTTCGGCTTCTTTGCGGGCATCTGGATCACGGCCTTCACGGCGAAGAAGCTGCGCACGGACGATCCCTCGGCCATCGTCTGGGACGAGATCGTGGCGTTCTGGCTCGTGCTGCTCATGATCACGCCCGTCGCTTTCGAGGGCCGGCTGTGGGCCTTCGTCGTCTTCCGGTTTTTCGACATGGTGAAGCCGCCGCCCATCCGCTATTTCGACCGGCGCTTCAAGGGCGGCCTCGGCATCATGCTCGACGACATCGTCGCCGCATTCTTTACGCTGCTCGTCATCGCGCTCTGGCGCATGTCGGTGTAGCGCCACCTCGCCGCCAACCCAACGGATTGCTGCAATGGCTACCGATTCCGTCGTCCACCAACTCGCCATCCGCGTCGGCAACAAGCTGCGCGACGGGCGGCTCATGCTCGCGAGCGCCGAATCCTGCACGGGCGGCATGGTCGCCACCGCCATCACCGACATATCCGGCAGCAGCGTCTGGTTCGAGCGCGGTTTCGTCACCTACTCGAACCAGGCGAAAACCGAGATGATCGGCGTGCCGCCCGAACTCATCGAAAAGCACGGCGCGGTGAGCGAGCCGGTCGCGCGCGCGATGGCTGAAGGCGCGCTCAGCAACAGCCGGGCACAAGTTTCGCTCTCCATCACCGGCGTCGCTGGACCGGGCGGCGGCACGCCGGAAAAACCGGTCGGCATGGTGTCGTTCGGCTGGAGCAACCGGCTCCATACGAGCGTGGAGACGCTGGTCTTCAAGGGCGACCGCGAACAGATCCGCGTGCAGGCCGCCGCGCACGCGTTGCGCGGGCTGCTCGCGTTCATCGACGAACAGGAACGCTAAAACCGGCCCGCGCCTCGCCGGAGCGCCGGCCGGGCCCACCAAGGAGGCCCATGCCATGGCAGCCGCGAATACCGCAGTCGAAGCATTGATCCGCCGCTTCGGGCTCGAACCGCATCCCGAAGGCGGCTACTACAGCGAAACCTATCGAGCCGACAAGCTCGTGCGGCGCGAGGGCGCAGCCGCCGCAGAGGGCACGCGCGCAGCCTCGACGGCCATCTACTTCCTGCTGGCGGAAGGCGCCTATTCGGCATGGCACCGCATCCGCTCCGACGAGCTCTGGCACTTCTACGCGGGCTCCCCCCTCGAGATTCATTCGATCGACGAACGCGGCGTGCTCTCCACGCGCAAGCTCGGCCATGCGCTCGACCATCCGGGCACCGTATTCCAGGCGGTGGTGCCGGCCGGACACTGGTTCGCGGCGCGCTGCTGCGATCCTTCGACCTATGCGCTCGTGGGCTGCACGGTGGCGCCGGGGTTCGAGTTCAGCGAGTTCGAGATCGCCGATGTGAACGCGCTCGCCGATAAATACCCGCTGCATCGATCGATCGTCGAATTGTTCCGCAAACCGGCATCCGTTGCGGCTGCGGCCGCGAAGAAAGATTAGGGGCGCGGCGTCCGGGGACGCGGATTCGCATGATGCCCAGCTTCGGCCGCCGCCATGGCGCCCCGCCCACTTCGCCGTACGCCGCGCTCGAGGCGCTCCAGCGCAACCTCAGGCGTGAACGGCGCGTCTTCGCACTGCTCACCGGCCTGCTGATCCTTGCAGCGCTGTGCATGGCCGCCGCCGCGCTCGGCGGCACCGGATTCAGCGCGCTGCGCGCACAGGCGCTGGAAGCGAACACCCTCAGTGCGAAGGCCAACGCGCGGCTCGACCGGCTGTACGCCCTGCTCGGCAGTGCAGGCGCCGTCCTCGTGCTCGAGACCGCCTCGACATCGACGGCACCGTTGAGCGCCGAGCCAACCTCACGCTGCGCGACGATCTTCGAAGGCATGGCCGGGTCGCCCGATCTGAGGGCGGTGTGCGAGCACATGGCGGGGATACTCGAGCGCGTCTCGTCCGATGTTCCCATCATGTTGCTACGCGCCGACGGCAGCGCGGCCTATAGCCGTGGTGTCGCCCTCGAGGGGGCGCATTTGCGGCCGACCGAAGCCGCGCGCACGCTGGCCGATGCCGCGCTCCTGCAGATCACGACCCGCGGCCTGGATCCGGTCGCGGCAGCCAGAGGGATCAAGGTCGTCTGGTTCCGCCCACCCGAAGCGCTGGGCTTCGCGCCCGATCTCGTGCTTGGCGCGTTGCCGGTGCTCAGGAACGGTACGCTCTACGCGTTCACGATCACGAGCGTCGATCTCGACTCGCTCCTCATCGCCGCCAGCACCAGCGTCCCGTCGATCACCCCCACGCTGTTCGGCGCTGACGGCATCATGCTTGCCGGCCCGCTGCCGCCTGCTGACGCGCAGTCTCTCGACCGACGCCTTGCGAACCTTGCCCCCGGCAACTTCCACGTACTCCCCCGCTTCGGCGTCGCGCTGCGCGAAGCGCCGCTCGTGCATGGCTTCGGACACTTCATGGTGGCGCTGTCGTGGGGCGAACTCTTCGCGATCACGCACACGCCCGTCGTCATCGTCCTGATCCTGACGGCCGCCCTCATCGCCTTGCTCACCCTGCTGTCGCGCTACTGGAATCGCCGGGTGCTGACGCGTACCTACGACGAAGCCACGCGCGCGCTCGAAGGCGAGTTGCTCAATCACCTGCTCGTGCACGCCACGCCGGTGGGTCTGTGCATCGTCCGGCGCAGCAACTTCGAGATCGTCGTGGCGAACCAGATGGTGCGCGATGTTCTCGGGATAGACGCGCACGCCACGCGCTTGCCGAACGCACTGTGTGTCGCGTTCGAGCAGCACGGGCCATGGCCCGGACCCGCGAAACACGATGACGAGACCACGGTGTATGAGTTGCCGTATTCGCTGGAGCGGCCCGGCAAGGAAGCGCTCCATCTCGCCATCACCTATGCGCCGGCCACGATGCACCACGAGCAGCACGCCGACCTTCCTGAGCCTCGAAGCGCCACCGCGTGACGGCACGCTCGACTACCTGCTCGTGACCGACGAATTCGCCAGCGAAGACATCGCTTCGCTATGGCCTGATCAAGCGAAAATCATATGGCTGCGACAGGACGGACCACTCGTCCCGCTCGAACTCGACGGCGGCGCACTCGTGGTGAGCCTGTACAGTCTCGCGGGCATACGCGCCGCGACGCAGAAGCGGATTCGCAGCCGTGCGGCGGCAGCGCAAGCACAGCAACCCGCAGCGGACCAGCCCGCGACAGATGAGAATTTCGCATCGCTGACTGCGCTGATCGCCGAGGACAACCGGCTCAATCGCGCACTGCTGCGCGACCAGTTGCGCATACTCGGCGCCACCGTCATCGAGGCGAAGGACGGCGAGGAGGCGCTGGCGCGACTCGACGAGCGGCCAGTGGACCTCATCCTCACGGATCTGAACATGCCGGGCATGAACGGCTACGCGCTGCTGGACGCCGTACGCGCAAAGCGCCCTCATCTACCGGTCTACGCGGTGAGTTCGGATGCGCTGCCTGAGCAGATCGCGCAGGGGCGCGCGTTGGGCTTTAGCGACTATCTCACCAAGCCGGTCGCGCTTGCGGAACTCGTCCGCGTGCTGGCCGTCGTGTCGGCGCAGATCAGCGTCGCGGCGAGCGCGACACTCGCAGAGGATTCCGAATCAGATCCACAAGCCCGGCCGCCCCGTTTCCCGCCGCTGCCTGCCGCGCTCGCCGATATTTTCATCGCGCAGGTGGATCACGATATCGTCGATTACGCGCAGATCGCCTCGCAGCGCGACTTCGCGCGGTTGAACGACTGGGCGCATCGCGTGTCCGGCGGGCTGGCGGTGCTGGGTCCTTCGAGGATCAATGAAGCCTGCATGGAGTTACGCGCGACGATGCGCGATGCGGGCGGATGGACTGAGGAGGTCGGCGGACTGGCGGCCGCCGTGGCGGCGGAACTCGAAGCACTGCGGGCGCTCGCGCGGCGCTCGCATTCGGGTTAGCCGCGCGGGCGTCGTCAACGTGACGCCCGCTCGCAAAGGCGGTGACGGTAAAGGCGCGAGCGCTCAGGAGCGTCTACCTGTCACCGCGGAAACCCGTCTCAACGATACGCGTTGATCCGGTCGCGCGTTTCTTTCGCGGCCGTTGCAGCCGCCTGCGCGTAGTCCTCGCCCTTGCTCGCGTAGATGATCGCGCGCGACGAGTTGATGAGCATGCCCGTGCCGTTCGCCGTGCGGCCCGCCTTCACGGTCGCCTCGACGTCGCCGCCCTGCGCGCCGATGCCGGGAATCAGCAGCGGCATGTCGCCCACGATGCTGCGCACGGTTTCGATTTCCTTCGGGAACGTCGCGCCCACAACGAGGCCGAGTTCGCCGCTCGCGTTCCATTTGTTCGCGGCAAGGTCCGCCACCACCTGATACAGCGGCTTGCCGCCGGTCTCGAGGAACTGCAGGTCCGAGCCGCCGGGGTTCGACGTACGGCACAGCACGATCACGCCCTTGCCCTTGTGCGCGAGCCACGGCTCGATCGAATCGAAGCCCATATACGGGTTGACCGTGACTGCATCGGCCTTGAAGCGCTCGAAGGCCTCTCGCGCGTACTGCTCGGCGGTACTGCCGATATCGCCGCGCTTGGCGTCGAGGATCACGGGCAGGCCCGGGTGCTTCTCGTGGGCGTGCGCGATCAGCGCTTCGAGCTGGTCTTCGGCGCGGTGCGCGGCGAAGTAGGCGATCTGCGGCTTGAACGAGCACGCGTACGCCGCGGTGGCGTCGACGATCTCGCGGCAAAACTCGAAGATCGCGTCGCTGCGGCCGGCCAGCGCGGCGGGAAACTTCGTGGGCTCTGGGTCGAGGCCCACGCACAACAGCGAGCCGGTGCGCTGCCACGCGGCGCCGAGGGTCTGGATGAAGGAAGTCATGGTGGTTGCTCGCGGCGAGCCAATAGGAGAAAACGGCGCGTATTTTACCCGCCCCGGAAGATGAGGCCGCGCCACGGCGCCCGAATCGGCCTGCGCCCAGCTCGCGCACGATGCATCGCCGCAAGCGCGTCGCGCGCGTTTTCGACGCGCGCGACGCCCAACTCATGACCGTCTTAGGTCCGTGCGCGCACGCCCTTGCCCCCTCTCGCACCCGTGCGGCCGCGCGCGCCGACGCGATGCGGGCTCGCTGACGCGCGCATGTCCATGCGCTCCACGGTGAAGGAAAAGCGCCGCACGAGCCGCTCGCCGTGCGCGAGCACGGTCATGCCGTGCGCATCGCCGCCGCCAGTCAGGTTCACGGCGTTGATCGGATGATCGACGGGTTCGAAGCAGAAGAAGTCTGCGCCGGGAGGCGTGTAGAGCACGTAGTAGTCGGTATTCGCGCAAATCGAGAGCGAGAGCCTGCGGCGCTCCCACACCACCGCCGCGCGTCCGCTCCAGCCGCTGAACGCATGATTGACGAGTTGCGCAGGCAGCGGATAGGCCACGCCGAACTGCCAGGCGGGCGGCGCGGGCACGTGACGCACCGGCAGCCAGTCCTGGCCCGAGAGCCACAGGCCGCTCGCCGGGGCCGACAGCTCGGTGCTCGTGTCGCGCGCAAGAAACGGATGCACGCCGAGACCGAACGGCAGCGCCTCGCGGCCCGTGTTCTCCACTTCCAGCGTCATCGCGAGCGTCGCGCCGTCGAGCGCATAGGTGAGCGCCGCGCGGTACGAATACGGCTCGCCGTCGCTGCGATCGAGCACGAGGCGCACATTCTCGCGATCGGCGCTTTCGATGCTCCAGGGCGCGAGCCAGCCGTCACCATGGATCGGCAGCGGTTCGCTAGCGCGATTGCGCGGCACTTCGATATCGCGGCCGCCAAAGTGAAAACGCCCTGCGCCGATGCGGTTCGAGTACGGCAGCAGCGGGTAGCACGCGAGTTCGTTCGGGTCCATGCGCGCGCTCACGCGCTCGCAACGACGAAACACGGGCTCGAACGCGCCTTCGCTGCGCCAGTCGAATCGCGTGATTCCGCCGCCCAGTTGGGGCGCGACGTCGAGCCTCAGATACGCATTCGCGAGCGTCACGCACGCCACGTCGCTCGAGCCCGCCGCGCCGATCGCAACCGCCGAAGTGCTCGGCCCCGGCAAAACCGGATGCGTGGCGGCTTCGAGCCGCGCGCGGCGCGCGGCGGCCGCGGGTGACACGACCGGTGACACAACCGGTGACACAGACGGAGCGGAGGTAGCGGTGGGCGGCGCGCTTGCAGCAGCGGCGCCTGCGGAAACGGTGGAACGGGTAGGTCGACGCACAGCGGAATTCGCGACGCTCATAAGATGCTCCTCGAGAGGCATGTTTGATTGCCGCCGCAAAAGGCGGCTCACCGGTGGCCTGTCGACACCGCGCCTATGCGCGGGCCTGTGGCCGCTTCTTGTGTTCGCCCTTCTAGTGGTACTGGCAAAGCCAACTGCACACTATCGATCGACTGCATCTGTTGCCGAACTACAACGACTGGCCGTCTCTTCATGCCGCCTGCCCGCAGCGGCGCTTCGCACTGTGTGCGCATGTATCGTCTGATGAAAATCCACGCGCGCCTTTGTGCAAGCGCCCGATACCCCGGACTCAAGCGCGCCTGCGCCCCTGAAACCGCGGTTCTTCAAGGCCCTGGCGGCCAATTCGAACCGAAAACACGCCGCCCGCATGCGGCTCGCGCGCGAGGGCCTCCGCCTCCATTTCCTCGCGCGCGCTCGTGACATAAAGCGTGTCCAGAAGCGCACCGCCGAGCGTAACGCAGCTTGGCTGCGCTGTGGGAATCTTTACGCGTTCGGTTTCGACGCCATCGGCGCCATAACGCACCACGCGCTCGCCGCCCCACTGCGCGTTCCAGAGGCCGCCCTGCGCGTCGACGGTCGAGCCGTCCGGCACGCCGGTGTCGTCGGTGAGCGTGACAAAGGTACGCTCGTTTGCAATCGTTCCGTCTGCGCCGTAGTCGCACGCGCGAATCTCGCGCGTGAGCGTGTCGCAGTAATACATGGTCGAACCGTCCGGGCTGAACGCGATGCTGTTCGAGATCGCGGGCGCGGGCAGCGGCAGACGTTCGAGCGTGAGATCGTGGTTCAGGCGATAGAAACCGCCGATCGCCTGCCGCGGCGTTCCTTCGTATTTCGTGCCGAACACGAAGCGGCCCTGGCGGTCGCAGCGTCCGTCGTTCAGGCGCGTCGGCACGCCGGGTTCGACTTCGACGATGGTTTCAATCGCGCCCGTCTCCAGGTCGAAGAACGCCAGCTGCGAAGCGAGGCCGAGGAGCAGCGTGCGCTCGTCTTCGCACAGCGCGAAGCACGCGAGGCGCTCGGGCATCTCCCACGTGACGTGTTTGGCGCCGGACGCATTCGCGTCGTAGCGTTGCAGGCTTTTGCCCGAAATATCGACCCAGTAGAGCCGGCCGCTGCGCGCGCACCACGTCGCGCCTTCGCCCAGCTCGCATTTCGCGTGGACGAGCAGTTCGGCCACCGCTTCGTTCGAAGCGCATTCCTTTGCGCTCATGCCCAGCCTCCGTCAACGACGATGTCCTGCGACGTGATCATGCGGCTGTCGTCGGCGCCGAGGAAGAGCGCCATGCGCGCGAGGTCTGCGGGCAGCAGCTCCGCGTCGATGCACTGGCCGCGCTTGATGGACTCGCGGCCTTCGTCGGTGAGCCACAGGCGCCGCTGCTTCTCGGTCATCACCCACCCCGGCACGAGCGAATTCACGCGGATACCGTACGGGCCGAGGTCTCTCGCAAGCCCGCGCGTGAGACCCTGCACCGCCGACTTGCTCATCGTATAGACCGGCATTTCCGACTGCTTGAGCATCCAGCTGATCGAGCCCAGATTGATGATCGAGCCCGCGCGTGCGGCCTTCATGTCCTGGGCCACCGCCTGCGCGGCGAATAGCTGATGGCGCAGGTTCACGGCCACGCCGGCGTCGAACGACTCCGGCGTGACTTCGGCCAGCGTGTGGCGTTTGTCGTTGGCCGCGTTGTTCACGAGCACCTGAATCGGCCCGAACGCCGCCTTCACATCGGCGATGGCGGCGCGCAACGCCGAGATATCGGTGAGATCGACGTTGGCGAAGAGCGGCTTGTGGCGCGAATCGCCGAGTTCGTCGGCGAGCGCCTGGCCCGCGCTCGCGTCGATGTCGAAGAACGCCACGCGTGCGCCCTGCGCGGCGAAGTGCTCGACGAACGACGCGCCGATGCCGGTCGCGCCGCCCGTGATCAGCACCACGCGGTCGGTCAGGCTCGGATAGCGCGCGTAGTTTTCGTGCGCGTGGCGCGCGAGCGCGTTAGCGGGCGAATTTGCGTTGGACGACATCGTTTTGGTTTCCTTATGAAACTGTCAGCGAACTCAATCGCGAGCGCCGCGATTCTTGAGCTGGTCGAGCAGCACCGCCGCGAGCAGGATCGCGCCGCGCACGAGGTACTGGTAGAACGCGTCGATGTTGAGCAGGTTCATGACGTTCTCGACCGTACCCATGATCAGCACGCCGATCACCACGCCCGAGATGGTCGCGCGGCCGCCCAGCAGCGACACCCCGCCCAGCACGCACGCCGAAATCACGTTCAGCTCGAAGCCTTCGGCCGCATTCGGCTGACCCGACGTGATACGCGAAGCCAGAATCACGCCCGCGAGCGCCGTGACCGCGCCCTGGATCAGGAAGATCCACACGCGCGTGCGCTCGACCTTGATACCGGCCAGACGCGACGCTTCCGGATTGCCGCCGATGGCGAGCGTATTGCGCCCGTACACCGTCTGATTGAGCATCACGCCGAACACGATGAAGCAGACGAGCGTGACCCAGATCGGCAGTTGCACGCCGAAGAGCGAGGCCGTGCCCATGGCGATGAACGTGTCCGACGACACGCCCACGGCCTGGCCGTGCGAGGCGATGAAGCCGAGGCCGCGCACGATTTCCATCGTGGCGAGCGTGGTGATCAGCGCGTTGATGCGCAGATACGCGATCACCGCGCCATTCACGAAGCCGATCGCGGCACCCGCCGCAACGGCCGCTACGATGGCGATGAACGTGTTGTTCGTCGCGTTGAGCACCATCGCACAGAGCACGCCCGCGAACGCGACGATCGAGCCCACGGAAAGGTCGAAGTCGCGCGAAGCGAGACAGAACATCATCGTGCAGGCCACCATGCCGATCTGCGAGACCGACAGTGCGAGGCCGAGCATGTTCTCGATCGAGAAGAAGTGATCGACGGTCAGCGACATCACGATGAACATGACCGCGAAGATCACGATCAGGCTGTACTCGGTGATCTGCTGCCACCACTTCTGCTTGTCGGTGGGACTCGGAATCAGCGCGTCGGCGACGCTCTTGGCGGCGCTGTTGGCAGACTCGGCCGCCAGGTTTTCTCTTGCTTGCATTTCAGTCACTCCTCCCCATCCACTCATGCAGCCTTGGCCTGCGTGCGCTTGGGCAGCGCGAGGTCAAGCACCGCGTGTTCGCTCGCCGCGCTGCGCGGCAACTCGCCCGAAATGCGGCCTTCGCGCATCACCACGATGCGATCCGACACGCCGAGCACTTCCGGCAACTCCGACGACACCATCACGATCGCACAGCCGCGCGCGGCGAGCTGGTAGATCACGTTGTAGATTTCATGCTTCGCGCCGACGTCGATGCCGCGCGTCGGTTCGTCGAGAATCACGACCTTCAGGTCGGGCTCGGCGAGCCAGCGCGAAAGAATCGCTTTCTGCTGGTTGCCGCCCGAGAGGAAGCGGATTTTCTGGCGGCGACTCGGCGTCTTGATCTTCAGCAGCTTGATGAAGCGGTCCGCCGTTTCCGCTTCCTTCTTGCGGTCGAGGAACATGCCCGCGCGCAAAAAATGGCGACGGCAGCTGATGTTGATGTTCTCCGACACCGTCGCCATCGCAACGATGCCCTGCTCCTTGCGGTCTTCCGGGCACAGCACGATGCCGTGGCGAATCGCGTCGCTCGCGCTTTTCACGCGAATGGTCTTGCCGTCCAGCTCGATCTCGCCCGCGCGCCGCTTGTGCGTGCCGTAGATGAGCTGCATCAGCTCGCTGCGCCCCGCGCCCACGAGCCCGAAAAAGCCGACGATCTCGCCCGACTTCACCTCGAAGCTCGCCGCTTCGTTGAGCGGATGCCCTTGCACGCCGCGTACGGCGAAACGCACGTTGCCATGCTCGCGCGGCGAATAGTTGTAGATGTCGCTGATCTCGCGGCCCACCATTTCGGCCACGAGCGTTTCGCGCTTCACCGCTTCGAGCTTCTCGTGCGAGGCGACCTTGCGGCCGTCACGGAAGATCGTGCAGGCATTGCACAGCTCGTAGATCTCGTCCATGCGGTGCGAGATGTAGATGAGCGCGCGATTGTCGGCCCGTAGCTCGCGCACGAGCTTGAACAGCACTTCGGTCTCGCGGTGCGAGAGCGAGCTGGTCGGCTCGTCGAGCGCGATCACGCGCGCGTTGCGCAGGAGCGCCTTGCAGATTTCCACCATCTGGCGCTGCGCGATCGAGAGCTTGCGCAGTTTCGCGGCCGGATCGAGATCGACGCCCATCGCGGCAAGACGTTCGCGCACGAACTTGCGCGCCTCGCCGCGCTTCACCCAGCCGAGCGCATTGGGCAACGCGCCGAGCAGCAGGTTTTCCGCGACGGTCAGGTCCGGCACGTACTGCAGTTCCTGGTGAATCACCGCGATGCCCGCGCCGATCGAGGCCGCCGCATCGGCGAAGTGCACCTCGTTGCCGTCCATCAGGATGCGGCCGGAATCGGGCTGATACTCGCCGCCGAGAATCTTGAGAAGCGTGGACTTGCCCGCCCCGTTCTCGCCCATCAGGCCATGGACTTCCCCTGCATTCACTTCGAACGACACGCCGTCGAGCGCGCGCACGCCTGGGAACACCTTGCCGATATTGTCAAAACGCAGTGTCGCTGACACTTCGGTTTCCTCTCATTCGATACGCTGCGGGCGCGGCCTTCATGCCTTTCGGGGCTGCTGGCCGCCCCGCAGCGGGAAACACCCTAAACCACTACTATCCAGCGCTTACTTCGACGCGAGACCCATCTGCTGACGCACGCTCTCCACGTTGTCGCGCGTGGCCAGCATGCCGGTCGTCAGCGTGAGCAGCGGCGGTTCCTTGCCTTGCGTGATCCACGAGTACATCAGGTCCGAGGTTTCCTCGCCGTGGCGCTTCGGGCTGATGATGACGGTGCCATAGAAGCCCGTCGGCTGCGGCTTCTTGAACTCGTTGAGCGCCGAGTCCGAACCGCCGATGCCGATGCCGATCATGTTGTCGGCCTTGAAGCCGCGGCCTTCCGCTGCGCGCACGGCGCCGAGCACGGCTTCGTCGTTCAGGCCGTATGCCACCCAGTGCTTGTACTGCGGGTTCTTCGTGAGCGCGATGTTGGCGGCGTTGAAGGCGTTTTCCGTGTCGGTCTTCGCTTGCGGCGCCTGGACGATGTTCGCCTTCGGGAAGCCCGCGGCCACGAGCGCGTCGGTCGCGCCCGACGTGCGGTCATGCGCCGTCGGCAACTGCTCGTAGGTCACGTCGATGGCGCCGACGTCCTTCATGTCCCAGCCGCGCTTCTTGATCTCGGCGGCGATGCCGTCGCCCACCTGCTTGCCGATGTTGTACGCCGAGATGCCCATGTGCGGCACCGACTCGATCGGCTTGCCCGCGCCGTCGACGAGACGGTCGTCTACCGTCATCATCTTGAGCTTGTCGGCCTTCGCCTTGGCGACGATGCCCGGTCCGAGCTTCACGTCAGGCGTGCAGATGATGAAGCCCTGCGCCTTTTGTGCGGCCAGGTTGTCGATCGCGCTCATCACCTTCTCACCCGAGGGCGCGCCGATCTTCACCAGCGTGAAGCCCTTCTCCTTCGCGGCCGCTTCCGCGAACTTCCATTCGTCCTGGAACCACGGCTCTTCGGGCTGCTTCACGAGGAAGCCGATCTTCACCTGGTCGGCGGCCTGCGCGACGGGCGCTTGCGCGAACATGGCAGTGGCGGCTGCAGCCACCAGCGTCAGAAAGATGCGTCGTTGCATGTTGCTAGTCTCCTGTCTTCTTCAGTCACGGGAAGGGTATCGGCCGCCTCTTCTTTTACCCGTCGATGCGCGCGGCCAGCGCCTCGGCGGATTCCTGCACATTCGTTCCAAGCTCGTTTTACTTCGTGCTGCGAATTACTTTTTCAACGCGCTCATTCGTGATGGAGCGCCGTGCGGCCGCCATCGATCGTGATACAGCTCGCGTTGATGAACGGCGCTTCGTCCGAGGCGAGGAACACCGCCGTCATCGCGACTTCCTCCGGTCGGCCAATGCGTTTCATCGGCGGCAACTCGAGCGTCGCCTTGCGCGCGGCTTCCGGGTCGGGCTGCGCGTTCCACCAGTCGTGCGTGAGCTGCGTTTCGATGTAACCCGGCGCGATGGCGTTCACGCGCACGTTCTTCGGCGCGTACTCGATGCCGAGTGCGCGCGTGAGCCCGATGACGCCGTGCTTCGCCACCGGGTACGGGAAGCAGCCCGGAATGATCTGGAACGCGTGCGTCGAGGCGATGTTGATGATGCTGCCCGCACACCGCTCGACCATGCCCGGCAGCACCGCGCGGCAGCCGTTCCACACGCCGTCCAGATCGACGGCGAAGCAGCGGCGCCAGTCGTCGTCGGTCATCGTGAGCGGGTCGGCGAACACGTTGATGCCGGCGTTGTTCACGAGCACGTCGACCGGGCCGAACGCGCGTTGCGCTTCTTCCACGGCGGCGCGCAGCGAGGCGGGCTGCGTCACGTCGGTTTGCACGGCGAGCGTTCGCGCGCCTTCATATGCGTTCGCAATCTCGCGCGCCGTTGCAACGGCCGTCGCGCCATCGAGCTCCGCGAGCACGACGGCGGCGCCCTCGGCCGCGAACGCGCGCGCGATCGCCGCGCCGATGCCGCGTCCGGCGCCGGTGATGAGCGCGACCTTGCCCGCGAGGCGATTCACTTTTGCGCTCCTCGCGCAGCCTTCCAGCCTTCGATGAAGGCCAGTGCGTTCGCACGCGTGGCCGCCGCGTCCTGGCCCGGCTTGTAGAGCGCGGACCCAAGGCCGAAGCCGCTCGCGCCCGCGGCCAGCTGCGGGCCCATGTTGTCCGGCTTCACACCGCCCACCGGCAGCAGCGGCACGATCGGCGGAATCACGGCGCGCCATGCCTTCGTCACGGCCGGGCCGAGCTGCTCGGCGGGGAACATCTTGAGCGCGTCGGCACCGTGCTTGAGCGCCGCGAACGCTTCGGTCGGCGTGGCGACGCCGGGCACGCACGCGAGGCCCTGGAGCTTGGCGGCGAGGATCACGTCGGTGTCGGCGTGTGGCATCACGATCAGTTCGCCGCCCGCTTCCCGCACGTCGCGCACGCGCTCGGTGGTGAGTACGGTGCCCGCGCCGATCATCGCGTCGTCGGGCAGCGCCTCGCGCAACGCCGCGATGCTGTCGAGCGGCTGCGGCGAATTGAGCGGCACCTCGATCAACCGGAAGCCCGCGTCGTAGAGCGCGCGGCCATGCTCGGCGGCCTCGGCGGGCTTGATGCCGCGCACGATTGCGACCATCCCGCAGGCGCCGAACGCGGCGACGAAGCCGGCGTGCGGCGTGTACGGGGCGGGCAGATTCAGTTCGGGTTCCATGTCGGCTTCCTGTTGCCTGGCTTCCTGTTGCCTGGCTTCGTGTCTGGTTCGGTTCAGCGGGTTCGATTCATCGGCCCATCGGTGCGCACTTAGCGCGGCGTGACGAGGCCGGCCTGCACGGCGATGCGCCAAAGTCCGTGTTCGGTCGCCTGGCGCACGAGATGCGCGCCGCTGCATCCGAATGCGGCAAGCGCCATGCGGTAACGCTCGCACAGCGCCTCGGCGCCGATCAGCTGCGGCGCGCAGCCGGCGAGCGTCACGTCGCGCCGCGCCAGCGCCGCTTCGAGGCCCGCCAGCTCATGGCCGATCACGAGGCCCGATAGATAGTCGGGCTGCTCGTCGGCGGCGAGCTGGGCCGTGAGGCCGAGCGTGCGCGTGCTGAACGCGGTGGCCAGCAGTCCCACGCAGCCCTGCTCGCGCGCCACGCTCACGCCGCGCAGAAACGCCGCGGTGTCGGGCTCGACGGGATGCTTCATCGTGCGGCCGAGGATCGTATGCGCGCACAGCGCCGCGTAGACCTCACCCGTCATGAAGGTATAGAAGCGCGCAATGCGCTCGCCCTCCACCACCACCCATTTCGCGTGCGTGCCGGGCAGTCCGACTAGCGCCGTTTGCGGCTCGGCATCGTCACCCGCTGCGCCGAGCGCGCCAAAGATTTGCGTTTCCTCGCCGCGCATCACGTTGGGCAGCGCACCCGGCTCCAGCACGCCCGGGACCACGGCGACTTCGGCGCCGCATGCGGCGCGCACGCGCACGATGCCGGCCACCAGCGCCTGAGCGCTCGCGGGCGTTTCGACATACGGTGCCTGCACCCAGCCCTGGGCGCTGCCGACCATCCCCGCGGCCAGCACGGGCAGCGAGGGGGCTTGCGCGAGCCACACGCCGCACGCTTCGTCGAAGGCGGCGTCGAAGCCGCCTTCTTCGGCGGGCACGGGCAGGTTCATGATCCCCGCCGTCGAAACGCGTGTGGCGATCACCTGGCCCGCCGCATCGAACAGATACGCGCGCAGCGAGGTCGTGCCCCAGTCGAGCGCGATGAGCGCGGCTTCGCGAGCGATCGCGGCGTCGCCGGCATCGATCGCCGCGCCGCTTACAGGCTTCTCGCGTGCTTTCATCGACGAATCCTGCGCGTGGTGGGCTGCGGCGCGCGCCAGCCCAGTTCCTGCGAAATCGCGCGTGCCTCGCGCTGCACGACGGGAATCAGTTCGTCCATGCGCTCGAGCGGCATGTAGGGAATCGTGCTCGCCACGGAAAGCGCCGCCACGATCGCGCCGGAAGCGTCGCGCACGGGCGCCGCCACGCAGCGGATCGAAATTTCGTTCTCCTCCAGATCGAACGTGTACCCGCCCGCCGAATAAGTCGCCATGCGCTTGAGGAAGGTGTCGGGTTCGAGGCTGTGATCGGGACGGAAGCTCACGCCGGCGAGCGTGCGGCGCGAAGCGTCGAACAGGTCGCGCCACGATTGCGGCGCGAGGTCGAGCATCATCGCCTTGCCGATGCCCGTCGACGCGAGCGGCATGCGGTGCCCCACGCGCGAGCGCATTTCGAGGCCCCGCTGGCCGGGAATCTTGTCGATGTACAGCACGTCGTCGCCGTCGCGCACGCCGAGGTGGATGGTGTCGAGCGTTTCGTCGGCGAGCGCCTGCAGATGCGGGCGCGCAACGGCCGTGAGCGGCATCTGCTCGAGTGCGATGGTGCCGAGTTCGATGAGCTTCGGCCCGAGCAGGTAGCCGCCCTGCACCTGGCGCAGATAGCGCGCCTGCACGAGGCTCGAAACGAGACGGTGCGTGGTGCTGCGCGTCGTGCCGAGCACCGCGCCGAACGAGCGCAGGTCGCGTACGCCGGCGGCGGCCGCTTCGAGGATCGCGAGGCCGCGCAGGAGCGTCTGGGTGCCGGCCTGCTGCATCGAGCCGTCGAGCAACGTGCTCGCGACGCCGATTTCATCGGCGGCGGGGCGGGCTTTCGGCTGCGCTTGCGCGGAGGTTGCCGCGGCGTTTTTTGCGGGCGCGGCCTCGTCGGGGAGATTCGCGGCGAGTGTGGAAGACATCGCTTTGTTCATGGCGAGGGCGATGAAAAGAGACGATCGAAAGGCGCGTGCCGTCAGGCGGCGCGCGAACCGTGCTTCGGGAGACGACCCGCCGCGCGGGCGGCCGGGACTCGGACAGGTAGCGGCGGGCGGCGCGTGGCCGCGCAAAGCGCTGGCTGAAGCATGGTGAACGTCTCCTTTGCGGTCCGGTTCGCTCCGCGTGTTACGCGTGCGCCGGATTTATCTGGGTCTGCCGACGATGTCTGCCGCGCTGTGACAGTCGCGGCTTATCGGATGGACGGATTGTAGGCAGGTTTTTTCGAGTTCTCCAATATGTGATTGGGTCGCTCATATATTGGGAAAATAGACACATGGGAGTGCCATCTGCCGAATGCCTAATGAGGGACAGAACTCAGCACGGAAAAGCCCGTCGGCATGGCCCGCAAGAAAAAAACGGCTGCCGGATGATTCCGGCAGCCGTTTCGTGCGGCACTCAATGAGGCTTTCGCGTATCGCTCGCCAAAAGCCGCGCCCTTACTTCCCCGCCGGCGCCTTGTAAGCCACGCAGTCGACTTCGACCTTGCAGTCCACCACCATGCTCGACTGCACACAGGCGCGTGCGGGCGGATGCTCGCCGAAGTACTCGCGGAACACCTTGTTGAACGAGGTGAAGTCACGCGCGTCGTCGAGCCACACGCCGCAGCGCACCACGTGCTCCGCGCCATAGCCCGCTTCCTTCAGGATCGCGAAAAGATTCTGGATGGCCTTGTGCGACTGCTCGACGATCCCGCCGCTGATCACTTCGCCGCCTTCCATCGGCGTCTGGCCCGAGACGTACAGCCAGCCGTCGGCTTCCACGGCGCGCGCGAACGGCAGATGCTGTCCGCCCTGGCCCTTGCCGCCTTCCGCTCCAATTCGTTTCATCGTTTGCTCCTTTGAGATCGTGCGGCGCGCGCAGCTTTTTGGGCCGCGTACGCCGGGGGTCGAAATTCGATAGATAAAGCCGGTTTAGAAGGCCATTGCCTCGGCCTGCGCCTCGCGTTTGCCGCGCGCGACGAAGTGGCCCGCGCGCTCGCCCGTGGGTTGCCCGTCGCGATACGAAAGCACGCCGTTCACCCATACCGCGTCGATGCCCTCGGCCACCTGCTGCGGCTTCTCGAACGTCGCCGCATCGCGCACGCGCGTCGGGTCGAACAGCACGAGGTCGGCGTGCCAGCCCACATGCACCTCGCCGCGCTGCGAAAGGCTGAAGCGCCGTGCCGAAAGGCCCGTCATCTTGCGCACCGCTTCTTCGAGCGGCAGCAAGGCCGCGTCGCGCGCGTAGTGGCCGAGCACGCGCGGAAATGCGCCCCACAGGCGCGGATGCGGCAGCGGATCGTTGGGCAGTCCATCCGAGCCGACCATCGTGGCCGGATGCGAAAGAATGCGGCGCACGTCGTCTTCGGACATGTTGTGGTACACGGCGCCCGCCGGCTGCAAACGCTTGCCCGCTTCCTGCTGGGACACGCCCCACCCGGCCGCGATGTCCTTGATGAGCTTGCCCGCCTGCTCCGGGTGCGGCGTGGACCACGTGATGGTGATGTCGATGTCGCCCGTCACCTGCTTGAGATCCAGCGTCGACGAGCTGCGGCTATACGGATAGCAGTCGCACCCGACCGGCTGATACTTGCGCGCGCTTTCGAGCGACGCGAGCACCTCCGTGCTGCGCCCCCAGTTGGACGGGCCCGCGCATTTCAGATGGGAGATCACCACCGGCACGCGCGCATGCTGGCCGATGTGGTACGCCTCGTTCATCGCTTCGAGAATCGCGTCGAACTCCGTGCGCATGTGCGTCGTGTAGAGCGCGCCGGCGGCGGCGAGCGGCTGGGCAAGCGAGGCGACCTCTTCGGTCGAAGCCTCGAAGGCCGAGCCGTATGCGAGGCCCGTGGAAAGGCCGAGCGCGCCGTGCGCGAGCGCGTCTTCGAGCTGCGCGCGCATGGCCGCGATCTCGTCGCCGGTGGCAGCGCGCTTCAGGTCGTTCATGTGATTGTTGCGCAGCGCCGTATGGCCAATCAACGCGCCGACGTTCACGGCGGGTCGCGCCGCGTTGACGGCGTCGACGTACGCGGAGAACGTCGGATAGCTGAACGCGTCGCGCTCGCCGAGCAGGTTCATCGGGTCTGGCGGATCGCCCTTTAACGTCACCGGCGAGGCGCTGATCCCGCAGTTGCCGACCACCACCGTCGTCACGCCCTGGCTGATCTTGGGCAGCATTTGCGGCGCGCGGATCACGTGCGTGTCGTCGTGCGTATGGACGTCGATGAAACCCGGCGCGAGCGCGCGCCCATTGGCCTCGATCACCTCTTCCGCGAGCCAGTTCGACAGGTTGCCGATCGCGACGATGCGTCCGTCGCGCAGCGCCACGTCGCGCTCGACGGGCGGCGCGCCGGTGCCGTCATACAGCATCGCGCCGACGATCAGCGTGTCGGCGGCTTCGGGGTGCGAATGCATACGCGTCTCCTCAGGATGGCTCTTGGTTGGACGCTCAGTCACCGAGCGGCTGGCGTTCGCCGCCGCCGCGATGCGCGTCCAGCGTGTGCTTCATGCGGCGCAGCAACTCGCGGCTTTCTTCGGGTTGCGCGAGCGCCAGTTCGGTCACGAGCACGTCGAGTGCCATCATCATCGCGTAACGCGACGACGACGGCTTGTAGATGAAATCGGTCTCGCTCGCGACGATCGGCACGAGCCAGTCGGCGAGCGCAGCGAGCGGCGAAGCCGGCGCGGTGAGCGCGACGAGCTTCGCGCCGTAGTCGCGCGCGATGCGGCACGCGTCGACGAGTTCGGGCACGCGCCCTGTTACGGAAAGCGCGACGACGACGTCTTCGGGCGAAAGCGTGCTCGCCACCATGCGCTGCAGCAGGCTGTCCTGGTACGAAGCCACCGGGCGGCCCAGGCGCACGAGGCGAAAGCGCATTTCGTCGGCGAGCGCACTCGAGCCGCCGCCCATGCCGAACACGTAGATCATGCGGGCCTGCGCCAGCGCCGCGGCGGCTTGCGCAAACGGCGCCTGGCACAGCAGCTCGTGGTTGCGCGCGAGCGCCGTGTGAATTTCGTCGTAGACGCGCGTGGCGAGCGGTTCGGCTTCGCCGTTCGCGTCGGCGGCGCGCGGCTTGCCCGCGCCTTCGGAAGCGCCAGTTGCCGCACCGCGCAGGAAGCGGTCGCCCACGGCGGCCGCCTGGGCGAGCCGCAGCTTGAGTTCGCGCACGTCGTGGCAGCCCACCGCCTTCGCAAAGCGCGTGACGGAGGCGATGCTCACGCCCGCGCGCTGCGCCAGCTCGCCGATGCTCGCCCGCGCGGCGCTGGCAAGATCGTCGAGAATGAGCGCAGCCACGTCGCGCTCGGCGGGACGCAATTCGGGCACGCATTGCGCGATACGCGCGACGATGTCGAAGCGGGCCGGATCGGCGGCGGTGTTCATTGCAGGGAGTCTGTTAATAAATAACAATTCACGAAGCGATGTTACTTTGTGTACTATCTCCGAGTCAACGCCGGTCCTGAAGATGCCGGTGTAGCGGAGCCGCATGAAGCATATGGAGCGAAGGGAAATGAAAGTTACAAACTATCAGAGTGCAACGATCGACCCGAACAGCAAGGGCCTTGGCAACGTACCGGGCGCGAGCGTGCCGCTCGGGGACGCCGGGCGCCTCGAATGGAATTTACTCGAAGAGGACGTGAGCCTGCCCGCTGCGGTGCTGTATGCCGACCGCGTCGAGCACAACCTCAAGTGGATGCAGGACTTCGTCACGCGCTATGGCGTGAAGCTCGCGCCGCACGGCAAGACGACGATGGCGCCGCAGCTCTTTCGCCGCCAGATCGACACCGGCGCGTGGGGCATCACGCTCGCCACGGCGCACCAGACGCGCGCCGCCTACCGCGGCGGCATCTCGCGCGTGCTGATGGCGAACCAGCTCGTGGGCCGCCGCAACATGGCGATCATTGCCGAGCTGCTCAGCGACGCGACTTTCGAGTTCTTCTGCCTCGTCGATTCGGTCGAAAGCGTGGAGCATCTGGGCGAGTTCTTCCGCGCATCGGGCCGCACGCTGCAGGTGCTGCTCGAACTGGGCGTGCCGCGCGGCCGCACGGGCGTGCGCGACACCGACACGCGCAACGCCGTGCTCGCGGCGATCGCGCGCTATCCCGACTCGCTCAAGCTGGCGGGGGTGGAAATCTACGAGGGCATCCTCAAGGAAGAAAGCGAAGTGCGCACCTTCCTGCGCGACGCGCTGAACGTCACCCAGGAACTGGCCGCCGCGGGCCGCTTCGCGCGCACGCCCGCGCTGCTTTCGGGCGCGGGCTCGGCCTGGTACGACATCGTCGCGGAAGAGTTCGCGCCCGCCACGCAGGCGGGCGCGATCGACGTGGTGCTGCGCCCCGGCTGCTACGTGACGCACGACGTGGGTGTCTACAAGCAGGCTCAGTCGCAGATCCTCACGCGCAACCCCGTGGCGCGCGAAATGGGCGTGGCGCTGCTGCCCGCGCTACAGCTCTGGGCCTATGTGCAGTCGATTCCGGAGCCCGGCCGCGCCATCATCGGCTTCGGAAAGCGCGACGCCGCGTTCGACGCGGGCTTTCCGGAGCCGTCGCGCCACTATCGCCCCGCGAACGGCGGCGCGCCGCGCGAAGTGGCGGCAAGCGAAGGCTGGGAAGTGTTCCAGATGATGGATCAGCACGCCTACCTGAAGATTCCAGCGGGCGCGGACCTCAAGGTCGGCGACATGATCGCGTTCGATATCTCGCACCCCTGCCTCACGTTCGACAAGTGGCGCCAGGTGCTGATGGTCGATGCGAAATATCGCGTGACGGAAGTGATCGAAACGTTCTTCTGAGCGCGGCGCGCATCGGTGCAGGCTCAGCCCGCTTCGGGCTCGGCCTGCGGAGCCTGCGCGAGCGAGGCCGCCGCCATAGCGGCCTCGCCGATGCGCGCCTCCATCATCCCCAACGCGCTCGACAGCGCCGCGAGCGCATCGTCGGGCAGCGACATCGTCACGTCCAGGAACGCGTTGCGGCGCGGCAGCCCCTCTTCGGTCACGGCGCGGCCGGCGTCGGTCAGCGTCACGTTGGTGATGCGGTTGTCGCGCTCGTCGGCGCGGCGCGCGATCCAGCCGAGCGCCTCCAGCGCTTTCAATTGGCGCGTGAGCGCGCCCGGGTCGACACGCAGCCGCTCGACGAGCCGCTTTTGCGACGACTCGCCGTCCTGCTCGTAAAGCGCGAGCAGAATGCGCCAGCGCGGCAGCGGATGGCCGACCTGCGCCTCGAACGCCGACATGAACGTCCGGTAGGTCCGACCAAACTGCTGCATGACGGCGATGCGATCCTGAATTTCCATGCTTTGCTTTCCTGCCGGCTTCATCGCCGCGCGTTTGCCGGGTCCGTGCCGGTGCCCGCCAGGGGCGGAACGTCTCAATCCGCGTGAATCACGGGCTCCAACTTGCGCTGCAGCTTGACGGGCGGCACGCGCCGGGTTTGCCAGATCGACACCACCGCGATCGCCGCCGCCACGGCAATGCCCAGGTGAATCGCGCCCACGAGGGCCTCGCGCGCGGCTTCGAGCAGCGGCGCGCCATTATGCCCGGCGTTGGCGAGATCGGCGATCAGTGAAGCCTGCGCGTCGCGGTTGATGAGGATCTGCGGGTCGGCGAGCTGCGGCAGCCAGTGCGTGGCGTGGTCGGCATCCAGCGCGCGTTGCACGCCGCTCGAGTAGAGCTGCGTGACCAGCGTGCCGGTGAGCGCCGTGCCGATCATGCCGCCGATCATCCGCAGCGACTGCAACAGCGCGGTGGCGATGCCCAGATGCTCGCGCCCAGCGGTCTGCTGCGCGAACACCGTGAGGTTCGGCATGACGAAGCCCAAGCCGATGCCAGCCACGATCATGAACGTCATGAGCAGGCCGCGCGGCGTGTTGCGGGTGGCGAGCGCCACGGCGAAGCAGGCCACTGCGAGCATTGCGAAGCCGATGTAGAGCATCAGGTTCGGATTGCGGATGCGCGAGACGATGCGCCCGTTCGCGATACTGCCGATCGTGATGAACACCACGAGCGGCGTGATGACGACGCCCGCTTCCTTCGGCGTCATGCCGAAGCCGCCCTGGAAGAGGAGCGGCGCGTAGAAGAGCAGCGAAAACATCGTGAAACCGCCCAGCACGGCGAGCGTGAAAAGCGCATTCAGGCTCGCGTTGCGGAACATGTCGACGGGCAGGATGGCTTGCGGGCAGCGCCGCTCCCATTGCCAGAGCGCCCAGCCGGCCGCCAGCGCGAGGGCGAGCAGGCCGAGGGCCGAAGCGCTGAGACCGTGCCCCGGCAGACGCTCCACGAAAAGCTGCAGACTCCCGAGCGCGACCGCGATGAGGAGCGCACCTGGCCAGTCGAGCCGCATGCGCGCCTCGTGCGCGACGTGGCGCAGATGCGGCAGATACTTCCAGACGAAAAACAGCGAAAGCAGGCCGACGGGCAGATTCACATAAAACACGGAACGCCAGCCGTAGTACTGCGTGAGAAAGCCGCCGAGCGACGGCCCGACCGCGTTGGCGATACCGAATGCGGAACTCATGAGGACCTGCCAGCGCAGGCGCACGACCGAGTCGGGGAAGAGATCGGGAATGCAGGCGAACGCCGTGCCGACCAGCATGCCGCCGCCGATGCCTTGCAGCCCGCGCGCGATCACGAGGAACAGCATGCTGTTGGCCGCGCCACACAGCACGGATGCGGCGGTGAAGACGACGATCGACGCGATCACGAACGGCTTGCGCCCGTAATAGTCGCCGAGCCGCCCGAAAATGGGGACAGTGATGACCGAGGTGAGCAGATAGGACGTGGCGACCCACGCGTAAAGCTCGAAGCCGCGCAATTCGGCGACGATGGTCGGCAGCGCGGTGCCGACGACGGTCTGGTCGAGCGCGACGAGCATCGTCACGAACGAGACGCCGAGCATCGCGAGCAGCGACTCCCGGAACGGCAGAACCTGCCCGCTCGAATGGTGGGCGGCGGTATGAACGGCCATTTTTTGATCCAGCAACGGTTGACGCGTCAAAGATCCACCATCATAGCACGGTCCGATCCACTACACTGGGGCATCGAACGGCGGCGATGCCCTCGCCGTCGTCGCTAAAATTCCGGGAGCGCCATGGAACCCACGACCGAACCGACCGCCGCAGATCCGGCCCGCACGGGCGCCATCGCGGCCTTCACAGAGGCCGATCTCGACGCGCTGCGGCGCGCCAAACATGAGCTCGAAACGCCGCCACTCGGCATGAAGCTCGCAGCGATCGTGGGTGCGCCGGTAGAAAAGCTGATCGCGCGGCTACCCGGCGTCGCGAACGACAAGGTGACCGAGGCGACGCAAGCCGCGCTGCGCAAGTGTCTGCAGCTCGCGCTGAAGACGCTCGGCAAGCAAAGCGCCCTCTCCACGGCCCAAGCGCGCACGAGCGCGAAGCCGAGCAACCTGCTGCACAAGTTCGCGGTGGCGACCACGGGCGCGGCGGGCGGTGCGTTCGGGCTTTTCGCGTTGCCGGTCGAGCTGCCCGTCACGACCACGCTGATGTTTCGCTCGATCTGCGACATCGCGCGTAGCGAAGGCGAGAATCTGGCCAGCACCGACACGCAGCTGCAATGTCTGACCGTGTTCGGCATGGGCGGCCGCTCGGCCGCCGACGACGAGGCCGACTTCGGCTATTTCATCGCGCGCGGCGCGCTCGCGAAGGCGGTATCGGCGGCGTCGTCGGAAATGGCGACGAAGGGCTTCGCCGCACACGGCTCAACCGCGCTCCTCAAGCTCATGCAGACCGTGGCCGCGCGCTTTTCCGTGCAGGTGAGCGAGCAGGTCGCAGCGAAATCGATACCCGCCATCGGCGCGGTGCTCGGCGCCATGGTCAACACCGTGTTCATCGATCATTTCCAGCAGGTGGCGCATGGGCACTTCACCGTGCGCCGGCTCGAGCGCCGCTACGGCGAAGCCGCCGTGCACGCGGCCTATGACGCGATCGATGTCTCGCTCGATTGAGGCGGCTGCGGTTTTTCGTCGCCGCGCGCCGGCACGGGCGTCACGCGGCGCACGAAGCGCGCGGCGACGTCGAGCGTGCGGCGCGCTTCGGGCATGAACGGCGCATAGATCGGCCAGATATGCGGCATGCCGCTGGCAATCTCGCACTCCACCGACACACCGTCGGCGCGCGCGCGCTCGGCGACGCGGCGCGTGTCATCGAGCAGCGTTTCGGAGCTGCCCACGAAGAGGCTTAGCGGCGGCAATCCGCGAAACTCGGCATACAGCGGCGACACGTAGGGATCGGTCGCACTGGCCGCGCCGAGGTAGAACGGCGCGATGCGCTCGAATACCGCGCCGCTGAACATGGGATCGCGCCCGTCGTTCTCGCGTATCGAAGCGCCCGTCGCCGCAAGATCGGTCCACGGTGAAAAGAGCACGGCGCCGGCGGGAAGCGCGTCGCCTGCGTCGCGCAAGGCGACGAGCGTCGCAAGCGCAAGTCCGCCGCCAGCCGAATCGCCGCCAATCACGATCGAGCCGGGCTGCGTTCCTTGCGCCAGCAAATGGCGGTACGCGGCCAATGCGTCCTCGAGCGCGGCGGGAAACGGATGCTCGGGCGCGAGGCGATAGTCGAGCGAGAAGACGTCGGCGCCGGCGCGCTTGCCCAGACCGAACGAAATCGCGCGCTGCGAACGCGGCGAGCAGAAGTAGTACCCGCCGCCATGCAGATAAAGGAGCGTGCGATGCGCGGGCGAGCGCTCGCGGATGAGCCACTCGCCGCGCATCGGAACATCGGAGGCGTCGTACTGCTCGCGCAGGCGCCAGCCGCTCGGCACGCCCGGCGTCCAGATGCGCCTCGCCGTCAGCATGCGCACGCGCGCGACGTTGATCGACTTGCGCGTTTGCGGCCGGAAGGTGCGGCGCAAGAACCTGCAGATCAGCCTGCTTTGCCAGCTCATCGGCTCAGCCCCTCCGCAGCCCTCAAACTGGCCTCGACCAGCACTCGGCGGCGGTCGGTCGATGGCGTCCCGCAATCAGACTTCGATCGCGGGAATGCGCGGCGCGCACGTTGCGGCGAGTGAGGCGAACGATCGAGGGCCGGTCAATTGGCGGGCAGCACCTGACCGCGAATCTCGCCTGACGGGTTCTGCGCCGTATGAATGTTGAAATACCACTGTCCGCCCATCAGCTGGGTGACCTGCTGCTCGTTGAGCGTGGCGGAGCCCTTGATCGGACTCGCCAGTTCGCCCTTCGGAATCGGTACCTGCACGTTGGCGTTCTGTCCGACCGGCGCCGGGCCGTGGAAGTGCGCGGCGGCAGCCGGGCCGGAGAGGCCTTCATAGGTGATCGTCCAGTTCAGCGTTTTCGTGGACGTGTCGAAGGTGGCGTTGAGCATGCCGTGACCCTGGCTCACGCGCGGCGGGACTTCGCTGGACGGTTCGAGATCGGCCTTAAGGGCAACGGTGTCGGCATACGAGGCGCTGGAGGCAAGGACACACAGAGCGAGAGCGAGCTGCAGCGGACGAAGCAAATTCATGGAATTTCTCCTGTTTTTGTGGCGCGCTGCGCCAGAAGGCGCAAAACCGCGCTCTCACATGCTAGAGCAAATCGGCTGGGCGCGTCCGCTGCGCCGATGTCGGCCCAACGTAAGCTGCGTGCAATAAAAAATGCGCCGCAAGCGACGCCTTGCAACCCAGGTACTCCCTTCCTGCCATCGGGTATTGCCACCGAATGCCTGGAAGCGATGGCGAAGAACCGTTCGAGGTGCATGGACGCAACACCGAATTGATTTGCATAGCGAAGTGTATTGGCGCCATCGTTTGACGAACCACCATTTGACAACGCGCACGTTCCGGCAAAAACACGCTCGTTCATCGACTTCACGGCCGAACTATTTCGCCGCCATGACACCGCGGCAGCAAGCGCGATTACCTGCACTTCCTGTAATAGTTAATTGATCGAAATTGTCTCGATTTCTCGTCGCACGGCGTCTAAGCTACCCAGTGCGAGAAGTGACTCTTCATCGAAGGGTCTCCAAGCTTGAACGCGGCTTCGGCCGCGTTTTTTTTCGCCTGTTTTTTTCGCTCTATTGCCCTGCGCCCGTCGATTTCCTGATGTACATCATTCACGCGAGCAGCGCGACCTGCTGCTCGATTCCGACCAGCATCGCCTGGCAAGTGCGGATGAGCGCATAGCCTTCCTCACGCAATTGACCGGCGGTGTGACCGTTCATATGACCGCGAAACGTCTCGAGCTCCGCGAGCAGCGCAGGGTACTGCAGCACGCCCACCGCACCGGCAAGCCGGTGATGCCATTCGCGCAGGCCCGCGACATCGGCTTGTTCGAGGAGCGGCGGCAAGGCATCCAGGTCGTCGCGCATCGCCGAAACGAACGAGCCGAGCAACGTCTTCACGGTCGCCTCGCCGCCCCAAACCTGGATCATATGCGCGAGATCCAGCGGCTCGAACGCCCGCGCGTTTGCAGGCTTTTCCGCGAGCTTTCCGTCGCGTCCCTGTGAAGGCGACCCGGAAGCCCGCGACGCTGCTTGCCCGCCCCTTGTCCGTTCGCGCCTGCCTCGCGCACGACTTCGTCCTGCACGGTGCGCTGTATGCCCTCCACGCCGAACCAGCGCGCGAGATGCTCGCGCAGCGTGGCCACGCGCGTGGGCTTGACGAGGCAATCGTCCATGCCCGCTTCGCTGCATTGACTCAGGTTCTCGGGCGCCGTATTGGCCGTGATGCCGAGTATCGGCAAGCGCCGCGCGCCGTGCGCATTCTGTTCCATTTGGCGTACGCGCCGGGCGAGATCGCAGCCCGATACGTTCGGCATATGACGCACATGTCCAAGAATTCGGAAAGTGGACAAGCTATATTTCCGTAAATTCAAATACTTAGTTCAATTCACCGTGTCCATCAAAATTTTTGAAAAATGGACTAATCGCGAGCCGCTGATGTCCATTTTTTTGTTGGGCGCGCAAATCCGAGAATGAGCCGTATCGGGAGTCGGCCTCCTAAATCCAACAGAGACCGGGCGGAAGACCGTAGGGCGCCAAGGCGATTGCACCGCTGCACGCGGCAACTCAAAGACTACCCGCAGTCGCGCCATAGGTGCGCGCGGATGCGTCAGATTTGGTGCGACTGAACTACATTCGCGCAAAGTCGCAGCATTTCGCCGGAAGCGCTTGGCCGTAGCTGGCCGACTGACGCCTACGCGGCCGGCCGGAGCCGACCCTGAACGGCCCGTCGCGAGCACAATACGTCGATGACCGCTTCCGACGTGCTTCGGACGCCCGTTGACGTTAGGTATATGGTTAGAGCAGGCTTCGTTCCATTCTTCCATTCAGATAGACACTCGCTCGCAGCCTAGTCTGTGTAACCGGTTTCCCCTTTGGCGTAGTAAGTGGAGGGATTGGGCTGGTTCAATGGTGCGTCGAGTTCGAAGCGGCGCGGCAAGTCCGGGTTGGCGATAAACAACTGACCCCACGCGACGGCATCCGCTTCGCCTGCATTGAGTGCTTGCTGTGCCGATTCCCGGGTGAACTTCTCATTCGCGATGAATGGACCGCCGAACGCGGCTTTCAGTTGTGGCCCGAGACGCCTGTCGCCGAGCGCTTCCCGGGCGGCGATAAACGCGATCGTGCGATTGCCCAGCTCGCAAGCGACATAGCCGAATGTAGCCGCCGCGTCGGAATCGCCCATCGTACCCACGTCGCCGCGCGGCGCGAGGTGCATGCCGACGCGGTTAGCGCCCCACACCTCGATACACGCATCGGTTACTTCGAGCAGGAGGCGGGCGCGGTTTTCGATCGAGCCGCCGTACGCGTCAGTGCGATGGTTTGTGCTGTCCTGCAGGAACTGGTCGAGCAAATAGCCGTTCGCACCATGCACTTCGACGCCGTCGTAACCGGCGGCCTGGGCGTTTTCGGCAGCCGTGCGATAGGCGTCGACGATGCCCAGAATTTCGGACAGCGCGCGCGGCGTTACATATGGCCGCTGTGGACGCACGAGGCTTAGGTTGTTTTGTGGTGCGATCGCACCCGGTGCAACCGGCAGATCACCGTTCAGGAAGATTGGGTCCGACATGCGGCCGACATGCCAAAGTTGCAGGAAGATCTTGCCGCCAGCGGCGTGCACGGCTTCGGTGACGTGCTTCCACCCTGAGACCTGTTCCTGCGACTAGATACCCGGCGTCGCCGCGTAACCGACACCTTGCGGCGCCACGGAGGCGGCTTCTGTGAGGATCAGTCCGGCGGAGGCGCGCTCGGCGTAGTACTTTGCCATCAGCGCGTTAGGCACGCGTTCGTCACCGGCGCGCTTAAAGAGTTTACTTTTCCTGACGGACATACAGTCCGCGATGACGAAACCAGCGTGGTGCGCGAGCTCAATTAGGTCCAGCTCTCATGTCAGGCTAATCTCCATGAAAGGTATTGGCACGGCACGCATCGACGAAACCCAGACGCAAGGGTCCCGGGTATCATGCATGCCACGGGACCAGTTTGGCGCTGTTATCGTTGCGCCGCATCTTTCAGATAGATGCCGGACGACAACCCGGCCTTCACCTGCCTCGTGAGTTCGTCGGTGCACACTTCCTCTGCGCCGGCCTCAATGGCTTCGTACGCCTGACGCACAACGTCCGCCGGCGTCGCCTTCTGAACTTCGAATTCACGCACCAAATCCGTATCGATAAATCCTGCATGCAGGCCGACGACCTGCGTGCCCTGCTCGCGCAGCGACTGGCGCAAGCCGTTAGTCAGCGCCCACGCGGCTGACTTCGACACGCCATAGGCAGACAGAATCGGCCGGTTCACCCAGCTCGCGACCGACAGCACGTTCAGGATTGCACCGCCGCCGTTGCCGGCGAGGCTCCCAGCGAGCGCTTGCGACATCGCCAGCATGCCGACCACATTGGTTTCGAAGTGATCGCGCAGCGCGTCGATTGCGCCGTCGTCCGTCAGGCTACCGAGCCGCGCGATACCCGCGTTGTTGATGAGCAGCGTGACATCTTGCGCCGCGTCCGCCGCCGCGGCTACGGCCGCGGGATCGGTCACGTCGAGCTTAACGGGTATGACTCCCGGCAGCGTCACGCTGGCAGGGTCGCGTGCACCCGCATATACCTTCCACGCTCCTCTTTTGAGCGCCTGTTTCGCGAACTCGAGGCCAAGCCCGCGGTTCGCGCCCGTTACGAAAACGACAGCATCTTCGATCTTCATAGTCCTTCCTTTCGCATGATGGAATCGCATGCGCGTCGGCTCGCCGGGCGCGTGAGATCCGGTGAAAACAATGCTGCATTCGCTTGCCGACACGTTGCGCCGTGCCTTCCGGCGCAGCTAATCGCGTCGCGCAGCCGACGCCGGATTGCTTTTGTCGAACGATTCGTGACATGACCACTTACGCATCGCATACGACGATGGCGAAGGATATAACTATGAAATTCATATCGTCAAGCGTCGCGTGAATTTACCGACGATTTCCTGTGGAGTCGGCAGTTCGTCCTGGCGTCCCCGTAGCAGCGGTTTCCACCCCCGTAATGTGCTGCGCGCCGTCACCGCCGGACAAGGGACGCCACGAGCCAGACGGGGGTGCGCGCTTGCTCTCGCCAGGACTCAGTAGCAATTCACTCCATTCGCGGACGCCCAGGTCGGACAGGCGGTGGCTTGTTCGCTCACACCCCGGCGCCACGGGTTGATAGATCGGCGCCACCATACTGGCCAATAGTGAGATCTGCGTCCGAGCTATCGAACAATCGTATGCGATTAAATCTTTTGCGATTGACATCGGAAGTGTCTTTCTTCATTATTCGACGCAAGCGATTACATCGCATGCGATCTAAGAGCTTACCCCCTTTACTCACACAGGAACCCATCATGACCAAGATCGATCAAGTCCTCTTTTCGGGCAATAGCCACGCCACGGTTAATCACGACCCCGACGTCCAGCGCGGCGAGCACGGCGTGCTCGACCTCAAGCTGGCGGCAGCCGACGGTGACAGCCGTGATTTCATTGCAACCGAGCTGCACCCGCGAGCCGAGCAGTTGTTCTCGGGCGCGTGGTCGGCCTGCTACATCAGCGCGTTCAAGATCGCGGCCGGGATCAAGAAGGTCAATCTGCCCACCGACTACTCCCTGGACATCAAGGTCAGCATCGGGACGGTCGGCAACGGCTTTTGCCTCGGTGCCCAGTTCACCATCCGCGCTCCGGGTCTGGCAGCGGAAGTTGTCGAGGCAGTCGCGAACCTCGCTCACCAGATCTGCCCGTACTCGAAGGCCGTGCACGGCAACATCGAGGTCGGCCTGAACGTCGTTACGGTGTAATACAAATCACGCATACGATTAAATCGCAAAAGATTCAAATACGCTTGATACCCTCATACACACAGGAATCCATCATGGAAAAGATCGAAAAAGTCCTCGCTTCGGGCAACACTCACTCGACGGTCAACCGCGACCCCAATGTCCAGCCCGGCGAGTTCGGCGCCTATGACCTCACGCTGACCGCGCCCGGCCTTGAACCCGTCGAGCTCATCGGCATCGACCCCCACCCGCGAGCCGAGCAGCTGTTTGCGGGCGCCTGGTCGGCCTGCTACACCACGGTGTTCGGGATGGTGGCCCAGATGAAGAAGGTCACGCTGCCGCGCGACTACGCTGTGGACATCAAGGTGAACGTCGGCCAGACCGGTAGCGCATGGTTCCTCGGCGCCGAGTTCACCGTCCGGGTGCCGGGTCTGGCAACGGCAGTCGTCGAAGAGCTCGCGCACCTGGCCCATCAGATCTGCCCGTACTCGAAGTCCGTGCGCGGCAACATCGAGGTCAGCACGGCCGTCGTCACGCAGTAACCCGTCAGGGCACGTGCCTCCCGCCGGGACACGTGCCCCTCACTGAACAACTTTTTAGGAAATTCCCATCATGAAGACCAAGCTCATCGTTGCACTGCTCGTCGCCGTTTCCGCTTCCATCACCGCACCGGCGTTCGCCAGCGGTTATGGACCGGCTCCCTTCTACCAGCCCTCAGTTGGCGCCCCGGCTTCGCAAAGCGGGCAGAGCCTGCGAACCGTCGCCGCCGAACGCGAGGGCGCAACGGACTCGCAAGGGGCCTATGGCGGTGCAGTCTCCGGACGCTCCCAGGCGGGCAACCGTGCTGCCGCAACGCCGCGCGATAACCTGTTCGCCCGTCACTAGGTCGTGAGTCCGTCCGCAGCTGGGCCGTCCCGCATTGTCGCTCTTCATGTGCGACGGCCACAGCATCGGATGAGTCGTGGTTTATTTACTAAGGAAGATTGAGACAATGTTCAGTCATGTAGTGGTCGGCACCAATGACCTGGAAAAAGCAAAACGATTCTACGATGCCGTGCTAGGCGCGATCGGCTATGGCGAAGGTCTCAGTGATGACAACGATCAGCGTCGACGCTTTGCCTATCGCGGCGACACGGGGCTTTTCATTGTCACGCAGCCGCTCGATGGTCGGCCGGCGACCGCGGCCAATGGCGGAACGATCGGCTTTGCCTGTCAGTCGACCACGCAGGTCGATCTCTGGCATGCCGCCGGGGTCGCTAACGGTGGAATATCGGCTGAGGCGCCTCCGGGCGTGCGTGAGGCCGCGTTTGGCAGCCTCTATCTCGCCTATCTGCGCGATCCGGATGGCAACAAGCTTGGAGCCCTGTATCGCGTGCCAGCCTGAAGCGAACGACGGCGACAAAGGCGCTCTAGACCTTCGGCGGCCATGGCGGCAGGCACAGGTTGCGATATAATCGCATGCGATATATCGCACTTTGTATGTCTTGCTGGAACATCACGATTGAGCCAAAGAGGAAACAGATGAAAACTACGAACCAAGCGCCTGCTGCGGCCGTGCCGCTGTCGGACTATTTGTGCTTTGCGGTCTACTCCGCGAACCTGGCTTTTGGCAAGGCGTACAAGCCGATACTCGAGGAACTCGGACTGACCTACCCGCAATACATTGCGATCATTGCGTTGTGGGAGGAGGACAACCAGACCGTTAGCGGTCTGGGCGCCAAGCTGTTTCTTGAGTCCAACACGCTTACGCCGATGCTGAAGAAGCTCGAGGCAATGGGCTATCTGGAAAGGCTGCGCGATCCCGGCGATGAGCGCCAGGTGCGAATCAGTCTCACGAAGAGCGGCCGGCGGCTGCGCGAAAAAGCCCTGAAAATGAAACCCGTCGAGACGGGTCTCGCTCCCGATGAATTCGCAGAAATTCAAACGGCGGTCGTGGCATTGCGGAACAATCTTATCAAGTCAGTCCAGAACGGCGAATGAGCGCATACCTGGCGTATTGCTGCGGAGTCCATTCGCGGACATTCAACGGGCCCGTTGGCACCGCATGTGGGACGATCTGATCGGGCGAGATACGTTCGGAGAAAGAGCCCGAACCTGGTCGGCGTTTGCGAGATGCCTGTCGCGACCGACGACGCGAGCGCGGCGATGCGACTTCAGTCCTTTCTGATCGCAGTCTGCCTGATGCAGGAACAGCTGGCCGGAAAGCCAGCCCGATCTGAACACGCGGGTTTGACTTCTCTGACTTAAGCCGCCCGAATTTGGGGCCAATCGAGGGGGGTGTCAGGACTGGCAGACTAGAGGTGGATACGAATCAAGCAGACTTGGCGGTCTTCACTGCGTCCTGTCGCGCCGCGCGCTCCTGCGCGTAGGAAGGGCTCAGTTCTGCCTTTAGATCTTCGCGCCGCAACAGTTCACCACAGGCCTCGCAGACTGTGCCAATCCCGGCATCGTGGCCACAGGTGACGTGAATATAGCGGACCGCGACGTCCTCGTCCGGCGACTTGCGCCATGTTTCCCCCCATTCGCGAAGCGCAAGGATGACCGGATAGAACGCTCGACCCATCTCCGTGAGTTCGTATTCGTAGCGAGCGGGCTTTTTCATGTAGCGCTTGCGCTCAATCATGCCGTCTGCTTCGAGTCGTTTGAGGCGGGACGAGAGCATCTGTGGTGTTGCCTGTGACTGCGCCAGCAGGCCGTCGAACCTTCGATTGCCCATGAACAGTTCACGCACGATCAGGACAGTCCAGCGGTCGCCGATGACAGCCTGAGACCGCGCGACCGGGCACAGCGTCTCGCTTCTCTTGGACAACGCGGGCATTCGAATCTCGCAAACGATTATAAGTATGATATTCATAGTTATTATAGCATGGGTTCGCGGCACATTACATGCAACGGCGAACCCGTGACTTCGCAGCCTGCGCGGATTATGCGCTACTGCTCCGCTACTTTCGGGCTGACCGGGGTTTCGGCTTTAGACATCGCACCGTCGCTCAGACGCCCGCTGCCGCAAGGCCTCGGGCCGTAGCTCGTCCGGGAATCCCTGATAGCAGACAGGCCGCAGGAAGCGTTCGATCGCACTCATGCCAACAGAAGTAAAGCGGCTATCCGACGTTGCAGGGAAGGGGCCACCGTCAATCGATGCGTACGACACCTCTTGCGCATGCCACCAAAGCTGGCGAGTTTTATCGCCTTCCTCCAGGAAACGTTGAGGCACGACGGCGAACCGTGGACTGGCCATGTTATGGGAAAGCGGCCTGTAGCTACTCAGTAGCGAGCTCTGTGACGGCCTAGATAGCGGGTCCGGTCGATCACAAGCCCAACACTCCCGGCTCGCGAAGGTCCGCTGCTTGAGGCGGAGCAGCCGCTCGAATGACCGTGTAGCGGCGACGGCGAACGGCGGCAACTGGCCGCACTGCGTCCCACGACTGGGCACGCCGCTCGCCCCCGTGCCTGCATGTCATGCAACTGGCAAAGCCGACCCGTTGGCGACGTTCAGCAATCGAGGCCAGCGAGGGCAGGTTTCGTTGCTAAAACAGACGCTGACAAGCTGCGCTCCGCCCCTCTGCTCGCTGGCTCTCCTGTCTCCGCCTGCCTGCGAAGGAATCAATCAGGTAACCGTCAGGCCTGACCGTTCAAATCAGTCCCGCTCAGGGCGGAAAAGATCATCGACAAGTTTGCATGCGGCGCTGTATCCGCCCATGAGCGCGTCGGCCTCAGTTGCGAAGGGACGGCCGTGCGCTTCGCCAAAGCGCAAGGGCGAAAACACGGCTACGGCGCTCGCTGCCTGAAATATCCTGACGATAGCAACGTACCGTGGCCGCGTTGGCTCGCGCCTGTTCGGTCCGGTGCTGACGTCGGACTCAACAGCAATCTCGAGCATGAAGCCTTCATAGTCGTAGCTTCGGGTCATGACTGTCTCGCCGCCTTATTTCTCGCGCCGACATCCGCGCACGCCCGACATGGCTTCGAGCCGCGTGCATATCGTCGAGAACTCGCTCGCGTTCACCCGCGACAAAGCAAGCCGCACATCGTCGAGATCGGCGTCATCCGCCGACTGCTGGACGATGAACTGCTTGACGCGAACGCTCCCCGTGCCAAGCGCCTGATGGACGGTATCCAGCGAGATACTGCCGTGCTCGACCAGCAGTTGTATGGTGCGCTGTTGGCGCACGGATATAAAGCGCCGCTCCAGCGGCTTCACACCTACCAGGATGATCATGATGATGACCGTCGCGCCGATCGCGGCCGAGTACATGCCACCACCCACTGCCAAGCCGATACCCGCGACCAACCACAGGCTCGCTGCCGTCGTCAAACCGCGCACCACTTCGCCACGAAGCAGTATCGAGCCCGCGCCGAGAAAGCCTATACCGGAAACCACCTGGGCGGCGACCCGGGATGGATCGAGCACAACGTTCTTCACGCGCAGCACGTCGGCAAAACCGAACGCCGAAACGAGCATCATCAGCGCAGCCCCCACGCAAACCAGCATGTGCGTTCGCAGACCGGCCGTCCAGTTCAGTCGCTCGCGCTCGAAGCCGATCACGCTGCCGAGCAGCGCAGCCATCAGCAAGCGCGACAGAAGTTCGAGATTTCCGATCATCTTTCTGCCCCCATTCGCTGCCCGCGTTAGAAGCGGACATTAGCCAAGGGCGGCATTGTGGCATTTTTGTGACAATTGCGGCGCCTGCGCATGAGTCAGTGCCATGCCGAACCCTGCGCCCTCCTGCCTTGGTGTTCTCGCTGGCGCCTCCGGTTTGGCCCTCGAGCGCGGCTTACTTCGATTTCGGTGGCCGGCCGGTCTTGACCGGTTCGACCGCCTTGACAGCCGCAAGAAGACGCTTCGTCGGCTCGGATGCCAGCAGAAGCAGCCCTGCACGGACGAGCTCGCTCTTCTTCACAGCGAGGCCGGCATCGAGGCACCGCTGTTTGAGCACCGCCAGCTGTTCGTAGTCCTCCCTTGGCATCGTGAAGGTGTCGCGCACCACCTTTTCCTGTTTGACATGGTCTCTACGGTGCCGGACAGCGCGCGCGGAATGCGCTTCGACAGGCATTGCCTCCGCGGCCTGTGGCTTGGCCGCCACATGTTGGGGTTGCGCAGTCTGGACCGACTCGCCGCCGGCCACTCCGTTGTTGGCACCGTCGTCCGAGGACACATGCGCTCGTTTGCCGCTTTTGTTCCTGGTAGCCTTTGGCTTCATGATTTTTTCAGGTTTGACAAACCGTACAAACAGTTTATCGTCTTTCTGGCAAGAGGGAGTTTCTATGCCAGACAAGCACATTTCCAGCCAGTTCGATGCCGACCTGGAACACCTGTCGTCGAGATTTTTCGAGATGGGTGGACTGGTTGAGTCTCAATTGACCAATGCGATGCAGGCGCTCAGCCGCTTCGACATGGGTCTGGTGGAGAAGGTGGTTGATGCGGAGCATCGACTCAATGCGATGGAAGTCGAGATCGATGCTGAGTGCAGCAACATCATTGCGCGGCGCCAGCCCATTGCTTCCGATCTGCGTCGACTGTTGGCGTTCTCCAAGGGGATCACCAATCTCGAGCGCGCAGGCGATGAAGCGCGCAAGATCGCAAAGCGCACGCGCAGAATCGCGAATGACGCTGCGGGCAGGACCATGAATATCGCGGAAATCCGGTTATCCGGCCAGATGGCGGGAACCATCTTCCACCACGCGCTTGCTGCGTTCGCGAGGCTCGATACGGTTGAGGCAGCCCGGATCATGCGCGAGGATGAGGCGATCGATGAACAGTACCGCGCATTCGTGCGCAAGCTGCCAACATTCATGGCGGAGAATCCCCGCGTCATCTCTTCCGCGCTCGACTACGTGTCCATCGCGTCGGCCATCGAACGGATCGGTGACCACGCGAAGAACCTGGCGGAACTTGTCATCTATGTTGTCAAGGGTAAGGACGTCCGTCACATTTCGCGCGACCGACTTGAGCGCGAGGCCCTGGATGATTGAGAAGCGTACAGCTGTGGCGCGAGGTCCCAACAGTCGCATGCGTAAAGTGCTGTATTCGGTTGTGAGCCTCAGGAAGTGCGCAGTGGACAGCCAGTTTGTCGGGGGGTAGTGCTATGAAAATGTCTCACAGATTGCAGTCCGATTCGGCCGGGCCGGTTTGGGGGCTGTTTTTGGGGATGTTCCTGATGGTGGCCGGGATCGGCATCTGGATCTATGTAAAGTCATCGAAACCCGGCGACTCCTTTGATGAATCGCTCGCAATGGCTGCAATGCTTGTCGGCACCTTTCTGGCTGTCTATGCCGTCCGGGAAATCAGGCACAGACATCGATAGTCCCACGGTCGGCAACCGGGCAGCGCACGCCAGGGCTCGTCGAGGTGAGCGCATTAGCAGGTAGCCGGAATCGAAAGCGTGCTGTCCACGACAAGGATGCCGGACGGTGCGCGATTTCGGGCGACGTGCGGATTCCCGACATAGGATCAACCGACATCCGAGGCGATCGCCGCCCGCTTTCGAATGTCTCTTGCCGAAGGTGAAGGCAACGTTCGAATGTCCATTCAACGTCCCGGAGGAGCGGCCGAAGATGGCCGAATCCGGAAGTCCCCAGCCACGCGCAGGTACCGCACTCACATCAACAACGTCATGCAACCGAGCCTCGGCTCAGCGCCTCTAGGTTCGAAAGCGACTCGCCGCCGACCGGAGTGTCTGCGCCTGGTCGGCAAGCGACAGTGCTGCCGCAGTAGTCTCTTCCACCAGCGCCGCATTTTGCTGGGTCGTTTCATCCAGTTGTGAGACAGCGCGGTTGACCTGTTCGATGCCATCCCGTTGCTCTTTCGAAGCCGCCGCCACTTCCTGCATCACGTTGCTCACTTTTTCGATCGACTGCACGATCTCCATCATCGTGCGGCCTGCCTGATCGATGAGCCCCGATCCCTCAGTCACGCCCGTCACGGCTTCGTCGATCAATGCCTTGATTTCCTTTGCCGCGCTGGCGGAGCGCTGTGCGAGCGTACGCACTTCAGCGGCAACCACAGCAAATCCACGACCCTGCTCGCCCGCGCGGGCCGCTTCGACGGCGGCATTCAATGCCAGGATGTTCGTCTGAAAAGCGATCCCTTCGATCGTGCCGATGATGGACGCGATCTTTGTCGACTGATCCGATATGCCGGCCATGGTTCGCACGGCGCGATCCATCACGACACCACCCGTCTTCGCGATTTCCGATGCGTTGCTGGCATATTCGGTAGCGAATCCGACACGCTCGTTATTTTGTGCAACGGTTGCTGTCAGTTCTTCCATGCTTGCCGCCGTTTGTTCCAGCGCGGCCGCCTGCGCCTCGGTACGCCTTGACAGGTCCGAGTTACCCGATGCGATTTCGCTCGTGGCGCTCGCCATCGACTCGCTGCTCGAGAGGACGGTTGTGACCGTCGATTTCAGGCCCTCCTGCATCGATGAAAGACCTTGCATGAGCGCACTCATCTCATGACGGCCTTCCACTTGAACCTTGTTCGAGAGGTCTCCGTTTGACATCGCCGAACAGACCTCCAGCGCCCGGGTCAAAGGACGGCCGATCGCGCGATGCAGGCCGATCGCGCACACCAGTGACAGAAGGATGGCGACGCATAGTGCTCCTACCGATGCGCCGCTCACCGTGCTGAGTGTCGACTGGAAGTCCTCGTAGCTCGATTCGCCGCTCGTCATCAGGTAGTCGTTGAGCGCGTCGGTGCTTTTGGTGAACGCGAGCGCCAGCGGCGGCATCACGTCCATCGTGATCCGGTTGGCGGCAACCGCATCGCCCGTTTCGAGCGACTGCAGCGTGGGCTCGATCGCACCTTTGATCAACCGGTCGAATGTCAGCGAGACGGCCTCTGCCAGCTTTTGCTGTTCAGCGGACTTCGGCAGCGCGAGATAGCGTTCGTATGCCTTCTGCGACGTCGCCAGATAGGCGCGTGCTTTCTGCAGAAGCACTTTTACGTCCGGCGATTCCGGGTGCAGGAGCGCCCGGTCCATCGAAACGCGCGCGATCGCCATGTTGTACTTGGTGTCGCCAAGCGCGACTGCTGACGACAATTGCACCGCATAGATTTCGTGAAGCGCCGACTTCCCCGCCTGCGTTCCCCACTGACCGAACGCGGCGACGACCAACATCAGGGCGACGAGCAAGCCGAAGGCGAGCGAGATCCGCCCCCTGATTGAGACTTTCGAAAACATGTGCAAAGGTCCGCTGGATGTTGTGAGCCCGGGGGCATTGAACCGGATATGTCCGTACATACTGGATATCGGTCACATCTCCTCAATGCGGATAGGGGTAAACCCTTAAATTCCTGAGCGCTTCAGCCTCATCGATACGGCGAACCGATCGGCGGGATGCACACTCACCGACACTTCGAACGCCACGCCCGTCGAATCGATATAGCGGCGCACGATCTCCAGCGCCGCCGAACCGATGGGCATCTGAAGTCGCCCGGCCATCTCTTTCGTGACGTTCACGGCCTGGACGTTTTGCTGGATTTCAACGACACAGCGGCCGTAACGCGCCTCGATCAGCGAACTGATCAGCGTGTCAGGCGCTGCCTTCGCTTCCTCGGCAATCTCCGTGTAGGTCGGATCGATGTAGACATCCGTCCAGCCGACAGGCGGACGCGAACTGTCGCGTTCGATACGCAGGCTCGACACGCGCAGCCAGTGTGCACCTTCCTCGCATTGCAGAACCTTGGCGAGCTTGCCGGCCACGTTGACCTCTTCCACCGACTGGATGACCCGCAGATGTTCCGAGCCGAACTGCACGAGATCCTCGACTGAACCCAGTGAAGGACGGAAATCGTTCTTCGGCTGCGCCGACTCGACGCGCGTGCCGGCGTTCTTGCGCCGCGAGACTAATCCAAGCTGCTGAAGCTCGTTCAGTGCCGCGCGAATCGTATGCCGGCTCGTGTTGTACTGGTCGCGCAACTCCAGTTCGGTCGGCAGATAGGAGCCGACGGGAAAGCGGCCGCTGGCGATGCCTTCAGTCAGTTCGCGAGCGATGTCGGCGTAACGGGGTCTGTTCATGCTTTGCAAAGAAAGGCGACACCGGGATTGGTGGTCATCCAGGGTAAATCATAGCTTGAACGATATGTTCGAACATATTATCCTTAATATGTCCGGACATATCGCACGACGTGTCCGCTTATTGCACAACCGTCTTTGCTCGACTTAAGCCCTCGTTATGACTACCCGCACCGCTCCGCTTTCCAGCACCGTCTTCGATTCGATCCTGTTCCGTGACGCATTCGGTACCGCCAAAATGCGCGCCCTGTTTTCCGATCACGCGCTGGTGCAACGCTATATCGACGTCGAAGTGGCGCTCGCGAAAGCGGAAGCACGTGTTGGCGTGATTCCGGCTGAAGCAGCGGAAGTCATCGCGCGCGAGTCGATGATCGAGCACATCGACTTCGATCACATGCGCGAAGAGACGGATATCGTCGGCTATCCGATCCTTCCGCTCGTGCACCAGCTGGTCGGCATGTGCGGCGAAGCCGGCCGCTATGTGCACTGGGGCGCCACAACGCAGGACATCATGGATACCGCCGTCGCGCTCCAGGTTCGCGACGCGCTCGATTCGATCGATGCCGATATCCGCGAACTTCGCGGCATCCTCGTGGACCTGTCGAAGAAGCACCGCGACACGCCGATGGCGGGCCGCACGCATCTGCAGCAGGCGTTGCCCGTCACCTTCGGTTACAAGACCGCGATCTGGCTGGCGATGTTCGACCGCCATCAACAGCGCATTGCGCAACTGCGACCGCGCGTGGCCGTGGTCGAATTCGCGGGGGCGGCCGGCACGCTCGCATCGCTGGGCGACAAGGGCTTCGACGTGCAGAGTGCGCTTGCCGCCGAACTGCAACTAGGCGTGCCCGCGACGACCTGGCACGTCGCACGCGATGGCTTCGCCGAGGCCGTCAATCTGCTCGCGCTCGTCACTGGTTCGCTCGGCAAGATTGCAACTGACATCATGATCATGGCGTCCAACGAATTCGGCGAAGTGTACGAGCCGTTCGTCAAGGGTCGTGGCGCGAGCAGCACGATGCCGCAAAAGCGCAACCCCATTTCGAGCGAGCTGATGCTCGCCGCCGCAAAAGCCGTGCGACAGCAGGCCGGCCTGATGGTCGATGCGATGATCCAGGACTTCGAGCGCGCAACGGGACCGTGGCACGCGGAATGGATTGCGATTCCCGAAAGCTTCATCCTCGCTTCGGGTGCGCTCCATCAGGCGAAGTTCGCGCTGGGCGGACTCATCGTCGACACGGATCGCATGAAGCACAACCTGGGCATCAGCAAGGGGCTGATCGTCGCCGAAGCGGTGATGATGCAGATGGCGCCCTACACGGGACGCCAGCAGGCGCACGACATCGTCTACGACGCGTGCCGCACCGTGAACGAAAGCGGCGGCACACTGGCCGAAGCGCTGGCGGCACTGCCAGAAGTCACCCGGCATTTCGATCGCAACGAGATCGACGCGATGACCGATCCCGCCAACTATCTGGGCCTCGCGCCGCAAATGGTCGATCGCGCCATCGCGCTGTCGAGCGAGATCTGACGAACGCTGTCGAGGAGCCGCACCATGACCGACGACAACACATCACGTAACGGGTCAGTCGCGCCACCGCCAAAACGGCCGTGGTACCGCAAGCTGGGTATGCAGGTGCTGATTGCGCTTGCGCTCGGTATCGCAGTCGGACTGTTCTTTCCGAAGTTTGGCGCGCAGCTGAAAATCCTCGGCGATATTTTTCTTGCGCTGATCAAGGCCGGCGTCGCACCGCTCGTGTTTCTGACTATCGTGCATGGCATCGCATCGGCCGGCGACGTGAAGAGTGCGGGGCGCGTCGGCTGGCGCTCGATCGTGTACTTCGAGGTCGTGTCGACCATCGCCCTGGCCGTCGGCCTGCTGGCGGGCAATCTGCTGCAGACAGGCAAAGGCATGACGGCTGTCACACCTGGCGCGGTGCCTGTTATCGCGGCAAAGGCGGCGCCGCAAGGCTTCACCGAGTTCGTGATGCATCTGGTGCCCGACAACTTCATCGGCGCATTCGCGAAGGGCGAATTGCTTCAGGTCGTGGTGCTGGCCGTGATGGTCGGGATTGGTATCCTCGCGATTCCCGAAAGCCGCCGCGTGCGCATCAACGAAGGGCTCGATCTCATTTCGCAGGTGCTGTTCTCGTTCATCAATCTGGTGATGAAGCTCGCGCCGCTCGGCACCCTCGGCGCAGTAGCGTTCGCGGTTGGCAGCAACGGCACGGCCGTGCTGTTTGCGCTCGCGCAACTCGTGCTGAGTTTTTATGCGGTCGTTGTTCTGTTCATCGTCGTCGTGATGGGCGTCATCGCGAAGCTCGCGGGCTTCAGCATGTGGCGCTTCATGCGCTACATCAAGGATGAAATCCTGATCGTGCTCGGCACGGCATCGTCGGAAAGCGCGCTGCCACGCCTGCTCATCAAGCTCGAACGCCTCGGCTGCACGAAACAGACGGTGGGCCTCGTCCTGCCAACGGGTTATGCATTCAACCTGGACGGCACGTCGATCTTCATGTCGATGGGCGTCATGTTCATTGCTCACGCGTACAACGTGCCCATTACGATCGAACATCAGATCGGCATCCTGCTGCTCATGCTGCTGACGTCGAAAGGCGCCGCGACTGTTTCAGGCGGATCGTTCGTCGTGTTCGCGGCGACGGTCACGTCGACGGGCATTCTCCCCGTGGAAGGACTGGCTGTCATTTTCGGCGTGTACCGCTTCATGTCGATGGCAATCGCCACGTGCAACACGATCGGCAACAGCCTTGCTACCGTGGTGGTCGCGCGCTGGTCGGGCACATTCGACGCGGAAGTCGCGAAGCGTCATCTCTATCCCGAGCTTTTTCCTGAAGTCGCGGAAGCGGATGAGCGCGTGACCGACGGCGAACTTTCGCCCGAAAACCTCAAACAGGTGAATCCTCGTCCGGCTACGCTTCGATAACTCGAGTTAATCGAACACGCGGCATCGACGCATGTCGAAAGCGGCTGGCATCAGTTCGATCCAGCCGCTTTCCGCTTTCGAATGCGGAGTCGTTCGTTGACGCCTGATGTGCTCCGCCCTTTCATATTCGACCTGGAAACGCTCACCATGAATACGCGCACTGAATCGGATGCGTTCGGACCCGTGGATATTCCCGCGCATCGCTATTGGGGCGCGCAAACTCAGCGTGCGCTGGACGTGTTCGGCGCGGCGGAAGAGCGCTTTCCCGCCGCGCTGATTCACTCGTTCGGTTTGCAGAAACGTGCGGCCGCGCGCGCCAACCGCGGGTGCGGCGTCATTGATCCGCATCTCGCCGATGCAATCGAGGCAGCCGCCACGGAAGTGAGTGACGGGAAATGGGACGATCACTTTCCGCTGAGCATCTGGCAGACCGGCTCAGGGACGCAAACCAACATGAACGCGAACGAGGTCATCGCCAACCGCGCCAATGAACTGCTCGGCCAGCCGTTGGGGACGAAGTCGCCGGTCCATCCGAACGACCACGTCAATGCGTCACAGTCATCGAACGACAGCTTTCCGACCGTCATGCATGTGAGTGCCGCGCTTGAACTGACCGGGCGTCTCCGACCTGCGCTCGTATCGTTGCAGGCGTCGCTCGACGAACACGCACGCGCATTCGCCGATGTGGTGAAGATCGCGCGCACCCATCTCATGGATGCCGTACCGACGACGATGGGCCGCACTTTCGCCGCGTACGCCCATCAGATGGCAGCGGCGATTTCGCGCATCGACGCAGCATTGCCCCAGCTCATGATGCTTGCGCAGGGTGGCACGGCCGCAGGCACAGGACTGAATGCACCGGCGCAGTTCCCGGAGCGCTTCTGCGCAGAACTCGCTGCCAGCACGGGCCTGCCCTTTCGAACGCATCCACACGAGCTGGAGGGCATGGCGTCGCACGATGCGCTGGTCGATGTCTCGGGCGTACTCAATACGATTGCGACATCGCTTTTAAAGCTTGCCAATGACATTCGGCTACTTGGTTCGGGACCGCGCTGCGGGCTCGGCGAACTGATCGTCCCCGATGACGGCCTCACTTCGTCGATCATGCCAGGAAAGCGCAATCCGACGATCGCCGAAGTGCTGGTGCAGGCGTGCTTCCAGGCGATGGGCAATCACCAGACGGTGACGCTTGCCGGCGGTTCCGGCCTGTTCGAGTTGAACGTCGCGAAGCCGGTGCTGATCTACAACGTCCTGCAGTCGATACGCGTCCTGACCGATGCATGTCGAAACTTCGACGAACGCGTCGTAAGGGGACTTCAGGTCGACAGGACGCAACTTGCTAGGAACGTGGAAAACGCACTGTTGTCGGTGACAGCGCTCAATCCGGTGCTCGGCTATGATGCCGTCGCGCGGATCACTGCCCTCGCGCTGCGCGAAGGCATTACGCCGCGTGCTGCGGCGCTGTCGCTCGACATCATCGACGCGGACCAGTACGACAGGATCGTCGATCCCGCGCGGCTGGCGAAGGCTGAATAGCACTACAGGGGGCTCGCACGAAGGTCGCGTTTGTACGCGGCCGTCCTCGAACGCCTCAAATCCGACCCACTCCGGTCGACAGGGCGACGATCGCTACCCGGATCTCGTTGGCATCGCCCAGCATGGAACCGTTTGAGCAGGCAGCAAGCTCTCCAAGATTGCCGAGCAGGGCGGCGATGCCGAGGAGGATCTCATGTACCGCTCGTCGTCTGGGGCAAAGGTATCTCAAACGAGATCGTCGACGACCGCGTCCAGACGACGCAGATCGCGCCGACAATCCTCAGGTTGCTGGGGCTCAAGCCAAGCGAACTCGATGCTGTGAAGATGGAGCAGACGCAGGTGCTGCCGGACTTGCACTGACAGAATATGCCGACGCACCACCTGAAATGATGGCGATTCCGGAGGTTTCTTTGTGAAGCTTCCCGAATGAGCCATCGCACGCGGCAAGCAAACGCCCAAGACAGGGTGTCAAGGCGCAACCCCGACCAATGACGCGCCAATCCGTTATTTACGGTTAGTGGCGGCTTTCGGAGGTGGATCAGCCGCTTGGGTGACCATTTGATCGCTCGGGCGAATGTCAGGAACTGGCCGGAGCCCGACGACCGAGCACAAGGATGATCTCCGGCGTACGCTCGATGCGGAATGCATATCCCGACCCAGAGCCGCCGGTCATTGCTCTACAAAGCGGCCATTCATCGAAAATCAGTTGCGCCGCGCGATTCCCTATTTTTTCTAGAAAATGCTTTGAAACACTACTAAGATCAGCAGACGAGCCAGCCTCGACATCAATTTTTCGGAGATCCTTTGAAAGCGAAAAGCAAGTTTATCTTTTTACCCGAAGACAACGCTCCGCAATCAGTTCGAGCCGCAGTCGCTGTCTATTGGCTTGCATTTTCAGTTTCGCTCCTGCGAATCGTTACTGGAGTGGGCATTCCGCCTTTCAATACTATCAGCGAAAGAGAAGCGGAAATCACGTTGCTTGGGCTGCTTTCCACATTTTTTATATTTTACGCATTCACCATTATGCGGATTTCGGCTGGAAAGATTTGGGCAAGGAACCTTGCACTTTTCGTTACGACATTCCTCGTCGCAACAACCATCTATCATCTGTTTGCGGACGGACTATCTTCCCAGCTGAACAACGTTGTGGGTTTGATAAGCATTGCCGTAGAAACTGTTGCCGGGTTACTTTTGCTGACCTCGGGAAGTGCCGCGTGGTTCAAATCACGGATCGGCTAACCCAACATGCTCTGTCAGGCCTACCCTCCACGTCAACGTCTTTCTCGATTCGCGCCACGAGCGCAGTGTCGCGCCTACCCGTTGTATCGATACGTCGGGCGATAAGGCTTGAAAGATGGAAAGTTGAGCCAGTTGATTTTTTTCTCTTCTACATACCGGCGAAACGCGGCCAAGTCCTGTGCGACGGTCGCGTAGCTCAGCATTTCGGGCGCGTGTTTGCCCACGAGTCTGTCGATTATCCATAGATTTGCCTCTAACCAAGGCGAGCCGTCAGCGTTCCGAACGACAGGGAAAAGAGGGAAAGTATATGGCGACCAGCTAGGTTTGTTGTCGTGGCGCCTGCGCGTGATCCTGTCAACATCGCCCACCGGCCTCGTGTAATAAGTGAAGGTCCCACCGTTTTCCGCGGGAATGTCGACCTGAGTTGCGTTTTCTCCGGGACCGCCGGCTAGTTCAGTAAGGGATAGCTCTGGCAATGTTATTTTATTTGCTGCGTTTGTCATTTCTTCTAGTGGCTACGCAAGTGGATGTGCTGCTTCCTTGTTTATGTGGCGTCCATTTTATCTAGACTTACACATCTACGGAATAACTTGCAAACTTGCACATAGACAGTCGGTGATCAGGCAGCCGTATTCGCATTCGGCCAGCGCTTCGAGCGCCTTCGCACCGTCGTCGACGACGTCGCAAGCGAACCCGATCAACGCCAGTTGATGGCGGATCAGCTCCTGATTCACCGGATGGTCCTCTGCCACGAGGATGAGGCGGCTAGCAGCGCGTTCCTGCTCGCGATCGGGCGCCGGGAGTGTGGTTTCGACATCGGCGGCAGGACGTGACGGGCTGGCAGCCTTGACCGGCAGCCCCGCCAGCGCCAGCGCGCAAACGGCGCTCAAGCCCCGCCAGGATAACGGGTTGACGCTCACGCGCACGCCGCTCTCGACGACGCGATAACCGCTTGGCTTCGGGTTGTCCGTCAGACAAAGCACAGGCACAGGCACACCGAGTTTGCCCAACTGCTCGGCCAGCGCTTCCGACACGAACACCAGATCGGCCTTGTCCGCGCTTACGGCGCGGGCGAGCTCCGCTGGCGCGGCGCGACGCATTTCCATACCGAGCGCCGAGCCAAAATGCATCAATGCGGCGGCGATGCTCGCGTCCTCGCACGCCACGAGCGTGCGCTTGCCGCGCAGCCCGGCGGCCGTGCCGCTACGCACTTCCACGGGCAATTCGATATGCAGCGTCAGACAGGTGCCGCGATCGACTTCGCTCTTCAGTTCGAGCGTGCCGCCCATCAGCGCCGCGAGCTTGCGGCAGATCGTGAGGCCGAGCCCTGTGCCGCCGAAGCGTCGCGTGGTGGAAGTCTCGGCCTGCACGAACGGCTCGAAGAGCTGCGCCTGCGCTTCGGGCGCAATGCCGATGCCAGTGTCGGCCACCGCGATCGACAGCCGCTGGCTGGCAGGCGCGCCTCCGCGGACGCCGATATCGCATGCGCGAAAGTGCACGCTCACTTCGCCTGCTGGCGTGAACTTGATCGCATTGCTGAGGAGATTGAAGAGGATCTGCCGTAGCCGCACACTATCGCCGCGCAACTGCACCGCGACGTCCGGCTCCACATCCACGCGCACGATTCGCGCGGCGTCAAACGCGGCAAGCACAGGTCGGAAGGTCCGCCGGCGGCCGCGAGTTCGCGCTCGATGGCCGGGCTGAGATGGGCGAGACCCTGGGCGGCGCCGCGCACGATGGCTGCGAGATCGTCCATCGGCCCGGTTTTGCGCAACATGGCGACCACGCCCGCGTGCGCCACTGCGCGCAGGAGGACGGCGTTCGCAACCCCGGTCAGCACGACCACGGCGATATGCGGCCAGGCGCGGCGCAAACGCTGCGCGAGGCGCAGGCCGTCCTCCGCTTCGCCGGAGACAGGCGGCATAGTGAGGTCAGTGATCACCACGTCGCATGGGACGGCTTCGAGCGTCTGCAACAACTCTCGCGCACCGCACGCTTGCCCCACGACCTCGATATCGTCTGCTGCAAGGAGCACCGAGCGAACGCCGAGCAGAACGAATGGATGATCGTCGGCAAGGACGATACGTAGCTTCACACTGAATCTCCTTCGAGGCGGATCTGCGTGGAAGCGATGCGCCGCATGAGCGCATCGGCAACCAGCAACATCGACAAGGTGTTCATCTGACCATTGAAAGGCCGCCGTCGAAATCGGAGATTTCCGAAACGTTAAATATGGCTTGTGTTCCGTACGGTCAAATCGCGGCGCGCGCGCGAGTGCGTTGTCGAGGCTCGCCAGTGCGCATCGCGTCGCTGCGCTCGCGCGGCGCCGCGAATGCGGGCCATGCCAGCGCGGCGCAGAGCGCGGCCGCCGCCCAGACCGCCGGCCACCCGAACCACGACAACAGCAGCGGGATCGCCGAAGGCGCGACGAAGAACGCAAGGAATGCGCCGGTATTGCCCATGGCGAGTGCGGTTCCCACGCGACCGTTGCCCGCGAGCGTCGCGAGTTCGGTGAAGGCAACGCCATGCCAGGCGGAAGCGGCGATACCGCCTAGCACGATCACCACGGCAAGCAGGGTGACGAACGCTGCGCTTGCGCGATGCGCTGGCGACGCAAAAGCCGTCAACGCGGCAAGCACGACGAACAGCGCGACGGTGAGCGCCGCGCAACCGCGCAGCCAGATGCGCCGGTCGCCGTGCCGGTCTGTCCAACGGCCGCCGTACACACGCATGAAGGCCGCGCCGCCCTGCACGGCCGCAAGCGTCGCGCTGACTGCGGCGGTACCCGCATGGCCGACGTCATGCAGGAAAATGCTCGCGAACGAGAGCACCGCCACCTGGGGAATGCACAGCACGCCAATGCCGGTCACCATGCGCCACACGGTGACGCTGCGCAGCGGTGAGACGGCGCGTTGTGCCTGTCCGAGCGCTTCGTGAGCGACGAGTGGCGCCTGCGCGGCATCCTGTTCGTGCGCGGGTTCATGCAACCAGACGATCGTCAGCACGGTGGAGACCACACACATCGCCGCGAGCGCGCCGTACACGGCTGCGAATCCCGCATGCTCGGCGAGCGCGGGCAGCACGAGCGCTCCCAGCCCGCCGCCGGTTGGCACGGCCGTTTGGCGGATGCTCATCGCGAGGCCGCGCTCGTGGGTGGCGAACCACGCCATCACCGCACGCCCGCTCGAGCCGTTCACGCTTCCGCCAAGCAGGCCGAGCGCGAGCAGGCCTACCGCGAGCACCGTGCCGCTGGGCGTGTGCGTGCCCGCCGGTGCGCCCCAGAGCGCCATCGCGACGAGGGCGAGCGCTGTCGTGGAGAGCCCCGTGAGCAACACGCGCCGGTCGCCCCAGCGATCCGTCAGGAGTCCCCAGGGAAGCTCGCTCAGCACGATGCCCAGTCCCAGCATGCCGAGCACGACACCCAGTTCCCCGGTACCGATACGGTAATCCGACCGGATCAAGACGCCCGTTGCGGGAATGCCGCCGAGCGCTGCCGCAAAACTCGCGTTGGCCGCCACGCCCACCGCGAGCACTTTCCAGCGGTGTGCCGCGCCCCGCGTCGTACTGCGTCCCATGATGATCTCCAGAAAACGGTTGACTGAGGGCATCGTAGAGGCGCACCATCTATCGGAAAAGCGGGAAATTCCAATCCGTATATTCGGAATTTCCGAATCATGGAATTGCATGAAACGCATCTGATCAAGCCGAATCAATGAACGCACGCGGTTTCGATCTCGCGCAGTTGCGCACGTTTATCGCCGTGACAGAAGCGGGCAGTGTCTCCGCGGGTGCCGAGCGGGTGTTCCTCTCGCAGTCGTCGGTGAGCGAACAGCTCAAGAAGCTCGAAGAGCGCGTCGGCCAGCCGCTTTTCGTGCGCAGCAAGCAGGGCATGTCCGCCACACCCGCGGGCGCGAAGCTGCTCGACCACGCGCGCCGCATCGTCGCGCTTTGCGACGCCGCCTTCGACGACATGCTCGGCCGCACGCTCGACGGCGAAGTACGCATTGCGATCACGGACTATTACCGGCCACACGACGTCGCCGAGATCATCCGGCGCTTCGCGGTCCAGCATCCGCGCCTGCGTCTGCATGTGACCGTGCTGCCGAGCGCCGTGATCGACGGCAGCGCCGAAGATAACGCCTACGACATCGGCTTGTCGCTGCGGCTGGTGGAGGAAGGCCGCAGCACGCACAAGAGCACGTCGATACGGCGCGAAAAACTGGTGTGGGTGGGCGCGACGCAAACGCTGCGCGAGCGGCCCGCGCTCACGCCGCCCTGGCCGCTCGTGCTGCTGCCGGCGACCTGCCAGTTGCAGCGCCGTGTCGTGAGGTTGCTCGACGAAGCGCGCATGCCCTATCTGATTTCGCATTCGGCTTCGGGCGTGGCCGGGCTGCAGCTCGCGCTCAAGGCGGGGCTGGGAATCTCGTGTCTGAACGAGTCGTCGATCGGCGAAGGACTGATGCCCTGCCCGGCTTCATTCGGCTTGCCTGCACTGCCCGCGGCCGAATTTCATTTGCTGCCGGGCCGGCCGGGCGAGTCCGCGCACGTGACGAACGCGCGCGCGGCGCTCGCGCAACTGCTCGCTTGAGTTCAGGCGCTTTAGCCTGCGGCCTGAACCAGTTCGGCAAAGCGCAGCAGGTCGACGTTGCCCCCGGAGATGAGCACGCCCACGCGCTTGCCGCGCACGTCCACCTTGCCGTGCAGCACCGCCGCCGCCGCGAGGCAGCCGGTGGGTTCGACCACGAGCTTCATGCGGCTCGCGAAGAACTTCATCGTATCGACGAGTTCCGCGTCGCTCACCGTGACGATCTCGCTCACGCGCTCGCGAATCACCGCGAAGGTCAGGTTGCCGAGATGCTGGGTTTGCGCGCCGTCGGCAAGGGTCTTCGGCGTGTCGATGTGGACAATCTCGCCCAACTGCAGGCTGCGCTGACCGTCGTTGCCGGCCTCGGGCTCGACGCCGATCACCGTGCACGCGGGCGAGAGCGCATGCGCGGCGGTCGCACAGCCCGACAGCAGCCCGCCCCCGCCAAGCGGCGTGAGCAGCATGTCGAGCTCGCCCGTTTCCTCGAACAACTCCTTGGCGGCCGTGCCCTGCCCGGCCATCACGAGAGCGTGGTCGTACGGCGGAATGAGCGTGAGGCCGCGCTCGGCCGCAAGCCGTTTGCCGAGTGCCTCGCGGTCCTCGGTATAGCGATCGTAAAAGACGACCTCGCCGCCATAGCCGCGCGTGGCCTCGACCTTCACGGCGGGCGCGTCGTGCGGCATGACGATCACGGCCTTCACGCCGAGCAGACGCGCCGACAGCGCGATCGCCTGCGCATGGTTGCCCGACGAAAACGTGATCACGCCGCCCGCCTTCTGCTGCGGCGTGAACTGCGCGATCGCGTTATAGGCGCCGCGGAACTTGAACGCGCCCATGCGCTGCAGGTTCTCGCATTTGAAGAAAAGCTGCGCGCCCGTGCGTTCGTTCGCGGTGCTGGAAGTCAGAACCGGCGTGCGGTGCGCGACGCCACGCAGGCGTTCGTGGGCGGCGGCGACGTCTTCGAAGGTAATAGGCAGAGTGCTCATGGTCGTTCTTCGGCTGGCAGGTAGGTGTAGACGGTCGAGCGCGCCACGCCGAGCGTGGTGGCCACGTCGGCGAGCGCATGACGCAGGTTCAGCATTCCGTTTGTCGCGAGCTCGCGCACGGCCTCACGGCGCTGCGCGAGCGTCATGCCGATCGGTGTGGTGTTGCGCGTGGCAGCGAAGCGTTCGAGCGCCTCGCGCACACAGCCCACGCCGCGCGGTGCGAGCGTTTCGGCGACGGGCGCAGCCGCGCTCGTCTGGATCAGCTGGCCGAGGCCCGCCGTCACCGCGCCGATCAGCGACACATCCATGTTCAGGCAGAGGGCCGCGACGTACTCGCCCGCGCTGTTCTTCAGGCCGATGGATGTGCTCTTGGCCGGACGCCCGTCGGGAAAGCGGTTCGGATAGTTGGCCACGACTTCGGGAAAGCCGGAGTCGGTGATGCGCGCGAGGCCCATTTCGGTGGCGGCGTCGCCGACTTGCCGTCCTGACAAATTGTTCGCGATCGCCACGACCGAGTGCTCGGGCCGCGTGAGGTCGTGCAGCACGACCTCGACGAGCGGCGCGAGCGTCTGCCCGAGCGCCGCGACGATCTTCTCGCCTTCGCGCAGGAGCAGCGCATTTTCGTCAGTGGAAAGGCCGGAACGGGTTTTTCGGGTTGGCATCATGATATTGGACATTTTGACAGTTAATGACTGAATGTCAATCGCTTGAACAGATCGCTCGGAAGTGCCGTGCATGGCCGCCCGAGACGCGAAAAAAAACCCCGCCCGAAGGCGAGGTCAATCAGACACGAAGAAACACGACTCACTGCATTGCTGCTCAGACCGTGAAGCGTTCGCTCACGAACTGCGTGGACGGCACGCGTGCGCGCGCCGCCACCGCCTGCGCGGCGCTCACCATCGCGGGCGGACCGCAAACGTAGAGTTCGGGCGCCGCGCCAGCGTCTGCCAACGCGGCGGCGAGCGCGTCGACAGGGGTGCTGTGCGAGCCCTGCCAGCCATCGCCCGCTTCGCGCACGCAAAGCTCGACATGCAGTTGCGGCAACGCCTCCCGAAGTGCGTCCAGTTCGTCGAGCAGGAAAAGTTCGCTCTCGCGATTCACGCCGTAGAAGAGCCGCGCGTCGTTCATTTCCCCGAATTCGGCCATGCGGCGCAGCATCGAGAGCACGGGCGCGAGACCCGTGCCGCCCGCCACGAACCAGCGCGGGCGCAGACTGTCGGCGATCAAACCGAAGCCGCCCTGCGGGCCGTGAACGGTGAGCACGTCGCCCGGCTGCGCCCGCTCGCGCAGATACGCCGAAAACTCGCCTTGCGGCCGCAGCCGGATCAGGAACTCGAGACGCCCCTCCCAGTTGCTCGTGTTGGCAAGCGAGAACGGGCGCTTCACGCCGCCCTTCGGCAGCTCCAGCTCCGCGAACTGGCCCGCTTCGAACTCGGCGGCGCTGCCGCTCGTGTCGTCGGCGTCGAGCAGCAGTTCGAGACGGCGCGTGTCGTCGGCGATCGTGTCCAGCGCGGCGATGCGCGCCGTGCGCGCGGCAACCGGCTGCAGCAGCACCTTCGTGCCGTCGTACGGCGCGGCGACGCGCAAGTCGGCCGAAGGTCTCGTGCGGCACAGCAGAACCGCGTGCGGGTCGCCGGACGGCAACGCGTCCGCACTGTGGTCGCCAAGCGTGTACGCGCCTTCAGTCACGGTGGCGTGGCACGCGCCGCAGCTGCCGCGCCGGCACTGCGAGGGCAGCGTGATATCCGCCGCCGCCGCCGCGCTCAGCACGTCCTGCCCCGGCTCGCACGCGAAACCGAACGCCTGGCCGTCGCGCGTGGTGAGCTCGATTTGATAACTCATGACGTTCTCACCCGCGCTCAAGCGGCCTTGCGTGCGAGCGCCGCGGCGAGGTCCGCTTGCGCCTCGCCGATCGGCGAAATGCCGAACTGCTCGACGAGGATGTCGAGGACATTCGGCGTGAGGAAGGCGGGCAACGTCGGTCCGAGATGGATGTTGCGCAGGCCGAGCGCGAGCAGCGTGAGCAGCACCGCGGCGGCCTTCTGCTCGAACCACGACACCACGAGTGTGAGCGGCAGATCGTTCACCCCGCAGTCGAAGGCCTTCGAGAGCGCGATCGCGATCTGGATCGCCGAATAGCTGTCGTTGCACTGGCCCAGATCGAGCAGGCGCGGAATGCCGCCGATGTCGCCGAACTGGTGACGGTTGAAGCGGTACTTGTTGCAACCGAGCGTCATGACGACGGTGTCGCCGGGCGCACCCTGCGCGAACTCGGTGTAGTAGTTGCGGCCCGGCGCGGCGCCGTCGCAGCCGCCGATCAGGAAGAAGTGGCGGATCTGTCCGGCCTTCACCGCGTCGATCACCTTGTCGGCCACGCCGAGCACCGTGTTGCGCGCAAAGCCGATGGTGATGGTTTCCTTCGGCGTCGTTTCGCGGAAGCCCGGCAGCGCGAGCGCGGCCTGCACGACCGGCGCGAACGCGTGATGCTCGAGATGGCGCACGCCGGCCCAGCCTACCGGGCCCGTCGTAAAGATGCGCTGGCGGTACTGCGGCAGCGGCTCGATCAGGCAGTTGGAGGTCATCAGGATCGGGCCGGGGAAATGAGCGAAGTCCGATTGCTGGTGCTGCCATGCGCCGCCGTAGTTGCCTGCCAGATGCGGATAAGCCTTGAGCTTCGGGTAAGCATGCGCGGGCAGCATTTCTCCGTGCGTGTAAATCTGCACGCCGGTGCCCTGGGTGGCTTCGAGCAGCGCCTCCAGATCGCCGAGGTCGTGGCCCGAAACCAGGATGGCTTTGCCCGCCGCGGGCGTCACGCGCACGGCAGTGGGTTCGGGCATGCCGAAGCGGCCCGTGTTTGCCGCATCGAGCAGTTCCATGACCTTGAGGTTCAGGTTGCCGAGCGCGAGCGCATGTTCAAGAAGATCGCCGGCCTGCGTGGGTTCGCTCGCGAGAAACACGAGCGCCGCCTCCACGCCCGTGTAGACCTCTTCGCTCTCGTATCCGAGCACGCGCGCGTGATGAGCGTAGGCACACACGCCTTTGAGGCCGTAGAGCACGAGGGCGCGCAAGCCCACAACGTCCTCGCCTACCTTCGGCAGCCCGGCCTTGATGCCGACGAGCGCGGCCTGCGCCTGCAGTTCGGCGAGATCGTTGCCCGGTTGCCAGAGCGCGGCGCCGCCCGGTGGCGCAACGGCGACGCCTTGCGCGAGCGCGAGCGCCTCGCAGGTCGACTTCACGCGATCGCGGTGTTGCGCCGCCTCGCGCAGCATCGCCACGAATCGGCTGGCGTTGAAATTGACGTTGGTGAGCGTTGTGAACAGCGCGTAGAGCATGAAGCGGTCGGCTTCGCGATCGGGGCTGCCGAGGCCGCGCGCGAGCGCGCCATACTGTGCAATGCCCTTGGCCGCGTAGATCAGCAGGTCCTGCAGATCCGCAGTCGTGGCGTCCTTGCCGCAGTTGCCCTTGGCCGAGGCGCAGCCCGGTATGGCCTGGGCGCGGTCGGTCTGTTCACATTGATAGCAAAACACGGCTTTCTCCTTTTCCTTGTGGGGTGACGGCGCGAGCCGTCTTGTAAGATGCAAAATCAATGCATCTTTTAAATGGTCGCGCGCCGGCGGGAGTTTTGCCGTGACAAAAATCAGAAAACGTGTCGCTTGAAGCGGAGAATTGACTGTGTGCGCGAAAACGTCGCAGCGGGTCGGCGCTCGACTCGCTCAGCTTGCTGAGTTCGCTCGGTCCGCGCGCGCAAATGAAAAGCCCCGGCCCGACCGTGAGGTCGAGCCGGGGCTTCAGGTCCTGCCGATGCGTTCGGAGGCTTTAGAACGGAATATCGTCGTCCATTTCATCGAAGCCGCCGCCAGCCGGCGCGTTCGAACGGCCGCCGCCTGCGCCGCCGCCAGCACCGCCACCGCTCGAACGCGGCGCACCGCCACCGCCCGAAGCACGGCCGCCGCCGCGCGGTGCGGACTGCTCACGGCTGTAGCCGCCGTCGTCGCCCATGTCGCTGCCCATCGAGGCGCCGCCGCTGCGGCCGCCCAGCATCTGCATCTGGTCGGCGACGATTTCCGTCGAGTAACGGTCGGTGCCGTCCTGCGCTTGCCACTTGCGCGTGCGGATGCGGCCTTCGATATACACCGACGAACCCTTCTTCAGGTACTCCGAGACGATCTCGGCCAGGCGCCCGAAGAACGACACGCGGTGCCATTCGGTCATTTCCTTGAACTCGCCGGACGCCTTGTCCTTGTAGCGGTCGGTCGTGGCGAGGCGAATGTTCGCCACGGCGTCGCCGCTCGGCAGATAGCGCACTTCCGGATCGGCGCCGAGGTTGCCGACGAGGATCACCTTGTTCACGGATGCCATGAATTTCTCCTGTTTGATTCCGTTGCGAGGAGCGGCCGCGCGGTGCGCGCCGGCGAGCGCCTGATGTGTCATGCGCCTTCGCCGGTCGCGGACCGCCTCCGCGAATAGCGTTGCTGTGAACCGCTGGTTCTAACTCAGGCCCGCCCGGGTCAAGCCCGCGTGGCTTCTGCCCGCTTGGGCGGCGCCTTCATATTGGCCGCGATTATAAGCCAGCACAAGACGAGCCCCGAGCACGTGTAAAAGACGGCGCTCGCGCCCTCGTGCTTGAGGATCCATCCGCCCACCACGCCGCCGAGCGCGAGCCCGATCGACTGGGTGGTGTTGTACACGCCCGTGGCCGCGCCCTTGCGGTTGCCCGGCGCGAGCTTCGACACGAGCGAAGGCTGCGAAGCCTCCAGGATGTTGAAGCCCAGGAAGTACACGAACAGCACGGCCGACACGATGACAAGTGTATGCGCGAGCGAGCCGAGCAAAAGCTGGCCGATCAGGATAAGACCGATCGCAGAAACGAGCACGGTCTTCATCTTGCCCCGCTTCTCCGCGACGATGATGGCGGGCACCATCATGACGAACGCGAGGCCCATGACCGGTAGGTAGATCATCCAGTGCGACGCGACCGGCAGGCCCGCGTCCACGAGCAGGCGCGGCACGACGAGAAAGAGCGCCGTTTGCGTGGCGTGCAGCACGAGCACGCCGAAGTTCAGGCGCAGCAGCTCCACGTTATGCAGCACCTCGGCGAACGGGGCGCGCACGTGCACGGGCTTGCTGGGCGCGTCGGGCACGACCCAGATCACCACGCCCACCGCGAGGATCGAGAACACCCCGACCAGCGCAAACAGGCCGCTCATGCCGACCCAATGGAACACGATCGGCGCGCCGACGATGGCCACGGCGAACGACATGCCGATCGAGCCGCCCACCATCGCCATGGCCTTGGTGCGGTGCTCCTCGGCCGTCAGGTCGGCGATGAACGCCAGCACGGCCGACGACACCGCGCCCATGCCCTGGATCACCCGCCCGACGATGATCCACACCATGTCGTGCGCGCCCGCCGCGACGAAGCTGCCGATCGCGAAGATGACGAGGCCGGTGGCAATGACGGGCTTTCTGCCCACCATGTCCGAAACCCAGCCGTAGAAAATATAGAGAAGCGACTGCGTGACGCCGTATGCACCGAGCGCGATGCCGACCAGCAGCAGGTTGTCGCCGCCGGGAATGGTTTTCGCGTAGACGGAAAACACCGGCATGATCATGAACAGACCGAGCATGCGCAGCGCGAAGATCGCCGCCAGCGAGACGGTCGCGCGCAACTCGGGCGCGCTCATGCGTGAAGAGGTAGCGGGTGAATTGGAGGACATCGGAGCGTTATGTGTTCGGACCGCAAGTGCCCGCACGTTTGTTGACCGGGACGCCCCCTGACGCGCCTCTTTCGAGGCCCTTGCACTTGCCGCTCCGGGCCCTTTCAAAGACCGTCAGCAAGCCGTAACGGCGGTCTGGAAAAGTCGTTATAGTAGCAGGTTTGGTTTCCCTTTCTCCCGCAGGTTCATGGAACAGATCCGTATCCGTGGGGCCCGAACCCACAACCTGAAGAACGTCAATCTGGACCTGCCGCGCCACAAGCTCGTGGTGATCACCGGGCTTTCCGGCTCGGGCAAGTCCTCGCTGGCGTTCGACACGCTTTACGCGGAAGGCCAGCGCCGTTACGTGGAAAGCCTGTCGGCCTACGCGCGCCAGTTCCTGCAGCTCATGGAGAAGCCCGACGTCGACCTGATCGAGGGTCTGTCGCCGGCTATTTCCATCGAGCAGAAGGCCACGTCGCACAACCCGCGCTCGACCGTCGGCACCGTCACCGAGATCCACGACTACCTGCGGCTGCTTTACGCACGCATCGGCACGCCCTACTGCCCGGACCACGAGATTCCGCTCGAGTCGCAAAGCGTCTCGCAGATGGTGGACGCCGCGCTCGCCCTGCCCGAAGAAACGAAGCTGATGATCCTGGCTCCCGTGATCGTGGACCGCAAGGGCGAGCACGCCGAGCTGTTCGACGACATGCAGGCGCAGGGTTTCGTGCGCTTTCGGGTGCGCTCGGGCGGCGGCACGGCCAACGAAGGGGAAGCGAAGATCTACGAGGTGGAGTCGCTGCCCAAGCTCAAGAAGAGCGAGCGCCATACCATCGACGTGGTGGTGGACCGCCTGAAGGTGCGCCCCGACATGAAGCAGCGCCTCGCGGAGTCGTTCGAAACCGCGCTGCGTCTGGCCGACGGCCGCGCCATCGCGCTCGAAATGGACACCAACCGCGAGCATCTCTTCAGCTCGAAGTTCGCCTGCCCGATCTGCTCGTATTCGCTGCCGGAGCTGGAACCGCGCCTCTTCTCGTTCAACAACCCGATGGGCGCGTGCCCCGAGTGCGACGGTCTGGGCCAGATCACGTTCTTCGATCCGAAGCGCGTGGTCGCGCACCCGTCGCTGTCGCTCGCGGCGGGCGCCGTGAAGGGCTGGGACCGGCGCAACCAGTTCTACTTCCAGATGCTGCAGAGCCTCGCGGCGTTCTACGACTTCGACATCGACACCGCGTTCGAGGACCTGCCGGAGAAAGTGCGCAAGACCCTGCTCTACGGCTCCGGCAAGCAGGAGATTCCGTTCTCGTACATCAACGAGCGCGGCCGCACTTCGGTGCGCGAGCACGTATTCGAAGGGATCATTCCGAACCTCGAGCGCCGCTACCGCGAGACCGACTCCGCCGCCGTGCGCGAGGAGCTGTCGAAGTACCAGAACAACCAGGCCTGCCCGCACTGCGAAGGCACGCGCTTGCGCCGCGAAGCGCGTTTCGTGCGCATCGGCGCGGGCGAAGAGGCGCGCGCCATTTATGAAGTGAGCGGCTGGCCGCTGCGCGACACGCTCGGCTACTTCCAGACGCTGCACCTCGAAGGTGCAAAGCGCGAGATCGCCGACAAGGTGGTCAAGGAAATCGTCGCACGCCTCATGTTCCTCAACAACGTCGGGCTCGACTATCTCTCGCTCGAACGCAGCGCCGAGACGCTTTCCGGCGGCGAGGCGCAGCGTATCCGCCTCGCCTCGCAGATCGGCTCGGGCTTGACGGGCGTGATGTACGTGCTCGACGAGCCGTCCATCGGCCTGCACCAGCGCGACAACGACCGCCTGATCTCCACGCTCAAGCATCTGCGCGATCTCGGCAATTCGGTGATCGTCGTCGAGCACGACGAGGACATGATCCGCATGGCCGACTACGTGGTCGACATGGGTCCGGGCGCGGGCGAGCACGGCGGCATGGTGATTTCGCAAGGCACGCCAGGGGAAGTCGAACACGATCCGGCCTCGATGACGGGCCAGTATCTCTCGGGCGCGCGCCGCATCGACTATCCCGACGAGCGCATCGAGCCCGGCGAGCGCCGCCTGCGCATCGTCGAGGCCCACGGCAACAACCTCAAGCACGTGACGCTCGACCTGCCCGTCGGTCTTTTGACCTGCGTGACGGGCGTCTCGGGCTCGGGCAAGTCCACGCTCATCAACGACACGCTTTATCACGCGGTGTCGCAGCATCTGTATGGATCGTCGGCCGAACCGGCGCCGTTCGAGGCGATCGAGGGTCTCGAGCACTTCGACAAGGTCATCAACGTCGACCAGTCGCCGATCGGGCGCACCCCGCGCTCGAACCCGGCCACCTACACGGGCCTCTTCACGCCCATCCGCGAACTGTTCGCCGGTGTGCCGGCCGCCAAGGAACGCGGCTACGAGTCGGGCCGCTTCTCGTTCAACGTGAAGGGCGGCCGCTGCGAAAGCTGCCAGGGCGACGGCGTGCTCAAGGTGGAAATGCACTTCCTGCCCGACGTGTACGTGCCCTGCGATGTCTGTCACGGCAAGCGCTACAACCGCGAGACGCTGGAGATTCAATACAAGGGCCGGAACATCAGCGAAGTGCTCGACATGACGGTGGAAGCCGCCTACGAGTTCTTCAAGGCGGTGCCGGTGGTGGCGCGCAAGCTCAAGACGCTGCTCGATGTGGGCCTCGGCTACATCCGCCTCGGCCAGTCCGCCACCACGCTCTCTGGCGGCGAGGCGCAGCGCGTGAAGCTTTCGCTCGAGCTTTCCAAGCGGGACACGGGCCGCACGCTGTATATACTCGACGAGCCGACCACGGGCCTGCACTTCCACGACATCGCGCTTTTGCTCGAAGTGATTCACCGGCTTCGAGATCAGGGCAACACGGTGGTCATCATCGAGCATAATCTCGATGTAATCAAAACCGCCGACTGGGTCGTGGACATGGGACCGGAAGGCGGCGCGGGCGGTGGGCAGATCGTGGCCCAGGGGACGCCCGAACAGGTGGCGAAGTCGAAGGCAAGCTTCACGGGCCGCTATCTCGCGCCGCTGCTCAAGCGCCAGATCGCCGCGCTGGACACGGCGTCGGGCAAATGACCCGCCAGGCGGGCTGACGACCGGGCCGGAAATTTAGCAGTAGAAATAGCTGCAGCAACAACGGGGCAGGGGCGCGTGCGCCCCCGAAGTTTGGAGACGGAATACACCCAACATGGTCAAGCGCAACGAAGCGACGGAAGATAAACAGGTGCGCGACCTGCGGCCACGGCCGGTCAGGCTCACGAGCGACATGAGCCTGCCGAAGCTTTCGGCAGTGGAAATCGGCAGCTACGTGGCCGCGCTCGCCGGCATGCTGGCGGTGCTGCACCTGAACCTGCTCGGCGCGCTGCTCGCGGGCATGCTCGTCTTCCAGCTCGTTCATACCATTTCGCCGCTCATCGAGCGGCGCATGTCGAGCAGCCGCGCCCGCTGGCTTTCCGTGGTGCTGGTTTCCATCGTGATCGTGGGCGTGCTCACGGGGCTCACCGTGGGCGTCATCGAGCAGTTCGAAAACGACGTGCCGAGCGTGCAGAAGGTCATGGCGCAGATGATGACATTCGTCGACCAGGCGCGCGGGCGCATTCCCGAGTCCATTGCCGCCTATCTGCCCGTAGACGTCGCCCAGATGAAGCTCAAGGCGCTCGCGCTCATGCACGAGCACGCCACCCAGCTCGGCCAGGGCGGCAAGAACGCCGCGCGCATCTTCGGACATATCGTGATCGGCATGATCATCGGCGCGATCATCGCCATTGGCGCGCAAAAGAACGCCACCCGGCTGCCGCTTTCGACCGCGTTCGTCGCGCGCGTGTCGCGTTTCGCCGACGCGTTCCGCCGCATCGTGTTCGCGCAGGTGAAGATTTCGGCCATCAACACGGTGTTCACCGGCCTCTTCCTCCTGCTCGCGCTGCCGTTGTTTCACGCGCCGCTGCCGCTCGCGAAGATGCTGGTCGTGGTGACCTTCGTGGTGGGCCTGTTGCCCGTGATCGGCAACCTGATCTCGAACACGCTGATCGTCGCCATCGCGCTCACCGTGAGCCTGCCCGCGGCGGTCACGGCGCTCGTGTTCCTCATCCTGATCCACAAGCTCGAATACTTCCTGAACGCGCGCATCGTGGGCGGCCAGATCGAGGCGCGCACGTGGGAGCTGCTCGTCGCGATGCTCGTGATGGAAGCGGCGTTCGGCATTCAAGGCGTGGTCGCCGCGCCGATTTTCTACGCGTATATCAAGCGCGAACTGATCTATCTGCGGCTCGTCTGAGCCCGTTTTTCCCAGACCCGCGCGCGGCCTTCAGCGCCCGCGCGGCTCGCCGGGCACGTCGGTCATGCCGTCGTGCCCCATCGCGTAGATCGCCACCTGCACGCGGCTCGTGAGATTGAGCTTGCGCAGAATGTTGCGCACGTGAATCTTCACCGTGCTCTCCGCCAGGTCGAGCGCACGCGCAATCTCCTTGTTGCTCGCGCCGCGCGCCAGTTCGCGCACGATGTCGCGCTCGCGCGCCGTGAGCGCCTCCGCGCTCGCGCGCGCGGCGCCAGTCGTGCCGGTTGCGCCGGTCGACTGCGCAGGCTTGCGCATCTGCTCCACGAGCTTCGCCGTCATGTGCTCGGTAATCACCGGCTGGCCGCTCGCGGCCTTGCGGATCGCCGCGACGAGCGCGTCGGCGTCGATGCTCTTGAGCAGGAAGCCACGCGCGCCCTCGCGCATCGCGGCGGTGAGTTCGTCGGCTTCCTCGGAGACGGTGAGCATCACGACCGCCGTGTCCGGCAGATCCTCCACCAGCAGTTGCAGCGTTTCGAGCCCGGAGAGACCCGGCATGTTGAGGTCCAGCAGGATGACGTCGGGCAGGTGCTGCTTCGCGCGCTTGACGCCTTCCACGCCGTCCGACGCCTCGCCGACCACTTGCAGGTCAGGCTGGCGCTGCAGGAGCGCACTCACGCCCGAGCGAAAGAGCGTGTGGTCGTCGATGAGCAGGATGCGTATGGTCATGGGGATCGTTGTTTTGTCGCGATGTCTTCTGATTTTGATCGTAACGCCATCGACGAGGTTCATTGGCCATATTTACGCGGCCATGCGGCTCGCGGCGGGCAATACCAGTTCGACGCGCGCGCCGCGCCCTGGCGCGCTCTGCAGCGTGAGCACGGCGGCAAGACGTCGCGCGCGCTCCTGCATGATGTGGAAGCCCACGTGCGATTCGCCACGCGAGGCGATATCGGCGGGATCGTAGCCCACGCCGTCGTCCTCGATCGTGAGGCGGAAGTCGCGCGCGTTCACGACACTCACCTGTACGTGCAGTGCCTGCGCATGCTTGCGTGCATTCGAGAGCGCCTCCTGCAACACGAAAAGTACCTGCAGCTGCTGGTCGGGCGGCAGCGGCGGCCCGTCTTCGTCGCGATAGTCGAGCGTCAGCTCGGCGTCCGACTGGCGGCGAAAGCGCGCCACGGTGTCCTCCACGGCGAGGCGCAGCTTGCCTGGGCTGAGCTTCGTGCGGAAATTCAGCAGCAGTTCGCGCACGTCGTCGTAGCTCTCCTCTACGCCGCCCGCGAGCAGCGGCACGATCTCGCGAATCTCGTCGAGATCGCCCTGCTGCGCCGCCCCATCGAGCAGGTGCACCTGCATCTTCAGGAAGCTCAGGCCTTGCGCGATGCTGTCGTGCAGCCCCTGAGCGACGAGATTGCGCTCCTCGGACACGGCGAGCTGGCGTCCGAGCGCCACGAGCCGCCGGTTCATGAGCGCGACGCCCAGGTGGCGGCCGAGCGTCTGGAGCAGCTGGACGCCCGAAGGCGGAATCTCCCGCTCGCGCCGGAAGTGCAGCGAGAACGTGCCGAGCGTCTCGTTCTGAGCGACGATGGCCGACACCGCGACGCTCAAGAAGCCCGCCTTCAGGCAGCGCTGCGTGAAAGCCCCACTCAAGCCGCTTTCGCCGCTTTCGCCGCCGGCCGCGCGCGTGCCCGGCTGTGCCACCAGGCCGAATACGACCGGCGCCTCGGCCGTGGCACCGCCGCACGCACAGTCCGCCGCCGGCATGCACTGCTCCGCGCGCGTGATCGATTCGGGCATGCCTTCCGAGACGAGCAGATGCAGATTGCCGTCGTCAGGCGAAACGACTCGCACCGTGCCGCCGTCGGCGTCGAATTCGCGCATCACGCGCGTGAGGAAATCGTGGCACAGGCTTTCCGCCGGGCCCGGCGTGTTGAGAAACGCCGCCATCTCGTAAAGCGTGGCGAGTTCGCGGTTTTGCGCCGCCAGTTGCGCGGTCTTGGCGTCCACGCGCCCGGCAAGGTCCCGGTACAGCGCCTGCAGCTCCGCGACCATGCGGTTGAAGCCTTGCGTGAGATGGCCGAACTCGTCGTACGTTTCGACCGGCAACCGCGTGTCGAACTCCCGCGCCTCGATGCGCGCGAGCCCGTCCTGCAAGCGCTGCACAGGCGCCACGAACCACTGGTAAAGCAAATAGACGATCGCCATCGTGCCCACGCACGACAGCGCCGCGAGCGCGACCTGCGAAATGCGCAGCCACGCGGTCTTGCGCGCATTCTCGCGCTCGATCAGGCTGACGAGCCGGTTCGCGTCGTCGACGAAACCGGGCAGCAGGCCGATATACATCGAGGGCTCGCCCCCGCTGGCGGCGAGGTCGCTTAGCGCAGCGGGCCTGAGCGTGTGACTCCAGGCAGACGCGACGCGTTCGAACTGCGCATGGATGCCGGCGTCTGCGGGAAGAAAGAGCGGGCGCGCCGGATCGCCGTCGCGCAATTCGCGCAGCGTCTCGTCGAGTTGGTGCATCTGCGCGTCGACTTGCGAGGGCTGGCCGGTGCGGGCTTCCCATAGCGCGATCGCCACCGCGTTCGCGCGCATGCGCAGGCTGCCCGCGTCGTTGATCGCCGCGCCGCCGCCTTCGAGCTGCCAGGAGAGCCAGAGCGTGCCGCTGATCATCGCAAGCACGAGCGCCAGCGCAACCGTGGAGAGCACAACGATGCGCGTGGAGAGCCGCTTCGGGAACGGCGCTTCGTGCGCGCCCGAGGATGCGGCAGAAGCGGCAGAAGCGGCAGAAGCGGCAGATGCGGTTGCGGAATCGGAAGACGGAGTCATGGCCGGGACCGGGAATCGGCTGCGCCGAAGCGGCGGCGCCTGTATCGACATTATCGGACGGAGCGCGGCCGATCGCGCGCTATGTCGCGGTCTGCACGGCCAACTGCGACACTATGCGTCAGGTCCGCTGCCTCCCGGGCGAGTCCTGGCGAACCACGTCGCGCCGCCCCTGACCTGGGCGCATCGCGAAAAAAAGCGGGGAATGCGAGTGGGTCTCGCTCCCCGCAATGAACGGCCATCCCCACGGCCGTCCAGAGGCAAACGTTGGCCGCTAGCGGCTGCGCACGAGCTGCCAGGCGCGCGACAGATAGGTGATCGAGGCGAACCCGCTCCACACGTGCACGAGCCGCGTGAACGGGAAGATCACGAACAGCGTCATGCCCATGACGAGGTGCATGCGGAAGATGAGCGGCGCGTCTGTCACGAAGCTCGCGGCGTCGCCGCGGAACGTGACGATGTGCTGCGCCCAGGTCATGAGCCGCACCATCATCGCGCCGTCCATGTGGCTCGCCGATTCGCCGATGGTGCTCAGCCCGAGCAGCAGCGTGACGAGCAGCCACAACAGCAGCACCTTGTCGCCCACGCGCGTCACGGCCGAAACGCGGGCATTCGAAAGCCGCCGGTGCAGCAGGATCGCGAGGCCCACCAGACACATCGAGCCCATCACGCCGCCCGCGACCATCGCCACGAGCTGCTTGACCGCGTGCGGCACGCCGAGCCAGTCCCACACGGCGACGGGCGTGAGCAGACCGAACAGATGCCCGAAGAAGAGCCCGAGCACGCCGACGTGAAAGAGGATATTGCCGAGCCGCAAATGTCCGCGATAGAGCAGCTGCGAGCTGTCCGCCTTCCACGTGTACTGCTCCCGCTCGAAGCGCGCGAGGCTGCCGAACAGGAAGATGGCGGCGGCAATATATGGATAGATGCCGAACAAAAACTGATTGAACGTGTTCATGGCGATTCCTTTGCGCAGGCAGCCGCGGTGGTCGCAGTGGTCGCGGCAAACTGCGCTCGCGGGTGGAATTGAACGACCTGCGGCGAGTTGCTCGCGCCGAACGCGTGCACGAGCGGCTCCACGCCGTCCGCGCCGGTGCCGAAGCGTTCGAGCGCCTCGTCCATGTCGCGCACGGGGGCGTCCACGAGCGGCAGCGGCTCGACATCGGTCAGCTCGCACAGCACCGTGAAGATGCCCGCGTACGGGCTTTCACTCTTCTCGAGCTGATTGCCGAGCGCCGCGAGCACGTGAATCGCCTCGCCCAGCAGCGCGCGCGCCTCGTCCTCGCCAATCAGGCCGAGCACTTCGAGAAAGAGCGGCACGTAGTCGGGCAACTCGCTCGTCGCGACGTCGAGGCCATGGCTGCGGTATTCATCGAGCAGATCGACCATCGCCTGGCCGCGCGCGCGGCTCTCGCCGTGCACGTGCTCGAACAGATGCAGCGAGTGGCGCGGATTGCGGTCGAAGGTGGCCACGTACACCTCCTGCGACTCGACGAGCGAGCGCTCGCGCAGCGCCGCGATGAGCGGCGCCAGTTCGCGCGCTGCGAATGCACCGTTCGGCAGGGCCTCGAGCGCGGCTTCGATCTCGTCGAGCGCGTCGAGCAAGGGCTGCTCGGGATAATCGAGCAGCGCGGAGAGAACCGGATAAATCGACATGATGATGCCCTCCCGCTCAAGCTTCGGACGGCGTCTTGCGACGCGACTTCGGCATATCGACATACGCCACGCTGCCTTCGACCTTCGAGCCGAACAGCGAACCCTCGGAAACGCCGCCCGAACAACCGTTGCCGAACGAGAAGCCGCAACTGCCCTTCTCGTTGAACGAGTCCTCGACCATTTCCTTGTGCGACGACGGCACGACGAAGCGGTCCTCGTAGTTCGCGATCGCCATGGTGCGGTACATGTCCTCGACCTGCTCGGGTGTGAGGCCTGCGCGCGCGAGAACCGCGTTGTCGTTCACGCCGTCCACGGCCTGGGTGCGCTTGTAGGCGCGCATCGCCAGCATGCGGTTGAGCGCCGAAATCACGGGCTTTTCGTCGCCGGCGGTCAGCAGGTTGGCGAGATAGCGCATGGGAATGCGCAGGCTCGCCACGTCGGGAATCACGCCGTCCATGCCGATATGGCCCGCGTCCGCGGCCGACTGGATCGGCGACAGCGGCGGCACGTACCAGACCATCGGCAGCGTGCGGTACTCGGGGTGCAGTGGGAACGCGATCTTCCACTCGACCGCCATGCGATACACGGGCGAGCGCACGGCGGCGTCGAGCCAGCTCTGCGGCACGCCCTGGCGGCGCGCCTCGGCCTGGATGGCGGGTTCGTGCGGATCGAGGAACACGTCGAGCTGCGACTGATACAGATCCTGCGTCGATTCAACCGATGCCGCCTCGCTGATGCGGTCCGCGTCGTAAAGCATCACACCCAGATAGCGGATGCGGCCCACGCACGTTTCCGAGCAGACGGTCGGCTGCCCCGCCTCGATACGCGGATAGCAGAAGATGCACTTCTCGGCCTTGCCGCTCTTCCAGTTGAAGTACATCTTCTTGTACGGGCAACCCGAGATGCACATGCGCCAGCCGCGGCACTTGTCCTGGTCGACGAGCACGATGCCGTCGTCTTCGCGCTTGTACACCGAGCCCGAGGGGCACGACGCCACGCACGCGGGATTCAGGCAGTGCTCGCACAGGCGCGGCAGATACATCATGAAGGTGTTCTCGAAGGTCGAGTACATCTCCTTCTGCACGTTCTCGAACAGCTTGTCGCGGCTGCGCGAGGCGAACTCGCCGCCCAGGTCGTCTTCCCAGTTGGGACCCCAATGGATCTTGTCCATCTTCTTGCCGGTGATGACCGACACGGGGCGCGCGGTGGGCGGCGTCTGCGAGAGGCGCGCCTTCTGCAAATGCTCGTAGTCGTACGTGAACGGCTCGTAGTAGTCGTCGATGCCGGGCAGGTTCGGGTTGGCGAACAGATTGGCCAGCACCTTGAGCTTCGGGCCCTGGCGCGGCTCGAGCTTGCCGTTCGGGTTGCGGACCCAGCCGCCGTTCCACTTCTCCTGGTTCTCCCATTCCTTCGGATAGCCGATGCCTGGCTTCGTCTCGACGTTGTTGAACCACGCGTACTCGACGCCATCGCGCGACGTCCACACGTTCTTGCACGTGACGGAGCACGTATGGCAGCCGATGCACTTGTCGAGGTTCAGGACCATCGCCACCTGGGCGCGGATTCTCATGATGCTGCTCCTTCCTTCATCGGGCCTTCCAGCCACTCGACCTTCTTCATCTTGCGCACGATCACGTACTCGTCGCGATTGCTGCCGACGGTGCCGTAGTAGTTGAAGCCATACGCGAGTTGCGCGTAGCCGCCGATCATGTGCGTGGGCTTGAGCACCGTGCGCGTGACCGAGTTGTGAATGCCGCCGCGCATGCCGCTCGTTTCCGCGCCGGGAACGTTGATGATCTTTTCCTGCGCGTGATACATGAGGCACATGCCGCGCGGCACGCGCTGGCTCACCACGACGCGCGCGGTGAGCGTGCCGTTCACGTTGAACACTTCGACCCAGTCGTTATCGACGAGCCCGGCTTCTTTCGCCTCGGCTTCCGAGACCCAGACGTGCGGGCCGCCACGCGAGAGCGTGAGCATGCGCAGGTTGTCCGTGTACGTGGAGTGGATGCCCCACTTCTGGTGCGGCGTGATCCAGTTCAGCACGAGTTCGTGCTCGCCGTTGGGTTTCGCGCCGAGCATCGGCGAGGTCGTCTTCGTGTCGATGGCGGGCTTGTAGTTGCACAGGCCCTCGCCGAAATCGAGCATCCAGCGGTGATCCTGATAGAACTGCTGACGGCCCGTGAGCGTGCGCCAGGGAATCAGCTCGTGCACGTTCGTGTAGCCGGCGTTGTAGCTCACCTCTTCCGATTCGAGCCCCGACCACGTGGGCGCGGAGATGATCTTGCGCGGCTGTGCCTGCACGTCGCGAAAGCGGATCTTGTCGTGCTCGCGGCCTTCGGCCAGATGCGTGTGATTCCGGCCCGTGATCTTGGAGAGCGCGTCCCACGCCTTCACCGCTACGTGGCCGTTGGTTTCCGGCGCGAAAGTGAGGATCATCTCGGCGGCGTCGATGGCCGTTTCCAGACGCGGGCGTCCCTCGGCCGCGCCGCGGTTCTGCTGGATGCCCGTGAGCCGGGCAAACTCGCCCACCTCGTGCACGGTGTTCCAGTTGATGCCCTTGCCGCCGTTGCCCAGCTTCTCGAGCAGCGGCCCGACCGACGTGAACTTGTTGTAGATCTCGCGATAGTCGCGCTCCACGAGCGTCATCGAAGGTGCGGTCTTGCCAGGGATCAGATCGCATTCGCCAAGACGCCAGTCCTTCGGCTCGAACGCCTGGCCGAGTTCGCCCGGTGTGTCGTGCATGAGCGGCGTGCACACGAGGTCCGTGCGCTTGCCCAGATGCGCGCCGCCGATCTCCGAAAACGTCTTCGCGATGGCCTTGTAGATCTCCCAGTCGGTCTTGCTCTCCCACAACGGCTGCACCGCCTCCGAAAGCGGATGGATGAACGGGTGCATGTCCGACGTGTTGAGGTCGTCCTTCTCGTACCACGTGGCCGAGGGCAGCACGATGTCGCCGTACAGGCACGTGGTGCTCATGCGGAAGTCCAGGACGGTGAGCAGGTCGAGCTTGCCTTCGGCCGCTTCGCGCACCTTCACTTCGGAAGGCTTGATCGAGTCGGCTTCGTCGCCGAACAGCGCGTTCTGCGTGCCGAGCAGGTACTTGAGGAAATACTCGTGCCCCTTGCCCGAACTGCCGAGGATGTTCGAGCGCCACACGAACATGTTGCGCGGGAAGTTCGCAGGGTTGTCGGGGTCGTCGCAGGCGAAGTTCAATGCGCCCGACTTCAGCTGATCGACGGTGTATTGCACCGGCGGCACGCCCGCGCGCTGCGCGGCATCCACCACGTCGAGCGGATTGGCGCCCAGTTGCGGCGCCGAAGGCAGCCAGCCCATGCGCTCGGACTTCGCGTTGAGGTCGAGCATCGACAGATTCTTGTAGCGTTCGCGGTCCGCGCCGGGGCCGAGGATCTCGTCGAGACTCACCTTCTCGTGGCGCCACTGGCTCGTGTGGTTGTAGAAGAACGACGTGCCGTTCATCTGGCGCGGCGGGCGCGACCAGTCGAGCGCGAACGCGAGCGGCGCCCAGCCGAATTGCGGACGCAGCTTTTCCTGGCCGACGTAGTGCGCCCAGCCGCCGCCGCTCTGGCCGATACAGCCGCACATCATCAGCAGATTGATGATGCCGCGGTAGATCATGTCGTTGTGGTACCAGTGATTGAGCGCCGCGCCCACGATCACCATGCTCTTGCCGCGCGTGCGGTCGGCGTTGTCGGCAAACTCGCGCGCCACCTGGATCACGAGCTTGCGCGGCACCGTGGTGTGCTTCTCCTGCCATGCTGGCGTGCAGGGCACGTCGTCGTCATACGAGGACGCGACGTTCGGGCCGCCAAGCCCCTGGTCGACGCCGTAGTTGGCCATCTGCAGGTCGTAGACGGTGGCGACCAGCACACTCGTGCCGTCCGCCAGCGCCACGCGCTTCACGGGCACGCGGCGCGCGAGCAGCGCGCCATGTTCGCCGCCGAAGTACGGGAAGCCCACCTCGACCACTTCGTCATGCCGATCGACGAGCGAAAGGCGCGGATCGATTTCGCGGCCGCTGCCACCGTCCTTCATTTCGAGGTTCCAGCGGCCCACCTTCTTGCCGCCGTCGTGCTCGCCTTCGCCCCAACGGAAGCCGATCGAGCCGTTCGGCGCGACGATGTCGCCCGTGGTCGAATCGATGGCGAGCGTCTTCCACTGCGGGTTGTTCGCTTCGTCGAGATTCGCGGCGAGTTGCGACGCGCGCAGGAACTGGTCCGGCACCAGCGAGCCGTCGCGCTTCGCGAGCGCGACGAGCATCGGCATGTCGGTGTACTGCTTCACGTAATCGCGGAAGTACGCGGACTTCGCCGTAGCGTGAAACTCCTTGAGCACCACGTGGCCCATCGCGAGCGCGAGCGCCGCGTCGGTGCCCTGCTTCGGCGCGAGCCAGATATCGCCGAACTTCACCATCTCGCCGAAGTCGGACGACACGGCCACCGTCTTCGTGCCCTTGTAGCGGACCTCCGTGTAGAAGTGGGCGTCGGGCGTGCGCGTTTGCGGCACGTTCGAGCCCCACACCATGAGATAGGTGGAGTTGTACCAGTCGGCCGATTCGGGCACGTCGGTCTGCTCGCCCCACACCTGCGGCGAGGAAGGCGGCAGGTCGCAGTACCAGTCGTAGAACGACAGGCACGCCCCGCCGATCAGGCTCAGATAACGCGCGCCCGCGGCGTACGAGACCATCGACATTGCGGGAATGGGCGAGAAGCCCACCACGCGATCGGGACCGTACTTGCCGATGGTGTAGGCGTTGGCCGCCGCGATCATCTCGGTGGCCGTGTCCCACCCGGCGCGCACGAAGCCGCCCTGGCCGCGCGCGCGCTTGTAGTGCGCCGCCTTCCTCGGGTCCTCGACGATCGAAGCCCATGCCTTGACGGGGTCGAGCGTCTTGCGCGCCTCGCGCCACATCTCGATCAGGCGCCCGCGGATCATCGGGTACTTCACGCGCTGCGCCGAATACACGTACCAGCTATACGAGGCGCCACGCGGGCAGCCGCGCGGTTCGTGATTGGGCAGGTCAGCGCGCGTGCGCGGATAGTCGGTCTGTTGCGTTTCCCACGTGATCAGGCCGTTCTTCACGTAAACCTTCCACGAGCACGAGCCCGTGCAGTTCACGCCGTGGGTCGAGCGCACGATCTTGTCGTGCTGCCAGCGGCTGCGATAGCCGTCTTCCCATTTGCGGTCCTCGTTCACCACCGCGCCGTGGCCTTTCGAAAACGTCGACTTCACGCGCGACATGAACTTCAACCGGTCCAGAAAATAACTCATCAGGTTCTCCGGGACTGCTGCTGGAATCGATCGATCGCGCCTGTCGCCGCCCGCTCGCGTTGCAAGCCTGGCGCCTCGCGCTCGTATCCTTCCGAGTATGGCGAGCAGGCACCTGCCTGCCCATTCATCAACGGGAGAGTTCGCACTACTCCCAAAGGACTAATCCGGGTCAGCAAGGCGTGGACGCGTTGCGGCGCGCATAGAAGAACCACGTCACCACCGCGCACACCACATAGAAGCCGATGAAGCACACGAGCGCGCCGACCGGTGAGCCGGTCATGTCGAGCGACGAGCCAAAGCTCTTCGGAATGAAGAAGCCGCCGTACGCGCCCATCGCGCCCGCGAAGCCGAGCACCGCCGCCGATTCCTTGCCCGCTTCGGCGAGCGCGCCGCGCTGTGCGTCATCACCCTTGCTCTTCGCGGCGCGTTGATGCTGCGTCAGGAAGATCACGGGAATCATGCGGAAGGTCGAACCGTTGCCGATGCCGGTGAGCGCGAACAGCACGACGAACATCGCGAGGAAGCCGGCGAAGCTGCCTTGTGCGCCGCCCAGCGCGCCGCCCGGCAGGAACGCGATCACGCCCATCACCGCGACGATCATCGCGAGGAAAGTCCACAGCGTGACTCGCGCGCCGCCGAGCTTGTCGGAGATCCAGCCGCCGACGGGGCGCGTGAGCGCGCCGGCGAGTGGCCCGAGGAAGGCCCATGCAGTCGGGTTGATGGCGGGAAACTCCGCCTTGGTGAGAAGCGCGAGGCCGGCCGAGAAACCGATGAACGAGCCGAACGTGCCGACATAGAGAAAGCACATGATCCAGTTGTGCGCGCGGCGGAAGATCACGGCCTGCTCGCTGAACGAGGCCTTCGCGTCGGCGATGTCGTTCATGCCGAACCACGCGGCGAACGACGAGACGACGATGAGCGGAATCCACACGAAGCCGGCGTTCTGCAGCCAGATGCTGTGCTCGACGCCGTCCTTCACGTAGGTGTGCCCGTCGCCGAGCAGGCCGGCGAACACGGCTGTCGAGATGACGATCGGTGTGACGAACTGCACGAGCGAGACGCCGAGGTTGCCGATGCCCGCATTGAGGCCGGTGGCGAAACCCTTGCGCGCCTTCGGGAAGAAGAAGCTGATGTTCGCCATCGACGAGCTGAAGTTCGCGCCGCCCAGACCGCACAGCAGGGCGAGCACGAGCAGCGTCGAATACGAGGTGGACGGATCGCGCAGCGCGAAGCCCATGCCGAAGGCCGGGATCAGCAGACTCGCCGTGGAGATCGCCGTGAAGCGGCGGCCGCCGAAAATCGGCACGAGAAACGAATAGAAGATGCGCAGCGTGGCGCCCGAAAGCGCGGGCAACGCCGTGAGCCAGAAGAGTTCGTTCTTGGTGAAGTGAAAGCCGCCCTTGTCGAGATTGACGACCGTGACGCTCCACAGCGACCACACCACGAACGCCAGCATCAGCGCGGGAATCGAAATCCACAGGTTACGGGTGGCGATCTGCTCGCCGGAAGCCTGCCAGAACCGGGCGTTCTCAGGCTCCCATTGGGTCAGGAGATACTTGGACATGATTGTGCTCGTTCAGTAGGCGCCGCACGCGCGGCGCAAGTTGGATCATTCGGAGTACGTGGTTTCCTTCGGCGCCGGCGGCGCGGCTCGAACCTTGTGCGCGAGCTTCGCGCTGCCGTGGGCGAGCGCTTCGGGGCGGAACGAAAAGTGCATGAACAGCAGGCTCACCAGGGTGGCGCCGAACATCAACATGAAGCAGGTGGTACGCACGCCCGTGAGGTCGACGAGCAGGCCGAACAGGATCGGCAGCACGAAGCCCGCGAGACCGCCCGCCAGCCCCACGACGCCGGAGACGGCGCCGATGTTGTCGGTGTACTCGTCGCCGATGAACTTGAAGACCGAGGCCTTGCCTACCGCCATCGCAATGCCGACGACGAACATCAGCACCGTGTAGAACACCGGTCCGGTGCTGATATGCAGACCGAGCGGGCCATGCGCGCTGTGGATCGTGAAGTCGGTCGGCGGGTAGCTCAGCAGGAAGAAGCACGCGAGCGCGACCCACATCACGGCCCACGTCGTGCGATAGGCGCCGTAGCGGTCGGAGAGCCAACCGCCTGCCGCACGCAGCACGCCGCCGGGCAACGAGAAACACGCCGCGAGAAACGCAGCCTGCTCGATGCCGAAGCCGTACTGGTTCACGTAGTACTGCGGCATCCACAGCGACAGGCCGACATAGCCGCCGAACACCACCGAGTAGTACTGCGCGTAGCGCAGCACACGCGGGTCGGCGAGCACGCGCAACTGGGCCGCCACGCTCTGCGTGCCAGGCACGCGGTGCGCCGGGTTGCTCGCGGAGAATATCCAGAACAGCAGCGCGGTCACGAGCATCGCAACGGCGTAGACCTTGGGCACGATGGTCCACGTGCCGGCCGCGACGATCAGCACGGGCGCCACGAACTTGTTGAGCGCGGCGCCCGAATTGCCTGCGCCGAAGATGCCCATGGCGAGACCCTGGCGCGACTTCGGGAACCAGCGTGCGACATAGGGCGTGCCGACCGAGAACGATGCGCCGGCGAACCCCACGAACAGGCCGAGCGTGAGGAATTGCCAAAGTTGCGTCGCGTACGAGACGAGCCAGATCGGCACGACGGTCGCGAGCATGGTGATGAAGAAGACGATGCGCCCGCCGAAGCGGTCGGTCCAGATGCCGAGCGGAACGCGGGCGAGCGAGCCCGTGAGCACGGGCATCGCGGCAATCAGGCCGAATTCGGTATCGGTGAGGTGAAGCTGCTTTTTGAGCGGAATGCCGAGGATCGCGAACATCATCCAGACGGCAAAGCAGATCGTGAACGCGAAGGTACTTGAACCCAGCACGCGCCAGGCACGGCTATCGGCGACAGGTTCCGCCTGCGGAGATGGGGCGGCTTTCATGAATTTCCCTCTTGTCGTTTAGTTGACTTGACAAGAGTAGGAAAGACGAAAGGTGCGGGCTATTGCTATTCTCCGCAGGGAGTGCGCGACGATGCGCCACTAGAACTTAAGGAGTAGTACCGCGGGAACGAGTTGGCGCGGAAGAGAAATCGCATGCATGCGAACGCGCCAGAGAGCAATAAGATTAATTCGAAAAGCCGTAGCGTGTCATGAAACACGCTACGGCATGGTGTCGCACGCGATCAACCAAAGATCAGCGGAACACGACCGTCTTGTGACCGTTGAGCACGATGCGATGCTCCACGTGCCACTTCACCGCGCGCGCGAGCGTCACGCACTCCACGTCGCGGCCGATGGCGGTGAGCTGGTCCGGCGTCATGTTGTGATCCACGCGCTCGACTTCCTGCTCGATGATCGGGCCTTCGTCGAGATCGGACGTCACATAGTGCGCCGTGGCGCCGATCAGCTTCACGCCGCGATCGAACGCCTGGTAGTACGGCTTCGCGCCCTTGAAGCTCGGCAGGAACGAATGGTGGATGTTGATCGCGCGGCCTTCGAGCGCCTTGCAAAGCTGCGGCGAGAGGATCTGCATGTAGCGCGCGAGCACCACCAGATCGACGCCTTCGCGGTTCACCACTTCGAGCACGCGCGCTTCCTGCGCGGCCTTGTCGGCCTCGGTGCCGCCGAGCAGCGGGAAGTGATGGAACGGAATGTTGTAGCTCGCGGCGAGCTGATAGAAGTCCTTGTGATTCGAGATGATCGCTGGAATCTCGATAGGCAGCTGGCCGGTGCGATAGCGGAACAGCAGGTCGTTCAGGCAATGGCCGATCTTCGAGACCATGATGACGACGCGCGGCTTCACGTTCGCGTCATGCATCTCCCAGCGCATGCCGAACTCCTGCGCGAGCGGCTCGAATGCGCTGCGCAGACCGTCGAGGCCCGGGTCGCCGCCCACTTGCTGGAAGTGCACGCGCATGAAGAACTCGCCCGTGTGGCTGTCGCCGAACTGGGCCGAGTCGAGGATATTGCTGCCGCGCTCGAACAGAAAGCCCGACACGGCGTGCACGATGCCAGGCCGGTCGGCGCACGACAGTTTGAGGATGAAGCTGTGATCGGTCGACATGACCTTGGTAACTCCCGTCAAGACTTGGTGTTGCTAAAAGGGCTTTGGGCTTTGCTAAAAGAACCGGCGCCCTTTCACAGCGTCGGCGGTTCGAAGATCGCGGCAATGCCCTCGCACGCGTCTTCGTCTATCCATCGGCGGCGCAGCAGGCAGTCGAGCGTCGCGAGGCTCGCGTCTACCGTCATCGCGCCCTCCTCGATCCAGCGCGCGGCTTCGTCGATGCGTGCGAGGCGATGCTCGCCCACTTCGCCGTCCTGGTTGTGCGGCACGAAATCGGCCGGGAGCACGAGATCGTAGATGAAGATCTGCTCAGCCTGCGTGCCCTCTGGCAGCGACTGCAGCACGTGCACGGTGCGGCCCGCGCGCGCCTCGCGCGCCAGCTCCTCGGCAATGCCCGCCTCTTCCCAGCATTCCTTCACGAGCGTGGCCTCGATCCCGAAGCCCCAGCCGATGCCGCCCGCCACGACGTTGTCCAGCATGCCGGGGTCGGTGGCCTTGGTATCACTGCGCCGCGCGATCCACAATTGCGGCGCGCCGGGCGCGCCTACGCCGGCCGCACCGGAATCTGCGTATTCTACGACGCCGTTCAGATGAACCGCGTACGTCATCGTGCCGAAAAAGCGCGAGGCCGCACGTTCGATAAAGGCGAGCGGCGGCGCATCGAAGGTGTTGCGGATCGCGTAGGTTTCGTTGCGCCAGCCGGGAATGTGCCCTTGCGCCGCGAGTGCGCCGATCACCGAACCGAGCGCGGCGCTGCGTGCATCGACGCTATCGAAGTGCGGGGCGAGCGTCACGCGGGCGCTATCCGCATCGCCGTCGATTTCGAACACGTCGGGCCAGCGTGCGAGCCGCGCCACGTCGTTCTCGCGTATCCAGCCCACGCGCTCGTCACCGATGTGAAACGGCAGATGCGCGCCGGCATCGAAGCGTCGCGCGTCGATAATGCAAGGCAAGCTCATCGATCAGGACTCCATAGATCAGTCGCGCAGGGCGACGCGTATGCCGATGGCGATGAAGGTAACGCCGGCGAGGCGGTCGAGCCACACGCCCGCGCGCGGGCGGCGCTTCAGCCAGCCGCCGATCGTGCCCGCGCACAGCCCGAAGAGGGAGAACACGACGACCGTCTGCGCCATGAACACGAGGCCGAGCTCGAGCATCTGCAGCGTGACGGGCTGCGCGCCATGCGGGTCGACGAACTGCGGCAGGAACACGACGAAAAACAGCGTCACCTTCGGGTTCATGATGTTGCCGAGCACGCTCTGGCGAAAGATCGCGGAGAGCGGCTGGCGCGGCTTGTCGCCGGCGGCGGCGAGGCCCTGGCTGCGCAGCGCCTTCACGCCGATCCACACGAGATACGCGGCGCCCGCGAGCTTGAGGATCTGGAATGCGAGCGGCGAAGAACGCAGCACGGCGGCCACGCCGAGTGCCGCGAGCGTGGTGTGGAACGTCACGCCCGCGGCGAAACCCAGCGCGGCCACGAGGCCGGCGGCGCGGCCCTGCGAAATGCCGCGCGCGAGCACCTGGAGATTGTCGGGACCGGGCGCGAACGTGATGGCGATGGAGGTGGCGAGAAAGAGCGCGAAATTCGGCATGAGATCGACTCGTGACGGTGGGCGTTCGGGTTGTTTCAGTGGCCGCCGAAGGCGGTCACGGTGAAGAGCGGCAGGCCGGCATCGGTGAGCAGCCTCGAGCCGCCCAGATCCGGCAGGTCGATGATCGCGGCGCCCTCCACCACGCTCGCGCCGAGGCGTTCGAGCAGCAGCTTGCCGGCCATCATGGTGCCGCCGGTGGCGATCAGGTCGTCGACGATCACGACGCGGTCGCCCTTGCTGCAGGCATCCTCGTGAATCTCGACGGTCGCTTCGCCGTATTCGAGCTTGTAGGTCTCGGAAACCGTCTTGTACGGCAGCTTGCCGATCTTGCGGATCGGAATGAAGCCCACGTTCAGCTCATACGCGACGATCGGCCCGATGATGAAACCGCGCGCGTCGAGCCCGGCCACGTAGTCGAGCTTCGCATCGACATAGCGCTCGACGAACAGGTCGATCAGCACGCGCAGGCCCTTCGGATTGCCGATGAGCGGCGTGATATCGCGGAACTGCACTCCCGGCGCAGGCCAGTCGGGCACCGTGCGGATCAGGCTGTTCACGAACTGGGCGGCTTCAGCGCTCGGGTTCGCAGGTGCGTTGGACATGATTTCTCCGGGTAATGACCAGACAAGAACGGTAGAGTTATTTAAACGGGGCTGGACCGCTTGGCGCGGTCTCGCGATCGCGCGAACGACGGCGTATCAGACCGCCGCCGCGCCCGCACCGGCCGCGCCCGGCTTGCGATGCCGCGAAAGCCGCTCCTCGGCCTGCGCGAGCTGCTCGGGCAGACCGCGCAGCACGACGATGTCGGCCTCGCGCAGTTTGGTCGATGGGTCCGGTTCCACACCGCGAATGCCGTGGCGGCGGATCGCCGTCACCTCGACGCCAAGCTCGTACAGACCCAGTTCCGCGAGCGTGCGGCCCACGGCGTCGGCGCGCTCGTCGACCGGTACGGATTGTAGCCGCACCTGCTCGTGACCGTCCTCGCCCACATCGTCGGTACCGTGGAAGTAGCCGCGCAGGAGGCTGTAACGTTCGTCGCGCAGTTCCTCCACGCGGCGCACCACGCGCCGCATCGGCACGCCCATCAGCACCAGCATGTGCGAGGCGAGCATCAGGCTGCCTTCCACGATCTCCGGAATCACCTCGGTCGCGCCCGCGGCGAGCAGGCGTTCGAGATCGGCGTCGTCCACCGTGCGCACGATCACGGGCAAGGTGGGCTCCAGTTCGTGAATGTGATGGAGCACGCGAAACGCCGATTGCGTATTGGCGTACGTGATCGCCACCGCGGCCGCGCGGTGGATGCCCGCCGCGACGAGCGATTCGCGCCGCGCGGCGTCGCCGAACACCACCGACTCGCCCGCCGCCGCAGCCGCCGCGACGCGGTCCGGGTCGAGGTCGAGCGCGACGTACGAAAGGCCTTCGTATTCGAGCATGCGCGCGAGATTCTGCCCCGCACGGCCGTAGCCGCACACGATCACATGGCCGCTTTGCTTGATGCTTTGCGTGGCGATGCGCGTCATCATCAGCGACTGCTGCATCCATTCCGTCGAGGAGAGGCGCAGCACGATGCGGTCGGCGTTCTGGATCAGGAACGGCGCGGCGAGCATCGACAGCAGCATGGCCGCGAGGATCGCCTGGAGCAGCGTGGCGTCGACCAGATGCTTGTCGAGAATGAGGTTCAGCAGCACGAAGCCGAACTCGCCGGCCTGCGCGAGACCGAGACCCGTGCGCATGGCCACGCCCGGCGAGGCGCCGAAAATACGCGTAAGCGCCGTGATGAGCACGGCCTTCATCACGACCGGCCCGAGGAAGAACGCCGCCACCATGATGGGGTGCTGCCAGATCACGTGCGGGTTGAGCAGCATGCCCGTGGTCACGAAGAAAAGCCCGAGCAGCACGTCGCGAAACGGCTTGATGTCCTCTTCCACCTGGTGCCTGTACGGCGTCTCGGCGATCAGCATGCCCGCGATGAAGGCGCCGAGCGCGAGCGAGAGGCCGAACTTGTCGGTGATGAACGCGGCGCCCAGCGTGACGAGCAGCACGTTGAGCACGAACAGCTCCTGCGAGCGGCGGCGGGCGACCACGTTGAACCAGCGCGTCATGAACTTCTGGCCGACGATGAGCAGAATGCCGAGCGCGAGCACGATCTTCACGGCCGCCGTGCCGAGCGACTCGACGAGCGACGCCGACGAACCGCCGAACGCCGCGATCACGATGAGAAGCGGCACCACGGCCAGATCCTGGAACAGCAGCACGCCCAGAATGTTGCGGCCATGCTCCGATTCGATCTCGAGCCGCTCGGAAAGCATCTTGCTGACGATGGCCGTCGACGACATGGCGAGCGCGCCGCCCAGCGCCACGCAGGCCTGCCACGTGATATGCACCCACGGTTCCAGCACGAGCCCGAGCAGGAGTGCCACGACGATCGTGCCCATCACCTGCGAAAGCCCGAGTCCGAACACGGCGTGGCGCATGGCGCGCAGCTTCGAGAGCGAGAACTCGAGGCCGATGGAGAACATCAGGAACACGACGCCGAACTCGGCCAGGTTCTGCGCGCCGTGCGTGTCCGGCACGATGCCGAGCGAGCGCGGGCCCACGAGAATGCCCACCGTGAGGTAGCCGAGCATCGGCGGCAGATTCAGATAACGAAACAGCACGACGCCAACCACCGAGGCGAGCAGCAGGAACAGCGTCATTTCCAGCGGGGAGATCATCGTGTGAAGCGTCCTCGTTCGTCTGCGTCGTTACCGGCGATGCAAATTCTGCCCCGCGCCGGGTCAATGATCGACGCCAGGGCGGCTAAGGCCTGTTTACATGAATAACGGGCTAAATGGGAAGGGCTACGGAGAAACGGCTGCGCAAGCCCGGCGGCTCGCGCACGGGGTTTTGGCGCTGGGGGCGCCGGCGCGGCGCGCAGACGCCTTTGCTATACTCCGCGGATGATAGCGAAAATCAATGGCGACCGGGCGCTGAAGCTCGCTCGCAACGTGCTCGACATCGAAGCGGACGCCGTGCGCGGGCTTCGCGACCGGCTCGACGACAACTTCGTCGGCGCGGTCGACCTCATCCTCAGCTGCCGTGGACGCGTGGTCGTTTCCGGCATCGGCAAATCGGGCCATATTGCCCGCAAGCTCGCGGCCACGCTGGCCTCCACGGGCACCCCCGCGTTTTTCGTGCACCCGGCGGAAGCGAGCCACGGCGACCTCGGCATGGTCACCGCCGACGACGTCTTCATCGGCCTGTCGAACTCCGGCGAATCCGAAGAACTCGTGGCGATCCTGCCGCTCGTCAAGCGCATTGGCGCGAAGCTCATCGGCATGACGGGCAATCGCCCGCAATCGACGCTCGGCCAGCTTTCCGACGTGCATCTGGACGCCGGCGTGGAGAAGGAAGCCTGCCCGCTGAACCTCGCGCCCACCGCCAGCACGACGGCGGCACTCGCGCTCTCCGACGCGCTCGCGGTCGCGGTGCTCGACGCACGCGGCTTCGGTGCCGACGACTTCGCGCGCTCGCATCCGGGCGGCGCGCTCGGCCGGCGCCTGCTCACCTACGTGCGCGACGTGATGCGCACGGGCGACGAAATCCCGAAGGTGCGCGACGACGTGACCGTGCGCGACGCCCTCTTCCAGCTCACGGCCAAGCGCATGGGCATGACGGCGGTCGTCAACGCCGACAACCACGTGCAGGGCATCTTCACGGATGGCGACCTGCGCCGTGTGCTCGAGCGCGTGGGCGATTTCCGCGACCTGCCGATCGCTCAGGTCATGACGAAAGGCCCACGCACGATCGGCCCGGACCAACTTGCCGTCGAAGCTGTGGAACTGATGGAGCGCCATCGCATCAATCAGATGCTGGTCGTCGATGCCGAGGGCACGCTGATCGGCGCCCTCAACATGCACGACCTGTTCTCCAAGAAGGTGATCTGATGGCTAGCCCACTCGACGCAACCGCGCGCGCCGCGCGTGTGCGCTTGATGATTTTCGACATCGACGGTGTGCTCACCGACGGTGGCCTGCTCTTCACCGGCGCGGGCGACACGATGAAGGCGTTCAACTCGCTCGACGGCCACGGCGCGAAGCTCCTGCGCGAAGCCGGCATCGACACGGCCATCATCACCGGGCGCCGTTCGGAGATCGTCGCCGTGCGCGCGAAGGAACTGAAGATCACGCATCTGTGGCAAGGCGTGGAAGACAAGCGCGTCGCGTTCGCCGAGCTGCTCTCGCAAACCGGCATTGCGCCCGAAGCGTGCGGCTACATGGGCGATGACTGGCCCGACCTCGGCGTGATGCTCCAGTGCGGCTTCGCGGCTGCGCCCGCGAACGCCCACCCCGACGTGCTCTCGCGCGCCCACTGGGTGTCCGACAAGGTGGGCGGCCACGGCGCCGTGCGCGAAGTCACCGACCTGATCCTGCGCGCGCAGAACCGCTACGACGCCCTGCTCGCCGCGGCCTGCGCGCCGCTCGCCGGGATGCCGCGATGAACCACCAGAAGTTCCGCCTCACTTCGCTCGTGCCGCTCGTGTGCGTCGCCGCGCTCGCCGGTTTCACGTGGTGGCTGCTGCAGGCCGTCCAGCCGCGCGAGAAGGAGGCGGCGCCGCGTGCGCCCACGCATACGCCCGACTATTTCGCCGATAACTTCTCGGTGTCCGAGCTCGACCAGTCGGGCGCCACGCAGTACCGGCTCACGGCCACGCACATGGTTCACTACGAGGACGACGAGAACAGCGACCTCACGAACCCGGCCGTGCGCGCATTCCAGCCCGGCAAGCCGATCGTCACGGCCACCGGGCTGCGCGGCACCGTCAACGCCGACGCCTCGATCGTCAATCTGTACGACAACGCGCGCATTCTGCGCGCGGCGGGCGCCGGCGACCCCGAAATGCAGGCTGATTCCGAGCATTTCAAAGTGCTCGTGAACGACGATGTGATCCTGACCGAAAAGCCGGTTAAACTTCGACGCGGCCAGTCGGTCATGACGGCCACCAGCGGCATGAACTACAACAATGTCTCCCGGGTCATCCAGCTCTTCGGCAACGTCCGTGGAGCCATCGCCCCGGCAGACTCCGGCGGCTCGTCCTGAACGCCGGGCCGTCCACGCAAGGCACGATTGCATGAACGATTCGCTTCCCCGTCCACTGAACGGCCGTTCGCCTGACGCCCGCCGCGCACGCTTCGCGGCGCTGATGGCGCTCGCCAGCGCGCTGCTGTTCGCCGGCCTCGCGCCCGCGGCCCACGCCGAGCGCGCCGACAAGGACAAGCCGCTCAATATCGAAGCGGACAACATGACCTATGACGATCTGAAGCAGCAGACCGTCTTCACGGGCCACGTGGTTGCCACCAAGGGCACGATCCTCATCAAGGCCGACAAGCTCGTCGTCACCCAGGACCCGCAGGGCTACCAGTTCGCGACCGGCACCGTCGCGCCGGGCACGCCCGCCGACAAGCTCGCCTACTTCCGCCAGAAGCGCGAAGGCCTCGACGAATACGTCGACGGCACGGCCGAGCGCATCGACTACGACGGCAAGCAGGACCTCACCACGCTCACGACGCGCGCGACGGTGCGCCGCCTGCAGGGTCTCTCGACGGTGATGGATCAGGTCCACGGCAGCGTCGTCACGTACGACGGCCAGAACGACTTCTACACGGCGCGCTCCGGCAAGGACGTCGCGGGTCCCGGCAACCCCGGCGGCCGCGTTCGCGCGATGCTCTCGCCGCGCAACACCGCCACCGGCGCACAACCGCCCGCCGGCGCCCCGGCCGCCCTCACGCCGTCCACCAAGCTGCAGGAAGCGCCGCCACAGTGAATACCGTCACCGCCACCCAAAGCTACGGCCGCCAGCTGGCCGGCAAGACGAGCACGCTCGTCGTGCGCAACCTGAAGAAGCGCTATGGCTCGCGCACCGTCGTCAAGGACGTGTCGCTCGACGTGAAGAGCGGTGAAGTGGTCGGACTGCTCGGCCCCAACGGCGCCGGTAAGACCACGTCGTTCTACATGATCGTGGGTCTCGTGCCGCTCGACGCCGGCGAGATCGACCTCGACGGCCGCTCCATCAGCCTTCTGCCGATCCACAAGCGCGCGGCGCTCGGTCTTTCGTATCTGCCGCAGGAAGCCTCGGTGTTCCGCAAGCTCACGGTCGAGGAGAACATCCGCGCGGTGCTCGAACTGCAGGTGGATGGCAACGGCAAACGTCTGTCGAAAGACGTCATCACCGAGCGCGCCGAAGCGCTGCTCGAGGAGCTGCAAATCGCGCATCTGCGCGAGAATCCGGCGCTGTCGCTCTCGGGCGGCGAACGCCGGCGCGTCGAAATCGCACGCGCGCTCGCAACCGATCCGAGCTTCATCCTGCTCGACGAGCCGTTCGCGGGCGTCGACCCGATCGCCGTGCTGGAAATCCAGAAGATCGTGAAGTTCCTGAAGCAGCGCAACATCGGCGTGCTGATCACCGACCACAACGTGCGCGAGACGCTCGGCATCTGCGATCACGCGTACATCATCAGCGACGGCAGCGTGCTCGCGGCCGGCGCACCCGGCGAGATCATCGAGAACGAGAACGTGCGCCGCGTTTATCTCGGCGAGCACTTCCGCATGTAAGCCCCCGGGCGCGCCTCGCGCGCCCGTTCACCGCAGTCCCGCAGCGCCCACCCGGGCGCGCGCGATCCGCTTTCGCGTTTTTCCGGCCTCATCTTTCGCGTTTCCCCGTGTAACTGCTCGACCTTGCCCCCAAAACGGTGCATGGCAGGCCCGGGAGCGCCCCTGTTTGCGCACCAAATTCCGGGCAGGCACCGGCGTGGCGCACGCTCGTTTTTGCGAGTGCCCCGTGGTTTCGTCCGCGTGGCAAACTCTTTACAATGGTTCGCACACCGCCATGAAAGCCAGCCTCCAACTCCGCCTCTCGCAGCATCTTGCGCTCACGCCACAACTGCAACAGTCCATCCGGCTGCTGCAGCTGTCGACGCTCGAACTGCAGCAGGAGGTCGCGACGGCGATCTCGCAGAACCCGCTGCTCGAGAACGAGGACGACTGGATCGCGAGCCCGCTGCGCGTGGCCGCGGACGGCTCGGTCATCGCGCAGCCGCCCGCGCCCTCCGGCGCTGAGCCGATGCAGGGCGCGAACAGTTCCACCTCGACGTCCAACGGCAGCGGCGAAAACAGCGAGAGCGAGCCGCGAGGCGTGGACGAATACGACGGCCTTGGCGGCGACGCGAACGGCGACGCGAGCCAGTGGAACCTGGACGATTACGGCCGCTCGGGCAACGCCTCCGACGACGACGACCTGCCGCCGCTGCAGATCCACGAATCGACCACCACGCTGCGCGACCATCTCATGGCGCAGTTGCGCGAAACGAACGCGAGCCAGCGCGACCGCGCGCTCATCACGTTCCTCATCGAATCGCTCGACGAAGACGGCTACCTCAGCGCGACCTGCGAGGAAATTCTTGCCGACATTCCCGAAGAACTCGAAGTCGACGCCGACGAATTCAATGCGGCGCTAGCGCTGCTGCATAGCTTCGACCCCGCGGGCGTGGGCGCGCGCTCGGCCTCCGAGTGCCTCAAGCTGCAGTTGTTGCGCGTCACTTCGTCGCCCACGCGCACGCTCGCGCTCGAAATCGTGTCGAACTATCTCGAACTGCTCGCCGCGCGCGACTTCACGCGGTTGCGCAAGCAACTGAAGACGGGCGACGACGAGCTGCGTGACGCGCATGCGCTGATCCGTTCGCTCGAACCGTTCCCGGGTTCGTCGTATGGCAAGGCCGAAGCCGATTACGTGGTGCCCGACATCATCGTGAAGAGGACCGGCCAGAACTGGCATGCGGAACTCAACCCCGAGGTGGTGCCGAAGCTGCGCATCAACCACCTGTACGCGAATATCCTGCGCAACAACCGTGGCGATCCGGCTAGCGGTTCGCTGCGCCAGCAGCTGCAGGAAGCGCGCTGGCTCATCAAGAATATCCAGCAGCGCTTCGAGACGATCCTGCGTGTCGCGCAGGCTATCGTCGAGCGTCAGAAGAACTTTTTCGTGCACGGCGAAATCGCCATGCGCCCCTTGGTTTTGAGGGAGATTGCTGATACGCTGGGCCTACACGAATCAACTGTCTCGCGTGTGACAACCGGTAAATACATGCTGACTCCATTCGGGACACTTGAATTTAAGTACTTCTTCGGATCGCATGTATCGACGGACACCGGAGGCGCTGCATCGTCCACCGCCATCCGCGCCCTCATCAAGCAACTCATAGGAGCCGAGAACACCAAATCTCCTCTTTCAGACAGCCGCATAGCCGAACTGCTGGCAGAACAGGGCTTCGTGGTCGCGCGACGCACCGTTGCGAAGTATCGCGAGGCGCTGAAGATTCCAGCCGTCAATCTGCGCAAGTCTCTTTAGCCTGTTCCGGCTTTTTCGGAGCAGGCGTTTTCCGGCCGCTACGCCCGTTGGCGGACATGGCCGGCCGAGTTCGCCCGCCGTCGCAGGCCTTTCGGGGAGCCGCGTTCTGGCAGACAGTCGACCGGCATTGCCGCACTTCACGCGTCACGCGGCCATCAGCCTGGAGAAGCACTATGAATCTGAAGATCAGTGGACACCATCTCGAAGTAACGCCAGCGTTGCGAGAATACGTGATCACCAAACTGGACAGGGTGCTAAGACATTTCGATCAGGTAATCGATGGCAATGTGGTCCTCTCGGTCGACAACCATAAGGAAAAGGATAAGAGACAGAAGGTCGAAGTGAACCTTCATCTGAAAGGCAAGGACATATTTGTGGAGAGCGCGAACGGCGACATGTACGCCGCCATCGATCTCGTGGTCGACAAGCTGGACCGCCAGGTCGTACGTCACAAGGACCGCGTGCAGGGACATCAACATGAGGCGATCAAGCACCAGCCTGCGCCCATCATCGAAATCCCGCCGCAGTGATCCCACAGTGTCCTGTGTGGCGATTCACGCCATGAACCGGGGCTGGAGTCGATAGTTCATCCTCCGCCCCTCGAAGCGAAGCCGCCCAAACCGGGCGGCTTTTTCGTGAGTACGCGCAATGCTGGGTTTTACCGCTGGGTGCAACCGGGCAACGAGGGTTGCGCTCATGCGTGGCGCATCGCACCATCGGCGTGGACGCTTGTTCTATAATGGTCCAGTCGTATTACGGGGTCTAACGCGCCAACAGGTCCCCACGGTCCCGGCACCGGGCTTCGTCGCCAGATCCAAAGCTTCCGCCAAAGCGGTCAGCTGTCGGGGTGTGGAGCATTCAGGCCACGTTTTCGCCTGCCAACATGAATCGTTTAGCCAAAATACTTCCCATCGAGAACGTCGTCGTCGGCCTGTCCGTCACCAGCAAGAAACGCGTCTTCGAGCAGGCTGGCCTGATCTTCGAAAACCAGAACGGCATCGCCCGCAGCACGGTTACCGACAATCTTTTCGCACGCGAGCGTCTCGGCTCCACGGGCCTCGGCGAAGGCGTCGCGATCCCGCACGGCCGCATCAAGGGCCTGAAGCAGCCGCAGGCCGCCTTCGTGCGCCTCGCCGAGCCGATCGCCTTCGAAGCGCCAGACGGCCTGCCCGTGTCGCTCCTGATCTTCCTGCTCGTGCCCGAACAGGCCACGCAGCAGCACCTTGAAATCCTGTCCGAGATCGCACAACTACTGTCGGATCGCGAAACGCGTGAGCGGCTCCATACGGAAGAAAACCGCGAAACGTTGCATCGCCTGCTCACCCAGTGGCAACCTTGATGTAATGTGCGGCGTCTTGCGAGGCGCGGTCGCGGTACGCGCGGCCGAACAGCGCGCGCTCGACGCTCGTTGCAGGGGTGAAGCGTAAGGCGCCGGCAGCCGTGAACCACCCAGGTAGCGCACCCAGGCCAGGTCGCGCGGATTATTTAGCCAGCAATTCAGTCAGCCGTTAAGCGAGTCATCTCGCGGAGTCACCGACTCATGGACACTTCCAGCATCAACGCCCAAAGCATCTTCGACGACAACGCCACCACGCTGAAACTCAGCTGGTTGACGGGGCACGAAGGCTGGGAACGCGGCTTTTCGACCGAAACGGTGGCCACGGCCACGGCGAGCGCCGACCTCGTCGGTCACCTGAACCTGATCCACCCGAACCGCATCCAGGTGCTCGGCGACGCCGAAATTCACTACTACCAGCGCCAGACCGACGAAGACCGCTCGCGCCACATGGCCGAGCTGATCGCGCTCGAACCGCCGTTTCTCGTGGTCGCCGACGGCATGACCGCGCCGCCCGAACTGGTGCTGCGTTGCACGCGTTCTTCCACGCCGCTCTTCACCACGCCGATGTCGGCGGCCACCGTCATCGACAGCCTGCGCCTCTACATGTCGCGCATTCTCGCGCCGCGCGCGACGCTGCACGGCGTATTTCTCGACATTCTCGGCATGGGCGTGCTGCTCACGGGCGACTCGGGTCTCGGCAAGAGCGAGCTGGGTCTGGAGCTGATCAGCCGCGGCCATGGCCTCGTAGCCGACGACGCCGTGGACTTCGTGCGCCTCGGCCCCGATTTCGTCGAGGGGCGCTGCCCGCCGCTGTTGCAGAACCTGCTCGAAGTGCGCGGCCTCGGCCTGCTCGACATCAAGACGATCTTCGGTGAAACGGCCGTGCGCCGGAAGATGAAGCTCAAGCTCATCGTGCAACTCGTGCGCCGCCCGGACGGCGAGTTCCAGCGTCTGCCGCTGGAGAGCCAGACCGTCGACGTGCTCGGCCTGCCCATCAGCAAGGTCACGATCCAGGTGGCCGCGGGCCGCAACCTCGCCGTGCTGGTCGAGGCCGCCGTGCGCAACACGATCCTGCAATTGCGCGGTATCGACACCCTGCGCGACTTCATGGACCGCCAGCGTCTCGCCATGCAGGACCCCGACAGCCAGTTTCCCGGCAAGCTGATCTGACGCCCGAAGCGGTGAGGCCGGCGAGGCGCGCAATGTACGCCGTGCGCGCCCTCGAAACGAGCGCCTGCGGCCCGGAGAGCCAATACAGGCGCGCGGATCGGATGCTATGATGACCCAATCGGGTTCATCGACTCTCCCATGCGTATCATCCTGATCACCGGCATTTCGGGTTCCGGCAAGTCAGTGGCGCTCAATGCGCTCGAAGACGTCGGCTATTATTGCGTCGACAATCTGCCGCCGCGCTTTCTACCGCAACTCGCCCAATATCTCAGCGACGACGGCTACGAACGCCTCGCCGTCGCTATCGATGCGCGCTCGAGTTCGTCGTTCGACGACATGCCGGAGATGATCCGCGACCTGGCGCTTCGCCACGATGTGCGCGTGCTCTTCCTCAACGCGAGCACGCAGTCGCTCATCCAGCGCTTCTCGGAAACGCGCCGCCGCCATCCGCTTTCGGGCTCCGCCGCGCACGACGCCAACGTGGGCATGCTCAAGTCACTCGAAGAAGCGATCGAGCACGAGCGTGAACTCGTTTCGAACCTCGCCGAGTTCGGCCATCAGGTCGACACGAGCAACCTGAGTTCCAACGCACTGCGCCAGTGGGTGAAGGTGTTCGTCGGCGGCGAGCGCGGCTCGCTCATGCTCACGTTCGAATCGTTCGGCTTCAAGCGCGGCGTACCGCTCGACGCCGACCTCGTGTTCGACGTGCGCACGCTGCCGAACCCGCATTACGACGCCCGCTTGCGGCCGCTCACCGGGCTCGATCAGCCCGTGATCGACTTTCTCAATGCGCAGCCGGCCGTCCACGAAATGATCGACGATGTCTATGCGTTCGTCGCGAAGTGGCTGCCGCATTTTCGCGCCGACAACCGCAGCTATCTCACCGTTGCGATCGGCTGCACGGGCGGACAACATCGATCGGTGTACATCGCCCAGACGCTCGCCACGCGCTTTGCCGGCGAGTCGAACGTTATCGTGCGTCACCGCGACGCGCCTCTCGATGTCGGAGAGTCGTCACGGCTGATCGCCTAACCGGCTGCGCATCGCGCGGCCCTTAACCGAAAGCGTTGCGCCATGTCCTCGTCTCCTGCCGTGCTTGGCCGTTTGCCGTTGTTCCCGCTGCATACGGTGCTGTTCCCCGGCGGCCTGCTGCCGCTCAAGATCTTCGAAGCGCGATACCTGGACATGGCGAGCGAGTGCCTGCGCGAGCACACGCCGTTCGGCGTGTGCCTGCTCAAAAGTGGCGCGGAAGTCGCGCAGCCCGACGAGACGACTGCCGTGCCCGAATCCGTGGGATGCCTCGCGCTCATCGAGCAATGCGATGTCGAGACCGTCGGCATGCTGCATATCCAGGCTCACGGCACGCAACGCTTTCATCTGCTCTCGCATCGCGTGGAAGCCGACGGCCTGCTCGTGGGCACGGCCGAGTTGATCCCCGAAGATATTCCACTGGAAGGCGGCAAACAGCTCGCGCAATTCGGCGCGTGTGCGGAAGTGCTCGAGCGCATCATCGCGACGATCCGCGAGCGCGATTCCGCGAGCCTGCCGTTTGCGGAGCCGTTCCGCTTCGACGATCCCTCGTGGGTATCGAACCGTCTGGCCGAGGTGCTGCCGATCGCGCTGCGCGCGCGTCAGAAGCTCATGGAGTTGAACGACGCCGGCGCGCGTATCGAGATCGTGCATCACTACATGCAGCAGCATCAGCTGCTTTGATGCAGCGTTGATGCCGCATGCTCGCTGACTCAGATCAGCGGTCCACGCAAACCATCGAGCAGTTTGCGCACTGGCGCGGGCACGCCATACGCGTCGATGTTGCCTAGCGACACCCATGCGCTCTGTCCATCATTGGCTTCGAGCGGCGCAGCATTGCGCTTGAGTTCGATCACGCGCGGCTCGATGTCGAGCTTGAAGTGCGTGAACGTATGCGTGAGCGGCATGAGCGCCGAACTCGACGCCGCGCGCTCCGGCGTCACTCCGAAGTCTCGCGCGCGCTCGGCGAGCGCGGGTTCGTCCGCGGCTTCGGGCAAGCTCCACAACCCACCCCAGATACCCGATGGCGGGCGCTTCTCCAGCATCACCGCATCGCCGTCGAGCAGCACGAGCATCCACGTGCGCCGCGTGGGCACGGCCTTCTTCGGGCGCGCGGCGGGTAGTTCACGTTGACGTCCCGTCGTGTTCGCCACGCAGTCCTGCGCGAACGGGCAGCGCGCGCAGTCGGGCTTGCCCCGCCCGCACAGCGTCGCGCCAAGATCCATCAAGCCTTGCGTGTACGCGCTCACGTCGGCGTCGCTCGCTTCGGGACCTGGCACGAGCGTTTCGGCGAGCGTCCACATCGCGTTCTCCACGCGCTTTTCACCAGGAAAGCCTTCCACGCCGAACACGCGCGCGAGCACGCGCTTCACGTTGCCGTCCAGGATCGTTTCGCGCGCGCCGAACGCGAACGACGCGATCGCCGCCGCCGTCGAACGGCCGATGCCGGGCAGCTCCGCGAGCGCCTCGACCGTCTGCGGAAACTTGCCACCGTGGGTATCGGCCACGACCTGCGCGCAGCGGTGCAGATTGCGCGCGCGCGAGTAATAGCCGAGGCCGGCCCAGAGCGCCATCACGTCGTCGTCGGGCGCGGCGGCGAGCGCTTCGACCGTGGGAAAGCGCTCGAGAAAACGCGCGTAGTACGGAATCACGGTCGAGACCTGAGTCTGCTGCAGCATGATTTCCGAGAGCCAGATGCGATACGGGTCGCGCGTGTTCTGCCACGGCAGGTCGTGACGGCCATGCTCGCGCTGCCAGGCGATCAGGCGCGGCGCGAAACCGGTAAGCAGCTCAGCGGGATACGCGCCAGCCGGTAGCGGCACGGAAGTGGAAGAAGTTCGGTACATGGAAATGCCTGGCGCTCAGCGCTGGCAGCGCGGACAGAAATAAGTGGAACGCTGGCCCTGCACGATCTGCTTGATCGGCGTGCCGCACACGCGGCAGGGTTGGCCCGCGCGGTCATAAACGAAGTATTCGAGCTGAAAATAGCCGCTTTCGCCGTTGCTGCCGACGAAGTCGCGCAGCGTGCTGCCGCCCTTCTCGATGGCCGAGGCGAGCACGGCGCGCACGGCATCCGCGAGGAGTTCGTAGCGCGCAAGCGAAACGCGGCCCGCCGGGGTCGTCGGCCGGATACCGGCGCGGAACAGACTTTCCGATGCGTAGATATTGCCAACGCCCACCACGATATCGCCCGCGAGGAGAGCCTGCTTGACGGCGACCTTGCGGCCGCGGGTCTCGCGAAAGAGCAGTGCGCCGTCGAAGGCCGGTGTGAACGGCTCGATGCCGAGCGCCGCCAGCAGCGGATGGCCGAGCACGTCGCCAGCCTCGCGCGGGTGCCAGAGCACGGCGCCGAACCGGCGCGGGTCGCGAAAGCGCAGCGTGAAGTCGTCGAAGAACCAGTCGACGTGATCGTGCTTCTCCGCGGCCGGCGGCTTCGGCAGATTGCGCAGCACGCGCAGCGTGCCGGTCATGCCGAGATGCACGATGAACCAGCCTTCGTCGACCTCGAACAGCAAATACTTGCCGCGCCGCCCAACCGAACGTATCGTGCGGCCGCGCAGCGTACGGGCGAGCGTAGCCGGCACGGGCCAGCGCAATGCGGGGTTGCGCACCTCCACACGCTCGACGCGGCGGCCCGCGACCCACGGTTCGATCCCCCTTCGGGTAACCTCAACTTCTGGCAACTCTGGCATATCTCGCGGCCTGATTCGGATGCTGGTCCGGGTTGGTCTGCAACTTGCGTAAACGTGTGTGCGCGTTGTGCGCGTATTGTAGCCAGCGCGTTACAATCGACCGAAACATTCGACGGAATTCCATGGAACTGTCTTTCGTTAAGCTGTTCGCGAAGCGTCCCGCGACGCCCCGCGCCCCTGCCGCCTTCGCGCGTCGCCTCGTTGGCGCCGCAGTTCTCGCCGCCTGGGCGTTGACCACGTCGAGCGCATATGCGCAGGATCCGTCCCCTGACACGGACGACACTTCCGTCACCATGCCGGACGCTTTCGGCCCCCCCTCGCCCGACGAGAAGAAGGATCTGCCGGCCGTTCCGCTGTCGAGCCAGATCGTCTTCCAGGTGCTCGCCGCGGAAATCGCGCTGCAGCGCGACCAGCCTGCCCCCGCCTTTCAAACGTATCTCGCGCTCGCGCGCGACACGCACGACCCGCGCATGGCGCAGCGCGCGACGGAAATCGCGCTCTCGGCGCAAAGCCCGTCCGACGCCCTGAATGCGGTGCAGCTCTGGCAGCAGTACGCGCCCGATTCCGAGCGCGCGGCGCAGCTCGACGCGTCACTCCTCGTGCTCGCGGGCAGGCCCGACGACGCCCAGCCGCTGCTTGCGCGCGAACTCGCGAAGGTACCGGCCGACAGCCGTGGCCAGGCGATCCTCTCACTGCAGCTTCTGCTTTCGCGCGGTCCCAATCGCGTGGGCGGCCTGAATGTGCTCAAAACGCTGCTCAAGGACGACATGAACCGTCCCGAGGCGCAGCTCGCGATCGGCCGCCAGCAACTGCTCGCCGACGACGCACCCGGCGCACGCAAGTCGTTCGAGCAGGCGCTCGCGCTCAAGCCCGACTACCTTCCCGCCGCGCTGATGCTCGCGCAGATGGGGCCGGAGGAGCGCGCCGAAGGCATTGCGTCGATCGAAAAATACGTCCAGCAGAACCCGAAGTCGCGTGAAGGGCGTCTCGCACTCGCGCAGACCTATCTCGCTGCCGACCGCCTCGACGACGCGCAGAAGCAGTTCGAGATTCTGCACAAGGACAACGCGACCGACCTGATGCCGCTCATGGCGCTCGCGCTCATCAGCGTGCAGCAGAAGAAGTTCGACGCCGCGCAGAAGTATCTGACGCAATACGCGCAGGTTGCCGAGAAGAATCCGGCCGCCGACCCAGGTCAGGCCTATATTTACCTCGCGCAACTGTCGGTCGAGCAGAAGGACGACGCCGGCGCACAGAAGTGGCTCGACAAGATCCAGCCCAACAGCCAGCAATATGTGCCGGCCCAGATCACGCGCGCACAGATCCTGGACAAGGAAGGCAAGACCGACGACGCGCGCCGTCAGCTCGCGAGCATTCAGGCCGACGATCCGCGCGACCAGGCGCTGATCGCGCGCACCGACGCCGCGATCCTGTTCGACGCGAAGCGCTACCCGGAAGCCGAAGCACGGCTCGCGAAGGCGACCGCCGACTTCCCGGACGACCCGGACCTCACCTATGACTACGCGATGGCTGCGGAAAAAACCGGCCACTACGACGTCATGGAAGCGCAGCTGCGCAAGCTGATCAAGACGCAGCCCGACAATCCGCAGGCCTACAACGCGCTCGGTTACTCGCTTGCGGACCGCAATCAGCGCCTGCAGGAAGCCGACAAACTGGTGGAAAAAGCCTCGTCGCTCGCACCGGACGACGCGTTCATCATGGACAGTGTGGGCTGGGTCAAATACCGCCTGGGTGACAATGCCGACGCGATCAAGCTCTTGCGCAAGGCCTACAGCCTCCAGCCGAACGCGGAAATAGGCGCGCACCTCGGTGAAGTGCTCTGGAAAAACGGCGACCAGGATGGCGCACGCGCCGCGTGGCGCGAGGCCCGCAAGCTCGAACCCGACAACGACACGCTCCTGAAGACGCTCAAACGCTTCCAGGTCAACGATCTCTGATGGCAGATTTTTTCACTTCGATTTCGCCCAAGGCCCTCACCGTTGCGCGCGCAGCCAGTTTCGTACGGCGCGCGTCGCTCGGCGCAGCGGCGGCCGCGCTCCTCGCGCTGACGGGTTGCGCGACGCAGCAGCCGCCGCGCCAACCTTCCACCTCGAACGCCACGACCTCGCTCAGTACGCAGACGAACCGCGCCTATCATGGCCGCTTCGCCGTTCAATATGTCGATCAGAACGGCCAGCAGCGCAACGCGTACGGCAACTTCGACTGGCACGAGACCGATTCGACGGTGACGCTGCAACTGCTCAATCCGCTCGGCCAGACACTCGCGCTCGTCACTTCCGCGCCGTCGCAAGCCACGCTGGAACTGCCCAACCGCCAGCCGCTCACGGCCGACAACGTGAGCACGCTCATGCAGCAGGCGCTCGGCTTTGCCCTGCCCGTGGAAGGGCTGCGCTACTGGCTGCAGCCATCGGTCGCGCCCACCTCGCATGCACGCACTACGCCCGACTCGCAGAATCCGCAGCGGCTTTCGCAGATCGAGCAGGACGGCTGGACCATCGATTATGTCGCCTATGCCGACGCGCCGGCCAATGGCGTGAAACGCGTCAATCTCACGCGCGAAGCACCGCCGCTCCAGATCAAGCTCGTGCTCGACCAGTAAGCGGGCCGGTTGCGGTCTCTCATCAGCAATATCTGGCCGGCACGCGCCGGCCAGAATCCAGGCATCATCCCAAGAGCATCATGATCGAAACCCAGGACTCGCTGCGCGACTGCCTAGCGCCCGCGAAACTCAATCTCTTCCTGCACATCACGGGCCGGCGCCCCAATGGCTATCACGATCTGCAGACCGTGTTCCAGTTGCTCGACTGGGGCGACACGCTGCATTTCACGCGCCGCCACGACGGCCGCATTACGCGCACCGTGGAAGTGGAAGGCGTACCTGCCGAGCACGACCTCACCGTGCGCGCCGCGACGCTGCTCAAGGAACACACGGGCACGAGCGAGGGTGTCGAGATCGATATCGAAAAGCGTCTGCCGATGGGCGCGGGTCTCGGCGGCGGCAGCTCCGACGCGGCCACGACGCTGCTCGCGCTCAACCGCCTGTGGAAGCTCAACCTGCAACGCGAGGAATTGCAGGCGCTCGCACTCGAGCTGGGCGCGGACGTGCCCTTCTTCGTGTTCGGGAAAAATGCGTTCGCGGAGGGTGTTGGCGAAGCCCTCGAGGCTGTACAATTGCCCCCGCGTCATTTTTTGGTCGTGACGCCGCGGGTTCATGTTCCTACTGCCGAGATTTTTTCAGAAAAATCGTTGACAAGGGACACAAAGACCTGCACAATTGCAGTCTTTCTTGCACAGCAAGCAACGCAGAACGGATGGCCAGACAGCTTCGGTCATAACGATATGCAAGCGGTTGTCGCAGGAAAATACGCGGAAGTAGCGCAGGTGCTTCGATGGTTTGAGAGTGTCTCGAACAGCATCGCACCAGCGCGGATGACCGGATCGGGTGCCAGCGTTTTTGCAGCATTCGCCAGTCGGTCCGAAGCAGAATCGGCACAGGCCAGACTGCTTGCGGAACAACCGGACTGGCGAAGCGCGGTAGCCTCGAGTCTGAACAAGCATCCACTCTTCGCTTTCGCGGCATAGTTTTGCATGGTTGATCGTCCTACCGGTCAGTCAGGCTCAAAGTTGAGTGTAGGGGAGTCGCCAAGTTGGTTAAGGCACCGGATTTTGATTCCGGCATGCGAGGGTTCGAGTCCTTCCTCCCCTGCCAAAAATTCCAGGCAGTTCGCTCTGTGGGTTACCCAGAGCAGTTCGCCCAAGTAGTTCCTCTCGCCCCCCAAAGTCCGCAGCAGGTGCATGATGAGCAGCCATGACGGCCTGATGGTTTTTACTGGCAACGCAAATCCCGCGCTTGCCCAGGAAGTCGTCAAGATCCTCGGTATTCCCCTCGGTAAGGCTATGGTTAGCCGATTTTCCGACGGTGAAATCCAGGTCGAAATCCAGGAAAACGTGCGCGGCAAGGACGTCTTCGTCCTTCAGTCGACTTGCGCGCCGACCAACGACAACCTGATGGAACTGATGATCATGGTCGATGCGCTCAAGCGCGCATCCGCAGGCCGGATCACCGCAGCTATTCCCTACTTCGGCTATGCCCGTCAAGACCGCCGCCCCCGTTCGGCGCGCGTCGCCATCTCGGCGAAGGTCGTGGCGAACATGCTGGAAATCGCCGGCGTCGAGCGGATCATCACGATGGATCTGCACGCTGACCAGATTCAGGGCTTCTTCGATATTCCCGTCGACAACATCTACGCGACGCCCGTGTTGCTCGGCGATCTGCGCAAGCAGAATCACGAGAACCTGCTGGTCGTTTCGCCGGACGTCGGCGGCGTGGTGCGCGCCCGTGCGCTCGCCAAGCAACTGAATTGCGATCTCGCCATCATCGACAAGCGTCGTCCGAAGGCGAACGTCGCCGAAGTGATGAACATCATCGGTGAAGTCGAAGGCCGCACCTGCGTGATCATGGACGACATGGTCGACACCGCCGGCACGCTCTGCAAGGCAGCGCAAGTGCTGAAGGAACGCGGCGCGAAGAAGGTGTTCGCTTACGCCACGCACCCGGTTCTCTCGGGTGGCGCAGGCGAGCGCATCGCCGCTTCGGCTCTGGACGAACTCGTCGTGACCGACACGATTCCGCTGGGCGCCGAAGCGCGTTCGTGCGCGAAGATCCGCTCGCTCACGAGCGCAGGACTTCTCGCCGAAACGTTCTCGCGTATCCGTCGCGGCGACTCGGTGATGTCGCTGTTCGCGGAAAGCTAAAAAGAATTGACGCGCAAGGCGCGGTGTTCGCAAGGACGCCGCGCTTTTGCACGTAATCGGCGCGAACGGACGATGGTTCGCGCTGCATCGCTGGGGGCCGGAAGGCAGGCATTCTGCTGAAAAGGCCCCGTTTTACTGCCTGGTCGCGGGCAGTGCAATGGAGAATCAAATGAAAGTCATCGCTTTCGAGCGTAACCTGCAAGGTACGGGTGCGAGCCGCCGCCTGCGCATTGCTGGCAAGACCCCTGGCATCGTTTACGGTGTCGGCGCCGAGCCGCAACTGATCGAAATCGATCACAACGCGCTGTGGCACGCCCTCAAGAAGGAAGCCTTCCACTCGTCGATCCTCGACCTCGAAGTGGCCGGCAAGTCGCAGCAAGTGCTGCTGCGCGACGTGCAATACCACCCGTTCCGTCAGCTCGTGCTGCACGTGGACTTCCAGCGTGTGGATCCGAGCAAGAAGATCCACACGAAGGTGCCCCTGCACTTCATGAACCAGGAAACCAACCCGGCTGTGAAGACGGGTGGCGCGATCATCTCGCACGTTCTGGCTGAAATCGAAATCCAGTGCCTGCCGGGCCAACTGCCGGAATTCCTCGAAGTCGACCTCGCCAAGATCGAAGCCGGTCAATCGCTGCATGCCAAGGACATCACCCTGCCCGCAGGCGTGACGCTGGTTCAGCACGTCGAAGTGGAAAACCCGGTCATCGTGTCGGCACCCGTGCCGGCTGGCGCCCAGGCGGCTGCTGAAGGCGAAGAAGCGCCGGCTGCGGAGTAAGCGCAGCGGCCTCAATGAGCCGATCCTCTCGATCCGTTTCCCTGAAACGGTCGACGTGACCCGCCGCGGTTCGCCCCGGCGGGTTTTTTTTCGCACTTTTTCGTACACTTGCGGGTCAGTTCATCGATTTACGCAAGCGGAACACCACAATGATCAGGTTGATCGTCGGGCTCGGCAATCCGGGCGCCGAATACACGGCGACGCGCCACAACGCGGGCTTCTGGCTCGTGGACCAGCTCGCGCGCGAAGCCGGCACGACGCTGCGCGACGAGCGGCGCTTCCACGGCCACTACGCGAAGGCGCGACTCTACGGCGAGGAAGTGCATCTGCTCGAACCGCAGACCTATATGAACCGCTCGGGGCAATCGGTCGTCGCTCTCGCGGCGTTCTTCAAGATCCTGCCCGATCAAATCCTTGTCGCGCACGACGAACTCGATCTGCCGCCCGGCACCGTCAAGCTCAAGCTCGGCGGCGGCAGCGGCGGCCACAACGGCCTGAAGGACATATCCGCGCATCTGTCGACGCAGCAGTATTGGCGTTTGCGCATCGGCATCGGCCATCCGCGCGACCTGATCCCCGAAGGCGCGCGCGCCGGTGCAAAGCCCGATGTCGCGAACTTCGTGCTCAAGCCGCCGCGCCGCGAAGAGCAGGAGGTCATCGACGCATCGATCGAACGCGCGCTCGCCGTGATGCCGACGTTCGTGAAGGGCGAGGCCGAACGCGCGGTGATGCAGCTGCATCGCAACGGTTGAAACAAGGAGAGCGTCTTGAGTCGTTACTGGAGTGACATCGTCAACCGGCTCGTGCCCTACGTGCCGGGCGAGCAGCCCGCGCTCGCGAAGCCGGTCAAGCTCAACACCAACGAGAATCCGTATGCGCCCTCCCCGCGTGTGCTCGAGGCGATCCGCCACGAACTGGGCGAGACGGGCGAGTCGCTGCGCCGCTATCCCGACCCCGTCGCGAAGCGTCTGCGCGCCGCCGTGGCCGCGCATCACGGCATCCGCGCGGAGCAGGTGTTCGTCGGCAACGGCTCGGACGAGGTGCTCGCTCACGCCTTCCAGGCGCTGCTCAAGCACGACGAGCCGATCCTCTTTCCCGACATCACCTACAGCTTCTACCCGACCTACGCGCGGCTCTACGAGGTCGAGTACCGCACCGTGCCGCTCACGGAACAGTTCACGATTCGCGTCGACGATTACCGCCAGCCCAATGGCGGCGTGATTTTCCCGAATCCGAATGCGCCCACGGGTCACGCGCTGCCGGTCGCGGAAATCGAGCGGCTTGTCGCGGCGAACACGGAATCCGTGGTGGTGATCGACGAAGCGTATGTGGATTTCGGCGCCGAGTCGGCGATTGCGCTGATCGACCGCTATCCGAACCTGCTGGTCGTGCACACAACTTCGAAATCACGCTCGCTCGCGGGCATGCGCGTGGGCTTCGCGTTCGGCCACCCCGATCTCATCGATGCGCTCAACCGCGTAAAGGACAGCTTCAACTCGTACCCGCTCGACCGCCTGGCGCAAGCCGCCGCGACTGCCGCTTACGAAGACGGCGAGTGGCTGAAGACCACGAGCGCGCGCGTGATCGCCAGCCGCGAGCGCCTGACGGCCGCGCTCACGGCGCTCGGCTTCGACGTGGTGCCTTCGGCGGCGAATTTCGTGTTCGCGACGCATCCTGCGCACGACGCGGCGGCAATTGCGGCAAAGCTGCGCGAAAAGGAGATCTTCGTGCGCCATTTCAACGCGCCGCGCGTGAACCAGCATCTGCGTATCTCGATCGGCACGGATCCCGAGTGCGACACGCTCATCGACGCATTGAAGGCCATCGTCGCGTAAGAAGACGGCAGGATGAAATAAAAAACGCGCCAGTTGGCGCGTTTTTTATTTTCCGCAGAATTGCGCGATTCAGGCGTTGTTCTTGGCGGCCGTCAGCGCGTGGTACTTCTGCATCAACTGCTCGGGCGACTCGACATGCTCCGGATTCTTGGGAATGCACTCCACCGGGCACACCTGGATGCACTGCGGCTCATCGAAATGGCCGACACATTCGGTGCACTTCTTCGGGTCGATCACATAGATTTCCGGGCCCATCGAGATCGCGTCGTTCGGGCACTCGGGCTCGCACACGTCGCAATTGATGCACTCGTCGGTAATCGTCAGGGCCATGCTGTTCTCACTTCCCGCCGGCGCGAAGGCCGGCTCACACGTTGCTTAGCCCGACAGTTTACGCTGCTTTGGCCGGGCGTTCACACCTTCGTAACCGGGGCGCCCATCGAGGCCACCTTGTCCTGCAAGCGCTTTTCCACGGACGGAAACACGAACTTGCTCACGTCGCCGCCCAACTGGGCGATTTCGCGCACAATCGTGCCCGAAATGAACTGATACTGGTCCGATGGCGTCATGAACATCGTCTCGACGTCGGGCAGCAGGTAACGGTTCATGCCCGCCATCTGAAATTCGTACTCGAAGTCCGACACCGCGCGCAGGCCGCGCACGATCACGCGTGCGTTGTTGGTGCGCACGAAGTCCTTCAGGAGCCCCTTGAAGCTCATGACCTGCACGTTCGGATAGTGGCCGAGCACCTCGTGGGCAATCTCGAGCCGCTCGTCGAGCGAGAAGAAAGGCTTCTTGTTGCGGCTGTCCGCAACGCCGACTACCAGCGTGTCGAAAATGCTCGACGCGCGCCGCACGAGATCTTCGTGGCCGCGCGTGAGCGGGTCGAAGGTACCGGGGTACACGGCGACTACCATGAGGCTTCTCCTCTCAACAGAAATGGGGCGCAATGCAGTGCCGTGGCGACGCATGCGCACGTGCGTGCGTGACGGCCAGGCCGCCCGCCGCTTCTTATCGAACGCGCATTATTCCTCATTTTCGCGCTGCAGCAAATGATAGTGAACGGCGCCGGCCCGGCCCTCGCGCACCACGCTCCAGCCCGCCAGCACGGGCCGCGCACTGGGATCGATACGCTCACCTGACTCCACGTAAAGCCATCCGTCCGGGGCGACGAGCGGCGCAGCCAGTTCGAGTGAGCGCTCGAGCAGCGCGGTGTCGCCGAACGGGGGATCGAGGAATACCACATCGAACGAGCCTGGCGCGAGATTGGCCGCGAGACGCAGTGCGTCGGCTTCTGCGATTTCGATCATGCGCGCGCCAAGGCGCGCCTGGTTCGAGCGCAGTTGCGCGGCGGCGCGCGCGCTGCGCTCCACCATCACGACGCGCGCGGCGCCCCGCGACGCCGCCTCGAAGCCGAGGCCGCCGCTGCCCGCGAAAAGGTCGAGGCAACGCAGACCGTCGAGACGCTGGCCAAGCCAGTTGAAGACCGTCTCGCGCACGCGATCGGGGGTCGGACGCAAACCGTCGAGGTCGAGCACCGGCAGCGGCGTGCGCTTCCAGTCGCCGCCGATGATGCGGATCGTGTGCGCACCGCCGCCGCCACGTGCGCGGGGATCGGGCTGATGGGTGCGGCCGCCTTGGCCACGTGAAGGTGAGGAACGGGTCATGCGTTGGGTCGTACCGCTGCGTGCATTTGACCGCTGGCAGTCAACTTGCCGGCGGAACTCGACTGTGGGGTTCGACGCTTTCGCATCGCGCCCTCCAATGCGCGCACGTTACCACAGGGGCGCGCAGGTGCCGCGTGCGCGCCGCAACGCTCCCACCGCGATGCCGCAGCGACTCCAGCTAACGCGCCTGATAAAATGCCATGTTTTCCGCGCGTTACCTCTTCCATGCCGTCGCTGACCGCCCCTCGGTCCGACCCGCAGCGCGCCTGACCCACCCCAGACCATGTTCAGTTTCTTCAAACGATTCCGCGGCTCGAAGGACGCCGAGAACGCGCCGGCCGAGAATGCGCAGGACGAAGCCGCCCTCGAGGCGCCGGACGAGGCCGTTGATAAGGCCGTTGATGAGGCCGCCAGCGCGCCGCACCAAACGTCGCCCGCGCCCTCCGCTCCACCGGCCGTGACCGCTCCGGTCGAGCCGCAGCAAGCCGTCGACAATGACGACGAACCGGAAACCGTCGAGATTGTCCCGCCGCCCGCGCTCGAGCCCGAAGCCAGGCAATCGTGGCTCAAGCGCCTGAGGTCGGGGCTCTCGAAAACCGGCTCGAACATCCAGAGCATCTTCGTCAACGCGAAGATCGACGACGATCTCTACGAAGAGCTCGAAACCGCGCTGCTGATGTCGGATGCGGGCGTCGACGCGACCGAATATCTGCTCGAAACGCTGCGCCAGAAGGTACGCGCCGAGCGCCTGACCGACGCACAGCAGGTGAAGAACGCCCTGCGCGAGCTGCTCATCGGCCTGCTGAAGCCGCTCGAGAAGTCGCTCATGCTCGGCCGCGCGCAGCCGCTCGTGATGATGATCGCGGGCGTGAACGGCGCGGGCAAGACCACCAGCATCGGCAAGCTCGCCAAGCATCTGCAAAGCTTCGACCAGAGCGTGCTGCTCGCCGCCGGCGACACGTTCCGCGCTGCCGCGCGCGAACAGCTCGCCATCTGGGGCCAGCGCAACAACGTGACGGTCGTGCAGCAGGAAAGCGGCGACCCGGCAGCGGTGATCTTCGACGCCGTGAGCGCCGCGCGCGCGCGCCGCATCGACGTGGTGATGGCCGACACCGCTGGCCGCCTGCCCACGCAATTGCATCTGATGGACGAGCTGAAGAAGGTCAAGCGCGTGATCGGCAAGGCGTTCGACGGCGCACCGCACGAGGTGGTGCTCGTGATCGACGCGAACACGGGCCAGAACGCGCTCGCACAGGTCAAGGCCTTCGACGACGCGCTCGGCCTCACCGGCCTCATCGTCACGAAGCTCGACGGCACCGCCAAGGGCGGCATCCTCGCCGCGATCGCGCGGCAACGCCCGATCCCCGTGTATTTCATCGGCGTGGGCGAAAAGGTCGAAGATCTGCAGCCGTTCGTGGCCGAAGAATTCGCCGACGCGCTGCTTGGCAGCTGATAGCGCGCGATTACCCGGCTTTGAATGTACGAAGGGCGTCGTTCTCACGAACGACGCCCTTTTTCATTGTCGCGGCCAGCGCAAACCGGTCATGCGCTCATTCCGTGTCCGGCTGCACGCCCGGCGCGGCGCGCGCGAACGCGTCGAGCGTGAGCGCGTAGTCGTTGATACGCTGAATGGTCGGGTAACGCGTCGTGTCGATCTTGAAGCGGTTCGCGTTGTAGACCTGCGGCACGATGCAAAGATCGGCGACGGTCGGCGTGTCGCCGAAAGCGAGCTTGCCGGTGCGCGGATCGCTGGCGAGCCGCTGTTCGAGCGTCGCGAAGCCCGCCTCGATCCAGTGGCGGTACCACGCGTCTTTCGTCGCGTCGTCGGCGCCTACGGTGTGCTTGAGGTACTTGAGCACGCGCAGGTTGTCCACCGGATGAATCTCGCACGCCACCTGCAGCGCGAGCGAGCGCACATGAGCGCGATCGATGGGGGACCTCGGCAGCAGCGGCGGCTCGGGATGCGTCTCTTCCAGATATTCGATGATCGCGAGCGACTGCTGAAGCGTGTGCCCTTCGTCGTCGACGAACGACGGCACGATCGCATCGGGATTCACCTGGCGATAGGCGGGCTTGAGCTGCTCGCCGCCGTCGCGCACGAGGTGAACCGGGACGTACTCGTACGACAGGTTCTTCAGATTCAGCGCAATTCGCACCCGATACGATGCCGAACTGCGGAAATAGCTGTAAAGCTTCATGCTCCTCTCTTGCTCCTCTTGAATCGTGCTGCGGCGCGCGCCGCTCAGACGACCCGCACGGCGAATTCGCCGATTCCTGCCACACCGCCCGTCATCAGATCGCCCTTGACCACGGCGCCCACGCCTTCGGGCGTGCCCGTGTAGATCAGGTCGCCGGCCTTGAGTTCGAACAGCGTCGAAAGGAACGCGATCGTGTCGGCAACCGGCCAGATCATCTGCGAGATATCCGAGCGCTGTTTCTCCTCGCCGTTGACTGCGAGCCAGATTTCGCCCTTCTCGAGCTGGCCGATCTTTGAAACCGGATGGATCGGGCCGATCGGCGCCGAATGGTCGAAGCCCTTGGCCGTATCCCACGGACGACCGAGCTTCTTCGCCTCGCCCTGCAAGTCGCGGCGTGTCATATCGAGGCCGAGCGCGTAGCCAAACACGTGGTCGAGCGCGCTCGCGACCGGAATGTCCTTGCCGCCTTTGCCGATTGCCGCGACGAGTTCCATCTCGAAGTGCACGTTCTGCGATTGTGCGGGGTACGGAAATTCGGCGGTCGAGCCCGGTGCAACGTAGAGCACGGCGTCGGCGGGCTTGGAGAAGAAGAACGGCGGTTCACGGTTCGGATCGTGGCCCATCTCGCGCGCATGCGCTTCGTAGTTGCGGCCAACGCAATAGATGCGCCGCACCGGGAAACGCGTGTCGGTGCCTGCCACCGGCACCGAGGCGAGTGCCGCCGGTTCGAATACGTACGTCATGGAGTTCTCCGTCTTTGTGATGGCGCGTGCACGAAGCACGGGTGCCTGTCGATCGCGCGGCTTGCGCCGTCAGAACAATCGCGAGTGTAACGCGCGGCGGTGGGCGTGCGCGGCGGCGTCTTCACGCGGCCGGCCGGGCGCGGCCGGCGATGCGTGCCCGGCGAGGCACCGCGTGCTCGTGCGATACTTCCCGCATCCCCATTTCAATACGACGGCGGCCCTCGGCACGCCGTCGAACGAACCGCGCCCATGACCGCCGCCGACTCCACCGACATCTTCCCGTGCGCCCGCTTCATCAAGGAGATCGGCCGCGGACCGCACGGCGCTCGCTCGCTTTCGTCCGAAGACACGCACGCCCTTTACGCCGCCATGCTCGACGGCCGCGTGCCCGAGCTGGAGCTAGGCGCGGTGCTGCTCGCCTACCGCCTCAAGGGCGAAACCGCGGATGAGCTGGCCGCCATGCTCTGCGCGGCGCACGCCTCGTTCGCGCCGCTCGCGGTGCCGCGAGGCGACTATCGGCCTGTGTCGATCCCAAGCTACAACGGCGCGCGCAAGCAGCCGAATCTCGTGCCGCTGCTCGCCTTGCTGCTCGCGCGCGAAGGTGTGCCGACGCTCGTGCACGGCGTCGTGACCGATCCGGGTCGTGTCACGAGCGCGGAAATCTTCGCGGCGCTGAATCGTCCCGAAGCACGCGATCACGCCGAAATCGAGGCGCAACTGGCGTCGGGCCGCGTGGCGTTTTCGTCGATCGACACGCTCGCGCCCAAACTCGCGCGCCTGCTCTCGATGCGCCGGCGCATGGGCGTGCGCAACTCCACGCATACGCTCGTGAAGCTGCTGCAGCCGTTCGCGGAGCCGGGCCTGCGTCTCGTGAACTACACGCACCCGCCGTACCGCGAAAGCCTCAGCGCCCTCTTCGCGGCGCATCCGGAAGCGGCGGTGGGCGGCGCGTTGCTCGCGCGCGGCACTGAGGGCGAAGCCGTCGCCGATACCCGCCGCCAGGTGCAGGTCGACTGGCTGCACGACGGCATCTGCGAAACGCTGGTCGAACCGGAGCGCTCGTCGCCCGGCGCGCCCGAAATCGATCTCCCCGAAGGCCGCGATGCACCGACTACAGCCGCCTGGATCGATGCTGTGCAGCGCGGCGAAGCGCCGGTGCCGGATGCGCTCTCGCGCCAGATCGAGACGATCAAACGCATCGCGAAGCGCTGACGATCGAACCCGAAAACCCGGCGCTCAAGCCGCCGAGGGCCGCGCGGGGCGGGCGACGCGCGTGGTCCGCCGCAAGCGTATCGGCGCGCTTCATCGGCCATCTTCACGCATCTTCACGCGCCCACCAGCAAATTCGCTGTTGACACGCGCAGCCGCCCTGATTTACATTGGACGAATGCGTTCCTACCCGAACACCCTCCGAATTACCTTCGGCCGACTATCGGCCCTATCGCTACGCCTGGCCTAAAGCTGGTGTAGCGCCGCAACGACCCCTCCTCCGGTCACCGCGGTCCTCCCAAAGCAGTTCTCGCAGTACCCCAAATCCGCTGTATCTCTACAACTTGTCGTCTGCATTCGTCCGCTTACCGTTCGGACGAGTCGCGAGGTCAAAATGCACGTTGCATGGGCATCGTTCACGTCCGCTTTCGCCGCGCCGGTTACCGCCGTCACCGTGGCCGTCTTCTTCGCGTCCGAGGTTTCCGCCCGTACGCGTGAGGTTTCGCGCATCGTGCTCCGTCGCCAGCCCGCCAACCGCCCGCTGCCGACCACCATCGCAAACGACACCATGAAGAACGAGGCTCGTCATGTTGCGTAATCCCGCCGAGAAGTACCGCCCCTTCCCCGCCATCCGATTGAACGGCCGCAAATGGCCCGCGCGCACCGTCGAGCGCGCGCCGATCTGGATGAGCACCGACCTGCGCGACGGCAACCAGTCGCTGATCGAGCCGATGAGCATCGAGCAGAAGACCGAATTCTTCGAAATGCTCGTCGCGATCGGCTTCAAGGAAATCGAAGTCGGCTTTCCGTCCGCTTCGCAGACCGACTTCGATTTCGTGCGCAAGCTGATCGACGAAAAACGCATTCCCGACGATGTGACGATCGAAGTGCTCGTGCAGGCGCGCGAAGAATTGATTGCACGCACGTTCGAAGCGCTCGAAGGCGTGCCGCGCGCCATCGTCCACCTCTACAACGCGATCTGCCCGTCGTTCCGCAAGATCGTGTTCGGCCAGTCGAAGGAGGAAGTGAAAGCGCTCGCGGTCGAAGGCACGCGCATCATCCGCGCACATGCCGACAAGAACCCGCAAACGCACTGGATTTACCAGTATTCGCCCGAAACCTTCAGCATGACCGAGCTGACCTTCGCGCGCGAAGTCTGCGACGCGGTGGCCCAGACGTGGCGCCCGACGCGCGATCACAAGATGATCGTGAATCTTCCGGCGACCGTCGAAGCGGCGATGCCCAACGTCTACGCCGACCAGATCGAGTGGATGGACCGCAATCTCGCGTACCGCGACAGCATCGTGCTGTCGGTGCATCCGCACAATGACCGCGGCACGGCGGTGGCCGCCGCCGAGTTGGCGCTGCTCGCGGGCGCGGACCGGATCGAAGGCTGCCTGTTCGGCAACGGCGAGCGCACCGGCAACGTCGATCTCGTCACGCTCGCGATGAACCTCTACACCCAGGGCATCGACCCGGGCCTCGACTTCTCGGACATCGACGCCGTGCGCCGCGTGGTCGAGCGCTGCAACCAGTTGCCCGTGCATCCGCGTCATCCGTATGCGGGCGACCTCGTGTTCACGGCGTTCTCGGGCTCGCACCAGGACGCGATCCGCAAGGGCTTCGCGCAGCAGCAGCCCGACGCCGTCTGGGAAGTGCCGTATCTCCCGATCGATCCCGCCGACCTCGGCCGCAGTTATGACGCGGTGATCCGCGTGAACAGCCAGTCGGGCAAGGGTGGCGCGACTTATCTGCTCGAGCGCGGCATGGGCTTCACGCCGCCGCGCCGCGTGCAGATCGAGTTCAGCCACGCCGTGCAGACCGTCGCCGATACGTCTGGCGAAGAGATCACGGGCGAGGCGGTCTGCGCACTGTTCGCGCGTGAGTACTTCGAAACGCGCGGGCCGGTTGCCAACGCCGGTTCGGGCCGCGTGCGCTGGGAAGGCCGTGATGTGGCCATGCCGGCTGCCACGAGCAGCGATGAGGCACATGCGCAAGCTGTGGCCGCCGCCATCGCGGCACTCGCCGGCGAGCACATTGAAATCACGTCGTTCGAGACTGAGCGCACCTCGCAGGGCGGTACGGCCGTGTTCGTCGGCGCGCGCGTGGGCGGCCAGCCGCTGCGCCACGGCGTCGGCGTGGGCGAAGACGCGGTCCATGCGTGCGTCGCGGCAGTGGTCAGCGCGGTGAACCGCGCGGCCTGGCCGCAAGTGGATCGGCGCGCGGCGGCCTGACGCCTTTCGCGCGTGTCGCGCGCTGTGCGCGAAGCAGTTTGGGTTTCAGCAGGGAAATCGGCGGCATTGTTGAGCGCCGGCGGCAAAACGGGCCGCCGGCGTGCGCCTGAAGCGCCTACACGGCGTTTCAGCGAGTGGACTTACCGGTCATCACTCGATCGCGCAACGCGTCGCCTGCCATGCGAGCAGACGCCAGTGGCCCCCTTCCTGCGTCTGGATCGCCGTATAGGCAATCGGAAAGAGCAGCGCACCGTTGTTCGCTTCCATCTCGATCAACACGCGGCCGGAGACCACGCAGGCCTCGTTGCCCGCGTGCAGCACGTCCTGCGACTGGATCTCGATCTGGCGGTAGCGGCGGCGGCCGGCCGTGATCGCGTCGATGAACTGCTGCTTGGTCTCGCGTTTGCCGTTGGTGTGGACGAAGGTCGCGTGATCGGACAGCAACTGGTCCAGCGACGTGCCGTCGCCGTCGACCATCGCGCGAAAGCGCTCGCGCTCAAGTCCGCGAATCGCATCGATCAGTTTTGCCGCCATCGCTCGAGCCCCTTGCGCGTTGGCCCGCGCCTGAGCGCAGATCTCCGCCGAAGATTTCTGCATACGTCTGGCTGAAATTTATACCAGGTTTTGGCACAAGGATACTTGCGATCAAAGACATCGCCTCCATCTATGGTGCATACGCCACGCGCCCGGTGAGAACTGCGCCTGGCGTAGCGACATCTCCGCGGCCGCGCCCGGATGTCGCAGCGCAGCACTTTCCGCTTTATCCGATGTCTATTTCTCAGATTGTGTGACAAGGTCCTGGCGCTGCGCGGCCCCTCGAACGTCGCTGATTTCACCCCTTATTTCCCGCGCACTTCGCGCCGGACGCTGTCCCGTACTAGAGTGTTCCTTCGGCCTGCCCCTTGCGCAGGCCAGCGCCGGGCGCCGGGCCCCGCCCTGCTTGATTGCCGGCGTTTAGTGTAATCTATCGATACAACCATTTCGATAGGAATCAAAGAACCTTGAAGCCCCTACAGACTCCAAGTATTAGCACTCGGGGATTCAGAGTGCTAACATCCACCGTGGAGTCGGTGTCTGACTTTCGCAAGATTCCTGAGGAGTTCGCTACGTGAGCAACGCAATGACCATGACCCTTCCGAGTACGCTGAGCCCGTCGTCGGCCAAGGCCGGGGGCTCATTGGCGCTCGCGAATGCTTCCCTGTTGCCCGGCCAGCTGGGCAACATCGACGCTTATATTCAGGCCGTGAACCGGATCCCGATGCTGACGCCACAAGAAGAGCGTCAGTTCGCGACCGAGTTTCGCGAGCAGAACAATCTTGAAGGCGCGCGCCGCCTGGTGCTGTCGCACCTGCGCCTCGTGGTGTCGATCGCGCGTAATTATCTCGGCTATGGCCTGCCGCACGCCGACCTGATCCAGGAAGGCAACATCGGCCTGATGAAGGCCGTGAAGCGCTTCGACCCCGAGCAGAACGTGCGCCTGGTGTCGTACGCCATGCACTGGATCAAGGCTGAGATCCACGAATACATCCTGCGCAACTGGCGCATGGTGAAGGTCGCCACGACCAAGGCGCAGCGCAAGCTGTTCTTCAACCTGCGCAGCCACAAGCAGGGCCTGCAGTCGTTCACGCCGGAAGAGATCGACGGCCTCGCGCAGGAACTGAACGTGAAGCGCGAAGAGGTCGTGGAGATGGAAACGCGCCTGTCGGGCGCCGACATCGCGCTCGAAGGCCAGACCGAAGACGGCGAGGAGTCGTTCGCCCCGATCGCCTGGCTCGCCGACTCGCACAGCGAGCCGAGCGCCGTGCTCGCCGCACGTTCGCGCGACCGCCTGCAGTCGGACGGCATTGCGAGCGCGCTGGAAGCGCTCGACGCACGCAGCCGCCGCATCATCGAGGCGCGCTGGCTCAACGTGGACGACGATGGTTCGGGCGGCTCGACCCTGCACGAGCTGGCCGACGAGTTCGGCGTTTCGGCCGAGCGCATTCGCCAGATCGAGGCGAGCGCCATGAAGAAGATGCGCACCGCCCTCGCCGACTACGCGTAAGCGTCGCCAGGTCTCACCGGCACACCGAAAACCCCGTTCCCGCGAACGGGGTTTTTCTTTTGCGCGCACCACACGCTGCGCACCTTCGCACCGGCCTCGCTGATTCCACCCTAAGATGATTTCGAGGTGGTGAGCCAGAGGCCGCGCCGCGGTCTGGCCTCGTAACGCGTTCGAGGGCACCCGTCGCCATGATCCCGGCATCCGGTCAACGCCAGCGCACATCGTCGCTGCTGCGCACGCGCATCCTCCAGTGGATGCGCGGCCCCACCTTCGCGCGCGATATTGCCCTCGTTCTTGCCGTCAAGCTCGTCCTCTTGATGGCGCTCAAATACGCGTTCTTCAATCATCCGCAGGCAGAAGACATGAGCATGCCGCCTGCCGCTGTCGCGCAGGCCATCCTGGCCGTGCCCGAGTCTACGGCGCTCAAGCCGTCATTGTCCCAATCCCCGACCATGCCGCCCCCGCGAGGAGACCGTCATGCCCACGATTGAATCGGTGGAACTCTCGCGTCTTCAGTTCGCCATCACCGCGCTCTACCACTTCCTGTTCGTGCCCCTCACGCTCGGCCTCTCGTGGCTGCTCGTCATCATGGAGTCCGTCTATGTGATGACCGGCAAGGAGATCTACAAGGACATGACGCAGTTCTGGGGCAAGCTCTTCGCCATCAACTTCGCGATGGGCGTCACCACCGGCCTCACGATGGAGTTCCAGTTCGGCACCAACTGGTCGTACTACTCGCACTACGTGGGCGACATTTTCGGCGTGCCGCTCGCCGTGGAAGGGCTCGCGGCGTTCTTCCTCGAATCGACCTTTGTCGGGGTGTTTTTCTTCGGCTGGAATCGCCTGTCGAAAGGCGCACACCTCTTCACCACGTTTCTCGTCGCACTCGGCTCGAACCTCTCGGCGCTGTGGATTCTCATCGCCAACGGCTGGATGCAGAACCCCGTGGGTGCGTCGTTCAACTACGAAACCATGCGCATGGAACTCACCAGCCTGTTCGCGGTGATCTTCAACCCCGTCGCGCAGGTGAAGTTCGTGCACACGGTTTCGGCCGGCTATGTGACGGCGTCGATGTTCGTGCTCGGCATTTCGTCGTGGTACCTGCTGCGCCGGCGCGACGTCGAGTTCGCGCTGCGCTCGTACGCGATCGCCGCGGGCTTCGGCCTTGCGTCCACGCTATGCGTGCTGATCCTCGGCGACGAATCGGGCTACACCGACGGCGTGGTGCAGCAGGTCAAGCTCGCCGCCATCGAGGCCGAATGGGAAACCGCGCCCGCCCCCGCGCCGTTCACGCTATTCGGTTTGCCTAACCAGAAGGAAGAGCGCACCGACTACGCGATCCGCATTCCCTGGCTGATGGGCATCATCGCCACGCGCTCGATCGACACGCCCGTGATCGGCCTGAAAGACCTGATGGGCCGCGCCGAAGTGCGCATCCGCAATGGCATGCTCGCCTACGCCGCGCTTCAAAAGATGAAGGAAGGCACCGCCGACACCGAAACGCGCGACGTGTTCGAGGCGCACAAGGCCGATCTCGGCTACGGCCTGCTCTTGAAGCGGTTCACGCCGAACGTGGTCGACGCGACTTCCGGCCAGATCAGGGCCGCGTCGCGAACGGCGATTCCGGCCGTCGCGCCGGTGTTCTGGTCGTTTCGCGTGATGGTGGGTCTCGGCATCCTCTTTCTCGTGACCTTCGTACTCGCCTTCTGGTTCTGTGCGCAGCGCTCGCTGCTCAAGGACAGCCGCCGCTGGTTCCTCGGCTGGGCGCTGGTGGCGATTCCGCTGCCGTGGCTCGCCGCCGAGTTCGGCTGGGTCGTCGCGGAAACCGGCCGCCAGCCGTGGACCATCGCGGAAGTGCTGCCCACGCGTCTTTCGGCTTCGAGCCTCGCACCCGGCGACGTGATGCTGAGCATCGCGGGCTTCGTGATCTTCTACACGCTACTCTTCATCATCGAGATCACGCTGATGTTCAAGTACGCGCGCCTCGGGCCTTCGTCGCTGCATACCGGTCGCTACTTCCACGAGCAGACGGCCGCGCTGGCTACCAGCGGCAAGGTCTCGTGATCGCTGCAAGACACCGAAAGACGCGGGGAAACACGCCATGGACTACGCAACGCTCAAGTTGATCTGGTGGGTGCTGATCGGCGTGCTGCTGATCGGCTTCGCGCTCACCGACGGCTTCGACATGGGTGCGGCCGTGCTGCTGCCCTTCGTCGGCAAGACCGACGAGGAGCGCCGCATCGTCATCAACGCGGTCGGCGCGACGTGGGAAGGCAACCAGGTGTGGTTCATCACGGCGGGCGGCGCGATGTTCGCCGCGTGGCCGCTCGCCTATGCGGCGTCGTTCTCGGGCTTCTACTTCGCGATGCTGCTCGTGCTGTTCTCGCTGTTTTTCCGTCCCGTGGGCTTCGACTATCGCGGCAAGCGCGTCGATGTGAGATGGCGCCAGGGCTGGGACTGCGGTCTTTTCATCGGCGGCTTCGTGCCGGCGCTCGTGTTCGGCGTGGCGTTCGGCAATCTGCTCCAGGGCGTGCCGTTCGCCTACGACACGGACCTGCGCGTGACGTATCACGGCAGCTTCTTCGCACTCCTCAACCCGTTCGCGCTGGTTTGCGGGCTGGTGAGCCTCTGCATGCTCACCGCGCACGGCGCGGCGTTCCTGAAGAGGAAGACCGATGGCGTCGTCGCCATGCGCGCTTCGAAGGCGCTACGGCTTTTCTCGGCGCTCACGATCGTGTTGTTTCTCGTGGCGGGCGCGCTCGTGGCGACGCTCATCGGCGGCTATACGATCACGTCGCCGGCGCCGCTCGATACCGTGGCCAATCCGCTCCTGAAACGTGTCGATGCGGGGCCCGGGCTCTGGCTCGCGAACTACGGGCTTTATCCGTGGATGGCGCTCGCCCCTGCCGTGGGCGTGCTCGGCGGCGTGCTCGCATTCGCGCTCGCGGGCTCGCGCTTCGAGCGGCTCGCGTTCGTGAGCACGGGGCTGCAGATCGTCGGCGTGATTCTGACTGCGGGCTTTTCGATGTTCCCGTTCATCATGCCCTCCTCGCTCGACCCGCGTTCGAGCCTCACCGTCTGGGACGCAACCTCGAGCAGGATGACGCTCGAGATCATGCTGGTAGCCGTCATCATTTTTCTGCCGATCGTGCTCGCCTACACGGCGTGGGTCTATCGCGTGATGCGCGGCAAGATCACCGCCAGCGCGATACAGGACAACCACCATACGCTGTACTGAGCGCCCAGGCGACTGAGCGGCGCTGGAAACGAAAACGCCGCGGCAGGTGCCGCGGCGTCTTTCACAGGCATACAACGAATCGATTACGCCGGCTGGAGCGCCAGCTCGCGTGCATAGCGCGGCGCAGCGTCGCCGACCACGATGTGCAGCGTATCCGCCGAAGTCCACACCGCGTCGAGCGCGCCGAGCTTCTCGCGATCCACGGCCGCCGGGTCGCGCACGATCACGCGCAGGCGCGTGGCCGCCACCGCGTCGAGCGAAACGATGTTGCCAACGCCGCCGAACACCGCGAGCCAGCGCGACGGATTCGGATCGAGCGGGCCATGCGCGATATCCGCGCTCGCGCTCGCCTGAGCAGCCAGAACAGCCTGTGCCGCAGGCGGCGCCGCGGGAGCCGCCTTGCCAGCCGCGGAACCGCCGCGGGCGATCTCTCCGCGAATCTCATCGGCGATGATGTCCGCTTCCGGCCCGATGACGACCTGCACGCTTTCGCCGCCACGCTTGAGCACGCCGCGCGCGCCGATCGCCTTCAAGGCCGGCTCGGAAACATGTGCCGGATCGGCCACCGTGAGACGCAGACGCGTCGTGCAGGCATCGACCACCTTGAGGTTGGCCGCGCCGCCCAGCGCATCGATGTAACGCGCCGCACGCGAGAGCGATGCCGCCGCCGCGCCGCCGGCTGCCACCGCAACGCCCGACATCGACGAGGCGATTGCCGTATCGCCCGCCGAAGCTTCACGGCCCGGCGTGGGCAGATTGAAGCGGCGGATGAAGAAGCGGAACAGCACGTAGTACACGACCGCATAGACCACGCCGAGCGCAATTGCATACCAGCCGTGCGTGGAGAGCCCGTAGTTCAGCACGTAGTCGATCGCGCCGGCCGAGAAGGTGAAGCCGAGCTTGATGCCGAGCAGCGAGCAGATCGCGAGCGACAGCCCCGTGAGCACCGCGTGGATCGCGTAGAGCACGGGAGCGAGGAACATGAACGTGAACTCGATCGGTTCGGTCACGCCCGTGAGGAACGAGGTCAGCGCCATCGAAAACAGCAGGCCGCCCACCATCGCGCGCTTGTCCTTCGGCGCTTCGTGCAGCATCGCGAGACACGCTGCCGGCAGGCCGAACATCATCACCGGGAAGAAGCCGGCCATGAAGCTGCCCGCCGTGGGGTCGCCCGCGAAGAAGCGGTGCAGGTCGCCCGTGACCGCCGCACCGCCGGCTGCCGGCGTGAACGAGCCGAACACGAACCACACGAGCGAGTTGAGGATGTGGTGCAGACCCGTGACGAGCAGGAGCCGGTTGAGCAAGCCGTACACGAAGGTGCCGATCGCGCCCGCCGTGGTGAGCCAGTGGCCGGCGGTGTCGATCACGCCCTGCACCGGTCCCCAGACGTAGCCGAACGCGATACCCAGCGCGAGACACGTGAGCCCCGTGACGATCGGCACAAAGCGTTTGCCGCCGAAGAACGCGAGGAACTCGGGCAGCTTGATGTCCTTGAAGCGGTTGTACAGCATGCCCGCGACGACGCCGGCCACCACGCCCGACAGCACGCCCATGTTGAGCTTGTCGTTGATGTCCTTCATCACGGCGGTCTGGACCAGATAGCCCAGCGCACCCGCGAGGCCGGCGACGCCGTTGTTATCCTTGGCGAAGCCCACCGCAATGCCGATCGCAAACAGCAACGGCAGGTTATCGAAGATCGCGCCGCCCGCGTCGGCGATGATCTTGATGTTGAGCATGTCGGCCTGGCCGAAACGAAGCAGGATGCCGGCGACCGGCAGCACTGCGATGGGAAGCATCAGCGCGCGGCCGAGGCTTTGAATCTTGAGAAACGGATTGCCATCCATTGAACTGCCTCCAGTCTCTATCTCTTGCTTGACGTGTGTGGGTGAGAGAAGCCGGCGCGCGATCGCTGCGCACGCCGGCATGTTTCCAAGGATTACTTAGGGTGGGTGAAACAGAAATCATCAATCGAGCGGCCAGCTTTCGCGGCTTGCCGCACGCACGGCTTGCGCCGATTCGAGTGCGAGGGCGTTCTGCGCACGCTGGCGGCAGTCGTTGTAGTCGAGCTTGCGCACGCGCGCCTTGATCGACGGCACCGAAACCGGATCGACGGAAAGCTCCGTCACGCCGAGGCCGACGAGCAGCGGCACCGCGAGCGGATCGCCCGCCAGCGCACCGCACACGCCGACCCACTTGCCGTGCTTGTTCGCGCCTTCGACCGTCGCTGCCACGAGACGCAGCACGGCCGGGTGCAGCCCGTCGGCTTGCGCCGCGAGGTCAGGCTGGCAACGGTCCATCGCGAGCGTGTACTGCGTGAGATCGTTGGTGCCGATCGAGAGGAAATCGGCGTGGCGCGCGAGCTGGTCCGCGAGCAGCGCCGCCGAGGGCACCTCGATCATCACGCCCACTTCGACCGGCTCCGTGCGGCCCGCTTCGCGTGCCAATGTGTCGATGCGCTCGCGCAGACGCACGAGTTCGCCCACGTCGGTCACCATCGGCAGCAGGATGCGCACCTTGCCCGCCGGCTTCACGGCAACGAGTCCGCGCAGCTGATCGTCGAGCAGATCGGGCCGCACCTGCGCGAGGCGGATGCCGCGCAGACCCAGCGCCGGATTCGGCTCGGGCGGCAGCGTGAGATAGTCGACTTCCTTGTCCGCGCCCACGTCGAGCGTGCGGATGATCGCCGTGCGGCCCGCCAGTGCGTCCGTGATGGCCTGGTAGCTCTGAAGATGTTCGTCCACCGTGGGCGCGGCCTGGCGATGGATGAAGAGCAGCTCCGTGCGCAGCAGCCCCACGGCGTCCGCGCCGTTATCCACCGCCGTGTTGGCATCCTCCAGCGTCGCGATGTTCGCGGCGACTTCCACCGCGTGGCCGTCGCGCGTGGCTGCGGCCTCGTGCGACGTGCGGCGGTTCGCTTCGCGCACGCCGGCCAGGCGCTGCTTTTCGCTGCGCGCGCGTTCGATGTCGAGCGCGCTCGGCGTGTACGCAAAGCGGCCGGCGCTCGCATCGATGACGACTTCGGTGCCCTCGGGCACCGCATGCAGCGCGTCGCCGAGCGCGACGAGCGCCGGAATGCCGGCCTGGCGCGCGATGATCGCGGCGTGCGAGGTCGCGCCGCCGCGCGCCATCACGAGCGCCATCACACGCTTGCGGTCGAGCGAGGCGAGATCGGAAGGCGTGAATTCGTCGGCGGCGAGCACGGCTTCTTCGGGCAGCGTACGCGCGGCCGCGTTCGACAGACCGAGCGCGCGCAGCACGCGCTTTTCGAGGTCGCGCAGGTCGGCGGCGCGCTCCGCTAGCAGCGGATCGTCCACCTTGCCGAGCACCGCAATCTGCGCGCGAATCGCTTCGCGCCACGCGTAGCCCGCGCTCTTGCCGAGGCTGATCGCGTCGCGCGCGGCGTCGACGAGCGTCGGGTCTTCGAGCAGCACGCGGTGCATCGTGAAGATGCCCGCCTCGCCGATCGCGCCGCGCTGCGACGCCGTGCGCACGCTCTGGTTCAGCTCGGCGTCGACAGCGGCGATCGCCTTGTCGAGCGCGCGGCTTTCCGCGGCCGACGTACCGCTCGCGAGTTCGGGCGGCGTCAGTTCGGCTTCGTCCCAGCGCACCAGCTTGCCGACCGCGACGCCCGGCGCGGCGCACACGCCCGCGAGCACGCCCGGCTCGGCGGAGGACGCCACGGCGGCCGCGGCTTCCTGCATCACGGGCGCGGGCGACTGCTGCCGCGCCGGCGCTTCGCCGTGCTCGCCGGGCGCTTCGCGCAGGAGCTCGTTCGCGACCGCGTCCACGGCGCGCTGCGCCTCCAGGCCGATGCCGACGAGTTCGATGGTCGCGCCCTCGCCCGCGCCGAGGGCGAGCAGGCCGACGACGCTCTCGATGGCGGACTTGCGCTCGCCGAAGCGCACCTCGACGCGCGCGTCGATGCCGCGCACCGCTTCGCGCGCCCGCGCCGCGGGCCGCGCATGGAGGCCGCCCGCATGCGTAAGTGTGACGCTGCGGCGCACTTCGTTTGCGATCAATTCATGGGCGGCTGCGATCTCCGCGCCGTCACGCACGCGCAGCACGAGCAGCGCGGACTTGCCCGCTTCGACGTGACCCGCGCCCGCGCGCTCGATCACTTCGAATGCATCCGAATTGGCGATCGCGACGACCGAAACGAGGCTCGGTGCATTGCACGCCACCACGTCGAGATCGAACTCGATCAAGGTGTCGCCGAGCCGCACCTGAGCGCCCTGCGCGACCTTCGGCGTGAAGCCCTTGCCGTTCAGCTCGACGGTGTCGATGCCGACGTGCATGAGCACCTGTGCGCCTTCCGCCGATTGCAGCGTGACCGCGTGGCCGGTGCGTGCGAGATGCACGACGATGCCGTCGCACGGCGCGACGACGCGGCCGACGAGCGGATCGACGCCGATGCCGTCGCCGAACAACCCTTCCGAGAACACCGGATCGGGCACCGACGCGAGCGGCACAACCGGGCCGGTGAGCGGAGAGACCAGTACGATGTGCCCCTCGGCGCGAGTATGCGGATCCATCAGGCGAGACTCCTCGATGCGTTCCATTCGCTTTCCAATCTAGTGTGTTTCGGTGACTTTGTTCAGGTAACGCGGCTCGTCAGGATTGCGGCCGCGCGCGGCGGCAAGGCCCGCCGCCATCACGTAGAACGACAAAATGGCCGCGATGGGATCGAGTGCCGCGTCGGCAGCCGTTTCGAGCGGCAGCGCAGCGCCAGCCACGTCGGCGGGCGCCGCGAGCAGCACGCGCGCACCGCGCTTTTCCATGTCGCGGGCGAACTCGATCAGGCCCGCCTGCTCCGGCCCGCGCGGGGCGAACACGAGCAGCGGGTAATCGCGGTCGATCAGCTCCATCGGGCCGTGGCGCACCTCGGCGCTCGAAAACGCTTCGGCCTGAATGCCCGAGGTTTCCTTGAGCTTGAGCGCAGCCTCCTGCGCAACGGCGAGGCCCGGACCGCGACCGATCACAATCATCTGTTTCACGTCGCGCAATTCTTCGACGGCCTTCGACCAGTCGAGCGTGCCCGCGCGATCGAGCGCGTCGGGCAGCGCGCGCACGGCGTCGAGGAACGCGGCGTCGCGCTGCCAGAAGCCGACGAGTTGCGCCGACATCGCGAGCATCGCGATATAGCTCTTGGTGGCCGCCACGCTCAGCTCGGGACCGGCGAGCAGCGGCAGCTCCATGCCGGCGGCCTCGGCGAGCGGCGAGCCCGCGACGTTGACCATCGCCGCCGTCAGCGCACCGGCTTCGCGCAGCGCCTTGATCGTCGCAACCAGATCAGGACTCCTACCTGATTGGGAGAAAGCGAGGGCAAACTGGCTGCGCACGCGTAAGGGCGCCTGCTGGAGCGTTGCGATCGACATCGGCAGCGTGGCGACCGGTATGCCGATGCGGCTCATGGTGAGCGCAGCGAAGTAGCTCGCCGCGTGGTCCGAACTGCCGCGCGCGACGGTGAGCGCGACATGGCGCGGTTCGGCCTCGAGCGCGCGGGCGAGCGCCTCGACGCGCGAGGTGTCCGCGAGTTGCGCGGCGACAACGCTGGCCGAGGCCAGCGCTTCCTTAAGCATATTCGACAATCGATTCTCCTTCGACGTAGGTCGCGGTGAGCGCCAGCTCGCGATCGAACACGTTGACATCGGCCCATGCGCCGCGCGCGAGGCGGCCACGGTCTTCGATGCCGAGGTAATCGGCGGCATAGCGCGACAGGCGCGCGGACACGTCTGCGATCGGCAAGCCGATCGAGACGAGGTTGCGCAGCGCCTGGTCCATGGTGAGGGTGCTGCCCGCGAGCGTGCCGTCGGCGAGGCGCACGCCGCCAAGGCACTTCGTCACGTGCTGGCTGCCGAGGCGGTATTCGCCGTCGGGCATGCCGGTGGCCGAGGTGCTGTCGGTCACCACATAAAGGCGCGGAATGGCGCGCAGCGCGGCGCGGATCGCGCCCGGATGCACGTGCAGCAGGTCGGGAATGATCTCCGCGTACTCGGCATGCGCGAGCGCCGCGCCGACTACGCCCGGGTTGCGATGGTGCAGCGGCGACATCGCGTTGAAAAGGTGCGTGAAGCCGCAGGCGCCGTGTTTGAGCGCGGCCAGGGCGTCGTCATAGGTCGCGAGCGAGTGGCCGATCTGCACGCGCACGCCGCGCGCCGCCATCTCGCCGATGATCTCGATATGGCCCGCGATCTCGGGCGCCACGGTCACCACGCGAATCGGCGCGATCGAGAGGTACTTGAGCACTTCGTCGAGCACGGCCGAAACGGCGGCGTCGGGCTGCGCGCCGAGCTTGCCCGGATTGATGTACGGCCCTTCGAGGTGCACGCCCAGCACGCGCGCGCCACCCACCGTGCGGTTGCGCGTGACGTTGCCGAGGCCCGCGACCACGTTCATCAGCTCGTCGCGCGGGGCGGTCATGGTGGTGGCGAGCAGGCTCGTGGTGCCGTAGCGGGCGTGGGTGCGCGCGATGGTTTCGATCGCGTCGCCGGCTTCCATCACGTCGGCGCCGCCGCCGCCGTGCACGTGCAGGTCGATGAAGCCCGGCAGGATGTAGGGCGCGTCGTTGTTCGCCGGATCGGTGGCCTCGCCCGTGATCGCGGTGATGCGTCCGTTCTCGAACGACAGCGTGCCGTGGATCCAGCCTTCAGGGGTGAGTATGTTTCCGCTCAGCATGAGAGTTTTCCGATGAGGCGCATCGAAGCGCGGTAGGACGTTTCGGTGACGTGCATGAGAGAGACTGCGGCGGCGCTCACTGGCGCAGCTCCGCAACGAAGTCGTAGTAGCCGTCGCGGCAATAGGTGTCGGTCAGCTCGATGGCGCGCTGATCGGCGGAAAAGCCCACGCGCGTGATGACGAGCAGCGCCGCGCGCGGCTCGACGCCCATCAGCGCGGCGATCTCGCCCGTCGCGTTGACCGCGCGAAAGTGCTGCAGGGCGCGTACCACGGGCACGCGGTGCTGCTCGAGATACGCATACAGCGAGCCCTCGATGGCTTCCGGGTCGGGCACGATCGACACGGGCAGCGCCGAATGCTCGACGGCCATCACGGTGCCGTCGGCGCGGCGCAAGCGGCGCAGGCTCGCGACCGAGGCGCCCGGCGAGAGGCCGAGCTGCACGATCTCTTCGCGGTGCGCGGGCCGGACCTCGCGCGCGAGCCACACCGAGTCGGGCGTGAAGCCGCGCTGCTCCATTTTCTTCGTAAAGCCCGTGAGGCGCGAAAGCGGATCTTCCACGCGCGGCGTGATGAAGCTGCCCGCACCGCGTGCGCGCCGGATCAGCCCCTGCTCCACGAGCAGCTCGATCGCCTTGCGCGCGGTGATGCGCGACACGCCGATGGCGTCCGACAGCGTGCGCTCCGAAGGCAGCGCTTCGCCGGCCGACCACACGCCGCAGTGAATGGCCGTGGCAAGGTTGCGCGCCAGCTGCAGATAGAGCGGCGTCACATTGCGCGCATCGGGCATCAGGGCAGACCAACGGGTTTCCATGGACTTGGCGCCAGCGGTTGGACGATCGTGGGGGGCCGGACAGGCACGCTGCGTGGCAGTGCCGGTGGTGCAGATTGGTCCGGTGTGAAAGCGAGCCCATTATATAACCACAATAAGACCAGTCAACAGAGGCCACCACACCGCAGGGAATCTAAAAAACATCGTTAAAAATCAATGCATTAAACGAATACACAAGGCTCCGGCGGGGTGCAGTTCGACATCAGGATTTACCCTGGAGGGTATCTTGGGGGCGCCACAATGGGACCAGGGTGGCATCAACAGGTTAGCTGACATAGGCCCACCGTAGTACCGCCGTAGGACCAGGACGCGACTGCAGCAGGAACCGTCGCGGAGACCGCGATCGTGCACGCGCAATAAAAAACGCCGTGGCGGTCGCCACGGCGTTCGGGAGCTCCCGCGTCGATTGGACGCAGGCAGCCGCTGCTCGAAGGTCCCTTAGAACGACGGAACCATCGAGCCCTTGAACTCGTTCTTGATGAACTGGCGCACGTCTTCCGACTGGTACGCGGCGACCAGCCTTTTCACCCAAGGCTTGTCCTTGTCCTGGGTGCGAACGGCGATCAGGTTCGCGTACGGGCTGTGGATGTCCTCGATGGCGATCGCGTCTTTGGTCGGCTGCAGGCCGGCCGCGAGCGCGTAGTTCGTGTTGATCACGGCGGCGTCCACGTCGCCGAGCGCACGCGGAAGCTGCGCGGCGTCCAGTTCGACGAGCTTGATCTTCTTCCGGTTTTCGGCGAGGTCGAGCGGCGTCGCGTTGTTGCCGTTGACGCCCGCGCCAGCGCGCAGCTTGATCAGGCCCTTGCTTTGCAGGAGCAGCAGCGCGCGGTTTTCGTTCGACGGGTCATTCGGCACGGCGACCTTCGCGCCTTGCGGCAGATCGTTCAGCGATTTGAGCTTCTTCGAGTACACGCCGATGGGCGAGATGTACGTGAGGCCCGCGTTCACGAGCTTGTAGCCGCGCTGCTTGATCTGGCTGTCGAGATACGGGCCGGTCTGGAAGCTGTTGGCGTCGAGCTCGCCGGCGTCGAGCGCGGCGTTCGGCTGCACGTAGTCGTTGAATTCGACGACCTTGACGTTCAGGCCTTCGCGCTTGGCGACCTTCTGGACGACGGCCCAGACTTGCGCGTCCGGACCCGAAACGGTACCGACCTTGATGACCTGGTCGTCGGCGCGTGCGCCGAAGCTGGCTGCGAGCGTGGTGGCGGCGATGCCGGCGAGGAGTGCTTTAATCAGATTTCTGCGCTGCATGAAGAGGATGTTCCTGCGTGGTTTTGGTATTGCTCCGGTTCCGTGGCGTTGAGCGCCATCTGCCGGACGATATAAATCGTCTCATATGGAACCGGTTTCGGGAAATAATGAATTCGCATACTGGTATGCGCGCGCAGCCCTGAGGCGTGCGGCGCGCGTTCGCCTCTCGAGGCGCACACGCCGCGCTTCCCTTAGTCGGGATTCGAGCCGAGAAGGATCTTCAGATCGTGCAGCCAGGGCGTGACGCCCTGCCCGTCGCGCGCAAAGAGGCGCAGCTTGCCGGTCGTGTCGAACACGTAGCTCGCGGCGGTGTGATCCATCGTGTAGCTATCCGGCGTGTTGCCGGGCACCTTCGCGTAGTACACGCGGAAATCCTTCGCCACCTGCTTGAGCTGGTCCTCGTTGGCCGGACGCAGCCCGATGAAGGTCGGATTGAACGCGGCCGCGTACTGGCCCAGGATGTGCGGCGTGTCGCGCTCGGGATCGACGGTGACGAACAGCACCTGCACTCGCCTCGCCGCATCGGGCCCGAGCTGCTGGAGCGCCTGCGAAAGCTCGGCCATGGTGGTCGGGCAAACGTCCGGACAGTGCGTGTAGCCGAAGAACAGCACGACCACCTTGTCCTTGAAGTCGGCGAGCGTGCGCGTCTTGCCGCTGGTGTCGGGCAGCGCGAAGTCCTTGCCGAACTGGGTATTGCCGGTGATGTCGAGGTTCGAGAACGCGGGCGGCTGCTGGCCGCAGCCCTCGAGAACCAGCGTGCCGCCGAGTGCGCCTGCAGCGGCAAGCGCGACGACCGTGGCGCGCACGAAGCGCGCAAGCGTGCGGTGGGCCATGTCGTTACGCCGCGATGAGCGCATGCACGTAATGGTCGACGAGCAACGCCATGAACAGCAACGAGAGGTAGACGATCGAATAGCGGAAAGTCTTGCGCGCCAGTGCGTCGGAATATTCGACGTAGATCTTCCACGCGTAGGCGAGGAATACGGCGCCGAGCAGCACGGCCGAAGCCAGATACAGCACGCCGCTCATGCCCGAGATGTACGGCATCAGCGTGACCGCGAACAGGATCACGGTGTAGAGCAGGATGTGCAGACGCGTGTACTTCTCGCCGTGCGTGTTGGGCAGCATCGGCAGGCCGGCGTTTTCGTAGTCCTTGCGGCGGTAGAGCGCGAGCGCCCAGAAGTGCGGCGGCGTCCACACGAAAATGATCAGCACGAGAATCCAGGCGTCGCCGGGCACGTGGCCCGTCACCGCGGCCCAGCCGAGTGCAGGCGGCATGGCGCCCGAGGCGCCGCCGATCACGATGTTCTGCGGCGTGGCCGGCTTGAGCAGCAGCGTGTAGATGATCGCGTAGCCGATGAAGGTCGCGACCGTGAGCCACATGGTGAGCGCATTGGTGAACGTGTACAGCACCCACATGCCCAGGCCGCCGATCACCGCCGAGAAGATCAGGATCTGCGTGCTCGTGATCTCGCCGCGCGCCGAAGGACGCCAGGCAGTCCGACGCATGCGCGCATCGACCTTTTGCTCGACGAGACAGTTGATCGCGAAGGCCGCACCGGCTGTGAGCCAGATGCCGACGGTGCCGCCGATCAGCTGCTTCCAGGGCACCATGCCGGGCACGGCGAGGAACATGCCGATGACGGCGCAAAACACGGCGAGTTGCGTGACGCGCGGCTTGGTGAGCGCGAGATATTGGGAAATCCGGCTACCGGGCGTCTGGGATAGGGTTGTACTTTCCATAGGGCGGGATCACACCGCAGCGGTGTCGCGCGCAGGGAGAACGGCGCGGCCGGGGCGGCTACAAGCAATTCGAAAGTTTAGCACGACGACCAAAAGCAGCAGGATCGCCGCGCCACCGTTGTGCGCCACTGCCACGGGCAGCGGCCACTGCAGCACGATGTTGGATAGCCCTGTCAGAAATTGGATAAAGATCACGATCATGATCCAGTTTGCCGGGCGTCGCAGCGAGGCATAGCGTCGCAACTTGAGGGCGAACCATACCAGATAAGCGATCACGACGAACGCGAAGGTGCGGTGCGTCCAGTGGATTGCGACGAGCGCGTCCTGCGTGATCACGTCGCCGTTGCCGTCCATGCCGAGCGCGCGCCACACGTGGAAGCCGTGATGGAAATCCATCGGCGGAATCCACGCGCCGTTGCAGGTCGGGAAGTCGGTGCAGGCCAGCACCGCGTAGTTCGTGCTCACCCAGCCGCCCAGCGCGATCTGCAAAACGAGCAGCACGAGCGCCGCCAGCGCGGCCATGCGCCAGCGCGCGGCGTCCGGCTCGTACGCGGGCAGCGGCGTCATGCGCGCGGCGAGCCAGGCGAGCGAGCCGAGCAGCGTGAGGCCGAGCAGCAGGTGCGTCGTGACGATGATGGGTTGCAGCTTCATCGTCACCGTCCACGCGCCGAACACGCCCTGCACGAGGATCAGCCCGAGCAGCGCCGTGGGCCACCACGGCGACACATGCAGCGGCAGGCGCTTGATGCGCGCGCGCCAGGCAATCGCCATCTGCGCGATGATCAGCACACCGATCGCCATGGCGAAATAGCGGTGGATCATCTCGATCCACGCCTTCGTCATGCTCACGGGGCCGCTCGGCATGGCCAGATGCGCCGCGGCAATCTGCACGTGCGCGATGAACGGCGACGACGTGCCGTAGCAGCCCGGCCAGTCAGGACAGCCGAGACCCGAGTCGGTCAGGCGCGTAAAGCCGCCGAACATCACGAGGTCGAGCGTCATGAACGTCGTGAGCCACACGAGCTTGCGAAACTTGTTGTCGTCGGCCTTGACCCAGACCCACGAGAGCGGCAGCAACGCGATGCACAGGCCGATCAGGCCCAGCTCCAGGATAAACATCTCTCTTACTCTTCTCTGTCAGACTCGCGCTGCGCACCTTAACCGATGCGGGACCACTTGAGCAGTTTAGTGACGTCTTGTTTGATTTTCGACGGATCGGCTTGCGCCGGGAATCGCATCATCAGGTTGCCGTTCGGATCGACCAGATAGATGTGGTCGGTGTCGTTCGTCGTCTGCGTCGCGGGCAGCCACGCCGCGACGGCGACCGGATCGGCGCGCAACGCGCGCGTGTCCGCGTAGGCGCCCTTCACTTTCGCCGGGACGCTCGTGTCGTCGGTGCGCAGCCAGACCGGGACGATGCGCTCGCGCTCCTGGCCCTGCGTCGCGCGCACCTGGCGCATGAAATAGAGCTTCGTGGCGCAGGCTTCGTCGCAGGCGCCGCCATTCACCGAGATCATTAGCCAGCGGCCCTTGAGCGAGGCGAGCGGCACTTCATGGCCGTCGTCGCCCGTCACCATGAGCGCGCCGGGAATGGGCCGCTGCGGCTCGATGAGCGTGCCATAGCTCGTCGAGCCGCCCTTCGGCTTGATCACGTAGTACGAGAAGTACGAAATCGCGATCGGCGCGCCGCAGATGAGCATGATGATGAGCAGCGTCCAGCGGCCACGCCGCTTCGCGTGATTCTGCGCGGACGTGGCGGCCGGCTGTGCGGCTTGTCTGGCCTGGGCGGAACGGGGGGATTGCGTCGACACTCTCGTGGAACCTCGCTTCTGTCGCTTTCAGTTGTCCATGTGCTGCACGCGCAGCGCCATTGTCCGGATCATGTCGGGATCGAATCGATTCGTCCGACGGATCATCAGGCGTCCTTCGCGCTGCCTGCGTCTTGCCTTTCGGGCTCTTCGGCGTGCCGCCCGGCTTCGCCTTCGGTGCGCGCTTTTGTCGCAGCGTTTTTCGCAGCTTTACGGGCCGCAAACAGACCGAAACCGAGGGCCGCGAGCGCCATGCCCCACCACTGGAGCATGTAGCCGTAGTTGCGCTCGACATCGGTATCCGGCACGGGCCAGTCGCGCACGAGCCCGTCCTTGAAGGCCGGCACGAAGCCGGTTTGCTGGATCACGAACGATTGCAGCGGCAACCCGGTTTCCGCTGCGTAGGAAGCGACGCCGAGATTCTGCCGTATCTTCTGATGCGCTGCAGAGCCACCCGCACCGAGTTCGAACGCACGCGAGGCGTTTGCGCGCGCAATGCCTTCGACTACGACCGGCCCAGGCGGCGTGACATAGGGCGCGATCGCGGTGCGGTCCGCGATGTTGCGCGGCAGCCAGCCGCGATTGACCAGCACGTAGCCGCCGCCTTCGAGTTTAAGCGGCATCACGACATAAAAACCCGGCTGGTCGTTATACGGACGATTGTCGAGATACACCACGCGCTCGGGCAGGAAGGTGCCCGTCGCCCGCACGCGATGGAACTCGATGTCCTTCAGCGCGAGTAGCGTTGCGCCCACCGGTTGCGGCGCAGACGATTCGTACTGCGTGATTTGCGCCTGCAGCGCCTCCTTCTGATGCGCGCGGTCGCGCTGCCAGAAGCCGAGCCGGATCGTCACGGCCATCACGATCAAGATGAGCAGCGTGGGGACGAGCCGGATTTTCATTGGGCACGTCCGATGCGTGACATACCGGTGATCGAACCCCGCGCCACGCAGCGTGGTGCGATAATGAGACAGACGTTTTCAGGCATGCCAAATTCCGTGAACTTCATGCACATACTCGTCCCGGTTGCGTTCGCGCTGATCATCGCGAGCATGATCTCCGCGCTCTACTTCATGGTGCACGACCGGGGCCGCACCAAGCGGATGGTCTGGTCGCTCGCCACGCGCGTGGGCCTTTCCATCTCGCTCTTTCTGTTCATCCTGTTCGCGCACTGGATGGGCTGGATTCAGTCCACCGGGATTCCCTACGGTCGCTGAGCACCGCTGACCGTCACCGAACACCGCCGCGCAAACCGCATTCCGGAAAACACAAGGCGCCGCGCCGACGAGGTCGGGCGGCGCCTTGTTTCTTTCCCGGCTCGCGCGCCGCGGCCTGCGCGGCGCACCCCGCATCACAGCCAGTACACGACGACGTAGAGGCCGAGCCACACCACGTCGACGAAGTGCCAGTACCATGCCGCGCCTTCGAAGGCGAAGTGATGCTCCGCGGTGAAGTGGCCGCGAATGAGCCGGATCATCACGACGGTCAGCATGGTGCCGCCCAGGAACACGTGGAAGCCGTGGAAGCCCGTGAGCAGGAAGAACGTCGAACCGTAGATGCCCGAAGCGAGCGTGAGATTCAGCTCGCCGTACGCGTGGATGTACTCGAACGCCTGCAGGAAGAGGAAGCACACGCCCAGCACGATCGTCGCGGCGAGCCAGGCGATGGCCTTCGAGCGATGGTTGTCGCGCAGCGCGTGGTGCGAAACGGTGAGCGTCGCGCCCGAGGAAAGGAGCAGCGCCGTGTTGATGGTCGGCACGGGCCACGGCGTCATCGAGCGGAAGTGCGAGACCAGCGCTGCGGGACCGTTGTTCGGCCACACCGCGGAGAAGTCCGGCCAGATCAGCCTGTAGTCGAGGCTGCCGAGCTGATGAAGGGCGATCGCACGCGCGTAGAAAAGCGCACCGAAGAACGCGCCGAAGAACATCACTTCGGAGAAGATGAACCAGCTCATGCTCCACCGGTACGACACATCGACGCGCTTGCCGTACATGCCGCCTTCGGACTCGGCGATGGCGTCGCCGAACCAGTGCCACAGCGTGAAGAGCAGCCACAGCAGGCCGACGAGCACACCGATCGGCCCCCACGACTCGCCGTTGATCCACGAGGCGAGCGACCCGAGCATGACCACAAGCCCAATGGACGCGCTGATCGGATGCCGCGACGGGTGCGGTACGAAGTAGTACGGGCTATCGTTTTGGCCGCTCATGCCTGTTTCTCCAGTTTCCAGTTGCACCGGACATCGCCGGCTGCATTTGTCCGAGTGTGTCCTCGTTATTCACTGCTTCGTGCGCAGCGTTGCGCGCACTCGCTCATCCCACCACCGCGTGCACGATCAACAGCAGCACGACGATGAACAGCACTGCGCCGATGATGCCCGCGATGATCAACTGCACGGGGTGCAGGTTCGCCGCGTCGTCTTCGAGGTCGGCGCGCTTGCGCACGCCGAGAAAGGACCACGCCACCGCTTTCATCAACTGCAGGATGCCGCCCTTCTTCTTCGCCGGCCCCGCTCCGCCATGTTCGTCACTCATGCGCCTTTCGCCTCCTGGCATCGTTGACTTCGGCGCTGAAGGCTCACGCGCCCGCCGATTGCTTCGGCGGCGGCGGCACAGCCGGCTTGTTCAGCTCGAAGAACGTGTACGACAGCGTGATCGTCTTCACGTCTTTCGGCAGCTTCGGGTCGATCACGAACACCACCGGCATGCGCTTGGTCTCGTTCGCCTTCAGGACCTGCTGCGTGAAGCAGAAGCATTCGATCTTGCGGAAGTACTCCGTCGCCTGCTTCGGCGCGTAGCTCGGAATGGCCTGCGCGTCGATCGTGCGTCCTTCGTTGTTCGAAATGTCGTACATCACCGTCATGACTTCGCCCGGATGCACGTCGAGGCTCGTCTGCTCCGGCTTGAAGCCGAGCAGCCCGCGTGCGTTCGCGTCGAACTCCACCGAGATCGTGCGTGTCATGTCCACCTGCGTGTTGCGCGCCTCGCGCTCCGTGGCGTCGCGCTGCACCAGGTTGTTGATGCCTGTGACCTGGCAGATCGCTCGATACATCGGCACCAGCGCAAAACCGAAACCGAACATGAGCAGCGCCACCACGGCGAGCTTGATGAGCATCGACCGGTTGAATGCACGATCATTTCCAGCTTGCGTGGACATCGAACTTCCTCGAACGATCTTCCGGCAAACGCCCTGCGCGTCAGTGGCCGGGGAAATACACCTGCTTGACGACGGCCGCCACAAAGAAACCGACTACGACAACCAGCAAAATCAGGCCGAGCCGTAGATTGCCCGCGCGAATCTGCTCAGGCGTGCGTCTTTTTTGTGGGTCCCGGGTCATGCGTTCAGCGCGGCTGGCCGCGGCTTCTCCTTGCATCGTGAATCGCCTCTCGTACGTGCTCCGATGAAGACTGCGTGAAGACCGCGTGCTTCGTTCGCGTCCGGCTGCGCACAGCCGGACGCCACCCACTCGACGGGTTACTCGACCGTCGGCGGGTTCTCGAACGTGTGGAACGGCGCCGGGCTCGGCACGGTCCACTCGAGGCCCGTTGCGCCGTCCCACGGCTTGTCGCCGGCCTGTTCCAGCTCGCCGCCGCCGCGATACGCGGGCAGCGCGACAAAGAACAGGAAGTACACCTGAGAAAGCCCGAAGCCGAAGGCGCCGATCGTGATCACCTGGTTCCAGTCGGTGAACTGGGCCGGATAGTCGGCATAGCGTCGCGGCATGCCGGCCAGGCCGACGAAGTGCATCGGCAGGAACGCGAGGTTGAAGAAGATGAGCGAGCACCAGAAGTGGATCTTGCCGCGCGTCTCGTTGTACATCCAGCCGGTCCATTTTGGCGCCCAGTAGTACCACCCTGAGAACAACGCGAATAATGACCCCGCCACCAGCACGTAGTGGAAGTGCGCCACCACGAAGTAAGTGCCGTGATACTGGATGTCGAGCGGCGCCATGGCGAGCATCAGGCCCGAGAGACCGCCGAACGTGAACACGATCAGGAAGCCCACGGCCCACAGCATCGGCGTTTCGAACGAGAGCGAGCCGCGCCACATCGTGGCGACCCAGTTGAACACTTTCACGCCCGTCGGCACGGCGATCAGCATCGTCGCGTACATGAAGAAGAGCTGGCCCGTGACCGGCATGCCGGTGGCGAACATGTGGTGCGCCCAGACCATGAACGAGAGAATCGCGATCGACGCCGTGGCGTACACCATCGAGCTATAGCCGAACAGCGGCTTGCGCGAGAACGCCGGAATCACCTGCGAAACGATCCCGAACGCCGGCAAGATCATGATGTAGACCTCGGGGTGCCCGAAGAACCAGAAGATGTGCTGGTACATCACCGGGTCGCCGCCGCCGGCCGCATTGAAGAAGCTCGTGCCGAAGTGGCGGTCGAACAGCAGCATCGTGATGGCGCCCGCGAGCACCGGCATCACGGCGATCAGCAGGTAGGCGGTGATGAGCCACGTCCACACGAACATCGGCATCTTCATGAGCGTCATGCCGGGCGCGCGCAGATTCAGGATCGTCACGACGATGTTGATACCGCCCATGATCGACGAGGCGCCCATCATGTGCAGCGCGAAGATCGCGAAGTCCATGCCCGGGCCCATCTGCGTGGAAAGCGGCGCGTAGAGCGTCCAGCCCGCGGCGGTCGCGCCGCCCGGCGAGAAGAACGAGCCGACCAGCAGGCAGCCGGCGGCGGGCAGCAGCCAGAAGCTGAAGTTGTTCATGCGCGCGAACGCCATGTCCGAGGCGCCGATCTGCAGCGGAATCATCCAGTTCGCGAAGCCCACGAACGCCGGCATGATCGCGCCGAACACCATGATGAGACCGTGCATCGTGGTGAGCTGGTTGAAGAACTCGGGGCGCATGATCTGCATGCCCGGCTCGAACAGCTCCGCACGAATGGCGAGCGCCATGACGCCGCCCGAGAGGAACATCACGAACGAGAAGAGCAGATATAGCGTTCCGATGTCCTTGTGATTCGTCGCGAGCAGCCAGCGGCGCCAGCCGTGGGGCGTGGCGTGCGCGTGGTCGCCGTGCACGTGACCGTGCCCGCCAGCTACATCGTGTCCGATGCTAGACATGTCTTATCTCCTGTCGGTCCGAAGTTGGCGCTTTGGCGCCTGACTCCAGCCCCATGCAATTGAAATGCTGAAGCGAATTGCTTTTGCGTCTCTTGCTGCTTGTTCTTATGGCGCGGGCCCGTTCAGGCCGCCGCGCTGATCTCCACCCGACGCGCTTCTTTCGCGTTCGCGCCGCCCGTGATCGTTTCCGGCTTCTTCAGAATGATGTGGTCTTCCGCAATGCCTGCCGCCTTCATCGCGTCGCGCACTGCTTGCGCCCGGTGCCTGGCGAGGTCGGCGTTCGTGCTGGCGTTGCCGCTCGAATCGGTGTAGCCCGACAGCGTGAACTTCGCGTCCGGATGCGCCTTCGCGTAGTCGGCTGCCGCCTGGATGGCGTCCTTCGCGTCGGCGGGCAGCGTGCTCTTGCCCACTTCGAAGTAGACGCTCGCCGGCAACGCGGCTGCGCTCGGCGCCGCTGCGCCCGACGCCTGATCCGCGCCGCTTGCGGGGGCCGCGCCGCTCGCCGCGCTCGCTTCGGCCGCCCCGCTGGCGGCTTCCGCGCCGCTTGCCGCGGCCGCGCCGCTCGCACCGCCCTCGCCCGCTGCCGCCGTCGTGCCGCCGCCCTCGGGCATCTTGCCGTTACGCGCGTCGGCCACCTGACGCGGCTGCAGAATGTCGCCGGTGTGGTTGCCCCACGAGTTGCGCTCGAACGTGATGACCGATGCGATCTCGACGTCGTTGAGCGTCGGCGCCCATGATGGCATGGCGTTCTTGCCGTGCAGGACGATGCTCACGTGCTCCGCGAGCGGACCCTGAACGACCTTGCTGCCGTCGAGCGCCGGGAACGCGCCCGCGCCCTTGCCGGTGGGCTGGTGGCACACCGCGCAGTTCGAGTTGTAGATCTTTTCGCCGCGCTCCTTGAGCTCGGCCAGCGTGTAGGTCTTGTTCGGGTCGTCGTTGGCAGAGGCCATCTTTGCCTTTTGCGTATCGACCCACTTCGCGTAGTCCTCGTCGGAGAGCACCTCGACGACGACCGGCATGAACGCGTGCTCCTTGCCGCACAGCTCGGTACAGAAGCCGCGATAGGTGCCGACCTTGTCGGCCCTGAACCACGTGTCGCGCACGAAGCCCGGAATCGCGTCCTGCTTCACGCCGAACGCGGGCACGTACCACGAGTGCACGACGTCGTTGGCCGTGGTGATGACGCGGATTTTCTTGTTGACCGGCACCACGAGCGGATTGTCGACTTCCTGCAGGTACGTATCGGTGATCGGCACGCGGTTGTTCACCTCGGAGCGCGGCGTGCTGAGCGTGGAGAGGAAGTTGATGCCTTCGCCCGGCCCCTTCACGTAGTCGTAGCCCCATTTCCACTGGTAGCCCGTGACCTTTACGGTGAGGTCGGCGTTGGAGGTGTCCTTCATCGCGACGACGGCCTTGGTGGCGGGCAGCGCCATCAGCACGACGATGATGAACGGCACCACCGTCCAGATGATTTCGACCGTGGTGCTCTCATGAAAGTGAGCGGCCTTGTGGCCCTTCGCCTTACGGTGCGCGTAGATCGAATAGAACATGACGCCGAACACGCCGACGAAAATCACGACGCACAAGAGCAGCATCATCATGTGGAGGCTGTAAAGCTCTTCGGCGATGCGCGTGACGGGCGGCTGGAAATTGATCTCGTTGACCGCAGGGCCGCCTGGGCTGTCTCCGACTGCGAGTGCCGCGCCGGCGACGAGGAATCCGCTGCACGCCAGCACGCCCTGGAGGGCTCGCTTGATTGTTTTCATAGCTTCCTTACCCATAATTTCCATTCAAACCCTCGACCCCGCAGGAAGGTTTTGCAACCAGGGCGCCCCCTGGGACGCTCGTACCGCCAACCGGCAAGCTCACGCGCCGCGCATCAAGGCGCGCGCGCAAGCCAGGCACGCAGTTCCCGCGCGAACTGCGCACGCCGATATTGCGGCAGATGCAACCCGACAGCGACCGCCTGACCGCGGGACACGAGACGCACCGGGTCGCGTGGGGTCGCGCCCGGCTCGACCCGGACCCAGCGGGGATTGAATTCGAACTGCGTGAGCGCGTCGGCGCTCATCTGTTCGATCACCAGCCGGTTCGGATAAAGCCTGATACGTTCGTAATCGACAGCATGGCGCGCATAGATGACAAAAGCGCCGCCTACTACCAACAGATCGATACCGGTAAACGGCAAAACCAGCCAGGCGCCGTGGATCAACAACAGAACGGCGATCGCGATGGAAACCAGCGCCAGCGAAACATAGAAGAACACGAATTGCCTGGGCGAAACCGAACAGTTGCGCTTCATGATCCAGTCTTTCAGGACCGGTTCCGGACTCGCCAGCAGATCAGACGCCTGCATCGCTCGCTTCCCCCACTTGCAACTTCGCCAGACTATCGCCGCGTCGCGCCTCGCACAACTACGGGAACATCTGGACTTGCCACAACGGAATTTGGGGACCCTTCCGCGCAGCAAACTGACGCATTATAGGCGCGATCCCCAGCCCTCACAAGCAAGGCCCAATCGCCCGCGAGCCCATACCAGACGGGCTTTACAGCGATTTTTCAAGCATTTCCCCAGGGCTTTTCCGGCGCTAATTTCAGGCATAACGAAAGCCCCCTTACCACGTTACCGATTCCTTGCAGGACCCCGGCCGATGTCTTCGATGCGCACGATGCCATGGCCTTCGGCGGTCGTGCGCGGCACGGCCTTCCACGCGTGGCCGTAGATGATCTCGAAGGTCAGCGGGATCGTGCCCGCGTGCGGACCGTCCGTGCAGCGGCGCGCCTCGAGCGCCGCCACGAGCGCACGGTGCAGGCGCCGCGCGGTGCCACCGTTCTCACTGTCGCCATCGCCGTTGCGCTCGAACGGATACGCGCCCCAGCGGCGCACGTCGGCGAGCAGCTTCTCCGGCGTCTTGTAGGTGATGGTGAGCGTTTCCTGGTCCATGACCGGAATCTCGAAACCGTTCTCGACGAGCATGTCGCCGAGATCGTGCATGTCGACGAAATCGATGACGTGCGCGCGCGTCGGCACGCCGTGCGCGGCTTCGACTTCGGCGAACGCGCCGCGCAACTCCTTGAGCGTGTCGGGGCCGAGCGTGCTGAACATGAGCAAGCCGTTGACCTTAAGCACGCGCTGCCACTCGCCGAACACGAGGTCGGGGCGCGGATGCCAATGCAGTGCGAGATTCGACCACAGCAGCTCGAACGCACCGTGCGCGAACGGCAGTTCGGCGAAGTCGGCCTGCGCAACCCGCGGACCGCGCGAGCCGAGCGCGCGTCCAACCGATGCAGGCAGGAAACGCCGCCAGCTCGTGTCGGGGGCGTCGTGCTCGCGGGCACGGCGCAGCATGGCGAGGGAGAGATCGGTGCCGAACACGGGCGCTTCGGGAAAGCGCTCGCGCAAGCCGGGCAGGTCGTCGCCCTGGCCGCACGCGATGTCGAGCACGGCCGCAGGTTTCACCTTGATGTACTCGAGGCGCTCGCGCATGCGTTGCGCGATTTCACGCGGCAGGAAGGCAACGTCGTCGAAAGTCGCCGCACGGCGATCGAAGATGCGCCGCAGGTGCCGGGTGTCATAGTCCGGACGGCCAGTTCTTGCGGGAGACGGGGACATGTCGGTCGTATTGGCGAAGTCTGCGAAGTATACTCGCTCACTCCTTTCCTTTCAGTCACGCGAGCCCGCTGCCCGGGCCGTCCTTCGATGCCGCCGCGCTCTTCTTCACGTGATGCACGCAATGCAGCGGGCGTCACACCGCCCGCTTCGCACCGCACTCGTCTTGCGGGCGTTGCGCGCGTCTGTCGAAAAGCGCGGGCGCTGCCGTCACAGCTTGCCCACTTCGTGCTGCCCAATCTGTGCCCATTATGCGGCAATTTGACGCGAGCCACGCTCTGTGTGTGCTGCGATGCCGCGTACTGGAATGAGCCGCGCCTGCGCTGCACGGTCTGTGCGATGCCGCTCGCGCACAGGCGCGGTTCGGCGGGACGCGCACGCTACCGCTGCGAGGCCTGCACCGACGCACCGCCTGCGTTCGACGCCACGCTCGCGCTCGCCGATTATCGCGCGCCGCTCGACCTGCTCGCGCGTGGCCTGAAGTTTCGCGCGCGCCTCGCACTCGGCGAGGAATTTGCGCGACGCCTGGCGCTGGCCGCATACGATATGTGCGATGAGCACGGCATGCCGGAGATCGTCGTGCCGGTGCCGCTCTCGCGCGAACGCCTGATCGAGCGCGGCTACAACCAGGCCTGGCAGATCGCGCGGCCGCTCGCGCGCCGGTTGGGCACGCCCGCGGACGCCACGCTCGTACGACGCATCCTGCATACGGCGCCGCAATCGAAGCTCGATCGCGAGACGCGCCGCCGCAACGTCGGCCGGGCCTTCGCGCTCGCGCGGCCGCTTGCCGGCCAGCACGTGGGCGTGGTCGACGACGTGATGACCTCGGGCGCCACGCTCGACGCGCTCGCGCATACGCTCAAGGCCGCGGGCGCACGGCGCGTGACCAATTTCGTCGCGCTGCGCACGCCGAAAGACTGATCGGCCTCACACTATTCAAGACATCGAGAGAGTTTCATCGTCATGTTCAACGTCGTTCTCGTCGAACCCGAAATTCCGCCAAACACGGGCAACGTGATCCGCCTGTGCGCGAACACCGGTGCGCGGCTTCATCTGATCGAACCGCTCGGCTTTCCCCTCGACGACGCGAAAATGCGCCGCGCGGGCCTCGATTACCACGAGTACGCGCAGATGCACGTGCACGCCGACTGGGACGCCTTCATCGCCAAGGAAGCGCCGGACCCGTCGCGCATGTTCGCGTTCACGACGCGCGGATCGGGCCGCTTTCATGCGCATGCGTTCCAGCCGGGCGACTGGTTCGTGTTCGGCGCGGAAACGCGCGGCCTGCCCGACGCGGTGCTAGAGCGCTTTGCGACGCCACAACGCGTGCGCCTGCCGATGCGACCCGGCAATCGCAGCCTGAATCTCTCGAACACAGTTGCGGTCGTGGTGTTCGAAGCGTGGCGTCAAGCGGGATTCGAAGGCGGCGAATGACGCGGGTACGTTGTACCGCGTCGCCCTACGCCCTGCCGCGCGCCGCAAGCTCACGCTCGTAGCGCGTGAGCATCGCATTGTCGAAGCAGGCGAAGATCACGTGTTCGAGCGTCGGATATTTCGATAGCTCGTCGATCACGGTCGATACCGCAATCGCCACGGCCTCGTCGGCAGGAAAACGGTAGACGCCGCAACTGATTGCCGGAAACGCGATGCTCGTCACGCCGGCCTCGCGCGCGCACTCGAGTGAGCGCCGGTAGCAGGACGCGAGCAGATGCGCTTCGTCACGGCCGCCGCCGTACCAGACGGGGCCCACGGTGTGGATGACGTGTTTGACGGGAAGGCGATAGCCGCCGGTGATTTTGGCGTCGCCGGTCGGGCAGCCGTTCAGCGTCTCGCATTCGCGCAGCAGGTCCGGCCCGGCGGCGCGATGAATCGCGCCGTCCACGCCGCCGCCGCCGAGCAGCGATTCGTTCGCGGCGTTGACGATCGCATCGACCTTCAACGTGGTGATGTCGACGGCCTGCGCTTCGATGCGGCAGTTTCCGATGGTCAGCATACGGTCCTCCTTTGCGATCCGGCCCACGCAAAGCGTGCTCAAAACCTGGCGCAGCAGGACCGAAGCGCCCTACTCCGCCTTCGCGTCGCGCCGCAGCAGCGCGCTCACGGCGTCGCGCGGCGTGACACCGTCGAACAGCACGGCGCATACCGCCTGGGTGATCGGCATGTCGATGCCGTGCGCGCGCGCGAGTGCCAGCACGGCCTGCGCGCAGCGCACGCCTTCGGCCACGTGACCGAGTGCGGCGAGGATATCGTCGAGCGTGCGGCCGCTCGCGAGCTGCTTGCCCACGGTGCGGTTGCGCGAGAGGTCGCCCGTGGCGGTGAGGATGAGGTCGCCGAGGCCGGTCAGCCCCGTGAAGGTCTCGGCACGCCCGCCGAGCGTGACGCCAAGGCGCGTCATCTCGGCGAGACCGCGCGTGATGAGCGCCGCGCGTGCGTTCAGGCCGAGGCCCAGACCATCGGCAATGCCGGTCGCGATCGCGAGCACGTTCTTGACCGCGCCGCCCACCTCCACGCCGACCACGTCGTCGCCGGTATAGATGCGCATCGCGCGGTGATGGAACGCAGCGAGCGTGCGCTCGCGACAATCGGCGGAGGCGCTCGCCACCGTCAACGCGACAGGCAGGCCCTCGCCGACTTCGCGCGCGAAGCTCGGCCCCGAAAGCACGCCGTTGCTCGCATGGCCCGGCAGCTCGGCCGCCACGACCTGATGCGGCATCAATTGCGTTTGCGCTTCGAAGCCCTTGCAGAGCCAGACGAAGTGCGCGGGCACGCGGCCCATGTCGCGCAGTGTGCAAAGCATGCCGCGCAGGCCGGCCACGGGCGTAGCGAGCACGACGAGATCCGCCTCGCCCGACGCATGGTCGAGCGCGGCGGCAAGATCCGTTTCGTATTCGAGATTGCTGGGCAGCGCGACGCCCGCGAGGTAGCGGGCGTTTTCGTGCGTCTTGCGCAAGGTGTCGACGAGCGCGCCATCGCGCGCCCACAACAGCGTGTGATGCGCCTGGGCGAGATGCCCTGCCAGCGCGGTGCCCCACGCTCCGGCGCCGAGAACGGCGATGTTCATTCCGATACTCCGCACCGGTAGTTCGTGGAAACGATCAACGTACGCTTTAGTGCGTTGCGCTGCTTGCGCCGTCTTGCTGGGCGAGTTGCTGCAGGCGTTGCTCGTAGAGCGCCTGGAAGTTGATCTCGGCCAGGTGGATCGGCGGGAAGCCCGCGCGCGTGATCGCGTCGGCGATATTCGAGCGCAGGTACGGGAACAGGATGGTCGGGCATGCGATGCCGACGAGCGGATCGACCTGTTCGGCCGGGATGTTGCGGATGTCGAAAATGCCGGCTTGCTTGGCTTCGATCAGGAACGCAACCTTGTCCTTGACCTTGGCCGTGACGGTGCCGGTGACGATGATCTCGAACACCGATTCGGCGAGGCGCTCGGCCTTGACGTCGACTTCCACTTCGACCGAAGGCATGTCCTGCTCAAGGAAGATGGCCGGCGAATTCGGCTGCTCGAGCGACATGTCCTTGAGGTAAATGCGCTGGATATTGAAGAACGGCTGGTTGTTCTCGTCAGACATGGTGTATGGCTTCCCTGATTGAATGGATCGCGGCGGCATCCTCGTGACATCTCAGCGTCCCGAAAATGCGCCGCGCTACGGCAATGAACGGCAACAGGCCCGCGCAAGCCTCACTGGCTCGCGCGGGCCGAAACCCTGCGTCGCTACGTCACGCTGCGCAGCCCGCCTGCGGACCGAGGCCGCAAGGCTATCGGGCTGCGAATCAGGCCTTGAATCCGCCCGTAACCTCAGGCGGCTTCGAGCAGCGGCATCAAGCCGCCCGCACGGTCGAGCGCGGAGAGGTCATCGTAACCGCCCACGTGCGTCTCGCCGATGAAAACCTGCGGCACGGTACGCCGGCCGGTGCGCGTCATCATCTCTTCGCGCCGCGCCGGGTCCCGGTCGATCAGCACTTTCTCGATGTGTTCGACGCCGCGCGACTTTAAAAGACGCTCGGCCATCTGGCAATACGGGCACACCTGGGTGCTGTACATGACCACTTTGCTCACTTCGAACCTCCTTGTTTCACGACCGGCATACCGGCCTGCTGCCAGGCGTTCACGCCGCCGTCCAGCACGTGGACTTCGGCAAAACCGGCGTCCTTCACGAGGCGCAGCGCCTTGTGCGACTGCTGGCCCGTCTGGCAGACCAGCAACACCGGGTTGCTCTTGTTCTTCACGAGCTGGCCGATCTTCGTCTCGAGTTCGCCGAATTCAACCTGGCGCGCCGAGGGCAGATGACCCTTCGCGAACTCACCCGCGGGACGCAGGTCGACCACCACCGCGTTGCGGCGGTTGATGAGCTGCGTCGCCTCGGCGGTGGAAACCCCGCCGCGGCCGCCGCGCTTGAGCGTCGGCCAAAGGAGCAACCCTCCTGAGATGAGGACGATCGCGATGAGTACAAGGTTGATGTAATTGGTGAAGAACGTCACGGAGGGGCCGCCGGAAAAAGGGAAAGTCGGAGAAATCGTGCGAAATCGGATTCGGACAATCCGCTCATTATAAAATAACCGTTTGTCGCAGGGTTACCGCCCCCCAGCCCGGGCGTGCCACCCGCCGGACCTGGACCGCCGCCATGGCGCTGCTGCCGTGTTGCGTCTTCCGTCCCCGATTACCGCTTCCTTCACTACCGACCGGCATCCTCATGTACAAACTCGTACTCATCCGCCACGGCGAATCGACCTGGAACAAGGAAAACCGTTTCACCGGCTGGGTGGACGTCGACCTCACCGAGCAGGGCAACCGCGAAGCGCAGCAGGCAGGCCAGCTGCTCAAGGAGTCCGGCTACACGTTCGACATCGCCTACACCTCCGTGCTCAAGCGCGCGATCCGCACGCTCTGGCACGTGCAGGACCAGATGGACCAGATGTACCTGCCCGTGGTCCACTCGTGGCGCCTGAACGAGCGTCACTACGGTGCGCTTTCGGGCCTGAACAAGGCCGAAACGGCGGCCAAATTCGGCGACGAGCAGGTGCTGGTCTGGCGCCGCAGCTACGACACGCCGCCGCCGGCGCTCGAGCCGTCCGACTCGCGCACGTCGTACAACGACCCGCGTTACGCCAAGGTGCCGCGCGAGGAACTGCCGCTCACCGAGTGCCTGAAGGACACGGTCGCGCGCGTGATGCCGATCTGGAACGAGTCGATCGCGCCGGCCATCAAGGCGGGCAAGAAGGTGGTAATCGCCGCGCACGGCAACTCGATCCGCGCGCTCGTGAAGTACCTCGACAACATTTCGGATGACGACATCGTCGGTCTGAACATCCCGAACGGCGTGCCGCTCGTCTACGAGCTGGACGAGAGCCTCAAGCCCATCAAGCACTACTATCTGGGCGACGCCGAAGCCATCGCGAAGGCGCAGGCCGCCGTTGCGAACCAGGGCAAGAAGGCGGGCTGAGGCTTGGTGCTTCCCTTCATCGGCCGCATCCTGGCCATGCCTGGTTGATTCAGGAAGCCGCCGGTCCGTCGGGCCGGCGGCCTGTCCGCAGGCCATGCCCTCCCGCCACGCGAAGCGCCGCGCGGCTTCGCCCCGGCACTCTGGCCGCGATGGAATTCGTTGCACATTCCCCTTTTCTGTCTCTTTCCGGGCCTGTCTGGCAGGATTGCCAGCGCACTGCCAGCACCGTGCCAGAAGCAAAATTGCGGCACACGGTTTGCGAACCTGGCGGCTGCGGCACTGTCTTAGTCCCCATCGTACGCGCCATATACACAGCCACGGCGGGTGTGCAGTTATACTTGTCCGTCGCTTTTCCAATAGACGCTGCCACGCGCCTTTTCGACCGCACGCAACATACTCTATGCGAAAGAACCTGAAAAACATCGGCCTGATCGCCGCTGGCCTCGCGACCGGCGTATTTGCCACCCTGCAGATTTCCGCCGAGGCGCAGCAAACCCAGCAGACGGTCGTAGAACCGCTGCCGCTCGACCAGCTGAGGCTCTTCGCCGAAGTCTTTGGTCAAATCAAGCATGAGTATGTCGTGCCGGTGGACGACAAGAAGCTCCTCACCGCCGCCATCAAGGGCATGGTGTCGAGCCTCGACCCGCACTCGTCGTATCTCGACAAGACCGATTACCAGGAACTCCAGGAGCAGACCAAGGGTCGCTTCGCGGGCCTCGGCATCGAAATCTCGTCGGAAGACGGCCTGATCAAGGTCATCTCGCCGATCGAAGACACGCCCGCCTACCGCGCCGGCATCCGTCCGGGCGACCTCATCACGCGCATCAACGACAAGCCGGTGCGCGGCATGACGCTCGACCAGGCCGTCAAGCAGATGCGCGGCGACCCGGGCACGAAGGTCACGCTCACGATCTTCCGCAAGACCGACGACCGCACCTTCCCGCTCACCATCACGCGCGCCATCATCAAGGTCCAGAGCGTGAAGTCGAAGATCGTGCAGCCGGGCTACGCGTATATCCGCATCACGAGCTTCCAGGAGCGCACGGTCCCCGACCTCGCCCAGAAGCTGCAAGATATCGCGCGCCAGGAGCCGAACCTCAAGGGCATCATCCTCGACCTGCGCAACAACGGCGGCGGCCTGCTGCAAAGCGCCGTCGGCGTTGCGGGCGCGTTCCTGCCGCCGGATTCGGTCGTCGTCTCGACGAACGGCCAGATCCCGGACTCGAAGCAGGTCTACCGCGACACCTACGAGAACTACCGCCTGCCGTCGTTCGACGGCGACCCGCTCAAGGGCGAGGCGGCCGAGTTCAAGACCGTGCCGATGGTCGTGCTGACCAATGCCTACTCGGCGTCGGCCTCGGAAATCGTGGCGGGCGCGCTGCAGGACTCGAAGCGCGCGCTGATCGTCGGCAAGACGACGTTCGGCAAGGGCTCGGTGCAGACCGTGCGCCCGATGACGGCCGACACGGCGCTGCGTCTCACCACGGCGTACTACTACACGCCGAGCGGCCGCTCGATCCAGAACAAGGGCATCCGTCCTGATATCGCGGTCGACCAGTACGCAGACGGCGATCCGGACGACGCACTCGTCACGCGCGAAGTGGACTACCAGAACCACCTCGCCAACACGCAGGATCCGGACGAGAAGAAGGAGCAGGAAGTGCGCGAGCAGGAGCGCATGGACATGCTGCGTCAGCTCGAAGAGCAGAACGACAAGAAAACGCCGGATCAGCGCCAGAAGGATCGCGAGCGCAAGCCGGTCGAGTTCGGTTCTACCGACGACTACATGCTCCAGCAGGCGCTGAACAAGCTCCAGGGCAAGCCGGTGGCCGAATCGAAGTCGCCGATGGAGCGCCGCCTCGCGCAGCAGAAGCCGCCGACCTCGGCTTCCGCGCCGATCGCCGTGAAGCCGGGCGCGCTCATCATGGCGCCGGCTCCGGGCTCCGCCGCGCCGGCCTCCGCTCCCGCGCCGGCGAAGTAACACGCCGTACCGCCTCGCGACCCGTGCGCCTCGTGCGCCGGTCGCGAGGCCGCCCCTCCTCCAGCCGCTGGCGTCGTTACAATAACGGCACGGTATTTCCCCGGCGCGCGCTCCCCCATTCAGGGCCATTCAGGCTCTCGAGTCCATCGCAGCGCCATCGAACCAGCGCATCGCGATGAACGACGACCAACTCCTTCGCTATTCCCGCCATATCCTCGTCGACGAGATCGGCATCGAGGCGCAGCAGCGCTTTCTCGACGCGCATGCGATCGTCGTGGGCGCGGGCGGCCTGGGGTCGCCCGCGGCGATGTATCTCGCGGCCTCGGGCGTGGGCACGCTCACGCTCGTCGACAACGACACCGTCGACCTCACCAACCTGCAGCGGCAGATCATGCACGAGACGGCTTCGGTCGGCCGCGCGAAGGTCGAGTCGGGCCGCGACGCCATCGCGCGCCTGAATCCCGAAGTGAAGGTGATCGCGCTGCAAACACGCATCGACGATGCGTGGCTCGACGCGCAGGTGCCGGGCGCGACGGTCGTGCTCGACTGCACCGACAACTTCGCCACGCGCCACGCCATCAACCGCGCGTGCGTGAAGCATGGCGTGCCGCTCGTCTCGGGCGCGGCGTTGCGCTTCGACGGACAGATCAGCACGTTCGACTTCCGCGACGACGCCTCGCCGTGCTACGCCTGCGTGTTCCCGGAAGATCAGCCATTCGAGGAAGTGGCGTGCTCGACGATGGGCGTATTCGCGCCAACGGTTGGCATCATCGGCGCGATGCAGGCGGCCGAGGCGCTGCGCGTGATCGGCGGCATCGGTACGCCGCTCGTCGGGCGGCTCATGATGCTCGACTCGCTGCGCATGGAGTGGAGCACGATGCGCGTGGCACGGCAGCCGGATTGCCCGGTGTGCGGCGAGCGTCTCCGGCACGCCTGAGGCCCGCGCGAGCCAAGGCAAGAAAAAAGCCCCGGACATGCCGGGGCTTTTCGCATTTTCGCGTATCAGCAGGTGCACGCTCAGGCCTGGGCCACACGCTGCAGCGCGGCCTGCAGCTCCTCGGGCTCGTAAGCGGCCAGCACCTCCGCCACCGGTTTTTCCAGCGTCTTGAGCTGCGAGCGCAGGATCTCCTGCTTCACCACGAGCAACTGGCTCGGGTGCATCGAAAACTCGGTAAGCCCCATGCCGAGCAGCAAACGCGTGAACGACGGGTCGCCCGCCATCTCCCCGCATACCGAAACGGGCACGCCCGCACGCTTCGCCTCGCGCAGCGTATGCGCGATCAGCTGCAGCACGGCCGGATGCAGCGGATCGTACAGGTCGGCCACCGCGTTGTCGGCGCGGTCGATGGCGAGCGCGTACTGGATCAGGTCGTTGGTGCCGATCGAGAGGAAGTCGAGACGGCGCAGGAACATCGGCAGCGCGAGCGCGGCCGCCGGAATCTCGATCATCGCGCCGACCTGGATGTTGGGATCGTAGGCGAGGCCCGCGTCGTCGAGCTGGCGCCTGGCCTCGCGGATCAGGTCGAGCGTCTGGTCGATCTGCTGCGCGTGCGCGAGCATCGGAATCAGGATCTTGACCGAACCGAACGCCGAGGCGCGCAGGATCGCCCGCAACTGCGTGAGGAACATCTGCGGCTCGGACAGGCTCCAGCGGATCGCGCGCAGGCCGAGCGCCGGGTTCGCCGCCGTCTCGTAACCGTCGCCCGCATTCATGGCGTCGAGCGGCTTGTCCGCGCCCACGTCGATCGTACGGATCGTCACGGGCAGCCCGTTCATGAGCTCCACCGCGCGGCGGTAGGCGGCGAACTGCTCGTCCTCCTCCGGCAAGTGGTTCTTGTGGTTCATGAACAGGAACTCAGTGCGAAAGAGGCCCACGCCCGTCGCGCCCGAGTCGAGCGCGGCCTGCGCGTCGTCGGGCAGCTCGATGTTCGCGTACAGCTGGATCTTCGCGCCGCATAGCGTTTGCGTCGGCGAGAACTTCAGGCGCTGCAGCTTGCGCCGCTCGAGCGCCATCTCGCTTTGACGGTAGGTGTACTCCTCGAGCACGATCGGCGCGGGATCGACGATCACGATGCCGTGGTCGCCGTCGACGATGATGAGATCGTCCTGGCGGATCAGCGCGCTCGCCTGCTGCACGCCCACCGCGGCCGGGATGCCGAGGCTGCGCGCGACGATCGCCGTGTGCGAGGTGCGGCCGCCCAGATCGGTGACGAACCCCTGGAAGGTTTGCCCCTTGAACTGCAGCATGTCGGCCGGCGCGATGTCGTGCGCGACGACGATCATCTCGTCGCAGCCGCCGTGCAGCGAAGGCGGCATGGCGCCGGCGAGCGACTTCAGTACGCGCTCCACGACTTGCTCGATATCGGCCTTGCGCTCGCGCAGGTACTCGTCCTCCACGTCGTCGAAGTGACGCGAGAGGCGTTCGAGCTGTTCGGTAAGCGCCCACTCCACATTGAAGCGGCGCGTGCGGATGAGATCGATGGTCTCCTGTACGAGCATCACGTCGTTCAGGATCATGAGGTGCACACCGATAAATGCGCCCATTTCGGAAGGGGCGTCGGCGGCGAGATCGGCGCGCAGCGTGTCGAGTTCGTGCTCCACGGCCTGCAGCGCCGCGCGAAAGCGCACGATTTCGTCTTCGATCTGCGCGTGCTCGATGAGGTAATGGTCGACGTCGAGCGCAGCCGGAGCGATCAGGTACGCTCGCCCGATGGCTATACCGCGTGATACGGGAATTCCATGCAGCGTGAACGGCACGCGCACCTCCTCTGGTTATTTGATGCTGCGGCAAACCGCTGCAATGCGCTCTCTCAGACCCCGGCGATGATTATAAATTCCAGCGCGGCGGAATGTGGCCATGCGCACCTGTGCGCGCATGACTGCGGCGTTGTGCAGCAGTCGCCGCCCGCAAACAAAAACGCCGCGGCAAACCGCGGCGTTCCGAGCAAGGCGCAATGACCACGCGCGTCTTACTGGCCTTCGCCAAACTTATCGGCGATCAGCTTGAGCAGCGCGCTCATGGCGTCGGCCTCGTCCGGGCCTTCGGTTTCGATCATCACCGTGCTGCCGATGCCCGCCGCCAGCATCATGACCCCCATGATGCTCTTGGCGTTGATGCGGCGGCCGTTGCGGCTCATCCAGATTTCCGACTGATAGTTGCCTGCGAGCTGCGTCAGCTTCGCCGACGCCCGCGCGTGCAGGCCGAGTTTGTTCACGATGGTCGTTTCTTGTTGCAGCATAGGTCGATCCGGACGCGGTGTGTGGAAGTGAGCTTGGGTTGTTTCGCTGTGCCTTGTTGTTGGCTTTCGCTGGCGCGCCGCCGGCTCAGGTGCTGCCAGCCGGCCTGAACACGCCCGCCGCAACGCCGCCGGTGCAAGCCGCGCCGCGCGTCGCGGCTGCTGGCTGGCTCGCGCTCTGGCCGGCTACCGGATTCGCGGCCTGCTTTGTCGCCTCCGCAGTGGTTTCGGTGCAGGGCGTGGGCGGGCAAGCGCATTCGCTCGCAGGAGCAACGGGCGGCATGGTCGGGCCGATGGTCTGCACGCCCTTGCTCGCGCCGGCCAGCGCCTTTTCGACCAGCGTGTCGAGCGGCGTTGCCCGGTAGCACACGGCACGCACCAGCATCGGCAGATTCACGCCGGCCAGCACGCGCACCTCGGGCACCGTGGCGAGGCGCGCCGCGATGTTCGAAGGCGTGGCGCCGAACATGTCGGTCAACACGAGCGCGCCGTTTTCTTCGCGCAGGCGCTCGATCTCCGAATTCGCCTTGGCGACCACTTCAGCCGGGTCGCTGTCGGGGAGCACGTCGAGCGCGCCGATGCGCGCCGGACAACCGCCATAGATATGCGCGATGCACTCGCGTAGCGCGGTGGCGAGCGGTGCGTGCGCAATGATCAGAATCCCTGCCATGTCAGCTTGACTGCAAAAAACGGCTCCGGTTGATGCTCGGACGACCCCGTAGATCGCGTCCTGCAGCGCCAACCCCGCAGCCAGCCGTGAGCTCGCAGGGTCGGAACACGCGCCGCGCGGCAGCCAAAGCGTCTCGTCGACGCCCGCCTGCCAGCCCGGAACGCGGGCTCGCGGCATTGTAGCAGGGTCATTTTCGCGCACGCGAGGCGGTTCTGCTCACAGCGGCGACAGATATCGCGCGCGATTCACAGGCTCCGCGTACGCGCTCGACCTTTCGTGGTCCAAAACTGCCCGCCAGTCAAGGTCTGGAGGGGGCGCCTGCCCTGCAAGGCGTCCACAATCGGCAAATGCAGCCATACGCGAGGCTTTCAAGTCCGCGCTCCAGGTGCGGGCTTCAAATGCGCCCGGTCCCCGTTTCGAAAGCAGATTCAGGCCGCCGCGCGCTCCAGCGCGTCGATGAACATCGCGGCCACGTCGAAGCCCGTCTGCTCCATGATTTCGCGGAAACACGTCGGGCTCGTGACATTGACCTCGGTGAGCCAGTCGCCGATGGCGTCGAGCCCGACAAGCAGCAGGCCGCGTGCCGCGAGCGTCGGGCCGAGCGCTTTGGCGATCTCCATGTCGCGCCCGGTGAGCGGCTGCGCGACGCCGAGCCCACCCGCCGCCAGATTGCCGCGCACTTCATTGCCCTGAGGAATACGCGCGAGCGAAAACGGCACCGGCTCGCCGCCGATAAGCAGGATACGCTTGTCGCCGGCCTTGATTTCGGGGATGAACTTCTGCGCCATCACGCTGCGCGCCCCGTCGTGACTCAGCATCTCGATGATCGAGCCGAGGTTCATGCCGTCCGCCTTCACGCGGAACACGCCCATGCCGCCCATGCCGTCGAGCGGCTTGAGGATCACGTCCTGGTGCTCCTCATGGAACTTGCGCAGGCGCGCCGCGCTGCGCGTGACGAGCGTCGGCGCGACGAACTGCGGAAATTCGCCGATGGCGAGCTTCTCCGAGTGATCGCGAATCGACTGCGGCTTGTTGAAGATCTTCGCGCCCGCGCGCTCGGCGATCTCCAGCAGCCACGTCGACGTGACGTACTCCATGTCGAACGGCGGGTCCTTGCGCATGACGACGGCGTCGAAGCCGGTGAGCGCGCGCGCATCGGCCGTGGCTTCGAACCACGTTTCGCGATGCAGGTCCGCCGTATCGCCGATGATCGTGAAGCGCCGCACGTCGGCCTCCACCTGGCCGTTCACCCATGCGAGGTGCCGAGGCTCGCACGCGAAGAGCCGGTGGCCGCGCTTCGCGGCCTCGGCCATCATCGCGTAGGTCGAGTCCTTGTAGATCTTGAACCGCTCGAGCGGATCGGCGATGAAGAGAATGTCCATATCGTCTCTGCCTTGTCCCTGTCCTGTCGCTGCTTGACGCCTGGCATGGCGCCTGGTGTGGTGCCTGCTTTCATGACGGCAACGCCCGCACGGTGGCGGGCGCTGCGTTCGATTGTGTGAAGGATGACGGCTGGATCAGACCTGGATCGCTTCGGGGTCGGTCTTCTCCAGCTCGACCGAGGCCGCCAGCAAGCCGAGCCGCGCCACCACGCCGTACATGTAAAAGCGGTTCGGCGGCGCCGCCCCCGCTTTCGCGCGCGTGTCGGGCAGCGCCGTGTGCTCGAAGCCGAGCGGCACGAAATGCATGCCCGGCGCGTTCAGGTTCTGGTCGCGCTCGCGGCTGCCGTGCGCGCGGTAGAAGCCGCCCACCACATAGCGGTCGATCATGTACACGACCGGCTCGGCCACTTCGTCGCCGATATGCTCGAACGTATAGACGCCTTCCTGCACGATCACGTCGTGCACTTCCAGCCCGTCCTTCGTGGCCGACATCTTCGCACGTTCGCGCTTCGTGAGTGCGGCGACCTCCGAGGCATCGTGCACCGTCATCACACCGCGGCCGTCCGTGCCGGCATCGGACTTGATGACGACATAGGGCTTTTCGGTGATGCCGTACTCGCGGTACTTCTTCGCGATCTTCTTGAGCACGGCGTCGATGGCGGTCGCGAGCGGCTCCTCGCCCGTGCGCGCCTCGAAGTCCACGCCTTCCACGTGCGCGAAGTACGGATTGATCATCCACGGGTCCACGCCCACCATCTTCGCGAACTTCTTCGCCACGTCGTCATAGCAGGAGAAGTGCGTGGACTTGCGGCGCACCGCCCAGGCGGCGTGCAGCGGCGGCAGCACGTACTGCTCGTGCAGGTTTTCGAGCACGGGCGGAATGCCGGCCGAAAGATCGTTGTTCAGCAGGATCGAGCACGGGTCGAAGTTCTTCAGGCCGAGGCGCCGCTGCGAGCGCTCGAGCGGTTCGAGCACGATCTTCTGGCCGTCCGCGAGCGAGATCGTGACCGGCCCGGCGATCGTGTCGTCGAGGGTGCCGAAACGCACGTTCAGGCCCGCCTGGCGCATGATCGTGGCGAGCCGCGCGACATTCTCCAGATAAAACGCGTTGCGCGTGTGCATCTCCGGAATCACCAGCAGGTTCTTGGCGTCCGGGCAGATCTTTTCGATGGCGGCCATGGCCGCTTGCACGGCGAGCGGCAGCACTTCCTGCGGCAGGCAGTGGAAGGCGCCGGGAAAAAGGTTGGTGTCGACGGGCGCGAGCTTGAAGCCGGCGTTGCGCAGGTCGACCGAGGCGTAGAACGGCGGCGTGTGCTCCTGCCATTCGAGGCGGAACCAGCGCTCGATGGCCGGCGTCGCGTCGAGGATGCGCTGCTCCAGTTCGAGGAGCGGGCCATTCAACGCCGTAACCAGATGCGGGACCATAAGGGGTGACTCGCGGACGAAATGCTTTGATTGTAGGGAAACCGGTCGTTTATCTGGGGACGATTGCGCCAGTTGCAAGACGGGATTGCCCTCGTGAATCCCCGTCATGAATTCCCTGGGCGCGGTAGGGTCAATCGAGCGTTTCGCGCGCGCGGATATTCAAGCCGGATATCCATTCTGGACCGCCCGCGCCGCCCGGCGCAATTGGGCACACGGATTGAAGGGGCACTATGCGAACGCGCGTGCGCGGCGCTTATTCCCCCTTCCGCGGGAGCAAAGCCCACACCCGGCGCCGCAGCGCGCAAAAGAAAAGGGCCCGCCGAAAAGGCGGGCCCAGGTCGCTGCTTACTGCCCTGCTAGATCAAACCGTCTAACGCGGCGCGCTTATTCCACGCGTTCGCCATGCAGCACCACGTCGAGACCTTCGCGCTCTTCTTCTTCCGAAACGCGCAGGCCCATCACCATGTCGATCACCTTCAGCAGGACGAAGCTCACCACGCCGCTATAGATGAGGGTCGTGAGCACGCCCTTGGCTTGCAGGATGAGGCTGCCATCCGCGCCGCCGATGTCCTTCACCGCGAACACGCCGGTCAGCAGCGCACCGATGATGCCGCCGATGCCGTGCACGCCGAACGCGTCGAGCGAGTCGTCATAGTTGAACTTGTGCTTGAGCCACGTCGCCGACCAGAAGCAGACCACGCCCGCCACCACACCGATCACGATTGCGCCCAGCACGCCGACGAAACCCGAAGCCGGCGTAATGGCCACGAGACCTGCAACGGCGCCCGAAGCGATACCGAGCACCGACGGCTTGCCCTTCGCGATCCACTCCGCGAACATCCAGCCGAGCGCGGCGCAGGCGGTAGCGATTTGCGTCGTGAGCATCGCGAAGCCGGCACGGCCGTCAGCCGCGACTGCCGAACCCGCGTTGAAGCCGAACCAGCCCACCCACAGCATGGCCGCACCCATCAGCGTGAGCGTGAGATTGTGCGGAGCCATCACTTCGCGGCCATAGCCAACCCGCTTGCCGAGCACGAGACAGCACACGAGGCCCGCGATACCGGCGTTGATGTGCACGACCGTGCCGCCCGCGAAGTCGAGGATGCCGGCGCTGGCGAGCCAGCCCGTCGGCTCCCACACCATGTGCGCGATCGGCGAGTAGACGATGACCGACCACAGCGACATGAACACGAGCATCGCCGAGAACTTCATGCGATCGGCAAACGCACCGGTAATGAGCGCCGGCGTGATGATCGCGAACGTCATCTGATAGACGAAGTACACGGTCTCGGGGATGGTCGGCGCGAGGTGGCTCACGGTAAGCGTCGTCGCCTTGTCGCCCTTGATGTAGTTCATGCCCTCAAGGAAGATGCGCGAGAAGCCGCCGATGAACGAGCCGCCCGGCGTGAACGCGATCGAGTAGCCGACCACCGTCCAGATCACCGTGACGACGCAGGTGATCGCGAAGCTCTGCATGAGCGTCGAGAGCACGTTCTTCTTGCGGACCATGCCGCCGTAGAAGAGCGCGAGGCCCGGGATCGTCATGAACAGCACGAGCGCGGTGGAGGTCAGCATCCACGCGGTGTCGCCGGAGTTGATCTTCGACGAATCGACCGAGAACGGCGCGGTCGGTGCGGCGGGCGCCGCGGCTGCGGCGGCAGCCGATGCGTCGGCCGGGGCGCTTGCGGCGGCGGCCGGGGCGCTGGCTGCTGCTGCCGGGGCCGAAGCCGCGTCGGCTGCGGGCGCCGAAGCCGGGGCGGCTGCGGACGCATCGGGCGCCGAAGCGGTGGTGGCCGGCGCGGAGGCCGCGGCGGGCGCGGATGCGTCGTCCGCCAGCGCGGCGCCGACGCCGCCGGCCAGCAGCGAGCCGGCCATCATCAGGGACATCAAAAGTTTGCGCATCTCGGTTTCCTCTTTCCTCTTGTCTCGGTCTCTTTAGGCTTTACAGCGCGTCGGCGCCGGTCTCGCCGGTGCGGATGCGGATCACTTGTTCGATCGGGGTGACGAAAATCTTGCCGTCGCCGATCTTGCCCGTGCGGGCCGCGCGTTCGACTGCCTCGATGGCCTGCTCGACGATATCGTCGGCCACGGCGGCTTCGATCTTCACCTTTGGCAGGAAGTCGACGACATACTCCGCGCCGCGGTACAGCTCGGTGTGCCCCTTCTGGCGACCGAAGCCTTTCACCTCCGTCACCGTGATCCCCGAAACGCCGATCGCCGAAAGGGCTTCGCGCGCCTCATCGAGCTTGAACGGCTTGATGATTGCTGTAATGAGTTTCATGTAGTCCTCGCTGTGGTTTGCTTCATTCCTTTGTCTGCTTCTGCAACGGGCGCCCGGCGAACGGCGCGTGATGCTTCGCCGCGTCGCTGGCACACCGTGAGCCAACCTGTCGTTCGGTGCGCGGGGCAGTATTAGCAACACCCGTGCCAATTTGCTGCACTCCGTGCGTAAAGGCGGTGTGATGAACTTCGATGCAAGCGCGCTCAAAGCCGTGGACAATGCGGTCCGCGCCTTGAGGGGCGCGGCGCGCAAGGCCCTGGCCGAACGGCCAGCGTGGCGCGCGCGCGGTGGCGTGGCGCGGGGAACGTTGCTACAGTGTTCTCAGGCATTGCTGCCGCGCCGGGCGCCGCATGGCGGCGGGAAATGGCCCGCCGCGCCACAGCGCGAAGCACACGGGCCCGCGGTGCGCACCACTTGCGCGCACACTGGCCGTGGCCCTGCGAGTTCGCACCAAGATCGATCACGGTCCGCCGCGGGGCACAGGCGAAACAAAACTTGCACATTTTTTGTGCAGCGAAGGGGAATCGAATGAAGCCTAACGATGTATTCAATGATCTGCAGTCGCGCATGAGCGATCTGCTCAAGAACTCGCCGGCGCGCGATGTCGAACGCAATGTTCGCGCAATGTTGTCGCAAGGCTTTTCGAAGCTGGACCTCGTCACGCGCGAGGAATTCGACGCGCAAACGCAGGTGCTCGTGCGCACGCGCCAGCGCCTCGAAGAACTCGAGCGCCGCGTGGCCGAGCTCGAGCAGAAGCTGCCGGTGACTAGCCAGTCCTCCTGATCATTTCCTTGCGCACTCCTGTGCGCAATTGAGTGCAGCACCGCTGCCGCCCCGCCGCAAGCGATCCGTAGCGTGGTCGCAATGGAACCGTAAAGGGGCATACGCCTCACCAGCCTGGCGCATGCACGGCGCGCGAAACACATACGAAGCCCGGTCCGAAGCTTCGTACACCGCGCGCCACTTCCGCATGCGAGCCTTCCGGAGAATCCCATGTCGCTTGCCGTGGTGCGCAGCCGCGCGCCGGCTGCTGGCCGCGCGCCCGAAGTCACCGTCGAAGTCCATCTCGCCAACGGTCTGCCGTCGTTTTCCATCGTCGGGCTGCCCGACCTCGAAGTGCGCGAAAGCCGCGAGCGCGTGCGCGCCGCGCTCTCGAACTGCGGCTTCGATTTCCCGGTGAGGCGCATTACCGTCAACCTGGCGCCCGCCGATCTACCCAAGGAATCCGGCCGCTTCGATCTGCCCATCGCGCTCGGCATTCTCGCGGCGAGCGGTCAGCTTCCGGTTGCTGCGCTCGAACACCGGGAGTTCGCGGGCGAGCTTTCGCTCACCGGCGCCGTGCGGCCCATGCGCGGCGCGTTTGCCATGGCGTGCGGCACGGCACGCGCGCACAGAGCGCGCGCAGCGCATTTCGACGAAGCGGCAGCGTTCAGCCGCGAGCCCATAGGCGAAAGCGCCATCCTTCGGATTCCCGATACTGAACCCGGCGAAGCAGCGCGCTCCGGCATGCCCGAGCTTTATCTGCCTGCGCAAAACGCTGCCGAAGCGGCGCTCGTGCCAGATGTCGCGGTGTACGGCGCGGAAGACCTGCGCTCCCTGTGCGCCCATCTGGCGGGCGGCGATCCCGAAGCGCGCCTCGCCCCCGTGCGCGCGAGCGCCCTCGACACTGGACCCATCGCCACGCCCCCTGACATGGCCGACGTCGTCGGCCAGCGCGGGGCGCGCCGGGCGCTCGAAGTCGCGGCGGCCGGCGGGCACCATCTGTTGATGGTCGGGCCGCCAGGCGCCGGCAAGTCGATGCTCGCCGCACGCCTGCCCGGGCTCCTGCCACCCATGACGGACGACGAGGCGTTAGCCTCCGCCGCCCTGCTCTCCGCCAGCGCGGTCGGTTTCACGCCGCAGCAGTGGCGCAAGCGGCCGTTTCGCGCGCCGCATCACTCGTCGAGTGCCGCCGCGCTGATCGGCGGGCGCAATCCGCCGCAGCCGGGCGAGATCACGCTCGCGCATTTAGGGGTGCTATTTCTGGACGAGCTGCCCGAATTCGACCGCCACGTGCTGGAGACCCTGCGCGAGCCGCTCGAAGTGGGCGCGATCACCATTTCACGCGCCGCGTGGCAAACCGACTTTCCGGCCGCCTGCCAACTCATTGCCGCGATGAATCCCTGCCCGTGCGGCTGGCGCGGCGACCCCGCTGGTCGCTGCCGCTGCACGCCCGAAAGCGCCGCGCGCTATTTGCGCAAGCTGTCGGGGCCGCTCCTGGACCGCATCGACATCCAGATCGAGATTCCAGCGCTGCCGCCCGCCGAACTGGCCGCTCGCGCGAGCACGAACGCCGAATCGAGCGCCGCGATCGCCGCTCGCGTCCAGGCGGCACGCGAGCGCCAGCTGGCGCGCCAGAGTAAAACCAATCGCGAATTGAACGGCCGCGAAACCGACGCAGTCTGCCAGCCGGACGCCGCCGGGGAAGCGCTGCTGCGCGAAGCGGGCGAGCGCTTTGGCTGGTCGGCACGCGCCCATTACCGGGTGCTCAAGGTCGCGCGCACGATCGCCGATCTCGCGGGCGCCGCGATGCCCGAAGCCGCCCACGTGGCGGAGGCCGTGCAGTACCGGCGCGTGTTCACCGAGCGGTAACCCGCAGTGCCGGTTTCGCCGGAGAGCGCTGCCGCTTTGCGCCGCAGGGAATGTGAATAGCGCCAATAAGTCGAAGTCAAGACTTGACTTATGCACATTTCGTCATGCTGCCCCTGGATCTGAGCATGGTTCGCATTACGCCACGATCGCTTTCGTAACCCATTGATTCTTCTACTCTTCTGAATTTACAGAAAAGCGGCCAAAACTAACAGAAAGCCCACAGGACGGCCCTTTCCGGCCAACGGGGCGTTGTTTTCCACAAAGTTACCCACAGCTCCTGTGGGTAACCAGTAAACCGTCAATCAAATCCGATAATTAGCGTGTTTACCTGCAGCGCAACTTTCACTTCGGCCCGCAAGCGCCCGCCGCTGTGTGACCAAAACATCGCGACGGAAGGCGTACTGCGGACTCCCAAAACTCAGTACAGCTTGAAAGATCCGAAGAACTGATCGACCTGCTCGACCGGCGGCTCGGTACGGCCGACGATCGCCACCTGATAGGCGCGTGCGCCCTTTGCAACGAGCCGCGCGTGGATCGTGCGCGTCTCGCCGTTGGCGCCCGCCTCGCCGGCCATGCGCATTTCGACGCCCTCGACCGAGCCGCCCATTGCGAGCGGCACCCCCACCGCGTGTGTCTCGGCAGCCGCGCCCACGTTGCGCGCGAGGCCCGCGCGCAGGAAGTCGAGTGCCTTTTGCTGCGTTGCGGGCTGCGCGTCGGGCAGATCGAGCGTGCCGACCACGAACACGTCGCCGGCGACTTCGGCCGTCTGCACGCGCATGCGCATCGGCGTGCCGTTCACGTCGATGCGGCGCTCGTCCTTGTCGGGCTTGGCCGGCAGATCGATCGCGTAGCCGCTCGCATCGTTCGAAATCGTGCGCCAATCGTAAGTGGGCGAGCAGGCGGCCAGCGCGAACGCGGCGGCAAGTACGCCCAGCGCCGCCACGCGGGCAGCAACGGAGGCGCGCATCGGTAGATTCAACGGGAGTCGGGCGCGGCGAAGGATGTCCAGGACCATGGGGGCGGTTCGTTACGGAGGTGAAAGGTGCGCGACATTATCCGTCGACGCATACCCGGATGTTGTCTCGCAACCGCTATGCCGGGAAATTCGGCGCTACAATATTTGCGCTCGACACCCGCGCCCTTCGGCGCACGAGGCAAGGCTCATGACCGCTGCATCCCCGAATTCTTCGAACAAGCGTTCCGGCGCGCTCATGCGCATTGGCGCGGCGGTGGTCGTCGTCGCGATCGCTGTGGCCGGCTACTTCGCGTTCTTCGGCAGCCAGCAGCGCGTGCCCGACGCCACCTTCACGCTCCTGTCCGGCCAGAAGGTCTCCACGAACGACCTCAAGGGCAAGGTCTACCTCGTCAACTTCTGGGCGACGAGTTGCACGACCTGCATGGCGGAAATGCCGAAGATGGTCCAGACCTATAACCGCTTCAAGGGCGAAGGTCTCGAGTTCGTTGCGGTGGCGATGAACTACGACGCGCCGATGTACGTCGCCAACTACGCGCAAACGCGCCAGCTGCCGTTCAAGGTGGCGATGGACGACGGCTCGGCGGCCAGGCAGTTCGGCAACGTCCAGCTCACGCCCACTACCTTCGTGATCGGCCGCGACGGCAAGATCCTCAAGCGCTACGTGGGCGAGCCGCAGTTCGCCGAACTCGACCAGTTGCTGCAGAAGGCGCTGGCGACCTGATACGCGATTCGCGTAGCCAATAAAAAAAGCAGCGGAAAACCCGCTGCTTTTTTTATGCCTCTTTGTGCCGCTTCACGCCTCGCCGCGCGCCACCAGCCCATAGCGGCGAATTTTCTCGTACAGCGTGGCTTTCGCCATTTGTAGCCGCTCGGCGGCCTGGGCGACCGCGCCGTTGCTCTGCTGCAGCGCGTCGGCAATCAGTGCGCGCTCGTACTGCTCCACGCGCTCCTTGAGCGGCAACGCGTCGTCCTCGCCGGCCGCCGCGACTGCCGACAGATCGTCGGGAATCCCGAGGACCCTGCGGTCCGCCGCATTGCGCAGTTCGCGCACGTTGCCCGGCCAGTCGCGTTGCGCGAGCCGCATGCGATCGCGCTCGGTGAGGAGCGGCGCAGGACGCTGGTAGCGCACCGCCGCGTCGAGCAGGAAGTGCTCGAAGAGCGGCACGATGTCCTCGCGGCGCTCGGCCAGCGGCGGCAACGCGATCGTCACGACGTTCAGCCGGTACAGCAGGTCGCGCCGGAAGGTCCCCGCCGCGACGTGCTCGCTCATGTCGCCCTTCGCCGCCGCGACCACGCGCAAGTCGGCGCGCACCGGCTGGTTCGAACCGAGGCGCTCCAGCACGCCATCCTGCAGCACGCGCAGCAGCTTCACCTGCAGCGAGAGCGGCATGCTTTCGATCTCGTCGAGAAAGAGCGTGCCGCCGCTCGCGTGCTCGAGCTTGCCGATCCGGCGCTTGGCCGCACCCGTGAAAGCACCCGCCTCGTAGCCGAACATCTCCGACTCGAACATCGGTTCGGGCAGCGCGCCGCAGTTCACGGCGACGAACGGCTTGTCATGGCGCGGCGAAAGCTCATGCAGGCTGCGCGCAATGAGTTCCTTGCCCGCGCCAGTGTCGCCGTTGATGAGCACCGAGGCGTCCGTCGGCGCGACGTTCGCGATGAGCTTGCGCACCTGTTCGATCGCCGGACTTTTGCCGATGATGCGCGGCGCGAGCGCGTCGTGCCCCGCCAGCTCGCGGCGCAGCGCGAGGTTTTCGAGCACGAGCAGGCGCCGCTCCAGCGCGCGCCGCACCGTTTCGATGAGGCGCTCGGAGGCGAACGGCTTTTCGATGAAGTCGTAAGCGCCGTCGCGCATGGCCTGCACGGCCATCGAGATATCGCCGTGGCCCGTCACGAGGATGATGGGCACCTCGGGCGCTCGCTCGTGGCATTGCGCGAGCAGATCGAGCCCGCTCATGCCGGGCAGGCGGATATCGCTCACCACGACGCCCGCGAAGTCGGCATCGACGAGCGGCAGCGCGCTTTCCGCATTGGCGAAACCGGCGGCGTCGAAGCCGGCGAGCTGCAGGCTTTGCACGCCCGCGCGGCGCACCAGTTCGTCATCCTCTACGTAGAGCACCCGGCCGGGCGCGGTATTGACCATGCGTTCACCATGTTCGTTCGTCATCCTGGTTCAAAAGCCAGCCACGCAACCCAGCGTCACAACCCCGCGGCACGCGCCGCGCTCTCGGCATCGGCACGCGCGCGGCGCAACGTCAGCACGAAGCGTGCGCCGCCTTCGGGTACGTTGCTCGCCGTGAGCGAGCCGCCGCAGTCGCGTGCGATCGACGAGGAGATCGCGAGTCCGAGGCCGAGCCCCTGCCCCATTTCCTTCGTCGTGAAAAACGGCTCGAAGAGGCGCGGCAGCACATCGTCGGGAATGCCCGGTCCATTGTCGCTCACCGCGATGGCGAGCGTCGCGGCGCTCGCCTGCACGTCGATCGCAATGCGCGGCGACGGCAGGCCTCCCACGGCGTCGAGCGCATTGCCGAGCACGTTGATGAGCACCTGTTCGAGCCGCAGGTCGTCGCTCTGCGCGCTCAGGTCCGGGTACTCTGCGTCCACGTCGAGCGGCACGGTCGGCGCGCCGTCTTCCGTCAACGTGAGATCCACGCGCAAGCCGTCGAGCCGCTTGCCGAGCAGCGCGAGCGAGTTGCGCAGCGCGCGGGTTACCGGTGCACGCGCGCCTCTCGGCCGCGCGCGCCCGACGAACAGCTTGAGCTGATTGACGATCTTGCCCATGCGCTCGGTGAGCGAGCCGATCGCCTCGAGGTTTTCGGTGGCCGCCGCGTATTGGCCGCGCTCCAGAAACACGCGCGTGTTGTCCGAGAAGCTGCGCAACGCCGCGAGGGGCTGGTTCAGTTCGTGCGTGATGCCCGCCGCCATCTGGCCGAGCGCGGCGAGCTTGCTCGCCTGGATCAGCTCGTCCTGGGTGGCGCGCAGTTCCGCTTCGGCGCGCGTGCGCTCCGCCACCTCGCGCTGCAGGCGCTCGTTGGCCTGCGAGAGATCGGCGGTGCGCTCAGCCACGCGCTCGTTGAGCATCGCATAGGCCTTTTGCAGCATCGCGCGGCTGCGCATCACTTCCCTCACGCGTGCGCGCCGCATGCGCCAGTAGAAGCCGAACAGGCACAGGGAAACGTAGCCGAAACCGGTCATGATGGTCGCGTTGCGCGAGGCTTCGAGCACGGGATCGATCGACGACATGGTGACGAGATGCCAGTCGGGCTCGACGAGCGAGCGGCGCGTTTCCAGGTAACGCGGTGCGCGGATGCCGGCGCCCATGCGCACGATGTCGGCGCCGCCCTGCAACACGCGTTCGACGCGCGTCGGCAGCGGCGCGATCGGCTCGCTCGCGTACTGGCGCGTGGCGTCGATCGAGGCCACCACGGCCGGCGGCAGCGGGCGCACCGTGCGGTACTTCCACGCGGGCACCGAAGAGAGAAAAATCACGCCGTGATCGTCGGTGACAAGCAGCGGCTCCGTGGCATCGGTGCCCGGAAACCATTCGAGATTGAGCTTCACCACGGCCACGCCGACGATCTTGCCGTCGCGCCGCACGGGCTGCGACACGTAGTAGCCCGGATCGTGCGAGATCGTGCCGATGCCGAAGAAGCGCCCCACGCGGCCGTTCATCGCGTCGATGAAATACGGCCGGAAGCGGTAATCCGCGCCCACGAAACTGTCGGGGTCGCGCCAGTTGCTCGCCGCGATGCTCTTGCCGTCGGCGCGGATGATGTAGGTCGTCGTGGCGCGCGCGTGACGGTTCACGTCTTCGAGATAGCGGTTCGCGGCGGCCACCCACTCGGGTCTCGGATCGACCAGCACGTCCTGCACGAGCGGATGCTCGCCGACGATATAGGGCAGCGAGTCGTAGCGCTCGAGCGTGCTCTTGAGCGAAGCCGCGGTGCGGTCGCCGCGCACGGCAGCGTTGCGGCGCAGCGCGTCGATCCCGGTCTGCCACGTGAGCGCCCACGTCAGCGCGCAGACCGCGACGAGGCCGGCTGCGAGCGCGAAGAGGATGATGAGGCGGCGCGTCACGTGAGCGGCTTCCAGACGGTCGAGGGGGATGAGGGAGATTGTGGCACACGGCCGCGCCGCGCCGGGGCGTCCGGGTCGCACGGTGCGCTTGGGGCCCACTCAGCCAAACTGCGGCGAAGTCGGACGAGAAACAAAAACGGGCGGCGCTCGCGCAGGGGAAACGCTCGCGCCGCCCAGCGGCGATGGCCGCGAAAGATCGAGAGAACAGACATCGGCGGGCGGCGCGCCTCACGGCCTGCACACGCCCGCCCAGCGCGGCTTACGCGCCTGCGCTTTCCTTCATTTCTTCGACCTCGCCGGAGAGCACGGCGCGCAGCTTGTTGCGGTCGAGCTCCTTCTCCCATGCCGAGACCACGACCGTCGCCACGCCGTTGCCGACGATGTTGGTCAGCGCACGGCATTCGCTCATGAAGCGGTCGATGCCCAGGATCAGCACCATGCCCGAGAGCGGAATGGTCGGCACCACGGCGAGCGTGGCCGCCAGCGTGATGAAGCCCGCGCCGGTCACGCCGCTCGCGCCCTTCGAGGTGAGCATCGTCACCGCGAGCAGCGTGAGCTGCTGCGTCCACGTGAGATCGGTGTTGGTCGCCTGGGCGATGAAGAGCACCGCCATCGTCATGTAGATGTTGGTGCCGTCGAGGTTGAACGAGTAGCCGGTCGGCACGACGAGGCCCACGACCGAGCGCGAGCAGCCAAGGCGCTCGAGCTTCTGCATCAGTTGCGGCAGGGCCGATTCCGACGAGCTGGTGCCGAGCACGATCAGCAGCTCTTCCTTGATGTAGGAAACGAAGCGGATGATCGAGAAGCCCGTGAAGCGCGCGATCGCGCCGAGCACGACGAGCACGAACACGATCGACGTGAGGTAGAACGTGCCGATGAGCTTGAGCATCGGGATCAGCGAGCCCACGCCGTACTTGCCGATGGTGAACGCCATCGCGCCGAACGCGCCGATCGGTGCGAGCTTCGTGACGATCTTCACGACGCCGAACAGCACGCCCGAGATGCTGTCGATGAACTCGGTCACCACGCGGCCACGCTCGCCCAGTTGCGTGAGCACGGCGCCGAACAGCAGCGCGATCAGCAGAATCTGCAGGATTTCGCCCTGCGCGAACGCCGAGGTGATCGTGTCCGGAATGATGTGCATCAGGAAGTCGACGCTGCTCTGGCCATGCGCCTTTTCGGCGTAGCTGGCCACGGCCTTGGCGTCGAGCGAATGGACGTCGACGTTGAAGCCCGCGCCCGGCTTCAGCACGTGCGTGGCGATCAGGCCGAGCACGAGCGCGAAGGTGGAGACGATCTCGAAGTAGACCAGCGCCTTGCCGCCCACGCGGCCCACCTTCTTCATGTCCTCCATGCCGGCGATGCCGGTCACGACGGTACAGAAGATGATCGGCCCGATCACCATCTTGATGAGCTTGATGAAGGCGTCGCCGAGCGGCTTCATGTCGATGCCGATGGCGGGCCAGTAATGGCCGAGGATCACGCCGATGACGATCGCCACGATCACCTGGAAATAGAGGACTTTGTGGAGAGGTTTCTTCACGATGGTTCCTGCAAATGAGTTAAGCCAATGGCCGAACGAATCGAGTTCGGGCCGCGACAGGTCGAAACTGGGGGATCAGCGAAACCGGAAGAGGGGATCGGACATCGGCTGTCTCCTTGCTGTTTTTTTTGTCGCGGCCGGGGTGGCCGCGCGTTCTTATTTGCAAGGAGAATGCCAGCTAGCGCAACCGCTCATGCCATTGATTTATAAGGATTTTTATCCAACGAACCAAGGCGCGAATCTGGTTTTCCAGAATCGCGCCCTATGAGCGTTCGGATTTCCAGAAAGACAGGAGCCGCCTTAGCCGCGTCCCTTCCACGGCACGAGGCGCCGTTCGAGCGCGCGCATGGCGAGGTCAAAGCCCCAGGCAATGAGCCCGATCAGCACGATGCCCATCACCACGACGTCGGTACGCAGGAAGCTCGACGCGTTGAGCACCATCTGCCCGAGACCTGCCGTCGCGGCGACCATCTCGGCGGCCACGAGCGTAGTCCAGCCGAAGCCGATGGCGATGCGCAGGCCCGTGAGGATCTCCGGCAGCGCGGCGGGCAGCACGACGAAGCGCACGATCTGCGCGAGGCTGCCGCCCAGCGACGCCGCCGCGCGTATCTGCTCGACGCTCGCGCTCTTCGCGCCGGCGCGCGCGGCCATGGCGATGGGCGCGAAACAGGCGAGCCAGATCACGACGATCTTGGCCGTTTCGTCGATGCCGAACCAGATCACCACGAGCGGCAGGTAGGCAAGCGGCGGCAGCGGCCGGTAGAACTCGAGCGGCGGATCGAGCAGGCCGCGCGCGATGCGCGAGACGCCCATCAGAATGCCGACCGGCACGGCCGTCACCACCGCCAGCAAGAACGCACCGAACACGCGCAGCGCGCTCCAGAACAGATGCTCGGAGAGCGGCAGGCCCCCCTGGATGCGGCCGTGCAGCGCGTCCGTGAAGGCTTGCCAGACGGCTTCCGGCGTCGGCAGGAAAAGCGGCGGCAGCCAGTGCAGGTGCGTCGCGAGCCACCAGAGCAGCGCGAGCGCCGCCACCGACGCTGCGCTCAGCGCCGCCGTGGGGCCTTCGCCGGGCATGCGCCAGACTTTGGAGCGCGCCGTTTGCGCCGCGTGCGCCTCGTCAGTGCGGGGCAGCGCGCGGGCCGCTTTAAGCGCGACTTCTCTCAACGATTCGTGCGACACGCTCATACCGGCTCCTCGTGTACGTGAGCGCCCGCGTCTGCATGCAGCAATTCCACCAGCCGCTCGCGCCACGCGATGAACTCCGGCGACGACTTCACGGCGCGCGCGTCACGCGTGGCGAGATACCGGCGCGCGAACGGCACCTCGTACTCGCGCTCGATGCGGCCCGGGCCCGGCGTCATGACGACGATGCGCGTCGCCAGAAAGAGCGCCTCCTCCACGCTGTGCGTGATGAAGAACACCGTCTTCTGCGTGCGCGCCCAGACGTCGAGCACGAGCGTCTGGACCTGCTCGCGCGTCAAGGCGTCGAGGGCGCCCATCGGCTCGTCCATCAGCAGGATCTGCGGATCGCTCGCGAGCGCGCGCGCAATGCCCACGCGCTGCTGCATGCCGCCCGAGAGCGCATACACGCGTTCGCGCGCCTGGGCTTCCAGGCCCACGAGCGCAAGCTGCTCGCGCGCGATGCGCTCGCGCTGCGCCTTCGGCACGCGCCGAAAGCGCAAGCCGAGCGCGACGTTGTCGAGCACGTCGAGCCACGGCAGGAGCGCGTGCTTCTGGAACACCACGCCGCGCTCGGCGCCCGGCCCCTCCACACGCGCGCCGTTCACGCGCACCTCGCCAAGCGCCGGCTCGATGAAGCCCGCGATGCAGTTGAGCAACGTGGTCTTGCCACAGCCCGAAGCGCCGAGCGCCACGACGAACTCGCCGCTCGCCACGTCGAGGTTCACGTTCGCGAGCGCGACGTTCGGCGCAGCGTCACGTCGAGCGCCTTCGTAGATGACGGTGAGATCGCGGATCTCGAGCGCGCTCATGGGTTGCTCCTTGCGTTCAATGCGCAGCGGCGCGCTGCACGTACTGCGGATCGACGCCTACCGAATAGTCGGGCAGCACGTTCTGGATCGTGCCTTGCTCCTTGAGGAAGGCCGCCGTGGCGAGCAGCGACTGCGCCGCCCCCGACTGCGCGCCACCGCCCAGCCAGGTCTTCGAGGCCTGCTCGGCGGGCGTGGGGAACGCGTAGAGCGCGAGGCTCGCGGGCACTTCGGCGGCATTCGCACCCGACTCTTTCGCCACCGCCAGCACCTGCGGCGAAGCCGCGTTCCATGCCGTGCGATGCGCGCCGTAATCGGCGTCGGCGGCGGCCAGCACCTTCACGAACCTGGCGACGAAATCGCCGTTGTCCTTCGCGAACTTGCGATCGACCACGAAGCCGTCGAAGGTCGCCTTGCCCGTGGCCTTCGCCACCTGGCCCGAAGTCACCAGCACTTTGCCGTTCTTCTTCACCTGCGCGAGCACGGGGTCCCAGATGTAAGTCGCGTCGATGTTGCCGCGCTGCCAGGCGGCCGCGACCTCGGGCGGACGCAGGTTGACGATCTTCACGTCGGCGGGATTCACGCCCGCGTTCTGCAGCGCGACGAGCGCGTGAAAGTGCGAGGTCGAGACATACGGCACGCCGATCGTCTTGCCCTTCAGACCCGCGATGCTCGTCACGCCCGAACCGTCGCGCGCGACGAGCGCTTCGGCGTCGTTGATGTTGTCGAGAATCCAGAAGAGCGAGAGATCCACGCCCTGCGAGAGGCCCGCCGCAATCGGGCTCGAACCGGCTTCGCCGAGCTGCACCGAGCCCGAGGCGAGCGCGCGGATCACATCGGCGCCGCTCGCGAGCTTACGGTAGGTGACCTTGTAGCCCGTTTCCTTCTCGACTTCGCCGGTTGCCTGCGCGTAGCGCCACGGCACCACCATGTCCTGATACGCGATCACGACCTCGCGCGTTTCGGCGTGCGCGCGCGGCGCGCCGAACGCGCTAGCGAGGCAGGCGGCGGCGAATGCGACGGCGGCGATGTGCGGGCGGCGTGCGAATGCAGGGATAGCGCGAGGGTTCATCGGGAGACTCCGGCGAAACGACGTTCGAGTGAATGAAGGTTCCGACTATAGGGAGTCTGGCGGCGGCCGGTTCTAACTTATCCGCGTTAGCTAATGACGCTGCTGGAGCATTGCTTTTCGCGTTGAGGTGGATGGTGCGGGAATCGATGCATGCATCGCGCTGTTCGAGCGCGGCGCGACGCAAAAAAGCAAAAAGCCCGCTTTTCAGCGGGCTTTTCGATTGCGTGCTTGCGAGAAGGGCGGAATTGTTTAAACCACCCCTGCCCCATGCGCCTGCAGATCGGCGTGATAGCTCGAACGCACCATCGCGCCAACGGCCGCGTGCGTGAAGCCCATCTTGTACGCCTCTTCCTCGTACATCTTGAAGGTGTCGGGATGCACATACGAACGCACTGGCAGATGGTGCTCCGAAGGCTGGAGGTACTGGCCGATCGTCAGCATGTCGACGTCGTGCGCGCGCAGGTCGCGCATCACCTGAAGAATTTCTTCTTCGGTTTCGCCGAGGCCCACCATCAGGCCCGACTTCGTCGCGACTTCGGGATGCAGCGCCTTGAAGTCCTTGAGCAGCTTGAGCGAGTGCGCGTAATCCGAACCCGGGCGCGCTTCCTTGTAGAGGCGCGGCACCGTTTCGAGATTGTGGTTCATCACATCGGGCGGCGCGGCATTGAGGATCTGCAGCGCGCGATCCAGACGGCCGCGGAAGTCCGGCGTGAGAATCTCGATACGCGTTTCGGGCGATTGCTCGCGCACCTGACGGATGCACTCCACGAAGTGGCCGGCGCCGCCGTCACGGAGGTCGTCGCGGTCCACACTCGTGATCACGACGTACTTGAGCTTGAGCGCGCCGATCGTGCGCGCGAGGTTCGCCGGCTCATCCGGATCGAGCGGATCGGGGCGGCCGTGGCCCACGTCGCAGAACGGGCAGCGGCGCGTGCACTTGTCGCCCATGATCATGAAGGTCGCGGTGCCCTTGCCGAAGCATTCGCCGATGTTCGGGCAGCTCGCTTCCTCGCACACCGTGTGCAGGTTGTGCTCCCGCAGGATGTTCTTGATTTCGTAGAAGCGCGAGTTGCCCGTGGCCGCCTTCACGCGGATCCACTCGGGCTTCTTCAGCTTCTCGATGGGAATGACCTTGATCGGAATGCGCGAGGTCTTGGCCTGCGCCTTCTGTTTTGCGGTGGCGTCGTAGGCAACGGCGTCGGCGCTCGTGCCAGCGGAGTTTGCGGCGGGGTTCGCGGTTACGTCAGTCATGCTTTCGATCCAGTCAGGCCGCCGGTGCAACGCCAGCCTGCGGTTGCGGCGGTTGCCCGCCTGATACGGCCGCTTCGGCCGGGTCCATCGCGGCAGCGTAAGCGGCCGCTTCCTTTTCAGCCGCCTCTGCGACCGGTTTCGTCCCGGCCGCTTCGGCTGAAGGGTCTGTGGCAGCCGCTTCGGCTACCGCGAGAAGTGTTGCTGCGTGCGCCGCGAGATTCGCCTCGAGCCGCGCCGCCAGCGTGGCGGCGACTTCGCGCCAGTCCGCCCGGACGCCAAGCGTGGCCATATCGACGGTTTCGAGACCGGCGTATCCACACGGATTGATCGCCAGAAATGGGTTCAGATCCATCGACACGTTCAGGCTCACGCCGTGATAGCTGCAGCCGTTGCGGATCTTCAGCCCGAGGGCGGCGACTTTCGCGCCCGGGTGCGCGGCGCTCGCGCCGCTGGCGTCTTCTGGCACGTAAATGCCGGGCGCGCCGGCCTTGCGCTCGCCCGCGAGATTATACGCCGCCAGTGTTTCGATCACGGCGTCCTCGATGAGCGTGACGAGCTCGCGCACCATCAGCTTGCGGCGCCGCAGGTCGAGCAGCAGGTAGGCCACCACCTGGCCCGGCCCGTGATACGTGATCTGCCCGCCGCGATCGATCTGTACGAGCGGGATGCCGCTGTTCGCCACCAGCAGATGCTCGGGCTTGCCGGCCTGGCCGAGCGTGAACACGGGCGGATGCTCGACGAGCCAGATTTCATCGGGCGTATTGGCGTCACGGGCGGCCGTGAACTCGCGCATGGCGTCAAAGCCTGCTTGATAAGCCTCGTTGCCGCGCCAGCGCACGACGATGGACGAACTTGCCGTTTGAGACGCGACCGCGGCCGCGCCGGGGTCGGAATGAATTTGCGAGGGTGAAACCGGGGTGGCGCACATGATTTCGGGAGTTTACCGAATTCGGGGCGAGCGCGCCGGGCATGCTGCGGACAACGGCGGCGATGGGTGGCTTTCCCATCGTCGCCGCTTTCGAGTGACGAGCCGTCAGGTCAAACCGTGCGCCAGCCGTCGCCGATGTGAACGCCTGCGCGCTGTGCGGCGCGCGCGGCCAGGTCGACCACGCGCTCACTCAGGCGCGCCGGCGCGGCGAACCCCACCCACGCGGGCGCGCCGCCTTCCGCGCCGATCCACAGGCGCTCGCCGCGCCGCAGCCGCATCGTGTGGCCGGGTTCGAGCCAGTAGTCGGCCGTGTCGTCGCTGCGCGTGACCCAGACGGTGCCGCACTTCACGCTCAGCCGCGTGCTGCGTGCGACGCGCACTGAAGCCGTTTGGCCGGCCGCCACCTCAAACGTGATATCCGAAGAAATTTCTCTCATTTTCCACTCCGAATGACCTGCTTCGATAGCTACAATCGTAGACACCATAAGGGGTCGAGCAAAACGATCAATTTTCACGCCTATGTGAGAAAAAATACGATATGGATCTGCGCCAGCTACCCGCGCTGAATGCGCTCAAGGCCTTCGAAGCCGCCGCCCGCCACGAAAGCTTCTCGCGCGCCGCCGACGAACTCTTCGTCACGCACGGCGCCGTGAGCCACCAGATTCGCGCGCTCGAAGCGGAACTGGGCGTGGCGCTCTTCGCCCGCGACGGCAAACGCGTGCGCGTGACCGACACCGGCCGCCGCTACGCCGGCCAGGTCCGCGACGCGCTCAGCCAGCTCGCGCACGCCACCCAGGAAATCCGCGCCGGCGACCGCGACCGGCGGCTCGTCGTTTCGATGCTGTCGTCGTTCGCGGCGCGCTGGGTCACGCCGCGCATCGGCCGCTTCATCGAGGCGCATCCGCAGTGGGACGTCGAGCTGCAATCCACGAATTCGCTCACCGACTTCGCGCGCGACGACGTCGATGTCGCCATCCGCTTCGGCTACGGGCACTATCCGGGGCTGCACGCCGAACTGCTGCTCGACGAAATCTTCTTTCCCGCCTGCTCGCCCGAATTCAACGGCGGCAATCTGCCCACCGATCCACACGAACTCGCGAAGCTGCCGCTACTGCGCTCGGACGACGAACTGTGGCGGCCGTGGTTCGACGCCGCTGGCCTCCAGGACCTGCCCGAGCCGAAGCGCGGCGTGCTTTACCAGGATTCGTCGAACCTTTTGCAGGCGGCGATGGACGGCCAGGGCATCGCGCTCGTGCGCCGCTCGCTCGCCATGCACGAAATCACACGCGGGCGCCTCGTGCGCCTTTTCAAGGACATCGACGGACCGAGCCCGTGGCGCTACTACTTCATCTGCCCGCCGCAACGCATGCAGACCGAGCGCGTGCAGGCGTTCCGCGACTGGGTGTTCGACGAGGTCGCGCGCTTTCGACGGCTCTACGAGGACGCTTGCGAAGCCGGTCCGCTGATGACGGCCGCCGCCGCGGCGCAGCGCGCGCGCATCGGCGACATGCCCTGACGTCCACCTGGACGCCAGATGCGGCGCACGATGCAAAAAGGGCCGCACATTGCGGCCCTTTTCGTTCGAACGCCTTCTGCCCGCTTACAGCACGATCTTCACCATCGGATGCCCGGTGAGGGCGCGATAGATGTCGTCGAGATGCGCCTGGCTCGTGGCGCGCACCGTCACGGTGAGGCCCGTGTAGTTGCCGCCGCTCGACGGACGCGTCTCGATGGTCGTGGCGTCGAAGCCGCCGTCGAATTCGCGCAGCACCGTCACGATGGTGTCCTGGAATTCCGGATGCGTCTTGCCCATCACCTTGATGGGGAAGTCGCAGGGGAATTCGATCAGCGATTCTTTCGCTGCGGGGGGGTTTGCCTGTTGTGTCACGTTCATTTCTCCACTTCCTGTAGCTCGGCAACTGCTGCACGCAATGCCTGCGCCTCGCGTTGCTTCGCGCGCTGGTACGCCGCGTGAAGCGCCGCATAGACCGGCCCCGGCTTGCCGCCGCCTACCGGCTTGCCGTCGAGCGCGACGACCGCCAGCACTTCCTTCGTTGCCGAGGTCACGAGAATCTCGTCCGCCTCGCGCAGTTCGGCTTCGGCGATCTCGCGCGCTTCGAAGCGCACGCCGCACTCCCCGGCCAGCTCCTCGACCAGGCCGTAGCGAATGCCTTCGAGAATGCGGTTGCTGCGCGGCGGCGCAAAGAGCGCGCCGCCCTTCACGACCCACACGTTCGACGAGGACGCTTCGGTAAGCCAGCCGTCGCTCAGCTGGATCGTTTCGAACGCGTCGTTTTCCGCCGCGTGCTGCGCCATCAGCACGTTGCCGAGCAGCGAGGTCGACTTGATGTCGCAATTGAGCCAGCGCTTGTCTTCAGCCGTCACACAGCGCACGCCTTGTTCGCGCTGTGCAACGCCCGGCAGTTTGAGCGGATTGACCATCGCGAACACGGTGGACGTGGCCGCCGCCGGGAAGGCGTGGCCGCGCGGCGCCACGCCGCGCGTCACCTGCACGTAGAAGTTGGCGTGGGCATCGCGCGCGAGCGCACCCGCCGCTTCGTTCGCCTCGATCAGACGCGCGACGAGTGCGCGCCAGCCTGCTTCGTCGAACGGATTCGCGATGCCGACCTTCTCGAGCGAGCGCTTGAGCCGCGCGAGATGCTGCGCGATGCGAAACGGCACGCGCACCGTGCCTTCATCATCGGCGAGCGCATAGACGGGCACGACTTCGTAAATGCCGTCGCCGAAGATGAAGCCGCGATCGAGCACGGGAATGCGTGCTTCGGAAAGCGGCGTGATCTCGCCGTTGAGCCAGACGAGCGGCTCGGCCGCCTGCGTCGCTGAAGCGGACGTCATGACTTCTTCTTGTTGACCATGAGCATGAGCGAATCCCACACGCGGCCGACGACACCGGCCTGCGGCACGGCTTCGAGCGCGACGAGCGGAACCTGCGCCAGCACCTTGCCGTCCGCACCCACGAACTTCGCCGAACCGACCTGCTGGCCAACGGCGAGCGGCGCGATCAGCGGGCTGCTGAGTTCGACCTGCGGCTTGGCCTTCTCGGCGGCGCCCTTGGGCAGCGTGACGAACTGATCCTTCTGCACGCCGACCTTCACGGCGTCGAGCGTGCCCTTGTAGATGCGCGGCGTCGCCACGGCCTGGTTCGCCTGATAGATGCGCGTGGTGTCGTATGCGCTATAGCCGTAGTTCAGCATTTTCAGGCTGTCCTGCACGCGGTCGTGTTCCTTCGGCTCGCCCATCATCACCGAAACGAGACGGCGGGAGGCGCCGCCCGCGATCGGACGCTTGGCCGATGCGATCAGGCAGTAACCCGCAGCTTCGGTGTGGCCGGTCTTCAGACCGTCGACGGTCGGGTCGATCCACAGCAGGCGATTGCGGTTCGGCTGCTTGATGTTGTTGTACTTGAATTCCTTGACCGAGAAGATTTCGTAGTACTCGGGATAGTCGCGGATCAGGCGCGCGGAGAGCCTGGCGAGGTCGCCGGCCGTCGTGTAGTGATTCGGGTCGGGCATGCCGTTCACGTCGGCGAAATGCGTGTGCGTCATGCCGAGCTTTTGCGCCTCGGCGTTCATCATGTTGGTGAAATTCGCCTCGCTGCCGCCCACGAGTTCGGCGAGCGCGATGGCCGCGTCGTTGCCCGACTGCACGATCATGCCGTACACGAGGTCATGCACCGAGACCGGCTTGTTGGCTTCGATGAACATGCGCGACTCGTCGTTCTTCACGCGGCGCACGGCTTCGCTCGGCTCGATGATCTGCTCCATCGAGATCTTCTTGCTCTGCAGCGCCTCGAACACGAGGTACGCGGTCATGAGCTTCGTGAGCGATGCGGGCTCGACGCGCTCATCGGCGTTGCCGGAGGCGAGCACCTGGTTCGCGGTGGCGTCGACGAGCACCCACGAGCGCGCGTTCACGCCGGGCGGCGGCAGGCCGCCAAGCACCTGGTCTGCGGCCGCGCCGGCAGACGCCTGCGCCTGCGGCTGTGCCTGCACTTTCGCGCCGGCGGGTGCGGGCGTGCGGGCAAACGCGCTCGCGCTCACGAGAAGTGTGGCGGGCAGCAGCGTTGCGAGCGTGACATTGCGGACGACGGAGGAAGGAACGAAAGAAGACGGTTGGCCGGAGGAGAGAAAACGCATAGGTTCAGGTCGGGCTGAATTGGGACGGGATGAACGTAGCGCGCCATGCGGCGCACGGTCGGTGAAAGCCGGAATGCGGGTGCCGTGCATGCGCCGGTCGCGGCGCAGCAAGCACAAAATTGGCGAACATTATACGCGTCACGTCGTGGCGAATTTTCGCTAAGTCACACGTTTGCGCATACCTGTCGTGCATTTTTCACGCATTTCGGCAGACATACGCGACGTGACGAAGGGCTAGCATCGGGCCCCGAAACTGTGGGGCCGACGCTTCAGCGCCACGCTTCGACGATGATGCGCTTGAGGATACGCAGCTTGCGGTGCAGGAAATGTTCTGCCCCCGGAATCACGACGACCGGCAATTCCTGCGGACGCGCCCATTCGTACACCGAGAGAATCGGCACGGTGTCGTCGAGCTCGCCGTGGATCACCAGCGTGTCGTCGCGCACGGGCGCGACTTCCCAGCGGCTCGCAGCCGTGCCGACGAACACCATGCGCTCGATCGCACCGCCCGCTTCGAGGTAGCGCTTCGCGACGTGCGAGAGCACGAAGGTGCCGAACGAAAAGCCCGCGAGCACGAGCGGCACGTCGGCGTGGCCCGGTTGCGCGCGCATGTAGGCGATGAGTGCGAGCAGGTCGTCCTGTTCGCCGATGCCGTTGTCGTGCGTGCCCGCCGTTTCGCCCACGCCGCGAAAGTTCGAGCGATAGGTCGTGTAGCCGAGTTGCACGAGCGTGCGCGCGAGCGTTTGCGCAACCTTGTTGTCCATCGTGCCGCCAAAGAGCGGATGCGGATGCGCGACGAGCGCAATGCCGCGCGGTGTCGTGCCGGCGTCGGGCACGTCGAGCGCGCACTCGATCTTGCCGACGGGACCGTCGATCTGAAATTTTTGTGTCTGGGCGTTCATCGTGCGGCAGTCCTTACGGGTACTGTTTGGCCGTGCATTGGAGCAATCAGCGATCGATTTTCAGGCGCTCGACCACCTGGCCGTTCTGCAGATGCGAGACGACGATTTCGTCGATGTCGCTCTCGTCGATATACGTGTACCACGTGCCTTCCGGATACACGACGACGGCCGGGCCCTCCTCGCAGCGATCGAGACAGCCCGCCTTGTTGATGCGCACCTGGCCGGGACCGGCGAGGCCCAGCTGCTTCACGCGCTTCTTCGCGTACTCCTGCATGGCCTGTGCGTTGCAATTCGCGCAGCTCGGGCGGTCCGCGCCGGGGTCGCGCTGGTTCAGGCAGAAAAAGACGTGGTACTTGTAGAACGAATCGGTCATGGCGTGGGGCACCGGTGAGTGTCGCGCAGTGAGCGCGGGCTTGCTGAAAGCGTGTGGCCCGCCTTGGCGGCAATACATTGCGTGGCGCGCGAGCGTGGCTGCGCGGCGATCCGGTCGATTATAGCGAGCGCGGCGTGAACGCTCTTGCGAGCGCCGCGCGCCCTCACCGGTCGTGGCGAGCGCGCTTCGCGGCCCGTCGCGCTCGCCGCACGAGCCACGCGCGTTCGAGCGAGAACGCCGTCCATGCGAGCGCGGCCCAGGGCCACGTCCACGCGAGCCAGCGCGCGAGGCCGTTGAAGTGCAGGTAGCGGCCCTGGCGCCAGTCCGCGAGCACGACGTCGAAATACGGATTCACGGGCAGCACATTCACGAACACGAGAGCCGCCGCGAGCGCGAGCGTCGCCGCCGCGGCGCGCACGGCGCGCGGCAGACGCAAGGCGAGAAACGCGAGCAGCGTGCCCCACACGAGGCCCGCGAGCGCCCCCGGGGTCGCCCAGTCGAAAATCAGGCCGCTTTGCGACTGCAGAAAGGTCGCGCCTACCTTGACGACGAGTGTCACCGCAATCAGCGCAATGACGAGCCGCGCGCGCGGCGCCCGCGAGCGCATGGGGAGCGTCGCGAACGCCGCCGCGCCGAACAGGTTCAGCGTCGTGACGATCGCCTCCCAGCCGCTATCGGGCAGGCGCGCGGCCAGCATGTCGGGCAGCGAGCGCAGATGCCAGGCGGCAGGCGTCCAGGCGAGCACAGCGTCCTGCATCGAGACGTCGAGGCGCTGCCAGAGCGCACGCGCCCACTCGCCCAAGCCGAAGAGGCGCGGCGTGGGATACATCGTCGCGAACGGCCAAAGCCCCGCGAGCACCATCAGCACGGCCGCGTCGCGCTCGAACCAGCGAAAGCGCAGGCGGCGCAGGAAGCCGCGCTCGAGCAGCGCGCCGGTGGCGGGCGCCGCCACGAGCGCGCCGAGCAATGCGCCGAGCGCGTTCGAGGCGAGATCGAGATTGGACGCCACGCGCGTGGGCAGCCAGGTCTGCACGGCCTCCATGACGCCCGAGAGCAGCGTGCCCGCAATGGCGGCGAGCAACACGGCGAGCCAACCGCGCCAGCGCGGCCACGCGGCGAGCACGACGAGCGCGCCGAACGGCATGTAGCCGAGCACGTTGGTGACGATGTCGAACACCGTCCAGTAGCGTGGCCACGGATCGCCGAGATAGGCGAAGGGACTGAGGCCGAGCGAGCGCCAGCCAGTGAACGGATACCAGGAGCCGTAGACGATCAGCGCCGTGTAAAGCGCGAGTGCCTGGCGCGAGAGCGTCGAGGCCTGGCGCGGCAGCGGCTCGCGTGCGGCGGCAGGCGATGGCGATGGCGATGGCGATGGCGATGGCGCTGACGACGCGGGCGTGTCGCCGCTGGCGATCGCACCGCGTTCGTCGCCAGCGCCCTGGCCGTTGCTTTGGCCACCGCTTTGACCACCCTCGTCGCCGTCCATCCCGCGCCGCCCGCCGTGCGGGGCGCGCAGCCGGAGCCGTCCCGCTTCGATCATCCGCTATCCCGCCCTTGCCCCCGATGTCACGCCGCACATCGCAATCGCGCGACGCCTCTCTATATCCCTCAAGGCGTGCCCGCGAACGACTGCGTGCTCAGCCACGCGCCCACTTGATTGGCGAAATCGTCACTGGCCGCCTGCAGCGCACGCACGCCGCCCGCGGCGTCGGGCGTGGGCGCCGGCGCGCGCGTGGCGAACGAGCGCTGCGCCAGCACCCTGCCGCCCTGCATGAGCGTTGCGCGCGCAGCCAGCACGCCCGCGCTTTGCGTCGGGCTCTCGAACACCTGCTCGAACTCGTACAGCTCGACCTTGAGCATCGGCGCCTGCACGGCGTCACCGCCCGCGAGCACCGTCGCGTGCGCGCCGAGCGACGTGCGCAGACGTTCCGTGAGCAGCCGCGCGGGCGACATCGTCCAGCGGCTGTTCGCGTAGCGCGCCGTGCGCTGCGAGTCGAAATTCATCCGGTAGAGGATGCCGTCGTTATCGAGCGGCGGCGGCGCGCTCACGGCCAGCACCTTCAAGAGCGGCCTGGCACCCGGCGCGCCGGGCGCCGCCGGGGCGGCCTGGGCGCCAGGCGCTTCCTGCGACGACTGCAGGCCGAGGTCGTAGCGAGCCTCGTTGATCGCCGGATTGCTCGCACAGGCGGCGAGGAGCGCACCGAGCGCGAGCGCCGCCAGCCAGGCTGAGCCGGCCGCTGCAGCGCGTTGCATCGATGGTGGCAGGCGTGATGTGCGTGACATTGCGTTTCCTTCTTTGGCGCGCGGCGCATGCGTCGCGCGAAGTGCATCGAATGGTGTCGCGTAGGACCGTCAGGCAGCGGCGCGGCCTACCTCGTCCCCGCAGTAGCCGGCCACGCAAAGCCCGCCTCGCCGGGCCCGGGCGCCGGCTGCGGCGCGCCGCCGAACAGCACGCTGCGCGGGCTCGTGCTGAAGGTGCCCGCCGCGCGGTCCACGGCGCGCATGGCCGAGCGCACATCGTCGGTGAGCGAGTCGACGCGCGGCAGCGTGTCGTAGCCCACGCGCGCCGACAGGTCCTGGATCGAGGTGTCGATCGAGGTGAGCGCCGCGCCGGCCTGGGCCGCCGCCGTGCCGGCCTTGTTGAGGTTGGTCTGGAACGGGCCGTCCGGGCGGTTCATGCTCGTGATCAGCGTGTTGGTCGACTGCAGCGTGTGCTGCAGCTGCGTCACCGCGCCCGGTAGCTGCTTCGTGGCGGGCTGGAGCTGCTCGGCGAGCACGTTCACGCTGCTCGCGGCCTGCTGCAGGCTGTTCACGGCCTGCATCACCTGCTTGCGGTTGTCCTCGGAGAGCATTTCGTCGATGTCGCCGGCAATGTTGTCGAGCTTGCGCAGGAGCGCGTCGCCGCGGCGCTGGAGCTGGTCGAGCAAGCCCGGGCGCAGCGGCAGCTCGGCCACGCGCGCTGGCGAAGAATGCAACGGCGAGAGGTCCACGCCGTTGTCGTCGAGCTGCACGAACGCGATGCCCGTCACGCCCTGCAGCGCGAGCGAGCCGAAGGTGGAGCGCGTCATCGGCGCCTTCTGGTCGACGAGAATGCGAATGCGGATCTGGCCCGGATGCTGGGTATCGAACTTGATCGACTGCACCTTGCCCACGTCGATCCCGCGAAACCGCACCGCCGCGTCCGGATAGAGGCCCGTCACGCTCGAGCGCGAAATGAGGTCGTACGGCACGCGCACGGCCCGATCGGCGCTGAAGAAGACGACGACAAGCGCGATCACGATGAGCAGCCCTATCGTGAACATGCCCGCCCAGAACGCATGCGGTTTGTTTTCCATCGTCAGATTCCTTCTTTGGCGGCCGCGGCGCGCCGGTTGAGCCGGTCAGGCCGATCGAGCCGGATAGCGGCGCGCGCGGGCCCTACCACGGCTTGTACCCCACGGCTGCGGGAGCGAGCGCCGCCGGCGGCAGCTTTGCGCGCCGCTCGGGCGGCAGCGCCTGGAGCGCGCGGCGACCGCGCATGCCCAGAAAGTACTCGCGGATGAACGGATGATCGACGCTCGCCGCCTCTTCCACGGGCGCCGCCACGAGCACCCTGCGCTCGGCGAGCACGGCCACGCGCGTGGAGAGCGCGACCATGGCGTCGAGGTCGTGCGTGACGAGCACCACCGTGAGCCCCAACGCCCGGTGCAGCGTGCTGATGAGCTCCACCACTTCGTCGGAGGAGCGCGGGTCGAGCCCGGCCGTGGGTTCGTCGAGAAAGAGCAGCTCCGGCTCCAGCACGATCGCGCGCGCGAGGCCCACGCGCTTGATCATGCCGCCCGAGAGCGCGGCCGGCATTTTCGACGCGTGCTTGCACGGCAGTCCGACCATTTCGAGCTTGAGCATCACGATGTCGCGCAGCAGGCCGGCCGGCACCTTGCCGAGTTCGCGCACGGGCTGCGCGATGTTGTCGAACACCGTGAGCGACGAGAACAGCGCGCCCTGCTGGAACAGCATGCCGGTGCGCGTGCGCATGAGGCGCGCACGCTCGGCGTCGATGGTCGAAATGTTCTCGCCGAACATCTTGATGGTGCCCGAGGTCGGCTTCTCGAGCCCGAGGATCTGGCGCACGAGCGTGGTCTTGCCCGAGCCCGAGCCGCCTACCAGCGTGACGATCTCGCCACGGCGAATTTCCAGGTTCAGATGCTGATGGACGACGTTGCGCCCATAGCGCTTCGAGAGGTTGTGGACCTCGATCACCGGCTCGCCGATGGTCGGCAGCGGCAGATCCTGCGCGACCTCCTTGAGCGGCGTGGTGATCGTGCCGGTCGTTTTCGTCTCGATCGTCGTAACCGTCGTGCCAGTCGTGCTCATGAAAGCCCCACGTTCTGGAACAGGATCGCGAACACGGCGTCGGCGAGGATCACGATCGTGATCGACGTGACGACCGACGTGGTCGTGCCCTCGCCCAGGCTCTGCGAATTCGCCTTGATGCGAAAGCCGAAGTGACAGCCCACGATCGCCACCAGCATGCCGAACGCCACTCCTTTGCCGAGGCCGATCCAGAGATTGGCGATCGGCACGACGCTGGGCATCGAGCGCATGAACCACGAAATGTCGATGCCCAGCACGATCTTCGCCGCGATCGCGCCGCCTAGCAACGCAATGATGTCGGTCCAGATCACGAGCAGCGGCATTGCGATGCCGAGCGCGATCACCCGAGGCAGGATCAGACGCAGGCCGTGCGAGATGCCCATCACGCGCATGGCGTCGAGTTCTTCGGTCACACGCATCACGCCGATCTGTGCCGTGATGGCAGAGCCCGAGCGCCCCGCCACGAGAATCGCCGAGAGCACGGGCCCGAGTTCGCGGATCACCGCAAGGCCGAGGATATTGACGATGAACTGGTTCGCGCCGAACAGGCGCAATTGCTGCGCCGAGAGGTACGACAGCACGATGCCGATCAGAAACGCGACGAGCGCCGTAATCGGCAGCGCGCGCGCACCGGCGTTGTAGATGTTCGCCGAAATCTCGATCCATGGCGTGACCTTGGGCTTGCGCACCACGAGCAGCAGATCGAGGATCACACGCCCGAACATGGCGATGCCGCCGTACAGATGGTCGAAGAACGAGAAGATCGCGAGGCCGAGCTGCGTGACCGGATCGATGCGCACGATGCGCTCCGCCGGCTCCCGCACGGAGTCGAGCAGGGCGATGCGCTCGAAGATGTCGCGCTGCGTTTGCGTGAGGTCGACGAGGTCGGCCGGCAGCTTGTGGCCCCAGACGCGCCAGAGTGCCTGGCCGCCGACGTGATCCATGCGCTCGACGCCCGAGAGGTCCCAAGCGCCCACGCGCTCTTCGGCGAGCGCACGCAGACGGCGCGCGGCGCCGCCCTGATCGCGGTCGCGCGCGAGCGCGAGCGCCGTCCACTGGCCAGACAGGCGCACGGTCTTTCCGTGGGTGCCGGCCGAGACTTCAAGGCCGGGCGGCGTGTCTTGATTCAAGGGTAAGCACTCGACGGACGGGGTGAGCAAACATTGTAGCGAACGCGCCCCGTTTCGTCGGTCCGAAAGCGCACGGTTGGCTTTCAGACACGAGGCGAACTGTGGGCAACTCTCTGGATAACTTGTGGACTGCCTGCGGGCGGCCTGTGAATTGCCTAAAGTTTGGGCAAATTGCGGGGAATCGACGGGGGCGATTGCCACCGTCACCCTGTGGACGATTCCGTGGATAACCTGTGGGCTGCCTGTGGGTGGCATGTGAATTGCCCACATTTCGGGTCGAAACCAGTGTTGCGGGCTGCTACCCGCGTGTCAGCCACTACAATATGAGCCATGAATGCGACGCCCCCCACCCCCGAGACTCCGAGCGCCGGCGACTGGCGCATCGACCGCAACCGCGCGATCACGCTGTTCGGCCCGGCCGCACACGACTGGCCCATCGAGATCGTCGAGGAAACCGGCTCGACCAACGCCGACCTCATGGCGCGCCTGAAAGCGCTGCCGCAAAAGCGCGACGCCCTCGCACGCCCGATCGTGCGCGTGGCCTATCTGCAGACGGCCGGCCGGGGCCGGCGCGGCCGCACCTGGGTCGCGCAGCCCGGCGACGCACTGCTGTTCTCGATCGGCTGCGTGCTGCCGCGCCCGATCGAAGGGCTTGCGGGCTTGAGCCTCGCCGTCGGCTCGGCGTTGGTGGACGGCCTGCGCACGCTGCCCGTCACGGCGCCCGGACAAATCGCGCTCAAGTGGCCCAATGACGTGCTGCTCGAAGGCGACAAGCTGGTGGGCATCCTCGTGGAAACCGCCTGGACCACCGCCGACGCCACAGCGGTCGTGATCGGCATCGGCACGAACGTGCGCGGCGAAGATGCGCTCGCCGCCAGCGTCGAGGCGCTCAACGCCGCGGGCGGCAACGCGGCAGTCGTGCCCGGCACGACGCCCACGGCGCTTTCGCGCGCGTGGCCGAACGCCAATCTCACCGACACGCTCGCCGCCGAACTCAACGCACTCGAAGCCGCGCTGCAACGCTTCGGCGCGGCGGGCTTTGCGCCCTTCCAGCCGCGCTGGAACGCGTGCCACGCGTACGCGGGCCGCGAGGTCGCCATCTACGAGCAGGGCAAGGAACTGCTGCGCGGCACCGCGACCGGTGTGGACGAGCGCGGCCAGTTGATCCTCGATACGCCGAACGGGCGCGAGACCGTCACGGCCGGCGACGTGTCGCTGCGGCTCGCGGACAGCGGCGCATGAGCCGCGGCCCCTTCCTCCTCATCGATGCAGGCAACAGCCGGATCAAATGGGCGCTCGTCGCGCAGGATGGGTCGCGCCTGCACGCGGGAACGATGGATCATGTGCGCGACGACGGTGTTCAATCCACGCCGGCCGCGGGTGAAGCCGGAAGCGAAGAATGGGCTACGCTGCCCCGCCCCGCCGGCGCGTGGATCTCGAACGTCGCGGGTGCGGCGGTGGGCGAACGCCTCGGCGCGCTGGTCGAGACGCACTGGCCGGGACTCCCGCGCATCGTGGTGCGGGCCTGCGCGCAGCAGTGCGGCGTGACGAACAGCTATGCCACGCCCGACGCGCTCGGCAGCGACCGCTGGGCCGGCATGATCGGCGCGCACGCCGCCTATCCGGACGAGCCGCTCCTGATCGCAACATTCGGCACGGCCACCACGCTCGAAGCGCTGCGCGCCGACGGCACCTTCGTGGGCGGCATGATCGCGCCGGGCTTCACGCTCATGATGCGCTCGCTCGGCGAGCACACCGCGCAGCTGCCCGTGGTCGCCGGCGGCATGGCGAATGCTGCCCAGCCAGGCATCGCTTTCGCCACCGACACGCGAAGCTCGATTTCGGCGGGCTGTGCGCTCGCGCAGGCCGCGCTCATCGAGCGCGCCTGGGCGGATCTACAGGATGCGTGGAGAATGCCAGTGCGGCTCGTGGTGAGCGGCGGCGCAGCGGCCGAAGTGACAGCGGCGCTCAAGGTGCCGCATACTCGCCACGATGCACTGGTGCTGTCGGGCCTGGCGCTCATCGCGGCGCAGTCCTGAGACGCGCGTCACCCGCGCGCCGCTTACATCCGGCCCTGAAACTGAACGAACGTTTTCGAAGGAGCTTCACACGATGCTGCGCTGGCTGATCGCCATTCTGATTCTCGCCAACGGCCTCGCCTTTGCGGCCATAGGCGGCGTGTTCGGCCCGACGCCCTCGTCGGGTTCGCGCGAAACCCAGCACCTGAACCGGCAGATCCACCCCGAGCGGCTCGTGGTGAAGCCGATCCGGCCGTCCGAATCGGCCGACGTGCCGACCGTCGGCGGCCCGGTGACGGTACCGTCGGTGCAGGCGTCGACCCTCACGCAGTAAGCGACACCTCAAACGCAACCGGCCGGAGTCGGGCGCGCCCAGGCGTTGGGCGGCCCGGCCTCCGGCCGGTTTTGCATCGTCCGCCACATCGTGCGGACGTACGTCGCGACTTACTTCGATCCTTCCTGCGCGCGCACTTTCTGCAGCAGCTTCGTCGTGGAGCGGTCGTGCTCGAAGGCGATCGCGAGCGCCCGACCGCCCCAGCCGCGCACCAGCGCCGACTCGGGCAGCGCGTCCATGTCGTAGTCGCCGCCCTTCACGAGAATGTCCGGGCGCAAGGCTCCGATCAGCTCGACGGGCGTTTGCTCCCCGAACTGCACGACCCAGTCCACACTCTCCAGCGCCGCCAGCAGCGCCATGCGGTCGTTCTCGTTGTTGATGGGGCGGTCATCGCCCTTGCCGAGCATCTTCACCGACGCGTCGCTGTTCACGCCGACGATCAGCGTGGCGCCCAGCGCCTTCGCATCGGCGAGATAGGTGACGTGTCCGCGGTGCAGGATGTCGAAGACGCCATTGGTGAACACCACAGGGCCGGGCAGCGAGGCGCGCAGTTGCGCGAGCGCCTCGCGGGTCGTGATCTTGCGTTCGAAGGAAGCGGGCATGGAATGAGGCTCGGATAAAAAATAGGCGCGGATCGATTTGGGCGTGCCGCATTGAGCAAGCCAGTGAGACGCGCGCCAATGAAAACGGCCCGTCACGCGAAAAGCGCTTCGGGCCGTCCCGGTCGCGGCGCGCCACGAGAGCACGCACGCGAGATGTCCCGGCGCGTCAGGCCGGCTGTTGCGTGCCTTGCTCGGCCTGCAGGCGCTGCACCACTTCCTTGCGATAGCGGTTCAGTTCCTGCGCCGTGGTGAACGTGCGCTCGAACAGGATCGAGAGGTTGTGCAGAATGCGCTCGATCACCTTCTTTTCCCAGCCGTCGTCGAAACGGATCTGCTCGTCGAGCCAGCGCTCGAGCCATTCCGGGTCGGGCAGGCGCGACTGCACGGTGTCGCGCGGGAACAGCGCCTGGTTCACGTGCAGATTCGTCGGGTGCAGCGGCTTTTCGGTGCGGCGCGCCGAAGCCATCAGCACGCCGATCTTCGCGAACGCCGCGCGCGCGACGTCGCCGAAATTGTTGAGCGCCTTCTTCATGTAGCGCAGATAGGCGCCGCCGTGGCGCGCTTCGTCGCGCGAAATCGTTTCGTAGATGGCCTTGATGACCGGCTCCGTGTGCCATTCGGCGGCACGGCGATACCAGTGGTTCAGGCGGATTTCGCCGCAGAAGTGCAGCATGAGCGTTTCGAGCGGCGGCGCCGGATCGAACTCGAAGCGCACGGCGTGCAGCTCTTCTTCCGTCGGCACCATTTCCGGCTTGAAGCGGCGCAGGTATTCCATGAGCACGAGCGAATGCTTTTGCTCCTCGAAGAACCACACGCTCATGAACGCCGAAAAGTCGCTGTCGTGGTGGTTGTCGCGCAGGAACATTTCCGTGGCCGGCAGCGCCGACCATTCGGTGATCGCGTTCATCTTGATGGTCGCGGCCTGCTCATCGGTAAGGAGCGACGCATCGAACTTGTCCCAGGGAATGTCCTTTTCCATGTCCCATCGGACCGATTCGAGCGATTTGTAAAGTTCCGGATAAAGCATCGTGTTCATAGTCCCGCCCCTGATCTGCGCAAAACGCGCGCATGACGAATTCGTAGCGTGCCGCGTGCCCGCATACAACGCGGCCGCGCAGGCAAAAAGCATTTAATTTTACGCGGTATCCGGCCCTCTGGACGCAATCGCAGACCGGCGAACGCAACACGCGTTGCCCCACGACAATCCAGCCAACCGGAATGAAGGCGCCGTCGTGGATTCTGGGTAGCTGCTCCGTTCCTCGAACCCGGCCGCCTGATACCGCTGATCACTACCGATACCGGCAAGGCATGCAAGCCATCGCCGCGCGGCTATGCGACACAATGCCGCATTCTCGCACCCCACGTCGACGTCTTTTTGACACACCTGCTGGCTGATTTTCCAATGGGCCGACATCCCGCCCGTCAAGGCCGTGGAACCTGCGCGGCGGAGCGTCGCAACGCCGTCCACAACTCCCACAAATGACCGGAAAAACCTTACACAATAATAGCATGCCGATGTTTCAGTTCCGCCGCGCCCCGAAATCCATGATCGCGCCGTCTGTCGGAGCTTTGAGCCAAGTCAAAAGAACGTCGCTTTGAGCGAGCGTGTCGTGGTCACCCAGCTCGATCAATTCAGCCGTCGCCGAAATATTCGTGGCGGCCGTCGAGTTCGAGACGCACGGCCGGGAACACGAATGGAATCGCCGCCGAAGCGCAGATGCGCGAGCGTGAGCGCGACCATGCGCGCGGTGCGTTGCACGCGCCGCCACGACAATCGGCTTGCACCTGGTAGAACGTGACGTGCCGCCCCGACGAATAGCTGCGCCGTGACGGCGAGCGCCGCGGCGCGCCTTATTCGGGCTGCGCCGGCGCCTTCTTCGCGCCGCGCGGCGCGCTGCGGCCTGCGCCGCCGCTGTTGCCGTTGCCGTTGCCGTTGCCGTTGCCGGTGTTGCTGCTCCGCTTGGCGGCGCTGCTGCGTTTGGCCGTGGCGGCTTCGGTCTTCGCCTGCGCCTCGCTCACCGCTTGCGCCGCCGCTTGCGCGGCCTGCGCCGCGGCGGCGGGCTGCGCCATCGCGAATTGCGCAAGTTGGTTGAACTGCGCCTGGACGAGATTCCACCACGAACCCGCGTCGAAGCCCGGCGGCGCGGCTGCCACACCTTCGGACGCAGCGCCTGCGTTCGCGGCCTCGGGCTCGGTGGCCCGCTCGCGCGCGGCGCCCGCTCTCGGCGCTTCGGATTCGGCGTGCGTCGGAGTCATCTGCGCCTGCGCGAACGCGCCGAACGCACGCAGCGTGGTGAGCGTGGCGCGCTGTACCTCGAGCGCCTGGATGGCGGACTGCAACATACCGAGATTGAGCTTCAGCCACTGCTCGACGGCGCGCAGATCGGTGATCCGCTTGTCGAGTTCCTCGATGTTGGTGAGCGGCGTCATCATGTCGGTCATCATCGAAAGCGGCGGGCCAAAGGCTTGCGCCACGCCCGGTTCGCCGCCCGGAAACGCGCCGCCGAACGGCGTGAGGCGCATCATCCCCCACATCTGGTCGAGCATTTCGGCGGGCGGAAAGCCCGGAAAACCCGGGAACGGCGGCATGGTGCCTGCTGAGTCGGTCATGCGGTACTCCCTCGCATAGATAGGTGGTCAAATGCGCGCGCGCGGGCGGCACGAAACGATCTCTTCGATGATAGCGCGCGTAAAACCAGAAATCGGCAGAAAGCGCGAATCAGAATGGATCGCCGCCCGGAAACTCCGGCGCGCGCCGCTCGCGCAGCGACTTCACGCCTTCGCGCACGTCGGGTCCCGCGAAGCCCATGAATTCGAGCGCGAGCGACGTGTCGAAGTTCGGCCCCGCCATGCGCAGCCAGTTGTTGAGCGCGTACTTGGTCCAGCGCAACGCGGTTTGCGAACCGTTGGCGAGGCGCTTCGCCACTTCGAACGCTTTCGGCAGCAAGTCGTTCTCGTCCACGGCGAGCGAGACGAGGCCGATGCGCTCCGCCTCCTCGCCGCTCACCGGCTCGCACAGCAGCAGGTAATACTTCGCCTTCGCCATGCCGCACAACAGCGGCCACACGATCGCCGCGTGGTCGCCCGCCGCGACGCCCAGGCGCGTATGGCCATCGATGATGCGCGCCGTTTTGGTGGCGATGGAAATGTCGGCCAGCAGTCCCGCGACGAGCCCCGCGCCCACCGCCGGACCGTGCATGGCCGAGACGATCGGCTTGCCGCAGTTGATCACGTTGTAGACGAGGTCGCGCGCCTCGCGCCACACACGCGCGCGCACGTCGAAATGCGTGGCCATGTCCTCGACGAGCTGCAAGTCGCCGCCCGCCGAAAAGCCCTTGCCCTCGCCGCGGATCACGGCGACGCGCGCGTCGGGATCGCGATCCACGTCGCGCCAGATCTCGGCGAGTTCGCGGTGCATGTTGGCGTCGGCGGTCGCGAGGCCGCTCTTGTTCGTGCCCTCGCCGCTCATCACGATCTCGACGATGCCGTGCTCGTGCCGCCGCACGCGCAAAGCGTGATAGTGGGCGTAAAAAGGATCGTTCATGGGCGGACCTCCTTTGCTTCGGATTACTGATTACGTGAGAGCGATGGCAGTGCCGCTCGTCAATGCGGCTGATACACCCACTTGCCATCGCGGATCTCGACCATCACGCGCGCTCGCGCGTCGAGGCCGAGGTGATCGGTGGCGCTCATGTTGACGACGCCATTGGTGTCATGCAGCCCGTGCGTCGCTTCGAGCGCGTCGCGCAGCGCGCGGCGAAACGCGGGCGTGCCGGGCGCAGCCGACTTGAGCGCGACGGGTATCGCGTTCTGCAGCAGGAGCCCCGCGTCCCACGTGTAGGCGCCGAATGCCGACACGGTGCCCGCGCCGTTACGGGCTTCGTAACGCGAAATATAGTCGAGCGCGAGGCGCCGGCCGGGCTGGTCCTCGGGCAGTTGCGCGGCCACCAGCACCTGGCTTGCGGGCAGGAAGGTGCCGTTGCAGTCGGCGCCGCACACGCGCAGGAAGTCGCGGTTGCCCACGCCGTGGTTGTGATAGATGACGCCCTTGTAGCCGCGCTCCTTGAGCGCCTTGGGCGGCAGCGCGGCGGGCGTACCGGCCGCGCCGACCACGACTGCCTCCGGGTGCGCCGCGACGATCTTGAGGACTTGCCCGGTCACGCTCGGATCGGTGCGATTGAAGCGCTCGTTCGCGACGAGCTTGATGTCGTGCTGCTGCGCGGCCTTCGCAATCTCGGCGTAGAACGTCTCGCCGAGCGCGTCGGCCTGGCCGATATAGGCGAGCGTCTTCACGTTGTGCGCGGCGGCGTGCTCCATGATCGCGCCGGCCATCATCGCGTCGGTTTGCGGCGTCTTGAACATCCAGTGGCGCTTGTCGTCGACGGGCTCGATGATCTTCGCCGACGATGCGAGCGAGATCGTGGGCGTCTCGCCTTGCGCGATCACGTCGAGCATCGCGAGCGAGTTGGGTGTGATCGACGAGCCGATGATCGCATCGACATGCTGCTCGTCGATGAGCTTCTTCGTGTCCTGCACGGCCTGGGTCGTGTCCGACGCGTCGTCGAGCACGATGTACTGAACTTTCTGACCCGCGATCTCGGTGGGGAACATCGCGGCGGTCTCGCGCGCGGGAATGCCGAGCGAGGCGGCCGGACCCGTGAGCGAAAGCACGAGACCGATCTTGACCTGCGCGAGCGCGATCGTGGGCGCACAGACAGAAAAAAGCAGGGCGATGCGTACAGCAAGACGGCTGGGGCGAGAAGCGTTCACGGTGTCTCCTTGTCGTTTTACGTTCGGATGCTGCGTGCTTCTACGGCTCGTACCTTGACTGCTCTGCCCGATGCGCTCGAAGAAAAAGGGCGTTCGCCAGTGTAGCCGCACGCGTGGCGCGCGGCATCCGGCGAAACCCTTCAGCGTTTGCGTGTCAATGCTCGCCGTGGAGCGACGCCACGGCCTGATCGATCGCGCCGAAAATCGACTTGCCCGCTTCGTCGAGCATCTCGATCTTCACGCTGTCGCCGAACTTCATGAACTCGGTGCTCGCCTGTCCGCTTTCGATCGTTTCGAGGCAGCGCTTCTCGGCAATGCAACAGTAGCCGCGCTTTGTGTCCTTGTTCGAGACCGTGCCCGAACCGACGATGGCGCCCGCGCGCAGATTGCGCGTTTTCGCAGCGTGCGCGATCAGCTGGCCGAAGTGGAACACCATGTCCGTGCCGGCATCGGGCTGGCCGACCTTCCTGCCGTTCCAGTGCACGATGAGCGGCAGGTGCACGCGCCCTTCGCGCCAGTGCTCGCCGAGCTCGTCGGGCGTGACCATCACCGGCGCGAATGCGCTGGCCGGCTTGCTCTGGAAAAAGCCGAAGCCTTTCGCGAGTTCCGCGGGAATGAGATTGCGCAGCGAGACGTCGTTGACGAGCGTGACGAGCCGCACGGCCCGCAGCGCTTCGTCGGGGCTTGCGCCCATCGGCACGTCGCCGGTCACGACGGCCACTTCGGCCTCGAAGTCGATGCCGAACGCCTCGGACGCGCACACGATGTCGTCGCACGGCCCGATGAAGTCGTCGCTGCCGCCCTGGTACATGAGCGGGTCGGTCCAGAATTCGGCGGGCATCTCGGCGCCGCGCGCGCGACGCACGAGTTCGACGTGATTCACGTACGACGAGCCATCCGCCCACTGGTACGCACGCGGCAGCGGCGCCATGCAATCGCGCGCGTCGAAGCTGAACGCGTTGCGCGCGCGCCCGTAGTTGAGCGCGTCGTACAGCTCGGCGAGTTGCGGCGCGTAAAAGCGCCAGTCGTCGAGCACGCGCTGCAGCGTGGGTGCGATCGCGTCGGCAATGGCGGCGCTGCGCAGGTCGCGGGAAACGACGATCAGCTGGCCGTCGCGGGTGCCGTCCTTCAGCGTGGCAAGTTTCATGGAATCAGACGTGAGTGACGATAAGGGAAATGTATTCTACGATGGTGAATCGGCGGGCCCCAAGCGGGCGTGCCGTACGCCCCAGTCGCCGTACGTTTGAACACCACAACGCATCCCATGCCGCCAACCGTCCGATCCGCCTCGCCGCGCGCGAGCGCCCCAGACGCCACGAACGCCGAAGATCTCGCCGATCCCCTCGACACCGCCGAAGCTGCGGAAGGCGCCGAAGCCGGCGAAGAAAAACTGCGCTCGGGCATCCAGTCGATCGAAGTGGGGTTTCGCCTGCTCGAAGTGCTCACCAGCGAGCCTCGCGCGATGATGCTGCGCGACCTCGCGCAGCGCGCGGGCATGAGCCCCGCGAAGGCGCACCGCTATCTCGTGAGCTTCATGCGCCTTGGCGTGGTCGCGCAGGACCCGCTCTCGGGGCGCTACGAACTGGGCGGCTTCGCGTTGCAGCTCGGACTCGCGCGTCTCGCGCGCGTGGACGGCGTCAAGCTCGCGCGCCTCGCGCTCACCGAATTGCGGGACGCGCTCGACATCACCGTGGGCATCGCCGTGTGGGGCAACCAGGGGCCGACCGTCGTGCACTGGCTGGAGTCGAGCCACCCCGCGAAAGCGTCGCTCAAGCTCGGCGATGTGATGCCGATGCTCAGTTCCGCCACGGGCCTGCTGTTCGCCGCCTACCTGCCGCGCAGCAAGACGGCCCCCATGATCGAGCGCGAACTCGCGGGCGCGCAGCAGTACTCATACGGCTCGACGCCGCGCACGGCCGATGCGCTGGAACAGGCGCTCGCCGAAGTGCGCGAGCATGGCGCAGCCCGCGTGGAAGGCATGTTGCTGCCGACCATCCACGCGTTCTGCACGCCCGTGTTCGACGCGAGCGGCGAACTCGCGCTCGGGCTCATCGCGCTCGGTCACGAAGGCGCGTTCGATATCGCCTGGAACGGCGTCGTGGACACCGCGCTGCGCGCGTGCGCCGAAAAACTGTCGTACGAATTGGGGTACAGTCCAACGCCGCGCTGAGGGCTGTGTCCCCGGGGCCGGCACATGTGACCCTGCTCGCGCGCGTCTGCGTTTCTGCAAGCACCCGGCGGGTTGTGTCACATTAACGTACGACCGATACCGACTCACGAACCGCCGATGTCCACGCCAGCCGCCCCGCGCGAGGCACGCCGCCTCGACACCGACTCACGCACGCCGCCGCGCATGCGCGCGTGGCGCTGGGTCGGTGTGTTCGTCGCGGTCACGGCGCTGCATTGGCTCGCAGCCGAATGGTTCGAGCGGCATCACGGCGCGCCGCCGCCTGTCGCGCACGTGCGCGTGCCGGTGCAAGTGGCGCTCCTCAAACCTGAGCGCATCGAGCGCGAGGCCAAGCCCGCGGGCCCCGCGGCGGCGCCTGCGCATGCCGCGCCCAAAGCCGCACCGAAGCCTGCCGAGCCGCACACGCTGCACACGGTGACGCCGCCCAAACCGCACCCCAAAGCGCCGGCTGCGCCGCCGGATACGCAGGCGGCGTCCGCGCCCGCAGCCGCGTCGCCGGCCAGCGCGAGCGCCGCCGGCACCAGCGGGACCGCTGGCACGGCGCCCGGCAACGGCAAGCAGCCTTCGGCGCAAGCCACGCAGGCCTCGCACGGACTGAAGTTTTCGGTGCCCCCATCGGGCGAACTGCAGTACGACACGTTCTATAACGGCGTGCGCAATCAGCCCGGCACGATCCACTGGTCGAGCGACGGGCAGCGCTACGAGATGGTCGTGCGTGTGCCCCTGCCCTTCGTCGGCGAGTTCAGCTGGACGAGCAAGGGCCGTGTGGACGCCTTCGGCCTCGCACCCGATCAGTACATCGAAAAGCGCGGCCATCGCCCTTCGGATGTGACGGTTTTCAATCGCACCGACAAGCAGATCGTGTTCACGCGCACGCCGAACTCGCTCGCGCTGCCCGATGGCGCGCAGGACCGCTTCAGCATGGTGATGCAGCTTGCGAGCCTCGTGCGCGGCGACCCCGACGCGTACAAGCCCGGCGTCACGCGCGAGTTCTATGTCGCGGACAACGACAGCGGCGAGACCTGGCCCATCACCACGATCGGCGACGAAACCGTGAGCACGGATCATGGCTACGTCACCGCGCGCCACTTCATGCGTCTGCCCCGTCGCGAGGGCGACAAGCGGCGCATCGACGTGTGGCTCGCGCAGTCGCTCGGCTGGTTGCCCGTGCGCCTCGTGCAAACCGAACCGAATGGCAACCAGTTCGAACTGGTGTGGCGTGGCGCACTCACGGTGCCGAGCGCATCGAACGCGCCCGCGCCAGCGCCCGATTCTGCGGCGGCCGCAACCGCCCCGGCGCCCAGCAAGGCACCCGACACAACATCGGCACAATCGGCAACACCGGAGGCGGCGCCGGCTTCTGCGCCTGCTGCATCACAAGCGCAACCGCAACCGTCTGCGCAGCCGGCGCCACCCGCCAATTTGCAGACAGAACAGCCAACAGAATCACCGCCTCAACCGTCTACTGGCGATGCGCAACCCTCATCCGCTTCGCCAGGCCCGGCGGCCGAGCATCCCTGAGCGCGCAAGCGCACGCACCACTTGATCCGGACGGCCCGCTTCACAACACAAATTCGCGAAATAGCGCATACTGGAATCGAGCCATGCGTCAAGGATCGCAAGGCATCGCGCGCATTACGAAGGGCCAAAGAACAAGCAGACGAAACACGGCAGCACGACGCCGCGCGCAAACAACGGACCAGTGAACGGACCGACAAACTGACCAGCAAACGGACCAACAAACGGACCAGCACGAACAAACCGATACACCGCTGCACAAGACGGACAAAATCGGCACGACACAATAAACAGCGCAGCAAACAGGGACGCGACACACAAGCTAACGAACATCGCATCGCGCATCGTCTGCGCGCGCCAGGCGCGCGGATTGCTCCACCAGCATCGCGTGCATGCAGTACCTCGCAAACGGCTTGACTCCCAGCCTGGAAGGCGAAGGAGGAACCCATGCAAGTGACTGTCAATGGCATCGATACGCACTATGTCTTCGACGACAGGAGCGGTGGGCCCGCGCTGGCGTTCATTCACCAACTGGGCGGCGACCTTGGCGTGTGGGACACGCTCGCCGGACATTTCCGCCACCGCCACAGCGTACTGCGCTATGACGTGCGCGGCCACGGCGCGAGCGCCGTCGCGAGCGAGCCTTTCGGCTTCACAGAACTCGCCGCCGACCTCGATGCGCTTTTCGACGCCACTGGCATCGAGCATGCGCATCTCGTGGGCATGTCGATGGGCGGCATGATCGCGCAGCAGTTTGCGCTCGATTTCCCGGAACGCGTGACAACGCTCACGCTTTGCGACACGGCGAGTCATACGCCGCCACAAGCGCGCGAAACATGGAACGAGCGCGCCGCCACAGTACGCAGCGAAGGCCTCGGGGCGCTCGTCGACGCAACGATGGCACGGTGGTTCACCGCCGACTTCCGGCATGCGCATGCGCCGACTGTCGAGCGCATTTGTGACGTTTTATTACGGACCCCTTCAGAAGGTTATGCGATGGCCTGCGAGGCGCTACGCGATTTCGACGTGCAAAAGAGGCTCGCGCAACTGCGCGTGCCGACGCTCGCAGTCGCGGGCCGCCACGACAGCGGCACGCCGGTGGCCATGACGCAGGCCCTTGCAAGCGCGATAGAAGGGTCGCATTTCGTGGTGCTCGATGCCGCACATCTGGCCCCGGTAGAGGAGTCGCACCGTTTCACCGCTTTGCTAGAAGCGTTTCTCAAACAGTTGGTCTAAGTAGTTCGAAGTAAAAGCATCATGGCAGTGGCAGCAGACGCAGTTGAGAAGTGAAGTAAAAAAGGGAGAGCAGTCCACATAAGAGGTGATGCGGGACCCACCCCTTGAATTCCAGAACGGACGCTCCATGTATTGACCGAGAAGGTCAGGGAGCACAGGAAAAAGGAGTGTCGCCATGCAAATGATCTACAACAGTCCCAACTATTGCGTCGTCGAGTTCCCACCGCAGGACGGCCACAGCGCGATGCGCGCGGGCGGCTACGAGATCGTCGACAAAAACGCACGCCGCGAGATCTTCATCGACGGCGTGATGGCGGCACGTTTTCGCGAAGACGTGCAAAAGCTGATGGACGAAGACCAGTCGCTCGACGAAGTCGACGAATTCCTCGGACAGTTCGACAGCCTCATGCAGCAACCCGTCGTGCTTCACTGACGCTAGCGCACCCCGCGGCACTCAACGCGCAGCGTCCTTCACACGAAACCCCGTCCGGCTTGCCCGGCCGGGGTTTTCTTTTGGCCGTCCGGCGCGCGCCACAGCGGTTGCCTGCGCGCGACGCCGCCCGCAGCGGCGCGTTGCCGCAGCGGCTACAATGTGGGGTTTCCCAGTTCAACCGGCACCACGCCCGCGATCCATGAACCAGCCCGCAGCCCTTGCCCCGCGCTCCGCCGGGGACGCCAAATACACGCGCGGCGCAGCGCTTCCCGCGCTGCTCGCCTCGCGTATCGTGATCCTCGACGGCGCGATGGGCACGATGATCCAGCGCTACAAGCTCGACGAAGCCGCCTATCGCGGCGAACGCTTCAAGGACTACCCGCGCGATATCAAGGGCAACAATGAACTGCTCTCGCTCACGCAGCCGCAGATCATCAGCGAGATTCACGAGCAGTATCTCGCGGCGGGCGCGGACATCATCGAGACCAACACGTTCGGCGCGACCACGGTGGCCCAGGACGACTACGGCATGGGCGATCTCGCCATCGAGATGAACGTCGAGTCGGCGAAGCTCGCGCGCGCCGCGTGCGCAAAGTATTCGACGCCGGACAAGCCGCGCTTCGCCGCGGGCGCGATTGGGCCGACGCCGAAAACGGCAAGCATCTCGCCCGACGTGAACGATCCGGGCGCGCGCAACGTCACGTTCGAAGAACTGCGCAATGCGTACTACGAGCAGGCGAAGGCGCTCATGGACGGCGGCTGCGACCTCTTCCTCGTCGAGACGATCTTCGACACGCTCAACGCCAAGGCCGCGCTGTTCGCGCTCGACCAGCTTTTCGAAGACACGGGCGAGAATCTGCCGATCATGATCTCGGGCACCGTCACCGATGCCTCGGGCCGCATTCTCTCGGGCCAGACCGTCGAAGCGTTCTGGAATTCGCTGCGCCACGCGAGACCGCTCACGTTCGGCCTGAACTGCGCGCTGGGCGCGGCGCTCATGCGCCCGTACATCGCCGAGCTTGCGAAGCTCTGCGACACCTACGTCTCGTGCTACCCGAACGCGGGCCTGCCCAACCCGATGAGCGACACAGGCTTCGACGAAACGCCCGCCGATACCTCGGCACTGCTCAAGGAATTCGCGAGCGCCGGTCTCGTGAACGTGGCGGGCGGCTGCTGCGGCACGACGCCCGAGCACATCGCGGCCATTGCCAAAGCGCTCGCCGAGGTCAAGCCGCGCCGCTGGCCCGGCCAGTATCGCGACGCCGCCTGAAGGCAATTTCGACCGCTGCTTCCGAGTCCCGCCCCCACACCCTACGATCCGGTCCCACGCCATGACTGACCATACCCTGCGCCTTTCCGGCCTCGAACCCTTCAACGTGACCGAAGGCACGCTGTTCATCAACGTGGGCGAGCGCACCAACGTGACCGGCTCGAAGGCTTTCGCGCGGATGATTCTCAACGGGCAGTTCGACGAGGCGCTCGCGGTTGCGCGCCAGCAGGTCGAAAACGGCGCACAGGTCATCGACGTCAACATGGACGAAGCCATGCTCGACTCGAAGGCGGCCATGGTGCGCTTCATGAACCTCATTGCCTCCGAGCCCGACATTGCGCGCGTGCCGATCATGATCGACTCGTCGAAGTGGGATGTGATCGAGGCGGGCCTGCAATGCGTGCAGGGCAAGGCCATCGTCAACTCGATCTCGCTCAAGGAAGGCAAGGAGCAGTTCGTGCATCACGCGAAGCTGATTCGCCGCTATGGCGCGGCGAGCGTGGTGATGGCGTTCGACGAGCAGGGCCAGGCCGATACATTCGCGCGCAAGACCGAGATTTGCAAGCGCTCCTACGACATTCTCGTGAACGAAGTGGGCTTCCCGCCCGAGGACATCATCTTCGACCCGAACATCTTCGCGGTGGCCACGGGCATCGAGGAGCACAACAACTACGCGGTGGACTTCATCGAAGCCACGCGCTGGATCAAGCAGAACCTGCCCTACGCGAAGATCAGCGGCGGCGTGTCGAACGTGTCGTTCTCGTTCCGCGGCAACGACCCCGTGCGCGAAGCGATCCACACCGTGTTCCTCTACCACGCCATTCAGGCCGGCATGGACATGGGCATCGTGAACGCGGGCCAGCTCGGCGTGTACGCCGACCTCGACGCCGAGCTGCGCGAGCGCGTGGAAGACGTGGTGCTCAACCGCCGCGCCGACGGCACCGACCGTCTGCTCGAGATCGCCGACAAGTTCAAGACCGGCGCCGCGAAGAAGGAAGAGAACCTCGAGTGGCGCAACCAGGCGGTCGAAAAGCGTCTTGCGCACGCACTCGTGCACGGCATCACGAACTTCATTGTCGAGGACACCGAAGAAGCGCGCGAGAAGATCATGGGCGGCGGCGGCCGCCCGATCAACGTGATCGAAGGCCCGCTCATGGACGGCATGAACATCGTCGGCGACCTGTTCGGCCAGGGCAAGATGTTCCTGCCGCAGGTCGTGAAGTCGGCGCGCGTGATGAAGCAGGCCGTGGCCCACCTCATTCCGTTCATCGAGGAAGAAAAGCGCCTGCTCGCCGAGTCGGGCGCCGACGTGCGCGCGAAGGGCAAGATCGTCATCGCGACCGTGAAGGGCGACGTGCACGACATCGGCAAGAACATCGTGTCAGTGGTGCTCCAGTGCAATAACTTCGAAGTGGTCAACATGGGCGTGATGGTCCCGTGCAACGAGATCCTCGCGAAGGCCAAGGTCGAAGGCGCGGATATCGTCGGCCTCTCGGGGCTCATTACGCCCTCGCTCGAGGAAATGGCTTACGTTGCGAGCGAAATGCAGCGCGACGACTACTTCCGCATCAAGAAGATACCGCTCTTGATTGGCGGCGCGACCACCTCGCGCGTGCATACGGCCGTGAAGATCGCGCCGCACTACGAAGGTCCGGTCGTGTACGTGCCGGACGCGTCGCGTTCGGTTTCGGTGGCGTCGAGCCTGCTGTCGGACGAAGGCGCGGCGAAGTACCTCGACGAGCTCAAGGCCGACTACGAGCGCATTCGCGACCAGCACGCCAACCGGAAGGCGACGCCGCTCGTGACGCTCGAAGAAGCGCGCGCGAACAAGACGAAGATCGACTGGGCGAACTTCCAGCCCGTGAAGCCGAAGTTCATCGGCCGCCGCGTGTTCAAGAATTTCGACCTGAACGAACTCGCGAATTACATCGACTGGGGTCCGTTCTTCCAGACGTGGGATCTCGCCGGCCCCTATCCGCAGATCCTCAACGACGAGATCGTGGGCGAGTCGGCACGCCGTGTGTTTTCCGACGCGAAGTCGATGCTTTCGCGCCTGATTCAGGGCCGCTGGCTGCAGGCCAACGGCGTGATCGCGCTGTTGCCCGCGAACACGGTGAACGACGACGACATCGAGATCTACACCGACGAGTCGCGCAGCGAAGTCGCGCTCACGTGGCGCAACCTGCGCCAGCAGTCGGTGCGCCCGGTGGTGGACGGCGTGATGCGGCCGAACCGGTCGCTCGCCGACTTCATCGCGCCGAAGGACTCGGGCGTGGCCGACTACATCGGCATGTTCGCGGTGACGGCGGGCATTGGCGTGGACGTGAAGGAAGCGCAGTTCGAGAAGGACCACGACGACTACAGCGCGATCATGCTCAAGGCGCTCGCGGACCGCTTCGCGGAAGCGTTCGCCGAAGCGCTGCACGCACGCGTGCGCCGCGACCTGTGGGGCTATGCGGCGAGCGAAACGCTCGACAACGACGCCCTGATCGCCGAAAAGTACGCGGGCATTCGCCCGGCGCCCGGCTACCCGGCCTGCCCGGATCACCTCGTGAAGCGCGACATGTTCGACTTCCTGCAGGCGGGCGAGATTGGCATGAGCGTGACGGAATCGCTCGCCATGCTGCCGGCCGCGAGCGTTTCGGGCTTCTATCTCGCGCACCCGGACAGCACGTATTTCTCGGTGGGCAAGATCGGCCAGGACCAGCTCGCCGACTATGCAAAGCGTATGTCGCTCTCCGACCAGGACGCCCGCCGCGCGCTCGCGCCGCAACTCTAGGCCGCACGGCGCGCCGCCCCGCGCGGCGCGCTTTTCCCCCGTTGCGCTACCCCCTGTTGTCGCCGCCCGACATACGCCATCCGGCAAGGTGAAGATTACGCGCGCGCGATTTTTCGGCTTTGTAAGATGGCCCGGCAAGACCCGGTATCACCTGCATGACACCCGGCCACATGCGGCAAGGCCGCGCCGGCTCGCTCATCAGCAAATCCTTAAAACGCAAAATCGAAGCAACCTCGACGGAGAAATCGTATGAAGAAGCTGATGTTGATGTTGACTGCCTTCGGCGTCGCGGCGCTTGCGCAGCCGTCGTTCGCCCAGCCGGCCGCGCCGGAGCAGGCGAGCCCGGCGACGTCGTATTCGGCGCCCACCGAAAAGCACGTGAAGAAGCCGAAGAAAAAGAAAATGATGAAGTCGGAGGCTTCTGCTGCCGAACCGGCGGCCGCCAGCCAGTAAGGTGAGCCGAAGGTGAACATAAGCAAAGAGCCCGCGAGATTGCGGGCTCTTTGCTTTTGGAACGTTGAATTGGGCGGGTCAATCAGGCGCAATGGCGCGCTCGCCCCCAGTCATGTCACGCAAGGACGTCAAGCACGGACCTCAAATGCCCCACAAAACGTCGTTGTCTTCCTTCTTCGCGGCGCGCAGCATATCGAGGAACGGAAAGGCGCGTTGCGCGAGGCCGACCGGCAGTTCGTGATGCACGTGGTCATCCTCGCCTTCGTGAAAGTGGCCTTCCTGCTCGTGGCGCTCTTTCTTGTCAGTGGCGATGGCTGCTTCGAGCTTGGTGATGGCGGTATCGAGTTCGTCGTGGGTGATCACGCCGCGCGGGCCGAGCCGCTTGCCGATGATGCCGAGAAGGTACTGTGCGAGGTTCTCCAGCATCGTGACGTCGGGCGCCGCGTGACATTTAAAAGTAACCAGCATGTCTGTTCCCTTTATGATTTTTTGGATCTGCGCGTGACGTTCCGGCCTGCGAAGCCAGACGGGCCAAGGCGACCCATGTCGCGCTACCTCATTTCACATATTAGCACCTGCTAAAATCCGTCAGGACGGAATTACCCGCAGGGCGCGGCGCCCGGACGTTCTGGCGTCAGGTACGCCGCCACGCCGCCTGCCGCAACGAGGCCCGCCGCGCATTGGCGCATGGCAATCGGGCCACCGCGAGGCTGGCGCGCCCTCACCCGTATCAGGCGGTCAGCGCCGGAAAGCCAGAGGCCATGCATGCCCCTGGACGCCCCGGCCCCGCATCCCATTACCCGCACAGGACTTGCAACCAGCATGCTGCCCGCACAGAAACACACCCTGGAGACCCTGCTCGCGCAAGCCGTAGCCCAGGTGGCGAAGGCCACCGAAGGCGCGAGCGAAGGCGCATTCGTCGTGCCCGTGATCACGCTCGAGCGCCCGAAGGTCGCCGCCCACGGCGATGTCGCCTGCAACGTCGCGATGCAGCTCGCCAAGCCCATGCGCGCGAATCCGCGCCAGCTCGCCCAGCAGATTGTCGACGCCGTGCTCGCCCAGCCCGAGGCCGCCGGCCTCGTCGAGGCGGCCGAAGTGGCCGGCCCCGGCTTCATCAACCTGCGTCTCACCGCCAACGCGAAGCGCGCCGTGATCGGCGCCGTGTTCGAGCAGGGCGAGGCATTCGGCCGCTCGCAGCGCGAAGCCGGCAAACGCGTACTCGTCGAGTTCGTTTCCGCCAATCCCACGGGCCCGCTGCACGTGGGCCACGGCCGCCAGGCCGCGCTCGGCGACGCCATCTCGAACGTGCTCGCCTCGCAGGGCTATGACGTGCACCGCGAGTTCTACTACAACGACGCGGGCGTGCAGATCGGCAACCTCGCCGTCTCCACCCAGGCGCGCGCGCGCGGCTTCAAGCCCGGCGACGCCGAATGGCCCGAGGCGGCCTACAACGGCGAATACATCGCCGACATCGCGCGCGACTACCTCGCGGGCGAAACGGTCGCGGCCAAGGACGGCGAGCCCGTCACGGGCGAGAAGGACCCGGAGAACCTCGAAGCGATCCGCCGCTTTGCCGTCGCCTATCTGCGCCGCGAGCAGGATCTCGACCTGCAGGCGTTCGGCGTGAAGTTCGACCGCTACTACCTCGAGTCGTCGCTGTACACGGAAGGCCGCGTCGAGAAGACCGTCGAGGCGCTGGTCGCTTCGGGCCAGACCTACGAGCAGGAAGGCGCGCTGTGGCTCAAGACCACCGACTACGGCGACGACAAGGACCGCGTGATGCGCAAGTCCGACGGCACCTACACCTACTTCCTGCCCGATGTGGCCTACCACGTCACCAAGTGGGAGCGCGGCTTCACGAAGGTCATCAACATCCAGGGCTCCGATCATCACGGCACCATCGCGCGCGTGCGCGCGGGACTGCAGGCGCTCGGCATCGGCATTCCGAAGGGCTATCCCGACTACGTGCTGCACAAGATGGTCACGGTGATGCGCGACGGCCAGGAGGTGAAGATCTCCAAGCGCGCGGGCAGCTACGTGACGGTGCGCGACCTGATCGAATGGTCGGGCGGCGCGAACCCGGGCAGCGAAGTCTCGCCCGACCTGCTCGACGAGGCGACCATCCGCCGCGGCCGCGACGCCGTGCGCTTTTTCCTCATCTCGCGCAAGGCCGACACCGAATTCGTGTTCGACATCGACCTCGCGCTGAAGGAAAACGACGAAAACCCGGTGTACTACGTGCAGTACGCGCATGCGCGCATCTCGTCGATTCTCGGCGACTGGCAGGGCAAGTTCGGCGGCGATCCGGCCGCGCTGCCCAAGGTCGATCTCGCGCCGCTTGCCAGCGAGCGCGCGCTCGCGCTCATCGCGAAACTCGGCGAATTCCCCGACATGCTCACGCATGCCGCCAGCGAACTCGCGCCGCACGCGGTGGCGTTCTACCTGCGCGAACTCGCCGCTGAGTTTCACTCGTTCTACAATGCCGAACGCGTTCTCGTCGATGACGCCGCCGAACGCGACGCCCGCGTCGCCCTGCTCGCGGCCACGCGCCGGGTGCTCGCGAACGGCCTGGCCGTGATCGGCGTGTCCGCGCCGGAGCGCATGTAACGAGACGCGCGAGACCCGCGCGCAGCAGCTTGTTTGGGGCCGCCGCCTCGCGCGGACGGCCATTCCAGGATTCTCTTGTTTGCAGGTGATTCAGACGATGGCAAAACCGCGCCGCACTACAAAACAGCAGTCGAAGCAGTCCGGGGGAACCTTTCTCGGCATCGTGCTGGGCCTGATCGTCGGCCTTGCGATCGCGGTGGTGGTGGCGCTCTACATCACGCGCGCGCCCACGCCGTTCGTCTCGAAGGTCGCGCCGCCGGCCGCTTCCGACGTCGGCCAGAACAACGAGCAGGTCGATCCGAACCGCGCGCTGCAGGGCAAGTCGCCGGGCCAGCCGGTGCCGCAGGCCGCCCAAAGCACGCCGCCCAACACGGCCCCGGGGCAGACCACGAACCAGTCGCAGTCCTCGGGCATGCTCGAGGAGCCGCAGATCGTGGAAGTGCCGCCCTCGGGTTCGAACAGCAACGCCGCCAATAACAACGGCGTGGCCGTCGCGCCGCAACCGTCGACGGGTGAAAACGTCACGAGCGGCACGGCGATCGCGAAGAAGCCGCAGTCGGCCAGCAACTCGACGAGCAACCCGGCCCAGATCCTCGCGAACAACCCGCCGCAGAAGCCCGCCAACGCGGTGCCGACGCCCCCGGGCGCCAAGCCCGGCAGCGCCGCGCCCGCACCGGGCGACGCCAACACCGGCTACTTCCTGCAGGTGGGCGCGTACAAGACGTCGGGCGACGCCGAGCAGCAGCGTGCGCGCCTCGCGTTCCAGGGGTTCGAGTCGAAGATCACGCAGCGCGACGCCGGCGGTGTGACGTACTATCGCGTGCGCATCGGTCCGTTCACGAAGTTCGACGACATGAACTCGACGCGTCAGCGCCTGTCCGACGCCGGTATCGATACGGCCGTCATTCGCTTCACGAAGCAGTAATCGCCGTCCGCGCCGCGCACCGCGCGCCCGCCCACCGAAGCCGCAGCCATTCAGCGGCATTCGTGTGAAGCCCGGCCACGGTGCGCGGCGCGAAGTCCGTCAACAAGCAACACCCGCGCAGCACCCGCATGCGTCTGGCTCGCGCCAACGGCGTCCTGCGGCAGACAACCGGCCGCCGCCGGTCCAAGAACAGTGGATTCCTACGCCATGAAACGACTTCTCGGTACGCTTTTTCTCTCGCTTTCGCTGATCGCCGGCGTGGCCCACGCCTCGGCCGCGGCACCCGTGGCCGGCAAGGACTACACGGTCCTGAAGGCGCCCCAGGCGCTCGACGTGCCCGCGGGCAAGATCGAAGTGATCGAGTTCTTCTGGTACGGCTGCCCGCACTGCAACGCGTTCGACCCGTATCTCGAAGCGTGGATCAAGAAGCAGGGCCCGGACGTCGTGTTCAAGCGCGTGCCGGTGGCATTCCGTGACGACTTCATCCCGCACTCGAAGATGTACTACGCGCTCGACGCGCTCGGCCTCGCCCAGAAGCTCACACCGGTCGTGTTCCACGAAATCCACGTGAACAAGAACTACCTGCTCACACCGGAAGAGCAGGCGAAGTTCCTCGCGACGCAAGGCGTGGATGCGAAGAAGTACATGGAAGCGTACAACTCGTTCTCGACGCAGAGCGCGCTGCAGCGCGACAAGGCCCTGCTCGACGCCTACAAGATCGACGGCGTGCCGACCATCGCCATCCAGGGCAAATACGAAACCGGCCCGGCCATGGTCCAGGGTCCGGAAGACAAGGCGCTGCCGGGCACGGCCCAGGTGATGGACTTCATCATCTCGCAGATCCGCGCGAAGAAGATGTGAGGTTAGCGCCATGCGAGACGCGCCACTGAAGGTCTTCATCACCGGCGCGTCGAGCGGCATTGGCGCCGCGCTCGCCGCCGTGTACGCGCGGCAGGGCGCCGTCCTCGGGCTCGTCGCGCGCCGCGGCGAGGCCCTTGCCGGCTTCCGGCAGTCCCACCCCGATCACCCCATCTCCATCTATCCCGCCGACGTGCGCGACGCCGATGCGCTCGCTGCCGCCGCGCGCGACTTCATCGCCCAGCACGGCATGCCCGACATCGTGATCGCCAATGCGGGCGTGAGCCGCGGCGTGCTGACGGGCGAAGGCGATCTCGCCACGTTCCGCGACGTGATGGACACCAACTACTTCGGCATGGTCGCCACCTTCGAGCCGTTCGCGTCGGCCATGGCGAAGGCAAGACGCGGCACGCTCGTGGGCATCGCGAGCGTGGCCGGCGTGCGCGGGCTGCCGGGCTCGGGTGCCTACAGCGCATCGAAGGCCGCGGCGCTCGCCTATCTCGAAGCGCTGCGCGTGGAAATGCGTCCGTTCGGCGTGCCCGTCGTCACCATCGCGCCCGGCTATATCCGCACGCCGATGACGGCGAAGAACCCCTACCGCATGCCCTTCCTGATGGACGCGGACCAGTTCGCCGCGAAGGCCGCGCAAGCGATCGCGCGCGGCACGTCGTTCGCGGTGTTCCCCTGGCCGATGCGCGTGGCCGCCACGCTGCTGCGCGCGCTGCCGCGCTGGGTCTACGATCGCGTGTTCGAAAAGGCGCCGCGCAAGCCGCGCGCGGCGAGCCACTAAGCCGCTTCGGCTTGCCGCACGGCGCCTCCATGCCATATGGGTATGTCGATTAAATTGTTGTCTCGGCAATTTCCCTTCGATAAGCTTGGCTCGTCCGGGCGCCCTTCCGAGCCTTCTCGCCTCTCCTGAATCGAACAAAACGGTCCGCCGCCCGCCACCGAAGAACCACGGAGATCCCATGCGCTTTACCTCGCCCTCCGCGCGCACGCTTGCGCCTGCTCTCGTGCTCGCGACCGCGCTTGGCGCCGCGTTCGCGGCCACGCCCGCGCTCGCCAAACCGCTGACAGTCTGCACCGAGTCGAGCCCCGACGGCTTCGACGTCGTGCAGTTCAACTCGCTCGTCACGACCAACGCGTCCGCCGACGTCATCTTCAATTCGCTCGTGGCCTATGACGAAGCGCAGAAGAAGGTCGTGCCCGCACTCGCGGACAAGTGGGAAGTGAGCGCCGACGGCCTGACCTACACGTTCCATCTGCGGCCCGACGTGGCGTTCCAGACGACCGAGTGGTTCAAGCCCACGCGTACGCTCGACGCCGACGACGTGCTCTTCACGTTCGACCGCATGCTCGACGCCAACAACCCGTGGCACAAGGTGGCCGGCGCGAGCGGCTTCCCGCACGCGCAGTCGATGGGCCTCGTGAAGCTCGTGAAGGCGGTCGCGAAGGTCGACGCGAACACGGTCAAGTTCGAGCTCAACGAGCCGAATGCAACGTTCCTCTCGATCCTCACGATGGGCTTCGCGTCGATCTATTCCGCCGAGTACGCCGACCAGTTGCTCAAGGGCGGCAAGCAGGTCGACCTCAACGCGAAGCCGGTAGGCACGGGCCCGTTCACGCTCAAGAGCTACACGAAGGACGCGGTGATCCGCTACGACGTGAACCCGACCTACTGGGGGCCGAAACCGAAGGTGGACCGCCTGATCTACGCGATCACGCCCGACGCCGCCGTGCGCGCGCAGAAGGTGAAGGCCGGCGAATGCCAGATCGCGCTCTCGCCCAAGCCCCAGGACGTGGCCGCGGCGAAGGACGACAAGTCGCTCAAGGTGGTGGAGACGCCAGCGTTCATGACGGCGTTCGTCGCGCTCAACACGCAGAAGAAGCCGCTCGACAACCAGAAGGTGCGCCAGGCGCTGAACATGGCGTTCGACCGCACGACGTACCTGAAGGCGATTTTCGACAACACCGCCACGCCCGCGACCAACCCCTGGCCGCCCATCACCTGGGGCTACGACCGGTCGATCCAGCCGTATCCGTATGACCCCGCGAAGGCGAAGCAGCTGCTCGCCGACGCGGGCTTCCCCAACGGCTTCGCGACGACGATCTGGGTGCGTCCGAACGGCAGCGTGCTGAACCCCAACCCGCGCGCGGGCGCGGAGCTGTTGCAGGCCGACTTCGCGAAGATCGGCGTGAAGGCCGAGATCAAGGTGATCGAGTGGGGCGAGTTGATCAAGCAGGCGAAGCAAGGCCAGCACGACACGCTCTTCATGGGCTGGGCCGGCGACAACGGCGACCCCGACAACTATCTCTCGCCGCTCTTTAGCTGCAATGCGGTGCAGTCGGGCATCAACTTCGCGCGCTTTTGCGATCCGCAGCTCGACAAGCTGATCGCCGAAGGCAAGGCCACCGCCGACCAGGCCAAGCGCGTGAAGCTGTATGAAGCCGCCCAGCAGATCATCCACGACCAGGCGCTGTGGATTCCGCTTGGCTACCCGACCGCCTCCGCCATCACGCGCACGAACGTGAGCGGCTATCAGGTGAGCCCGTTCGGACGCCAGAACTTCGCGAGCGTCGCGGTGCAGTGACGGCTCTCGCCGCGCCGGGCGTTCGCGCCCGGCGCGCCATTACAGAGCTGCCCTGACGATCACGAATTGAAACACGCCCGCTTGCGCCAGACATGCGGGAAGCCCGCCACACGCTGGCGAGCGCCCTTTCCTCCCATTACCGCCGGTAAGATTCGCGCGCAGTTTGTTGCAGTTTGGTAACTCAAGCCGGCGAGCGCCTGGCTACATTGAAGCCATCGAATCTTCAACCGAAGGGGCTCAAAATGAAAACCAAACTCTTTGCCGCGCTGGGTGCTGGAGCGCTCGTCCTGGCCGCCTCGCAAACCGCCATGGCCGGTGTGGTAGTCGGCCTGAACGTCGGCGTGCCCGCTCCGGTTTATGTTGCACCCGCACCGGTGTATGTCGCGCCGCAGCCCGTTTATGTCGCGCCGCGTCCGGTCTACGTCGCGCCGCCCGTGCGCGTGGCCTACGCGCCGGCTGTCGTGATCGGCTGGCACGGCGACCGCTACTGGGACGGCCGCCGCTGGTACGGCCGCAACGAATGGCATGGCCGTCGCGGCTGGTACTAAAGCCGCAGCCTGAAATGCAAAGCGCCTCGCAAACTGCGAGGCGCTTTTGTTTTACGCACTATCGTTGCGTGACGCCCCGATCACTTACGGTCCGCGACGATCTGATCGAACGTGCCGCCATCGGCGAAATGCGTCGCCTGCGCGTTTTGCCAGCTGCCGAACACCTGCTCGACCGTGAAGGTCTTGATCGGCTTGAACTCGCTTGCGTGCTTCGCGAGCACCGCGGCATCGCGCGGACGCAGATGATGCTGCGCGATGATCTCCTGCGCGGCGGGCGAATACAGATAGTCGAGATACGCCTGTGCGCTCTTGCGCGTGCCGCGCTTGTCCACGACCTTGTCGACGATCGTCACCGGCGGCTCCGCCAGCAGACTCACCGAGGGATAGACGGCTTCGAAGTCCTTCGCACCGACGCCCGTATCGATGAGCGCCACTTCGTTTTCGAAGGTCACGAGCACGTCGCCGATGCCGCGCTGCGTGAAGGTCGTCGTCGCGCCCCGGCCGCCCGCGTCCAGCACCGGCACGTTCTTCAGCAGTGCGCGCTCGAAGTCGAGCGCCTGGGCGTCGCTCGCGCCCTGCTGCTTGCGATAGCCCCACGCGGCCAGATACGCGTAGCGTCCATTGCCTGAAGTCTTCGGATTGGCGATCACGACCTGCACGCCGGGTTTGGCGAGATCGTCCCAGTCCTTGATGTGTTTGGGGTTGCCCTTGCGCACGAGGAACACCATCGTCGTCGTGTAGGGCGCGCTCGCGTCGGGCAAGCGCGTGCGCCAGTTGGCGGGCACGAGATGCCCCTGCTGCGCGAGCAGGTCGATGTCGTTGGGCTGGTTCATCGTCACGACGTCGGCTTGCAGGCCTTGCAGCACCGAGAGCGCCTGCGCGCTCGACGCGCCGTGCGACTGCTTGATCGACAGGGTCTCGCCGGTCTTCTTCTGATAGTCGGCGATGAAGCTCGCGTTGATGTCCTTGTACAGCTCGCGCGTCACGTCATACGAGACGTTCAGCAGCGACGTTTCGGCATGAGCAGCCGCTGCGCTCAATGCGATGATGCCCGCGCCGAGCCAGCGCGCCGTGCGTCCCAAACCTGCCATGGTGATCCCTGTCTGTCGTTGAAAGGCGTTTCGGCCTGCCTGCATGATTTTCGTAAGCAGGCCGAACGCCCGATTCTAGCGAGCCGGGGCGCACGGCTTATACCAATGCGAGCTTTGCTTTGCGGCTTTCGTGCTAAGCCATGATGTGCGCGCCACCGTCGATATACACGGTGTTGCCGCTCATGCGGCGGGCGTAGCGCGTGGCGAGATACGCGGTGGCGTAACCCACGTCCATGATGTCGACGAGTTCGCCCAGCGGCGCGCGCTCCACGGCCTCGGCGAGCATGCGGTCGAAGTCGGGCAGCCCCGAGGCTGCGCGCGTCTTGAGCGGCCCGGGCGAGATGGCGTGCACGCGGATGCCGATCGGCCCGAGTTCGTACGCGAGATAACGGCACGACGCTTCGAGCGCCGCCTTCACCGGGCCCATCAGGTTGTAGCTGGGCACGACGCGGTTCGCGCCGTCGTAGCTCATCGCGAACAGCGTGCCGCCGTGCGGCATCAGCGGCACGGCGCGCTTCGCCATGCGGATGAACGAGTGGCACGACACGTCCATCGCATACGCGAAACCCTGCGCCGACGAATCGAGCAGGCCGCCTTGCAGATCCTCTTTCGGCGCATAGGCGATGGAGTGCAGCACGATGTCGAGCGATCCCCACGTTTCGCGCACGGCGTCGAACACGGCGTCGAGCTGGCCGTCTTCCTCGACGTTCAATGGCAGCAGCAATTGCGCGCCCAGTTCGTTGGCGAGCGGTTCGACGTAGGGCTTGGCCTTGTCGTTGAGATAGGTGACGGCGAGTTGCGCACCGAGATCGGCGAACGCGCGGGCGCAGCCGTAAGCGATCGAATCGGCGTTCGCCACGCCGGTGACGAGCGCGCGCATGCCGGCAAGCGGCCGTTCGGATGGATTATGCATGGCTGACCTCGCAGTGGAAGACGGCCGGTGATGGCCGCGGATGCAGTTGCCGATCTGGCTGCCGGTGTGTCGAGCTCAAAACGACGCGCCGCATCGGTGGGGATGCGGCGCGTGCAGGGTGAAACGAGAACGGGCTTCGTTACTCGCCTGCGTTGCGCGTCGCGCGGCGGCGCGTGGCCGTCGTGCCCGCAGCCCGCGTGGCGGTGGGCGTCGATGCCGCGCGCGAGCGGCGCGCCGCCGTCTTGGCGGCAGCCGGCGCCTTCTTCGCTTCGGCCGGTTCCGCGGCCTTTACCTTCACGCCGGCGCGCGCCGCACGCATGGGTTTCGTGGGCGCGGCGTGTTCGCCCGCCAGAGCGGCCTTCGCGCGGGAGGACTTTGCGGGAGCTGTCGGGGCTTCAGTTGCAGGCTCAGGTTCCGCAGCCTGCGCGGCGGAGGACGCCTGGATACCCTGTTCGGCGCCGCCGTCGCCAGCCGTACCGCCGCCTGGGCCCGAAACACCGCCGCCCTCCGACGACGACCCGCCGCCATCGAGCGGCGGCAGTCCCGTCTTCTCGCTGCCCGGCTCGACGCCCAGCGCGCGCTGCACGTGGCGATAGCGCTCGCGCCGCTCGCCTTCGAGCGGCCCGGATACGGTCGCGATGCGGTACACGGCTGCGAGCAGCGCGCGGCGCGTCTTCATGTCGGGCACGATCTCGGGCAACGCGTCGATCGCGGCCTGCGGATCGAGCTGCACGATCGCGCCCTGGCGGCGCGCCGATTCCTTCAGCTCGGCGATGCTCGGCTGGCGATCGCCGAGATACTCCCGGGCGAGTTCGCGCATGCGCTGGAACGGCCGGTACTGCACGGCATGCATTTCATCGACGATATACGCGGCGATGCGCATGAAGGCGTCGACGAGCGAGCCCTTCGCGAGATGCGCGCGCGCCGCACGCAGGCGGTACTGCGCAAGCTCCTTGCGCAGCGCCATGAGCGGCGGCGCGATGGGCTCGAGCGGCTGGTTGGGCGCCACGCCCACACAGGCCTGCACCCACGGCGCGGTGTACACGTTGTAGAACGTGCTCTCGACCCACGCGTCGCGCGCGTCGCGATACGCATCGAGGGTTGCCTCGATGGTCGCCGACGCCTGCTTTTCGAGAAGCGTGAACGGATTGTCGGGCGCGGCCGGCTTGCGATGCGCGCGCACCGCTTCCGCCATGGCGGGCAGCACGCCCAACGTAGGATTCGCGTCGCTCAGCACGCTGCGCTCCACGCGCGACGGATGCGACTCGCGCAGCGCATGCGCGCTGAACGCGTTGCTCGACGCACGCACGAACGGCGAGACGAACAGGTCATACAGGCGCTGGTTGTTTTCCGCGAGACGGCGCACCACCTCGAAGGGCTGTTCGTCGTCGCGGCCGTCGTCGAGCGCGAGAATATCTTCGATCGTGCGCAGCTCGAAGCGGATCTCGTAGCGCCCTTCGAGCGCTTCGAGGCGCCCGGCTTCCGGCGTCGAGTCGGTGATTTTCGCTTCGTAGAGGCCCGGCGGCAGCACGTCGATCAGATCGAGCGCCGAGAATAGTTCGGTGTGCTCCTTATTGGCCACGCTCGCCGAAACGAAGATGCCGAGGTGCCCCACCTTGTCGTGCAGGCAGTACACGATCACCTGCTCGTTGGCGACGATCTCGTCGACGCTCGCGTAGAGATCGGGAATCCAGTTGAGCGCCTGCTGCGGCGGCGTGATGTTGTCGCCCCAGGAGGCGAGCACGATGATCGGCGTGCGGATGTTGCGCAGGTCCACCGGCGAGCGAGCGTTCTTCGCGAACACTTCATTGCGCGTGAGGTGGTTGCCCACGAAGAGGTTCTGCACGATCCAGTCGATCTCGGCGCGGTTCAGCTGGAAATGGCCGCCCCACCAGCGCTCGAATTCGAGGAAGCGCTCGCGCTCGGAATCGACCTTCGAATAGAGGTTGTAGAGCTTGCCCCAGTACGTGTTGGCCGGATTGAGGTACTCGAAGTTCTGCACGAGATACGCGCCGTCGAAGCGGCCGTCGCCCAGGTCCGCCGCGAGCGAGGACATCCACGAGCCGCCCAGCATGCCGCCCGAATAGCGCATGGGGTTCTTGCCGCGCACGCCGGCCCAGTAGGACAGCGGCGAGCCCGCGAGCATGAGCGGGCCGACCAGTGCGGGCGCGGAGGCCGCGAGCAGCGCTGCGGCCCAGCCGCCCTGGCAGTTGCCGATGATGAACGGCAGGCCGTCCGCGTCGGGATGCAGCTCGCGCACACGTTGAATGAAAACGGCTTCGGCCTGCGCGACCGACTGGATCGTCTGCGTTTCGCAGGGCAGCGGGAAGAACGTCACGAAATAGCACGGGTGGCCTTTGCGCAACGCGATGCCGACTTCGCTGTCCATCTTGAAGCCGGCAATGCCGGGGCCGTGGCCCGCACGCGGGTCGATCACGACGAAGGGGCGCATGCGCGGATCGGTCGGCACGCCCTCTTCGGGCTTGATGCGCAGCAGCGCGTAATTGCACGGATCGTCGAGTTCGCGGCCATCGACGATCACTTCATAGTCGAACGCGAGTACCGGCGGCATGCCCGCCTGCTCGTGCACATAAGTCTGGTTGCCGCGCTCGCGCAGCACGTCGAGGAACAGCACGCTGCGCTGCCAGGCGTCGTAGACGTAGTCATAGAGCGGCTGCGCAACCGTGGGTGCGGATTGCGCCGTTTCGATTGCCTGGTTCACGGCCGAGGACACGGCCGAAGCCGCTTCGGTCAGCGGCGTCTGGGGCGATGACTCCTCGTCGGATGCGCCCGCGAGGGGCCAGAAAGGCGCGAAGGGCCAGAAAGACGTGCCCGATGCGAGCGTGGGCAGAAACGAAAACGGCGACGAAACGAGCGGCGAGGAGGCGGGAACTGCCACGAGACGAATCTCCTTTAAGGGAGCGCCGGCTCGCCTCGCGGCAAGCAAGCGCCAGGCCGGCGCGGGCCGTGGACGCGTGCCGTCACGACGAACGACGCGCGAGGCCTGGCCGCTGCCCCTGTTCTGCCGCCCTCGGAGCGGCGGCATTGCGGGCAACGGGGCCGGCAAAAGGTATTCGCGGCCGCGTGCGCGTTTCGTACGCCACGCGACCGCGACGTGAAAAGAGCCAGATCATGTTGCACTGCGGCATCTAAAAACTTAGGCGGCGGCCCTGTGAAAGTCAAGGTTCGCGGCGGGCTCTAGTGCCTCTTCCATGATCGCAACGCCTTGTGAACGAAGCATGACAGGCGCGACTGCCGGACCTCGCCGCGACGCGTCACGATGCCGCGCCGGCCCGGCGTGCATCCAGCCGACCGCCTCGTTCGCGCTGGTCTACACTGTTACGGCTTTGCGCGCCGCAGCATGGTCCAGATGCACATCCTGGAGGAGACCGTCATGACTTCATCGCCTGACAAGTATTCGGTTCTGCTCGCCCGTTGTGGCGGCCTTGCGCCCGTGCCCACCGCCGTGGCGCACCCGTGCGACGTGTCCTCGCTCACCGGGGCGCTCGACGCCGCGAACCTCGGCTTGATCGTGCCGATTCTGGTCGGCCCCGAAGCGAAGATCCGCGCGGTGGCCGAGGAAGCCGACCTGCGCCTCGACGGCATCACCATCATCGACGCGCCGCACAGCCACGCCGCCGCCGAATTCGCCGTGCGCGCCGTGCGAGAGGGTCAGGCCGAACTGCTCATGAAGGGCAGCTTGCACAGCGACGAGCTGCTCCACGAAGTCGCGCTCGGCGCCAATGGCCTGCGCACCGAGCGACGCCTCTCGCACGTGTTCGCGATGGACGTGCCGTCGTACCACAAGCCGCTTTTCATCACCGATGCGGCCGTCAACATCTTCCCCAAGCTCGCCGACAAGGCCGACATCGTGCGCAACGCGATCGACCTCGTGCAGTCGCTGGGCGTGGGCACGCCGAAGGTCGCCATCCTCGGCGCCGTGGAAACGGTGTCCGAAAAGATGCCCTCCACCATCGACGCCGCCGCCCTGTGCAAGATGGCCGACCGCGGCCAGATCACGGGTGGCCTGCTCGACGGCCCGCTCGCCTTCGACAACGCGATCAGCGCCGAAGCCGCGCGCATCAAAGGCATTACGTCGCCCGTTGCAGGCGACCCCGACATCCTGCTCGTGCCCGACCTCGAAGCGGGCAACATGCTCGCCAAACAGCTCACCTTCCTCGCCGGCGCGGAAGCAGCCGGCATCGTCCTCGGCGCGCGCGTGCCGATCATCCTCACGAGCCGCGCCGACAGCGTGCGCTCGCGCATCGGCAGTTGCGCGATCGCCGTCCTGCTCGCGCATGCGCGACGTGCGCGCAAAGCAACGGAGATCCTGTGAGCAGCGTCCAAGCCCAGCCGGCCGTGGAAGGCCATGTCGTGCTCGTCGTGAATGCGGGGTCGTCGAGCATCAAGTGTTCGGTGTTTCGCGTGATCGAAGACGACCACGTGGAAGGCGGTGCGCGCGCGCTGCATGGCGCGGGCGGGCAGATCGAGGGCATCGGCGTCGCGCCGCGCGTGGTCGCGAATATGGCCGACGGGCGCCTGATCGTCGACGAGAAGTTTCCGGTTGCCCAGGTCGCCGATCACGACGCCGCGTTTCGCCTCCTGCGCCTCGTGCTCGCCGTTGGCCTGCGCGACACGCCGCCCGCCGCGATCGGCCACCGCGTGGTGCACGGCGGCGCGCGCTACGCCGACGCCGTGCTCATCGACGACGAAGTGATCCAGGAGCTCGACGCGCTCACCCCGCTCGCGCCGCTGCATCAGCCGCACAATCTCGCCGCGATTCGTGCGGTGCGTCAGGCCGCGCCGGAGCTGCCGCAGGTGGCGTGCTTCGACACCGCGTTCCATGCGGGCAACGACATCATGGCGCAGCTCTTCGCGCTGCCGTACAGCTACTACGGCGAGGGCGTGCGGCGCTACGGCTTTCACGGCCTCTCGTACGAATACATTGCCAGGCACCTCCATCAGGTCGCGCCCGACATTGCGCGCGGGCGCGTCGTCGTCGCGCACCTGGGCAACGGCGCGAGCCTGTGCGCGATGAAGGACGGCAAGAGCATCGAGACCACCATGGGCCTCACCGCGCTCGACGGCCTGCCCATGGGCACGCGCTGCGGCGCGCTCGACGCAGGCGCCGTGCTCTGGATGATGGCGAAGGGTATGGACTACCACGCCATCGAGAAGGTGCTGTATCAGGAGTCGGGCCTGAAGGGCCTGTCGGGCCTGAGCAGCGACATGCGCGAGCTGCTCGCGAGCGGCAGCGACCGGGCGAGGCTCGCGATCGACTTCTATACGTATCGCATCGCGCAGGACGTCGGCAAGCTCGCCGTGGTGCTGGGCGGGCTCGACGCGCTCGTGTTCACGGCGGGCATCGGCGAGCATGCCGCGCCCATTCGCGCGCAGGTGTGCGAGCGGCTCGCGCCGGTGTTCGGCACCGTGCTCGACGCGCAAGTCAACGAGGTGGGCAGCAGCAACGGCAACGAGCGCGTGAGCACGCGCGAAAGCCGCGTTCCCGTTTTCGCGATCCGCACCGACGAAGAGGGGATGATCGCGCTCCATACGGCGCGGCTGTTGCGGGCGGCGCTCAGGCACTGAGCGGGCACGGCGCCGCGGTTCGCTACGCCTGACTTCAGGCGTACGCCGGACCGCCCCGGTCGAATGCCGCGTCGCGCAAGCGCCCCGGCGCCGCGCCGTGAACGAGCGTATCGACGAAATACTTCGCGCGCGGCCACGGCCCAAAGCCTGCCGCCGTGTTGATGTGACCCGCATCGCCGAGATTCACGAACGTGCTGCCCAGTTGCTGCGCGAGCGCGCGGGCGCCTTCGAGCGGCATCCACGGATCGGTTTCGCTGCCGATGAGAATGGACGGCACGGGCAGCTGCCGCGCCTCGAACGCGCCGGCAAAGCGGAACTTCTCGGGACTCGCGGGCGCGACGAACAACACACCGGCAATGTCGGCGCCGCTTTCCCCCAGCATGCCCGTGTGCAGCGCATGCGCCGCCACGAGGCAGCCGAAGCTGTGCGCGGCCAGCAGGAACGGCCCGCGCTCGCCCGCCAGCCGCCGCGCGAGCCCCGCGCCCCACACCGCCAGATCGGGCGCGTCCCAGTCGTCCTGTTCCGCGCGCAGCGAACGCGCGAACTGGCGTTCGAGCCAGCTCTGCCAGTGAGCGCCGTCGCTGCCGTGCAGGCCCGGCACGGTGACGAGGCGGGGCGGCCAACGCATTTGCGCGCACGAAAGCATGATTTTTTCCTCGCTGGAACACGGCGTGAATCGATTGTGGCCTGCGAGCCGCGCACGCCGAACCAATTTTTTTTGCTTAGCTTTTCGGCGCGCCCGGCCGGGTCCTGCCCGAGACAGGCCGCGGGCCGGCGCGCCGCGATTTGCGCGGCGGGCGCGGGCCTGAAAAAGTAGAATGGTGCCGGTGCACGCGGCTCTCGCGGCCCTCGCGGGCTGCACGCAACGCAACAGCGCGCGTAGGCTCGAGCCGCACAGCCGTTACCAGGGACAGGTTCACCCATCATGAAGATCATTTTCTGGTTCCCGCAGACCGACGCCTCAACGTGGCTCCACGGCCTCGCGCGCGCGCTGCCCGATGCCGAGTTGCGAGAGTGGCAGCCCGGCGACACCGATCCCGCCGACTATGCTGTCGTCTGGCACCCGCCGCGCGAACTCTTCGGCGTGCCGGGGCTTCGCGCCATCTTCAATCTGGGCGCGGGCGTCGACGCGATCCTCGCCCACGAACGCGAGCGGCCGGGCACGCTGCCCGGCACCGCCATGCTCGTGCGGCTCGAAGACTCGGGCATGGGCCGGCAAATGAGCGAGTACGTGCAGCACGCTGTACTGCGCTACCTGCGCCGTTTCGACGAATACGCGCTCGCGCAGGCGCGCCGCGAATGGCACGTGCTCGCGCCGCATCCGCATGAGACCTTCACGGTGGGCGTGCTGGGCCTCGGCGTACTGGGCGCGCAGGTCGCGCACGCGGTCGCCTCGCTCGGCGTGCCGGTGCGCGGCTTTTCGCGCAGCATGAAGACGATCGAGGGCATCGAAACGTACTCGGGCGAGTTGCACGGCGAGCAGTTCGACGCCTTCCTCGACGGCGTTAAGCTGCTCGTGAACCTCCTACCCGCCACGCCCGACACTGAAAGCGTGCTCAATGCGCGCACCTTCAGCAAGCTCTCGCGCGGCGCGTATCTCGTGAACGTGGCGCGCGGCACGCATCTGGACGAACCGGACCTGCTCGACGCGCTGGCGAGCGGCACCCTCGCGGCGGCGACACTCGACGTGTTCCGCGAAGAGCCGCTGCCGCCCGATCATCTCTTCTGGCGCGAGCCGCGCATCACGATCACACCGCACAGTTCGGCGCTCACGTTGCGCGACGAAGCGATTTCGCAGGTCGCCGACAAGATCGGCGCGCTGGCTCGCGGCGAGACCGTGAGCGGCGTGGTGCATGTCGGGCGCGGTTACTGAACATCGCGGCGGCACATCGCGAAGCCTTTTCAAAAAATTGTTGGAGACACGGCAATGGCATTACCCACCGCAGTCAAGATCGTCGAAGTCGGCCCGCGCGACGGCCTGCAGAACGAGAAGGAATTCGTTCCCACCGCAACCAAGATCGAACTGATCAACCGGCTCTCGGCCGCGGGCTTTCCGAACATCGAGGCCGCCTCGTTCGTCTCGCCCAAATGGGTGCCGCAGATGGCCGACGGCGCCGAAGTCATGGCCGGCATCGAGCGGCGCAGCGGCGCGATCTACTCGGTCCTCACGCCGAATCTGCGCGGCTTCGAAGGCGCGCTCGCCGCGCGCGCGGACGAGATCGTGATCTTCGGCGCGGCGAGCGAGGCGTTCTCGCAGAAGAACATCAACTGCTCGATCGCGGAAAGCATCGAGCGCTTCGCACCGGTGGCGCAAGCCGCGAAGGAGCGCGGCGTGCGCATTCGCGGCAGCGTGTCGTGCGCGCTCGGCTGCCCGTATCAGGGCGAAGTGCCGGTCGCTTCGGTCGTCGATGTCGTGGAGCGCTTCGCCGCGCTCGGCTGCGACGAGATCGACATTGCCGACACCATCGGCGTGGGTACGGCGAAGCGCGTGCACGAAGTGTTCGAGGCGGTGACGAAGGTGTTCCCGCGCGAGCGCCTGTCGGGCCATTTCCACGACACCTACGGCCAGGCGCTCGCCAACATCTATGCGGCGCTCGAAGAAGGCATCGCCATTTTCCACGCCTCGGTGGCGGGCCTGGGCGGCTGTCCGTATGCGAAGGGCGCCACGGGCAACGTCGCGACCGAAGACGTGCTGTACCTCATGAACGGCCTGGGCATTCATACCGGCATCGATCTGAACCAGGTCGTCGCGGCGGGCGACTTCATTTCGACCGCCATCGGCCGGGCGAACGTCTCGCGCGCGGGTAAGGCCCTGCTCGCGAAGGCCCGCAGCGAAGCCGCATGCTCGTGACACGCGACCCATCGAAGCGCAGTACGAAGGAAATCAATCTATGACGGAAACCCTCGATAACCTCGACGCCCTGCCCGAGTCCGCGCGCCGTGTCGCCCTGATGCTGCGCGAGCGCGGCCACGCCAGACCCGTCGTGATGCTGCCCGAGACCGGCAAGACTTCCGCCGAAGCCGCCGCGGGTCTGGGCTGCGAAGTCGCGCAGATCGCCAAGTCGATCCTGTTCCGCCGCCGTGAAGACGACGCGCCCGTGCTCGTGATCGCGAGCGGCGCGAACCGCGTGGACGAAAAGAAAGTGGCCGCGCACGTGGGCGAGATCGGCCGCGCCGACGCGAAGTTCGTGCGCGAGAAGACCGGCTACGCCATTGGCGGCGTGTGCCCGATCGGCCACGCCACGACGCCCGTCACGCTGATCGACGCCGATCTGTTCGAGCTCGAAAGCCTCTGGGCCGCTGCCGGCCATCCGCATGCGGTGTTCAACCTCTCGCCACAGGAACTCGAAGCGCTGACCGGCGCGCCCGTGGTGGACGTCGCGCTGCGCGACGCGTGAGCATGACCGCGATACACGACACCGTCGCGCCGCCGCCCTCGCCTTGCATCAACATCTGCCGCATGGATGAGCGCAGCGGCTTGTGCGAGGGCTGCCTGCGCACCATCGACGAGATTGCGAACTGGTCCACGCTCGACAACGCAGCAAAGCGCGCCGTCTGGGACGCGATCGAGACGCGGCACGCCGAATGGGTCGCGAAGCGCTTCGCGTCGCAAGGAGAACAACAATGAACGCGCCCGCCCGCGTCGTTACGGTCGGCGAGACGTTCCGCTCGACGCTTCAACTCACGCCCGAATCGGTGAAATCGTTCGGACTGCTCGTGAATGATCTGAACCCGCTGCATCACGACGAAGCCTACGCGGCGCAAAGCCGCTTTGGCGGCCTGATCGCATCGGGCACGCAACCCACGGCGCATTTCATGGCGCTGCTCGCCACGCACTACTCGCAGTACGCGCAACCGCTCGGGCTCGAATTCGACATGAAGCTCAAGCGCGCCGCCCACGCGAACGACACGATCACGTTCGAGTGGCGCGTGGACGAAGCGTGGTGGAAGCCGAGCCTGAACGGCGATCTCGTGAAGCTCGTGGGCGAGGCCGTGAACCAGAAGGGCGAAACGCTCGTGGTGGGGCGCGCGACGATCCTCGTCATGCCCAAGGCCGAGCACGCACCGGCATGAGCGCCGCGCCCGCCCTCCCTGAATCGATCCGCGTCTTCGAGCGCGGCTGGCTGTCGTCGAACAACGTGCTGCTCGTCGACGAGGCGCGCGCCGCACTCGTCGATACCGGCTACGCCACGCACGCCGAACAGACGCTCGCGCTCGTGCGCCAGGCGCTCGGCCCGCGCGCGCTCGACCTTATCGTCAACACGCATCTGCACTCCGACCATTGCGGCGGCAACGCGCGACTGCAGGCGCAATGGCCCTGCGCGACGCTGATCCCCGCGCCGAGCGCGACGATTGTGCGCGACTGGGACGAAGCGCGTTTGAGCTTTCTCGCCACCGGGCAGACCTGCGACCGATTCGCGTTCACAGGCACGCTCGCGGCAGGCGAACGGCTCGCGCTAGGCGGCTTCGACTGGGAAGTGATCGGTGCGCCGGGGCACGACCCCGACTCGGTGATGCTCTATGCAGCCGGACCGCGCCTGCTCATCAGCGCTGATGCGCTCTGGGAGAATGGCTTCGGCGTGATTTTTCCCGAGCTCGAAGGCGAAAGCGGGTTCGCCGAGCAGCACGCGGTGCTCGAAGCCATCGCGAAGCTCGACGTGCGCGTGGTCATTCCGGGCCATGGCAAGCCGTTCACCCACGTCGAGGCGGCGCTGGAGCGCGCGTTCTCGCGCCTCGCCTGGCTGCGCGCCGACCCGGCCCGCAACGCGAAGAACGCGCTCAAGGTGCTGATCGTCTTCAGGCTGCTGGAAGTGCGCGCGATGAGCTTCGACTCGCTACTGGCGATGCTGGAAAACGCCGCCTCGCTGCGCGCCGCGGCGCAACAACTCGCCCCGCGCAGCGCGTGGCCCGGGCTGCTGCGCGAGCTGGCCGGGGAGCTGGCGAAGAGCGGCGCCCTGGTCATAAACGGCGAACGCTTCGAAGCACCGGCGGCAGCGGTCTAGCCGCGCCGCAGGACAAACGCTGGGAAAGCGCAAAAAAAACGCTCGTCCGATTTCCGGACGAGCGTTGGAATTAGCTCTGACGTGATCAAACTGTCGAGGTCATCATACTCGCGCCGGAATTCCCGAAGCATCGGTGATTTCCCTACAGATCACCTACGAGCGCAGGCCTGGCGCGTCCTCGCAGGATTCATTCATCTGGAATCCGAATCAATCTCACTGCCCGAGCTTGAGCCTCACGAGTTCGAACAGATGCGAACACAGGTAGAGTCCGAGCCCGATCGCGCCGCCGATCACCGTGCCGTTCACGCGGATTTTCTGCAGATCCTTGCCGATTTTCAACTCGATGAGCCGGGCGGTCTCGCGCGTGTCCCAATTCTTCACGGTGTCGCGAATGTGGTGCGTAAGGTAGCGAGCAAAGTCGGGCGCCATGGCGCGCGCGGCGTCTTCGAGATGGCCGTTGAGCGAGGCGCGCAGGTCGGCGTCGGCGGCGAGCGTCTCGCCTAGCCACTGGCCAGTGGCGGCGACCTTCGCGTGCAGCGCCGAATCTTCGCGCTCCAGATCGTCGCGCAGCCACGCACGCAGGCTGTCCCACAGCGCGCGCGTGTAATCGTTGAGCGCGCCGCCCTCGCTCAGGCTCGCCTTCAGCTCCTCGCCCTTGCGCAGGAACGCCGGATCGCTCTTGAGCTTCACGATCAGCTTTTCCACGACTTCGTCGAACTTCTGGCGCAGACGATGTTCGCGATCCTCGCTCACCTGCAGCAGCAGCCGGTTCACGGCGCTTTCCACCACGCGCGCGCCGCTCTCGCCGATCCACTCGCTCGGCAGAAACTTCTCGGTCGTCGGATAGTCGCTCTTGAGCCAGTCGACGATGGCCGACGCGACGAACGCGCGCGTGCCCTCGTCGCGCAACAGGGTGGCGAACTGCTCGAGCATCTGGTCGAGCAGCTCCTGGTGGCGGCCATCCCGGGTAAGGGTGTCGAGAATCGCGCCCGCCGACTTCGAGAAGTCGACGCGCGCGAGCGCCGCGTGCAGGCTGTCGCGGATGAAGCTCTGGATGCGCGCGTCATCGGTTAGGCCGAGCACGCCCGACATCATGCGTACCGCGTAGTCGCCCAGGCGCTGCGCATTCTGCGGCGCGGTGAGCCAGCTGGAGAGCCGCGCCACGGGATCGTGGCGCCGGATCAGCCCGACGAGCGAACCCACGTCGAGAAACTTGTCGCGCACGAAGGCGGCGAGTTCGTCGGCGATGCGCTCCTTGTTGCGCGGAATCACGCCCGTATGCGCCGAAACGAACGGAATCGGGACGCGCCGGAACAGCGCGACCACCGCGAACCAGTCGGCGAGGCCGCCGACCATGGCCGCTTCGCTCACGGACTTGACGCCATCCGTCACGACGCCTGGCGGGAAAAAGAGTGCCGTGCCGGCGAACACGAGCGCCGCAACCAGCAGAAAGGCCAGCGCCTGGCGCTTGGCGCGCGTGAGTTCGGCTTCGTCCCGTGGGGCGTGCGAAGGCGTCATGAGGAGCAGGGAGTCGCGGGTTCGAATCGCAACATTATGCTGCCCGCGCGCCAACCGCCGCATGCCGAAGCGCCGCGCCAGCGCGGCGCGCTCGCGACGCCTCAGGCGGAACGCGCGCTGCGCCGCTGCGGCACGATCCGCCAGCCGAGGTTCACGCCCGCCGCCGCGACGAGGATGAGCGCGGCGCCCACCACCTGGATCCACGCGAGACGCTGGCCGAACGCGAACCAGTCGACGAGGATCGCGACCACCGGGTAGATGAACGAGAGCGCGCCCGTCATCGCCGTAGGCAGCTTCTGGATCGCGCCGTAGAGCAGCACGTACATGATGCCCGTGTGCACGATGCCGAGCGTGACGAGCTGCGCCCAGTGCAGCGGCGTGGCCGGCAGCGTGCCGTAGTGGATGAACGGCGCGAGCGCGAGCGCGCCGAACGCGAGCTGCACGAGCGCGATGAGGTGCGGCGGCGTGCCCTTGAGATGGCGCGTGATGATCGACGAGATCGCGTAGAGAAACGCCGCGCCCGCCGCGCAGGCCACGCCCTGCAGATACTCGCCGGGCACGGCGAGCACGGCAGGCTGCACCTCGACCACGCACACGAGGCCGAGGAAGGCCACCGCCAGCCACGCCACCGTCGAAGCGCTCACGCGCTCGCGCAGAATGACCACGCCGAGACCGACGAGCATGAACGGCTGCGTGTTGTAGACGGCCGTGGCCATGGAGATCGAAGCACGCGAATAGGCGGCGAACAGCAGCACCCAGTTCGCAACGATGGCAGCGCCTCCCAGGACGGCAAGCGCGAGCGTGCGTGGCGGCAGGTGCTTGCGGCGCAACAGGCCGAGCGCGGCGCACACGAGCGTGAGGGTCGCGCCGCCCAGCACGCAGCGCAAGAAGGCGATGTTGATCGGGGCCTGGCGCGAGGCGACCACGAGCCAGCCGATGGTGCCGGACATCAGCATCGCGACGACCATCTCGGCGGCGCCGCGGCGAATTTCAGGAGTGGTGGAAGACATGAGCTTGCATCCTCGTTGTGGCGGACGAAAGGCGCGCGGCCCTTCGCATCTGCAAGTCAGTTTATCGGCTGCAGGGCGAGGAATACATGGCTAAACTTAGGCGATAGGCAACCCTTGCCTTCGATTGAAAGGCCAACCTGGCGGAGCACCCGCGCAATCATGAACCGACGCCCGAACCCAACGCCCACCGCCGCCCCGCTCGACGACATCGACCGCATGCTGCTCGCGGCGCTGGCCGAGGACGCCCGCGCGAGCGTCGCCGAACTGGCCAAGCACGTGGGGCTGTCGGCGCCTAGCACGTCCGAGCGGCTGCGCCGGCTCGAAGCGCAAGGCGTGATTGGCGGCTATACGGTGCAGATCGATCCGCGCGCGCTCGGCTACACCTTACAGGCCATCGTGCGCGTGAAGCCGCTGCCCGGACAATTGCATCTGGTGGAAGAGGTGCTGCGGCGCATTCCCGAATTCGTCGAGTGCGACAAGGTCACGGGCGACGACTGCTTCATCGCCCGGCTGTATCTGCATTCGATCGAACAGCTCGACGAGATTCTCGCGAAAGTCACCGAGCGCGCCGAAACCAGCACGGCCATCGTCAAGTCCACCCCGGTGCCGCGCCGCCTGCCGCCGCTGCGTTGAGGCCGAGGCGCGGCAGCCCGTCAGCGCTCCGTGGTCTCGAAGAAGGCCAGCATCTCCTCGACCAGCGCCTCGCTCGCCTCCTCGGGAATGTAATGACCGCACGGCAGCGAGCGCCCGCTCACGTCGCGCGCCACCTTGCGCCATTCGGCGAGCGGGTCGAAACAACGCTCGATCACGCCTTCCGCGCCCCACAGCACGCGTAGCGGGCACGCCACCTTGTTGCCGCGCTCGAGGTCGGCCCGGTCGTGCTCGAGGTCGATGGTGGCCGAGGCGCGGTAGTCCTCGCACATCGCATGCACGGCGCCCGGCTGGCGCAGCGCAGCGCGGTAGGCGCCCAGAGCCTTCGGCGCGAAGGGCGCGAGACCCGCGTGACGGCTGCCCATGACGCGCTCGATATAGACGTCGGGGTTCGCTTCGATCAATGTTTCCGGCAGCGGCGCGGGCTGGATCAGGAAGAACCAGTGGAAGTAGAGCGTGGCGAACTCGCGGTCGGTCTGCTCGTACATGGCGAGCGTGGGCGCGATATCGAGCAGCATCAGCCGCTCGACGGCGTCGGCGTGGTCGAGCGCCATGCGGTGCGCCACGCGCGCGCCGCGGTCGTGCGCGCATACGAGAAAACGCTCGTGGCCGAAGTGGCGCATGGCTTCGACCTGATCGGCCGCCATCGCGCGTTTCGAATAGGCGGCGTGCGTGTCGTCGCTGGCCGGTTTCGAGGAAGCGCCATAGCCGCGCAGATCGGTCGCGATGACGGTGAAGTGCTGCGCGAGCGCGGAGGCGCACCGGTGCCAGATCATGTGCGTCTGCGGATGGCCGTGCAGCAGCAATAGCGGCGGTCCATCGCCGCCCTTCACGCCGCAGATGTCTACGCCGCCCGCAGTGCGAACGGTGAAAGGCTGGAATCCGTCGAAAGGCATGGGGCTAGTCTCTTGTGTTTGTTGGTCTGCGGTCATTGTATGAGGCGAGCGCGGCTCGAAAATGTGCTTTTGGGCCCGTAGCGGTAGAAACCGAACACTCCCTCGAATACCGCACGAGAGATCCGCACGCGCGATGCCCGAACGACCCCGCGCCTATAATCGAACGGCCGAATTCGCGCCCCGCCGTCTATCGAAGCGCCGCAAGGAGACCTCTCCATGGCACTGCCTGCCGTCCTGCAAAACCTCTCGCTGCCCGTCGTGGGCTCGCCGATGTTCATCGTCAGCTATCCGGAGCTGGTGCTCGCGCAGTGCAAGGCGGGCATCGTCGGCTCCTTTCCGGCGCTCAACGCGCGCCCCGCCGAAGAGCTGGGTGTCTGGCTCACGCAGATCCGGGAGGAGCTCACCGCTTACAAGAACGCGAACCCCGAGGCCGTCATCGGGCCGATCGCCGTCAACCAGATCGTGCATCAGTCGAATGCGCGGCTCGAGCACGACGTGCGCGTCTGCGTCGAGCACCACGTGCCGATCTTCATCACGAGTCTGCGCGCGCCGCCGCGCGAGCTGCTCGACGCCGTGCACAGCTACGGCGGCATCGTGCTGCACGACGTCATCAACCTGCGCCACGCCGCCAAGGCGCTCGAAGCGGGCGTAGACGGCCTGATCCTCGTGGCAGCGGGCGCGGGCGGCCATGCGGGTACGACCTCGCCGTTCGCGCTCGTGGGCGAAGTACGGCGCATCTTCGACGGCCCGATCGTGCTGTCGGGCGCGATCGCCAACGGCGGATCGATCCTCGCCGCGCAGGCCATGGGCGCGGACCTCGCCTACATGGGCACGCGCTTCATCGCGACCAAAGAAGCGCACGCCGTGGACGACTACAAGCACGCCATTCTCGAAGCAAAGGCCGCGGACATCGTCTACACGAACCTCTTCACGGGCGTGCATGGTAACTACATCCGCGAGAGCATCGTGAACGCCGGGCTCGATCCGGATGCGCTGCCCGAGTCGGACAAGTCGAAGATGGATTTCGGCGCGGGCACCTCGAAGGCAAAGGCCTGGAAAGACGTGTGGGGTGCGGGCCAGGCGGTGGGCCTGATGGACGACGTGCCCTCGGTGGCGGATCTCGTGGCGCGCCTGAAGCACGAGTACGAGGCGACGAAGGCGCGGCTGGGCGTGGGCCGCTGAGCGCGAGGCGCGCCCGGTTTCAGCGCCGGGTAGACGCAACACGGGCGACGTCGGCATTGAGCGCCGCCGCGCGGATCGCCTCCACGCCCGGCCACAGCTCGCGCTCAGAAAAGCGCGCGGCCAGGAAATCGACGAACGAGCGCACCTTCGCCGACAGATGGCGGCGGCTCGCGTACACGGCGTAGATCGGCAGCTCGCGCGGCGGCAGTGCGTCGACGAGCAGCGGCACGAGGCGCCCTTCGGCGATATCGTCGCCCACCACCTCGGTGCCGAGCATCGACAGCCCGCCGCCTTGCAGCACCACCACGCGCAGCGCTTCCAGGTGATTGACGATGAGGTTGCCGCCTGGCTTGGGCTTCACGCCGCCCGCGCCCTCCGCGAACGGCGCGAGTTCCTGGGCCGATGCCCCCGCGTACTGGACGAAGTTGTGCCGCGCGAGATCGGCCACGCTTTTCGGCGCGCCGTGGCGGCGCAGATACTCTGGCGAGGCGCACAGCACGATGTGCGCGGTGGCGAGCGGCCGCGCGATCAGCGAAGAAGACTTGAGCCCCGACGGCGCGGCGCGGATCGCCACGTCGAAGCCCTCGTCGATCAGTTCGACCACGCGGTCGGACAGCGTGATGTCGACCGTCACCTGAGGAAATCCGGCGGCGTAGTCGGCGACCGCGCCCATCACATGACGCAGCCCGAATGCCGTGAGCGACGACACGCGCAGCCGCCCCTGCGGCACCACGCTCGCCGCGCCCACGGCCTGGCCGGCCTCGTCGAGTTCGGTTAGCGCCTGGGCCACGCGCTCGTAGTATTCGCGCCCCGCCTCGGTGGGCGCGACGCGGCGCGTGGTGCGGTTCAACAGCCGCGCGCCGAGCTGCTGCTCCAGGTGCATCACATGCTTGCTCGCCATCGCGGCGGACATATTCAAGCGCTCGGCCGCCGCGACGAAGCTGCCCGCCTCCACCACCTGGCGGAACACTTTCATGCTGACGAGGGTATCCATTGCGCGGCCTTCAACTCGAACATAAATGAGCGGGAATCAATCGGCGATATTTTCCTCGTTTTATCAAATGCGGGTGTTGAAACGCGCAGGCGCGCTTCCTATGTGAGGCGGCCCAGAAAGCAAAAAACCCCGCGCTGCAAATAGCGCGGGGTTTTCGCGTCGAACTTCGAACTGACAGGCTGCGCCGCTTAGAACTTCGCGCGCATGCCCACGCCGTAGGTCTGGCCGCTCGACATGTTGTCGAAGTGGTCGTACATGTACGCGGCGTAGACGTCGGTGCGCTTGGAAAGCGGGTAGTCGTAGCCGATCGCCGCCGTCTGGCGCGTCTGGTTCAGGCCGCCGCCGTCGCGCGAGTACGCATACGACGCCATCACCGTGCCCGGGCCGGCCGGGACCGTCACGCCACCCTGGGCGGTGTTGACGTGCCAGCTGCCCACCTGCTGCCAGTTCGCCGTGTACATGTACTGGCCGAAGAACTTCACGTACTTGAGGTCGTAAGAAAGACCGACCTGCGCCACGCCCTGGCTCTTCAGGCCGATGATGGTCGTGTCGCCGCTCACGATGCTGCCGATGTCGCCCGGCGTGTTGTTGAAGTTCACGTACTGGTAGACCGCCGTAGCCGCGAACGGGCCGTGGAAGTACAGACCCTGCACGCTCCACTTCTTCGAGCCGTTCTGGCCGGCCTGGTTGCCGAACGCATACATGGCCGAACCCGAAAGGCCGTTGAAGTTAGGCGTCGAGTACTGCACGGCGTTGTTCCAGCCCGAGTCGCCCACCACGCCCTGATCGGTCGTGTAGGTCGGGAACGTCGAGAGGCCGAGGTACACGTGGTACACCATCGGCGAGAAGGTGTACGAATCGATGAACGGGTTGAAGAGAATCGTCGAGACGAACAGCTGCGTCGTCAGGCGTCCCGCCGTGACCGTGCCGTACGGCGATTCGAGGCCGACGTACGCATTGCGCGCGAAGAACGTGTCGCCCGCGAAGCGGCCGTACTGACCGTTCTGCGCGCGGAAGAAACTTTCCAGTGTGAAGATCGCCTTGAAGCCGCCGCCCAGATCTTCCGATCCCTTCATGCCCCAGTACGACGTGGACATGCCCCCGCCGCTCACGTTCCAGGCGGTCTGGCCGCCCGGAAATTTCGTCGCCCCGACCCACTCGTCGACCTGGCCGTAGAGCTGGACGCTCGACTGCGCAAACGCCGACGACGACGCGGCGGCAAGAACAGCGGCGAGCGCGCTCGCCTTCAGGGTAGTGCGCAGCGCTCGGCTGACCGTTGTATTCATGGGTTCTCCAGTCTTTGTCAAAAAAGGGTGTCGGGCGGCTGAGGCGCTCGCGCAAAGGCTTTGTTTTTTCGTCGTTCGCAGACGTGGCCGTTCTGGGCGGATCCATCTTTGCGGACCATTTTTATGGTCAAAAATAACCGGTGTTATTGCCGGTATATCGGGCGGATTAGTTTGCCGCCGATAGCACCCGGTTTGCCGCTGTCGACTTTGCTTTGCGCTGCGCTGCGTCACGGTTAGTCGCAGGCTGCCGCGCCGCGCCCAGTGGGGCGCTGCCGCACGCGCGTGGCTGCGAATGACGCGCCGCCAAAACGAAAGCGAGATTTGAGACGAAAGGGTTCTGCATGACGAGAGATTTCCAAAAAAGTGTGGTATCCGCGCGTCAGTTTTCGCGGCGTGGACGAACGCAACTTGTTTTGGACGTGTTTCGGCGGCGCTAACAGGTCAATGCCTGAAGCGAATCCTGAGGAGAGTCAAACGAAGACAGCGGGATAAAGCGTGCGGAGGGAAGAAAGCGAAAGCGCGCGGCGTGGCACCGCTCAATTACGGTAGGGCGAAGGCATGGGCGGACGCGGGACCTCGCCGCCGTTGCGCGTGAAGGGCCGGTAGGTACCGCCGCGCTCCTCGTTGTAGCGCGCGACGTCTTCGCGGATCGAGCCCGCGCGCACCGGCGACTCGGGCGGCGGATGCGGCACCTGGCGCGATTCCGCGCTCACGGGCGTGATGGGATTGCCGCGATAGCCACCGTAGCCGCCGAACGGCGTGCCGTAGCTGTAATCGCGATGCGGGGCCGGCTGCTGAACCTGGCCTTGCCACTGGTTCGGCGAGCGGTTACCGCCGCGCTCGTACCGGCCGCCCTGGTCGGCCACGCGCATGGGCGAAGCGGCACCGGTGTAAGCGGCGGGGCCACGGCCGCGTTCAGGGGCGCCGTCGTGGTAGCCGCTGCCCCACGCCATGCCGCCGCCGCGCGGCGCGGGCATCGATTGCATGGCGGGCCTCGTGGGCATGGAAGGGGCGCGCGCGAAGCCGCCGCCCCCGCCGTGCCCTGGAAAACCGGGCTGAGCATGGGCGAGCGCAACAAAGGCCGCAAATCCGGCCCCCAAGACCCACTGTCCGAGTTTTGACAACCCTGCCTGCATTGTGACGTTTCACCTGCCCGACGTTCGCGCCTGGCACCCGCCGCTCGGGCCATGGCGGGCCAGTCCCGGGACGCTCGCCGCGCTGGCGCGTAACGATTGCCGCCACAACGGTCGCGGCGTCCCATTGACGGTAATTTATGGGCGTGCTGTATGGGTGTCGAGCCAAAAGATGTTATGCCGCCCGAAGGGTTGTAACACCATGTTACTGCTGGGTTTTCTGCCTTCGGGCAAGCCCTGGGAAGGCCGCCAGGCACGGCTCTCCGCGCAAGTCTGGGAACGGTTCGTTTTATGGTTGATGGACGTCTGAAGATCTGAAGAATGCGCGGAGTCCTGACGGCTTTTGCGGCCCGGGAATGCCCCTCGCACGTCGATAAGGAATCCGGCATAAAGGTGAGATCGATGCCGGCGATACATGCGCATCCGTCATTAATCGATGCTTCAAATGAATTTGCTTTTTCAATCGGCTTGCGCCGACAATAGACGATCCGATTCACCCGTTGCACGCACATCGATCTGCGCGCAGCCAGGCGCCCAGGCGCGCACTTGAGATTGTCCGATGGCACGTCCGAAATTCCTGCCCGATAACTTCACCCTTTGCCTCGTCGGCACGGTGATTCTCGCGAGCCTGTTCCCCGTGCACGGCCAGGCCGCCACCGGTTTCAACTGGCTGACCAATGTGGCCGTCGGCCTGTTGTTCTTCCTGCACGGCGCCAAGCTCTCACGCGAGGCGATCATCGCCGGCGCGACGCACTGGCGGCTGCACATCGTCGTGCTGCTCAGCACCTTCGTGCTCTTTCCGGCGCTGGGCCTGGCTCTCAAGCCCGTGCTTTCGCCGCTCGTCACCCCGGCGCTCTACGCGGGCGTGCTGTTCCTCTGCACGCTGCCCTCCACGGTGCAGTCGTCCATCGCGTTCACCTCGATCGCGCGCGGCAACGTGCCCGCCGCCGTGTGCAGCGCTTCGGCGTCGAGCCTGATCGGCATCTTCGTCACGCCCGCGCTCGTGAGCCTGATCGTCACGAACCAGAGCGCGAGCGGCGGCTCGGCCTGGCACACCGTGTGGAACATCGTGCTGCAACTGCTCGTGCCGTTCGTGGCGGGCCAACTGCTGCGCCCGGTGATCGGCCGCTGGATCGAACGCAACAAGGGCGTGCTCAAGTTCGTCGATCAGGGCTCGATCCTGCTCGTGGTGTTCGGCGCGTTTTCCGAGGCCGTGAACGAAGGGCTCTGGCATCACCTTCCGCTCACCGCGCTCGGCGGCCTGCTCGTGGTGAACGCCGTGCTGCTCGCGCTCGCGCTCGGCATCACGATGTTCACGAGCAAGAAGCTCGGCTTCTCGCGCGCGGACCAGATCACCATCATTTTCTGCGGCTCGAAGAAGAGCCTCGCGGCCGGCGTACCGATGGCGAAGGTCATCTTCGCCTCGAACGCCGTGGGCGCGGTCGTGCTGCCGCTCATGCTGTTCCACCAGATCCAGCTCATGGTGTGCGCGGCGCTCGCCCAGCGCTGGGGCGCCCGCGACATGAGCGCCGAGCGCGCCGCCAGCGCGGGCGACGAATCGCGCGGCGGCGCGAACGAGCGCACGGCTACTGCTGCGCGCCGTTAAACGGCATCAAGTACGTCACCCGGGGCGGCGAGAGGCCGCCGCCCCGCTGCAGCAAACGCCGTGGCTAGCGCCCGGCATTTCACCCTCCCCCGCCAGCCTCCCTTCCCGCGTCACATGCCCAAAGACTGGGCTTCGCGGCGCTGTCACCAAAATTTCATTTAATTCATCCGATCATATGCCGTTAAGTTCATCGTCTTCGCCCGTTCCGGCCTGTCCATGTCTGCTCCCGCGCCACTCCTGCACGCGGCGCCCGGCGTCGGGGCGCTGATCGCCCAGCGCCAGCTGCGCGCCGTCTTCCAGCCCATCGTCGATTTCGAGGGTGGCGCGATCCTCGGCTACGAAGGCCTGATTCGCGGGCCGGCAGGCTCGCCGCTCGAAACGCCCGCCGCCCTCTTCGCGCGCGCCGGCGACGAACAGTGCACCGCCTCGCTCGAACGCGCCGCCGCCCGCACCTGCATCGAAACGTTCGCGAAACTCGACTGCCCCGGCAAGCTCTTCCTCAATTTCAGCGCCGACGCGCTGCGCCAGCTGACCGCCGACGGCGACGCCGCACTCGCCCTCTTCGACGGCCCGATCGACCCCACGCGCGTCGTGATCGAGCTCACCGAGCAAAGCGCCATCCACGACCTGCGCAACTTTTCGCCCGTCGTCGAGACGCTGCGCGCGGCCGGCGCCCAGTTCGCGCTCGACGACTACGGCACGGCCAACGCCAGCCTCAACCTCTGGGTGCAGCTGCAGCCCGATGTCGTGAAGATCGACCGCTTCTTCATCCACGACATCGCCAACGACGCGCTCAAGTTCGAAGCCGTGCGCGCCGTCCAGCATTTCGCGCAGGCGAGCGGCACGCGGCTCGTGGCGGAAGGCATCGAGAACGCGGCCGACCTGATCGTGCTGCGCGACATGGGCATCGACTGCGGCCAGGGCTTTTTCTTCGGCCGCCCCAACGTGGAGCCGCTGCGCGTGCTCGCCCGCGAAGCGCGCGAGGCGATTCGCGCGGATCATATCGCCGTGTTCCCCGAGGCCACCCGCAGCGCTGCCACGCAGCCCGCGGGTGGCGGCGCGCCGGCCAGCAAGATGCTCGTGCGCGCGCCCGCGCTGCCGCGCGAGGCGACCAACAACGACGTGCTCGAACTGTTCAACGGTCAACCCGACCTGCACGCAGTGGCCGTGGTGGAAGACGAGGCGCCCGTCGCGCTCATCAACCGGCGCGCGTTCATGGACCGCTATGCGCTGCCGTATCACCGCGAGCTGTTCGGCAAGAAGGCCTGCCTGCAATTCGCCAACGCGCAGCCGGTGGTGATCGAGCAGTCGATGACGGTCGAGCAGATGGCGACGCTGCTCGTCAGCGACGACCAGCGCTATCTCGCCGATGGTTTCGTCATCACCGATAACGGCCGGTACGCCGGGCTCGGCACCGGCGAGAGCCTCGTGCGAGCCGTGACGGAGGTGCGCATCCAGGCGGCGCGCTACGCCAATCCGCTCACCTTCCTGCCGGGCAATATTCCCATCAGTTCGCATATCGAGCGGCTGCTGTCGCACGACGCGGGCTTTCACGCGTGCTACGTCGACCTGAACCAGTTCAAGCCCTTCAACGATCAGTACGGCTACTGGCAGGGCGACGAGGTGCTGAAGTTCGCGGCGACGGTGCTCGCCGACGCCTGCGACCCCACGCGCGACTTCCTCGGCCACGTGGGCGGCGACGACTTCCTGATCCTGTTCCAGAGCGAGACGTGGCGCGAGCGCGCGCGCCAGGCGATCGAAACGTTCAACGAGGGCGCGCAGCGCTTCTACGCGCCGGGCGACCGCCTCGCGGGCGGCATTCACGGCGAGGATCGCCACGGCAACGCCACCTTCTTCACCTTCGTGACGATGGCGATCGGCTGCGTGCACGTGGCACCGGGCGAAGGTGCGCAGCACAGCAGCGACGCCATCGCCTCGCTCGCGGCGCTCGCCAAGCGCCGCGCGAAACAGGAAGCGAGCGGCCTCGTCGTGATCGACGGCAACGCGAGCGCCAACCTCGTGCCCACGCTCAGTTCGGCATCAGGCGAAACCGCCGGTACAGCATAGCGACCTGAGCCTCCCCTGCGGCAGCCCGCAACGTCAACGGGCCGGCCGCGCGGCTCGTGCCGCGCGCCGGCCCGTTTTGCTTGCGTTGCTTGACTGCTGCGCAGTCGCTAGATCGTCCCCATCAAGACCAGCACGACCACCACGACGACGATGATGCCGAGCGTGCCTGAAGGCGCATAGCCCCACGAGCGGCTATACGGCCACGCCGGGAACGCGCCAATGAGCAGCAGGATCAGAATGACCAGAAGCAGGGTGCCGAGCATGAGGCCTCCGAAAGTCGAATGTTGGCATCCGCCTTTCCGCAACCGTCGTGCCCGCACGTGTTTAGCTAATTTTACTAAACACTAATGTTTGCGTTTATTTCATTGTTTACTGGTATTTACCTGGAATTCGAGACGTCGATTTGGGTTTTTCGAACAGATTTTTACTATACAATCGCCGCACACCTGACCACACCCGGAACGCTCACCGCGCCACCGCTAGCCAGGAATCATGGGGACAACCATTCGCGACGTCGCGCAGGCCGCCAACGTGTCGATCGGCACGGTGTCGCGCGCGTTGAAAAATCAGCCGGGCCTCTCCGAGGCCACGCGCGAGCGCATCGTCGAGGTCGCGCGCACGCTCGGCTATGACTGCGCGCAACTACGTCCGCGCATTCGCCGGCTCACCTTCCTGCTCCACCGCCAGCACAACAACTTCGCGGCCAGCCCGTTCTTCTCGCACGTGCTGCACGGCGTGGAAGACGCGTGCCGCGAACACGGCATCGTGCCCGCGCTGCTCACCGCCGGCCCCGCCGACGACACCGTCCAGCAGTTGCGCCTGCACGCGCCCGACGCCATCGCCGTGGCGGGCTTCGTCGAACCGGAAATGCTCGCCGCGCTCGTCGCGCTGCAACGCCCGCTCGTGCTGATCGATCTGTGGGCGGCGGGTCTGCGCTCGGTGAACATCGACAATGCGGCGGGCGCCGCGCTCGCCATGCAGCATCTGTTCGAGCTGGGACGGCGGCGCATTGCGTTCATCGGCGGCTCGCTCGCGCACTACAGCATCGCGCAGCGCGCGCTCGGCTACCGGCGCGCGTTCTTCGAGGCGGGCCTGTTGTTCGACCCGTCGCTCGAAACGACGATCGACGGCGGCCTCGATCCCGACACGGGCGCGTCGCTCGCCATGCAACGCTTGATCGACGCGGCGCGCGCCGCATCGCGCCCGCCGCCCGACGCGCTTTTCGCCTACAACGACGCCGCCGCGCTCGCTGCCATGCGCGTGTGCCTCGCCAATGGCCTGCGCGTGCCCGAGGACATCGCCATCATCGGTTTCGACGATATCGCGGGCGCCACGCACGCCACGCCGCCGCTTTCGACGATCGCCGTCGACAAGGAAGCACTCGGGCGGCGCGGCGTCGAACTGCTGCTCGAAGAAACGCCTGCCGCGAGCGAAATCCGTTTGCCGGTGCAGCTCGTCGCGCGTGCGAGCACGCTGGGTGCGGCGTCATCGAATCTCGTTGCCGCGCAGGCCGTCCACCACGCTGCAGGCGCGCCGCAAAGCGCCTGACGCGCGCCGTCGAAAACACGCTGAACACACACGAAATACGCTGAAGCCACGTCCAGGACAGAAGAGAAAGCCATGACGATGACCGCCGACACCGCCACTCCCGCCACCGCAAACCCCGTCGCCGTACCGGGCGTCGCGAGCTTTCGCGACCGCGGCTTCCTGCTCGGCCACGTGCAGGACACGCTGCGCTTTTACGCGCCGAACGTGCTCGATCCCTCGGGCGGCTTCTTCCACTACTTCCGCGACGACGGCTCGATCTACAACGCGCACTCGCGGCACCTCGTGAGCAGCTGCCGGTACGTCTTCAACTACGCGATGGCGTATCGCGAGTTCGGCGATCCGCAGCACCTCGAATACGCGCGCCACGGCCTGCAGTTCCTGCGCGAGGGCCACTGGGACCCGCATCTGCAGGGCTACGACTGGGAGATCGACTGGCGCGACGGCAAGAAGCGCGTGCTCGACGCCACGCGCCACTGCTACGGCCTCGCGTTCGTACTGCTCGCTTACGCGCATGCGGCGATGGCCGGCATCGAGGAAGCGCGGCCGATGATCGGCGCGACCTTCGATCTGATGGAACACCGCTTCTGGGACGGCGCGGCGGGCCTCTACGCCGACGAGGCGAGCGCCGACTGGATCGTCTCGGGCTATCGCGGCCAGAACGCCAACATGCACACGACCGAGGCGCTGCTCGCGGCCTACGAAGCGACGGGCCATCTCGTCTATCTCGACCGCGCCGAGCGCGTCGCCTCGAACATCACGCTGCGCCAGGCGAAGCTCTCGCAAGGGCTCGTGTGGGAGCACTTTCACGCGGACTGGTCGGTGGACTGGCACTACAACGAGGAAGACAGCTCGAACATCTTCCGCCCGTGGGGCTTCCAGCCGGGCCATCAAACGGAGTGGGCGAAGCTGCTCTTGCTGCTGGAACGGCACCGGCCGCTGCCCTGGCTGCTGCCGCGCGCGATCGAACTGTTCGACGCCGCCATGGCGCACGCCTGGGACAACGATCACGGCGGCCTCTACTACGGCTTCGGCCCAGACGGCACCGTGTGCGATCACGACAAGTACTTCTGGGTGCAGGCGGAAACCTTCGCCACGGCGGCGCTGCTCGGCAAGCGCACCGGCAACGAGCGATTCTGGGACTGGTACGACGAAATCTGGCGCTACAGCTGGGCGAATTTCGTCGATCATCGTTACGGTGCGTGGTATCGCATCCTCACCTGCGACAACCGTAAGTACAGTGACGAGAAGAGTCCCGCCGGCAAGACCGACTATCACACGATGGGCGCGTGCTACGAAGCGCTGAACGCGCTGCCCGGACGCGGCATGGCGCCGGTCATCGGCCGCGAGGAAGCGACCGCCGGCGACGCCGGTGGCGCGAACGCATGACGGGCACGAGCGGCCAGAACTAGAGAGAGGAACACGACGATGAGCACCTGCAGCACCGGCCCGGACTTTTCGTCCGGCTTCCCGGCCTTCATCTCGGCCGGCGACATTCTCACCGATCTCGTGCGCACTCCCGCGCCCGAGGGCACGCCGCACACGTCGCAGCCCGGCGCACCGGGCATGGACTCGCACTGGCGCGCGCATCCTGGCGGCGCGGGCTGGAACGTCGCGCGCGCGGTCGCGCGCCTCGGGCTGCCCACGGCGAGCGTGGGGGCGCTCGGCGTCGACAACTTCTCGGACGAGCTCTGGAACGCGAGCGTGGCCGCCGGTCTCGACATGCGTTTCATGCAGCGCGTGGAGCGCGCGCCGCTGCTCGCGATCGTGCATCAGACGCATCCGCCCGCGTACTACTTCATCGGCGAGCACAGCGCCGACCTTGCCTTCGATCCCGCGAAGCTGCCCGAAGGCTGGCGCGCGCATGCGAAGTGGGCGCACTTCGGCTGCATCAGCCTCGTGCGCCAGCCGCTCGGCGAAACGCTCGCCACGCTCGCCGCCGAGCTGCGCGCGGCCGGCGTGAAGATCAGCTTCGATCCGAACTACCGCAACCTCATGGCGCACGGCTACGAGCCGATCCTTCGCCGCATGGCCGCGCTCGCCGATCTCATCAAGGTCTCCGACGAAGACCTGCGCATGCTGTTCGCCGGCAAGAGCGAGGCCGACGCCATCGATGCCGTGCGCGCGCTCAATCCGGCCGCCACGCTGCTCGTCACGCGCGGCGCGCAGGCGGCCACGCTCTATGTGGGCACCGAGGTGATCGAGGCGGCGCCGCCGCGCGTCGAAGTGGCCGATACGGTAGGTGCCGGCGACGCGTCCATCGGCGGACTGCTGTTCAGCCTCATGAGCGCGCCGCAGCGCAACTGGCGCCAGCATCTCGCCTTCGCGCTCGCCGCGGGCGCGGCCGCGTGCCGCCGGCCCGGCGCGCATTCGCCGACGCTCGACGAAGTCGTCGCGTTGCTCGCCGACTGAAGGCGCCCGCGGCGCGCAGTCTGGCGCGCCGCCCGGACACGGCGCGGGGCTGACACGAAAGCGCCGCGCCGTCGTCATATGGGTGTCCCGCAGGCCCGCGGGCAACGTGCTAGCATGGAATCTCCCTCTTGTTGCGGGTCAGGCGCGACGCTTGCGCGCTTTCATCGACTTGACCCGTCGAGGGGAGTTTCCTTCCACGAGGAGCACGTTATGGAAGACGTCAGCTACACCAAGGGGATCTACACGGCCGTCGCCACAGTGCGGCCCATGAACGCCGGCCAGTACCAGGGCCTGGTCTCCCTGGCGCGCGACGACGGCGAGGAACTCGAAAACGCGGTGTATGAAGTCGAAGCCGCATCGGGCACGCCGGAAGAAGCTCTCGAAGAAGCCAAGGCGCTGGCGCATCGCATTCTCGGCGAGCTCGAGCTGTAAGTCGCCCGGTGAGCCCAGGGCCCGCTCGGGGACTGCCGGCAGCGCTGCAAGAGACGGGGGGCTCTGCATGGGGCCGCACGATGTGCGGTCGTCAGCTGTGCATGGGGCCAGAGTGAGGGCGTTGCATGGGCCCGGAGTAAGTGCTGAAGCACTAACTCCGGCCGACAGCTAAAGCGCCAACTCTGGTCGACAGGAGGTTAGCCATGTCCGAACAGCTCTTTCTATACGGCGTCTACGCCATCCACGTGCATCCGCTCGAACTGCAGGGCGCTCGCTGGGACGCCGAGTATCAGATCACGCATCGCGACAAGGCCGTGCAGCCGTGGGTCACGGTCGGCGGCAACTCGGGATTCGACGCGGCGACGCTCGCCGTGGACGCCGCGCGCCGCCAGGCCATCGCCGATATCGAACATGGCGCGGGCATTCCGAAGCCGCATGGGTTTCCGTAAGCCTTTCGTTCGACGCCGTTCCTGCCGCGTCTCGCTGCTGCTCTCATAGCGCTAGCCCTGCGCCCTGCCAGCGCCCGTCGGCGCGTGCCCGCTTGTCCTGTCCCTGCGGCATTGCTACGCTCTTCTCCTTACTTCAGATCCGCAGGGACCATCATGACGTCCGAGACGCCGGAGCGCTTCGCCAACCAGGAAGCAGCCCAGCAAGCCGATTCGGCATCCGGGGCTTCGCCCGGCGTGGACATGGACGCCTGCAAGGCCGAAACGCCTGCGGGGCCCAGGAAAAGAGCCAGACGCGGCACGCCGCGCAAGCTGATGATCGGCACGCGCGAGGTGCTCGTCTACGGCATGCCGCAGTCCTGGGGCGACTTCTATCACACGGCGCTCACCATGCGCTGGCCCACCTTCTTTGCGTCGCTCGCGGCCCTCTTCCTGCTCATGAACGGCGTGTTCGCGTGCCTCTACCAGCTCGGCGCCGCACCCATCGCCAACCAGTATCCAAAGGGCTTTCTCGGCGCGTTCTTCTTCAGCGTGGAGACGCTCGCCACCGTCGGCTACGGCGACATGCATCCGCAAACGCTCTACGCGCATATCGTCGCCACGTTCGAGATCTTCGTCGGCATGTCGGGGATCGCGTTGGCGACCGGCCTCGTGTTCGCGCGCTTCTCGCGCCCGCGCGCCAAGATCATGTTCGCGAGCCAGGTGGTGGTGCACCCCATCGAAGGCCGCATGACGCTGATGGCGCGCGCGGCCAACGCCCGCCAGAACGTGATCGCCGAAGCGGGCGCGAAGCTGCGGCTCATCCGCATCGAAACCTCGTCGGACGGCTTTCGCGCGCGGCGCATCCACGACCTCAAGCTCGTGCGCGACCAGCATCCGCTCTTCACGCTGGGCTGGAATCTCATGCACGTGATCGACGAGTCGAGCCCGCTCTACGGCGTCACACCCGAGATGCTGGCCGAGCAGCACGGTACGCTGCATGTCGTGATCGAGGGCTCCGACGAATCGACCGCGCAGACCATGCAGGCGCGCTTTAGCTGGTCGGACCGCCAGATCCGCTGGGACTACCGCTACGTCGACCTGATGAGCGACGCGGACGGCGTGAGCACGATGGACTACACGCACTTTCACGATGTCGTGCCATTCGATCGCGCGAAGCCCTACGCACCGCGGACGATCTGACGGATTGTCCCGAAGGCCGATCCGGGCGGGATCGCGGCCGCGCAGGGAAAATCTCTCTCCAAATTCGCCCGGCGCGGGCAGGCTCTCGCGCGAATAGGCGGCAGCGCCGGAGAGTTAGCAAAAAATTTCCGTCATTGGCGAGAAAAAATAGAGTCTCTTTCGCCGCTCTCCTCGGAGGGCGTACGACAGCAAAGCTAAGCATGAGATCGCAGCAAGTGCTCTGCATGGGCCCGGAGTAAGTGCTGAAGCACTAACTCCGGGCGACAGCTGAAGCGCTCACTGCGGTCGATATATGGAGACTCCCCCCAATGACCGCGCGCCCCGCGTTCGGCGACACGCCCTCGCCGCTTGATACGCCGCCCCTCGCTGATTACAAGCTCACCGACAACCTCACCGCCACGCGCGGCCGCATCTTCCTGACCGGCACCCAGGCGCTGATCCGCCTCGCGCTCATGCAGCGCGCACTCGACCGCGCGCATGGCCTGAACACCGCGGGCTTCATCAGCGGCTATCGCGGCTCGCCGCTCGGCATGGTCGATCAGCAGGCGTGGAAGGCGAAGAAACTGCTCGAAGCCGCCGACGTGCGCTTCCTGCCCGCCATCAACGAGGAGTTGGGCGGCACCGCCGTGCTCGGCACGCAGCGCGTGGAAGCGGACCCGGAGCGCACCGTCGAAGGCGTGTTCGCGATGTGGTACGGCAAGGGCCCGGGCGTCGATCGCGCCGGCGACGCGCTCAAGCACGGCAACGCCTACGGCTCGTCGCCGCACGGCGGCGTGCTCGTGGTGGCCGGCGACGACCACGGCTGCGTGTCGTCGTCCATGCCGCATCAGAGTGACTTCGCGCTGATGGCGTGGCACATGCCTGTCGTGAATCCGTCGAACATCGCGGACATGCTCGAATTCGGCCTGTATGGCTGGGCGCTCTCGCGCTACTCGGGCGCGTGGGTGGGCTACAAGGCGATTTCGGAGACGGTGGAGTCGGGCTCGACCGTCGATCTCGATGCCATCAAAACCGACTGGCAAGCACCCGATTTGGCAACTGCGGGCTCTACGCCGCCGCCGGGCGGCCTGCACAACCGCTGGCCCGATCTGCCGAGTCTCGCCATCGAGCAGCGCCTCGCCGCCAAGCTCGACGCCGTGCGCCACTTCGCGCGCATGAACAGCATCGACAAGTGGATCGCGCCGAGCCCGCACGCGAACGTGGGGATCGTCACCTGCGGCAAGGCGCATCTGGACCTGATGGAAACGCTGCGCCGTCTCGATCTCACCGTCGACGACCTCGATCGCGCGGGCGTGCGCATCTACAAGGTGGGCCTGTCGTTCCCGCTGGAGATGTCGCGTATCGACGCGTTCGTCGCGGGCCTCACCGACGTGCTCGTGATCGAGGAGAAGGGGCCGGTGATCGAGCAGCAGATCAAGGACTACCTCTACAACCGCAAGGAAGGCGCGCGCCCCACCGTGATCGGCAAGCACGCCGAAGACGGCACGCTGCTGCTCTCGGAACTGGGCGAGCTACGTCCCTCGCGCATCCTGCCCGTGTTCGCCGCGTGGCTCGCGAAGCACCGTCCGGCGCTCGACCGCCGCGAGCGCGTGGTCGATCTCGTCGCGCCGCAAATCCTCTCGAACGCCGCCGACGCCGTGCGCCGCACGCCCTACTTCTGCTCGGGCTGCCCGCACAACACGTCGACCAAGGTGCCCGAAGGCTCGATCGCGCAGGCCGGCATTGGCTGCCACTTCATGGCTTCGTGGATGGAGCGCGACACCACGGGTCTGATCCAGATGGGCGGCGAAGGCGTGGACTGGGCCGCGCACTCGATGTTCACGAAGATGCCGCACGTGTTCCAGAATCTCGGCGACGGCACCTACTTTCACTCAGGCATCCTTGCGATTCGCCAGGCAGTCGCGGCGAAGACCAACATCACCTACAAGATCCTCTACAACGACGCCGTGGCGATGACGGGCGGCCAGCCCGTGGACGGCAGCATTTCCGTGCCGCAGATCGCACGCCAGGTGGAAGCCGAAGGCGTCTCGCGCTTCGTGGTGGTGAGCGACGAGCCCGAGAAGTACGACGGCCATCACGGTCTGTTCCCGAAGGGCACGACGTTCCATCACCGCAGCGAACTGGACACGGTGCAGCGCGAACTGCGCGAAACGCCGGGCGTGACCGTGCTGATCTACGACCAGACCTGCGCCGCCGAAAAGCGCCGCCGCCGCAAGAAGGGCGAATTCCCCGACCCGGACAAGCGCCTCTTCATCAACGAGGAAGTGTGCGAAGGCTGCGGCGATTGCGGCGTGCAGTCGAATTGCCTTTCAGTTGAGCCCGTGGAAACGGAGCTGGGCCGCAAGCGCCGCATCGACCAGTCGTCGTGCAACAAGGACTATTCGTGCGTGAACGGCTTCTGCCCGAGCTTCGTGACCGTCGAGGGCGGCAAGCTCAAGAAGGCCGCGGGCGCCGCGTTCGATCCGCAGGCGCTCACCGCGCGCGTGAATGCGCTGCCCATGCCGGCCACGCATCTCGACAACGCGCCCTACGACATCCTCGTGACGGGCGTGGGCGGCACCGGAGTCGTGACCGTGGGCGCGCTCATCAGTATGGCCGCGCATCTGGAAGGCAAGAGCGCTTCGGTGCTCGACTTCATGGGTTTCGCGCAGAAGGGCGGCTCGGTGCTCTCGTTCGTGCGCTTCGCGGCGACCGACGCGCTGCTCAACCAGGTGCGCATCGACACGCAGCAGGCCGACCTGCTGCTCGCCTGCGACATGGTGGTGGGCGCGAGCGCCGATGCGCTGCAAACCGTGCGGCACGACCGCACGCGCATCGTCGTGAACACGCATGAGATTCCGAACGCGTCGTTCGTGCAGAACCCCGAAGCGAACCTGCACGCCGACGCGCTGCTCGCGAAGATGCGGCACGCGGCGACGGGCGGCGCATCGAACGCGCAGGATCCACTCTCCGCATGCGACGCGCAGGCACTCGCGCAGCGTTATCTCGGCGACACGATCGGCGCCAACATCGTGATGCTCGGCTTCGCCTGGCAACTTGGCCTCGTGCCGGTTTCGCTCGCGGCGCTCACGCGCGCCATCGAACTGAACAACGTGGCCGTGCAGGCGAACCTGTTCGCGTTCTCCATCGGCCGCATGGCCGCCGCCGATCCCGCTGCGCTCGAAGCGCTCGACACGCAACGTGCAGCCGCCGCGAAAGCCACGGCGCGCAAGCTCACGCAAACGCTCGACGAACTGATCGCCGACCGCGAAGCGCGTCTGCTCGCGTATGGCGGCGCGAGCTACGTGAAGCGCTATCGCGCGCTGGTCGATGCCGCACGCAGCGCCGACAAGAGTGCGGAGAAAACGCTCGCGCGCGCCGTCGCGACCACGTTCTATCGGCTGCTTGCCGTGAAGGACGAATACGAAGTCGCGCGCCTGCACGCCGACCCGGCGTTGCGCGCCGCGCTCGAGGCGCAGTTCGAGGGCACGGCGGGCAGCGACTTCACCGTGAAGTTCAACCTCGCGCCGCCGCTCATCGCGCGTGAAAAGAACGGCCAGCCTCCGCGCAAGATGCAGTTCGGCCAGTGGATGTGGAGTGCGTTCGGGCTGCTCAAGAAGGGCCGCAGCGTGCGCGGCACGTGGCTCGATCCGTTCGGCAAGACACTGGAGCGCCGCATGGAGCGCGCCCTCGCCGGCGACTACGAGGCGACGCTGCGCGGTGCGTTCGCGAGCCTCACCGCTGAAAACGCCGACGACATCGCCAAGCTCGCGACTCTGCATCAACGTGTGCGTGGCTATGGGCACGTCAAGCTGGCGAACCTCGCGGCGGTCAAACGCAGCGAGCGCGAACTGGCGGCGCGCCTTGCCATCGACGTGAAGACGAGCGCCGCGGTCCAGGAAGCCCTCGCGTCGTTCAAGGGTGCTGGCGCGTTGCGCGGCATTCCGGTGGTCGTGGCGAAATAAGGTGAAGTGAGCCGGCAGGCGCGCGCCGTTCATCTGAATGGCGCGCGCTTTTTTATGGGTCAGGCGTCGAGCAGGTTCCGCGCGCGCCGCACCTTGTTTTCGTCGACGGGAGCGAGTCCCTTGCCGTCGATGCGCACGCCCGAGCCGAAGTGAACCGCGCGCACGCGCGTCGCGCTCACGAATTGCGCCACGCGGTCGAGCGTGAGTCCCGCGCCCGCCAGCACCGTGCAATGCGTGCGCGCCGCGCGCTGCACGAGCGTTGCGATCTGCGCCTGCGCGTCCAGCACCGAGGGCTTGCCGCCCGAGGTGAGGACGTTCGTCACGGCGTCGAAACCGAGCAGCACGTCGAACGCCTCCTGCAGATCGCGCGCTTCGTCGAACGCGCGATGAAACGTGAGCGACATGCCGTCGGCGGCCTCGATCGCGCGCTGCAGTCCTTCGCGATCGACTTCATGCGAAGGCGTGAGCATGCCGATCACGACCGCATGCGCGCCCGCGAGCTTCGCGGCGCGCACGTCGCGCAGCATCACCGCGTAATCGTCCGAGTCGTAAATGAATGAGCGGCTGTGCGGCCGCACGATCACGTTCACGGGAATCGCCACCGCCGCGACCACGGCTTCGATCATGCCGATGCTCGGCGTGAGGCCGCCCTCGCCCATTGCGGTCACGAGTTCGAGACGATCCGCGCCGCCGCGCTCGGCGGCTTGCGCATCGGCGACGGTGGTCGCGATGACCTCCAGCAGGACCCGTTCATGTGGCATGTTTGCGCGCCATGTCGTGAGAAACACGACATGATCGCAGATGCACGCCTACTCGAACCAGTCGATGTCGCCGCACAGCACGCACAGGCGCTCGCCCACCTGCACCGCCATCGACAGCGTCAGGCACGGCAGCGCCTCGTTGATCGATAGATACGGTCCGGTCACGTGCACGCGCCCCGGCGTGACGAGCGCCGTGCGGAAGTACGGCCTGCGCAGCCAGCTCGCGCCTTGTGCGTCCTCGAGCGGCAAAAAGCGCGCATCGCGCTCCGCGCGGTCGACGCGCAGCACCACGTTGCGGCCCGCCTGCCGGCCGTTCGAATCGAGCAGATAGCAGCGCGCCGCATGATCGAGCGCGAGGAAGTTCCAGCACACCTCCTCCATCGATTCGCCGGCCGAAAGCCGTTCGGCCGCGCGCTCGAACGCACGCAGATAAGGCACGAGGCGATTCGTCTCGCCGCGCTCGCGCGTTTCGGTCTGCTGACGAAAACGCTCGGTCGCCTCGGCGATCACGGCTTGCGCCTGGGCGGCGTCGGCGAGTCCGGGCGCGGGCCGCGCGAAGAAGAAGCCCTGCACGAAATCCGCGTTGCACGCGAGCGCGAGCTGCGCCTCGTGTTCCGTCTCCACGCCTTCGATCAGCACGAGCTTGCCCGCGTCGTGCAACAGCGCCACGAGCGCGGGCAGCGTCGCGGCCATGTCGGCGCGATGCTGCGCGTGCATGAGCATGATGCGGTCGAGCTTCACGATGTCGGGATTGAGCTGCCACACGCGGCCGATATCGACGTTGCCCGCGCCGAAGTCGTCGAGCGCCACGAGAAAGCCGCGCTCGCGAAACGTCGCCACGGCCTGCGCGAGGGCGTCGAGATCGGTCGCGTCGTCTTCCAGCACCTCGAGCACGACGCGCCGCGGCGCGATGTTCAGCCGCCGCAGGTTCGCGAGCAGCGCCGCCGAGTGATACGGCTCGATCAGCGTGCCCGGATGCACGTTGAGAAAGAGCCACTCGCGCTCCGCGCCGAGCAGCGCGAAGTTCTCCAGATGCAGCCCCTGGGCGAGCCGGTCCACCAGCAGCGCTTCGCCCACGCGCGCGGCGTCGCCGAACACGTCGAGCGGCGAGACCGGGCGGTCGAGCGGATCGTGCGCGCGCAGTAGCCCTTCGTAGCCCACCGCACGCATGTGCGAGAGGCTGAACACCGGCTGGAACACGCTCGTGAGCGTGAGTTCGCCATGGTGTGCGCTGTAGCGCTGCAGCCCCGAAGTGACGCTGAGATCGAAGCCGTGAGGGGTCACGGCCGTTTTGTCCTGTTGCTCTGTGATCATGCCATCCTCTAGCGCGTAGGAAGGACGCTGCAGTCCGCACAGCCTCTGCACGGCCCGCGCTCGTCCTCCATAGCCTGATTTTCGTTGCGTCACAGGAGGGGTTAAGCAAGGTCCGTGCTCGCTCGCACTGCGATCCGGCACGCATCGCGAAATGCGTTCGCGCCCATCGCGTGCGCCGCGAAGGGGCACGCCGTGCACCGCGCGAGACATCGCACGGCGCACCGATATCGTGCGCCTTTCCACGCGCCTTTGCTTCGGTGGTGGCGCACACAGGGCGGACAAATTGCCGCACTTTCGGCACATATCGGGCTTGCCACGCGCTCGCCCTGCGCGCTTCGCGGCGGCTTACAGACGCGTCAGGCTACACTGTCCCTCGACCGGCGCGCCCTCCTCTAATGCGCGCCAGAACGCCGTGCCGCACCGCGCGTGAAAAGAGGCGTCCGTCCCCTCTTCAACGCTTCCCCTGGTCCCGTTTGGCCTCGTTTGGCCTCGTTTGGCCTCGTTGGGTCCCGTTTGGCCCCCGCTACGTTTTTCGATGGACATTCTCTTCACCGTTCTCATTCTGCTGCTCGCCGTTGCCGTGTCCGGCATCCTCGCGCGCACCGTGCCACTCAAGCTTCCGCTGCCGCTCGTGCAGATCGGTATCGGCGCGTTGCTCACGTTTCCGCTCGTGAATCCGCACGTCACGTTCGATCCCGACATCTTCATGGCGCTGTTCATTCCGCCGCTGCTGTTCGCGGACGGCTGGCGCATGCCCAAACGCGAGTTCTTCTTGCAGCGCCGCGCGATCCTCATGCTCGCGCTCGGGCTCGTGCTGCTGACGGTCGTCGCCGTGGGCTATTTCGTGCACTGGCTCGTGCCGCAGATCTCGCTGCCCGTGGCGTTCGCGCTCGCCGCCGTGCTCTCGCCCACCGACGCCGTCGCGCTCGCGGGCATCGCCGGCAAGGACCGCATTCCCGCGCAGCTCATGCACATCCTCGAAGGCGAAGCGCTGATGAACGACGCCTCGGGCCTCGTCGCGCTCAAGTTCGCCGTGGCGGCCGCGCTCACCGGCTACTTTTCGCTGCGCGCGGCGGCGCTCAGCTTCGTCGTGATCGCGGCGGGCGGTCTGGCGCTTGGGGCGGCGATCGGCTGGCTCTTCAGCTTCGTGTCGGCGCGCTTTCTCAACACGACCGAAGAGGGCGACCCCGCGCCCGGCGTCGTGCTCACCTTGCTGATTCCGTTCGCGGCGTATCTGTTCGCCGAGCACCTCGAAGTGTCGGGCGTGCTCGCAGCCGTTTCCGCCGGCATGACGATGAACTTCACGAGCGTCGCGCACAAAGGACCGGTGTCGACACGCGTGCGCGCCACGAGCACCTGGTCGATGATCGAGTTCGTCTTCAACGGCATGGTGTTCACGCTGCTCGGCCTGCAGTTCCCGGGCATTCTCGGCAAGGCGCTGCTCGACGCGCACCACACGAGCAACGTGCAGATGCTGCGCCTCATCGGCTACATCGCCGCCGTGCTTGCGGCGCTCTACGCCATGCGCTTCGGCTGGGTGTGGCTGCTGCGCTGGGTGGCGAGCCGCGGCGCCGCGCGTCACGGCGTGGCGAACGCGGTGCCGGGCCTGCGCACCGTGGCGATCACCACGGTCGCGGGCGTGCGCGGCGCGGTGACGCTCGCGGGCGTGCTCTCGCTGCCCGTGGCGCTCGCCAACGGCAGCCCGCTGCCCGGTCGCGACAGCGCCATTTTCATCGCGACGGGCGTGATCCTCGCCTCGCTGCTGGTGGCGATCGTCGGCCTGCCGCTCCTGCTGCGCGGCGTGCGGCGTGGCGCGCAGGGACCGCACGCGGCCGAGGAGCGCGCGGCGCGCATCCAGGCGGCGCAGGCGGCCATCCGCGCCGTGGATGCGGTGCACGAAAAGGTCAGCGAGGATCTCGACGAATCGCAGGCCGCCTACGCCGCCGACACGACCGCACGCGTGATGGACGCCTATCGCCGCCGCCTCGCCTCGCTCGACGCCGACCGCGACCGCAGCGCGAACGCGCGCCGCTCGGACGCGCTGGAAATGGAAATGCGCCTCGCCGGCATGCGCGCCGAACGCGCGACGCTGCTCAAGCTGCGCAACCAGATGCAGATCAACGACGAGACGCTCGCGAAGCTGATGCGCGAAGTCGATCTTTCGGAGACGGCGATGACGACGCGCGGGCGCAATCGCAACTGAGCACGTAGGCGCAGATGCGTGGGAATCGGGAGAAGGGAAAACGCGGCGCCGAGGACCGGCGCCGCATGTAACGGTGAATGGCTTAAACCGCCGCTTCCTGCGCCGGCTTGCGACGCAGCAACGCGTAGAGAATGATCGCGCCGAACGTGGCGGTGCCGATGCCGCCCAGCCCGAAGCCGCCGAGCTTGAGGGAGAAGTCGCCCGCGCCGAGCACGAGCGTGACCGCGGCGACGATGAGATTGCGATTGTCCGAGAAGTCCACCTTGTTGACGACCCAGATACGCGCGCCCGTCACGGCGATCAGACCGAACACGACGATCGAGACGCCGCCCAGCACCGGGCCGGGAATCGTCTGAATGACGGCGCCGAACTTCGGCGAGAAGCCGAGCACGAGCGCGATGAGCGCGGCGATCACGAACACGAGCGTCGAGTAGATTTTCGTCACGGCCATCACACCGATGTTTTCCGCGTAGGTCGTGACACCCGTGCCGCCCGCGAATCCCGAGACGATCGTGGCTAGGCCGTCGCCAATGAACGCGCGGCCCACATAGCGGTCGAGGTTGTAGCCCGTCATCGCGGAAACCGCCTTGATGTGGCCGAGGTTCTCCGCCACCAGAATCACGGCGATCGGCACGAGCAGCGCCATGGCGTGCGGGTCGAACACCGGCGCGGTGAACTTCGGCATACCGAACCAGGCGGCGTTCGCGACGATCGAGAAGTCGATCGGCTTGCCCAGGCCCATGCCGTTCGTGACGATCGCGTAGATCACATAGGCGATCAGCAGGCCGACGAGAATCAGCAGACGCTGCAGCATGCCGCGCGTGAACACGGCCACGCCGCCCACGCAGAGCACGGTGACGATCGCCATCCACGAGTCGAAGATCGAACCGCTCACGCCCTTCACTGCGATGGGCGCGAGATTCAGCCCGATCACGCAGACGATCGCGCCGGTCACCACCGGCGGCATGAGCGTTTCGATCCATTTGGTGCCGACGGCCGAGACGAGCAGGCCGATCAGCGTATAAGCCACGCCGCACGCGATGATGCCGCCGAGCGCGACCGGGATGTTGGGATTGGGTCCCTGCCCGCCGTAGCCCGTGACAGCAATCACGAGACCGATGAACGCGAAGCTCGAACCGAGATAGCTCGGCACGCGCCCGCCCACCACCACGAAGAACAGCAGTGTGCCGACACCCGACATGAAAATGCACAGGTTCGGATCGAAGCCCATGAGCAGCGGCGCAAGCACGGTCGAGCCGAACATCGCGACGACGTGCTGCACGCCCATGGCGAACATCTGCGGCCAGGGCAGGCGCTCGTCGGGAGCCACGACGCTGCGGGCGTCACCCGTCTGCGCGCGCCAGCGGGGGAAATAGGAGTCGGACATGGGTTCCTCTTGTCGGCGGGATTTGCGGTCTGGTTGTGGTTTTGATTGTTGGCGCGCATGCATCGAAGCAACGGCCGCCCTTGATGCAGGTCAGGCGGGAGTGTACGGAGCCGCAATCAGCGTGGCAAGCCGGATGTCGGGCATCCGAAACACTCTGGGCGGCCGTCGACCCGAGCCGTGAAGTCAGCACCGAATGGAGTTTCAGACTCATCCTATATTAGGGGTGGGATGGCGGATCTAGACTGTCCTTGCTGCGTGACCCTCACGAGAGTTCATGCAGTGTTGGCAAGCAGCAAACTCTCCGACTTCCCCGCTCCAGTTCCCCGCTGGAGCGGCTTTTTTTGCCCACACGATCGGAGCCCTTCGCGCGTTCAGGCGAATGCGGATTCCGCGAGTTCCCGCGCGTAATCGCGCACGTCTTCCGGCCAGGGCGCATTCGCCGCTTCGAAGCGGCTACGCTCGCCCGCGTACAGCGCGCGCAACGCCTCCTCGTAATTCGGCATATCGCCGGCCAGTGCAGTCATGAAGCGATGCGCGGTTTCCTGGGCCGCGCGCACGCGTTCGCGTGCCTCGCTCGCATGGCGCGCGGCATCCACGAGCCGGCGCAACACCACCGAGGCCCCGCCGGGCTGCGCGCCGAGCCAGTCCCAGTGGCGCGGCAACAGCGTCACCTCGCGCGCCACCACGCCGAGCTTCGGGCGGCCGCGGCCACGCGGGGCGTCGTCCGGGGCGGCTACGTCGATGACGTCCGGCGCGGTTGCGCCTTGCTCGGGACAGGCCTGTGCGACGATGCGCGCCTCGATGTCCTTATCCGTGCCGCGCAGATCGAATTCGACCGGACGCGCGTCGCGGTCGTCGAAGACCAGCACCGTTGCGCCGTTTTCGTTTCCGTTTTCGTTCACTTCGCGTTCGAGTTCCGCCTTGACCGCCAGCGCCACCTGAAGCGGGGCGCCGCGCGCGACCAGGCGCGTGCCCGCAAAAGCCGTACAGCCGTTCGCCACCACCATGGTGTTCTCCTCCCTGGTATCCAATGATGGGCGAATATTACCCGGGTAAATTGGGTGGTGCAATATCATCCGGGTAAAATTTGATGACGGTCAGCCGGAGCGGCCTCTTAGATCCGCGCCGCGCGCGTCGTCGGTCGTGGCGGGCAGCCATGCCGCCACGCGGTTGCGGCCCGAGCGCTTGGCGGTGTAAAGCGCCGCGTCGGCGGCATCGGTCAGCGCGCGCCAGTCGGCAAACGCGCTTTGCGTCGTGCAGGCCACGCCCACGCTCACCGTGAGCACGCCGTTCGGGCTGTCGGCATGCGGCAGCGCCAGCGCCTCGATCGCGGCGCGCACCTTCTCGGCCAGCGCGAGCGCCTGGGCCTCGCCCGTGTCGGGCAGCACCAGCACGAATTCTTCCCCGCCGTAGCGCGCCGCACAGTCCGCCGCGCGGCGTGCGTGTGCGCCGATCGCGTGGGCGACGGCCGCGAGCGCGTCGTCGCCCGCGAGGTGACCGTAGCGGTCGTTGTAGAGCTTGAAGCGGTCCACATCGAGCAGCACGAGCGCGAGCGGGCTGCCCGAGCGGCGTGCGCGCGCCCATTCGTGGTCCGCGCGGGTTTCGAAGGCGCGCCGGTTCGCGAGCGACGTGAGCGCGTCCGTGCCCGCCTGCGCGCGCAACTCCGCCTCCACTGCGCCGCGCTGGCGCAACTGGCGCGTGAACATCAACGCGAGCGCGATCAGCGAGATGTCGAGCACCGCCGTGAGCGTGCCGATGATCCAGGCGCGCACGCGCCATTCGCGATAGATGTCGTCCGCCGCGACGGCGACGCTGAACACGAGTGGGTAACCCTCCACGCGCCGCAGCGCGAACCAGCGCCGCACGCGGTCGACCGGACCGAGCGAGAAGAAACCGCTAGCCTGGGATCGCTGGAATCGCTGGAAGAGCGCGGATTCCGCAACGCTCTTGCCGATCAGATCGGGAACGTACGGGCGGCGCATGAGCAGCGTGCCATCGGCGAGCGTGAGCGCCAGCGCGCCGTTCGTGCCGATGTCCACGCCGCTGAACAATTGCCGGAAATAATCGAGCCGCATCGTGCCGACCACGACGCCCGCGAACGAGCCGTCGGGGTTCGAGAGACGGCGGCTCAATCCGATGGTCGCGTTGGCCGGTCCGTCGCGTGGAATGAACGGGTGGCTCAGAAAGAGGCCCACGTGCGGCGAGTCGCGCTGCGCGATGAAGTAGTCGCGGTCGGCCACATTGAGCGAGCGCGGCGGCACCGCGCGCGAATCGAACACCACGTCGCCCACTGCGTTGGTCACGAAGATCGCGCCGAGATTCTTCGCCGTGGCCGAGCGATCGAACAGCACGTTCTGGCGAATGTCGGGGGGCAGCGCGGCGAGACGCGGATCGTCGATGGCGTCGATGACGGCCTGCAGCGAAAGGTTGTAGACGTCGAAATTGCGCGCCGTGTCGCGCTCGAAAAGCAGCGCCATATTGGAGGCGGAAGCGCGGGCGCTCGCGAGCGCGTCGTGCCGCATCTGCGCCATGACCCACGCGGCGATCAGCGTCAGCACTGCGGCCAGCGCGATGCCGATGGCAAGCACGGCGTTCGGTCGGCGTATCATCATCTCGGGCCTTCGGGGACTGGCCTTGCAGCAGCGCCGGTTGCCGGGCGCTTGCTGTGCGTATGCATTCATCCTCGCATGCCATGTGAGTCGTGGCTATGCGGGCAAGTCCGGTCGAGCGCCCCATTCTCCTGAATAAAGTGCGCTTCGAGTGCCGTGCGTTTTGTTAGTTTGGATTCCTCTGCTTTATCGTGTGAGTCCGTTCGCGCTTGTCATGCTGCAGCGTCAGTCGTCGTGCACGCCGACGATTGCGCGCGCCTCGATCCATGCTCGCCACTGGCCGCCGAAGTCGAAAGCCGGGTCGATGTCGAAGGCTTGCGCAAGCGCATCGTCGAGCGTGGCGCCGTCGCGCAGCGCCACAAAGGCCGCGTGGGCGGCATGCGTGTGCACGAGCGGCGTGGGCCGCCATTGCGGCCGGACCACGAGCGTCCACGACGGCATGTCCACACGCTCGGGCCAGACGCCGCCCGGCTGGTGCGCCCGCCAGATCGCCACGGCATCGAAGCGTAACGCGAGCGCGGCGCAGGCGGGATGCACCGCGAGACGCGCCTGCGCCAGACCCTCCGCGCCGAGCGCTTGCCATTGGTGCGCGTTAAGTGGCGTGGCGTTCGCTGCGTAGCTGGCGGCGTGCAGCGCCCATTCGAGCCGCGCGACATCGCCGAAATACGCATAACGTATGTCGGTCTCGTAGCGCTCGACGAATTCGGGCAGTCGCGCGCCGAAGCGGTTCAGATCGGCATCGCGAGAAGGATGCGCGCGCGCGTAGGCTAGCGCGAGCGCATCGAACCAGGCCTCGCCAGACAGGGCCGCGAGCACCGGATACGCGTTCGCAAGCGCAAGCCGCCGCGCTGCCCGCCCATTGCCGCGATACAGGCCCATGCGCTCGTGCAGCAGCGCGGCATCGGCGGGAAGCAGTTCGTGGGCGAGCGCGGCATCGGCGGCGGGATCGTCCAGTGCGGCGGCGAAAGCTTGTTGCGTCGCTCCCAGCGTGTTGTGCACGGTCATGAGCGCAGCTCCGATGCTTGACGCGCATGTTTCGCGAAGCGTTCGCGCGCGAGACGCGCCTCGTCGAGCAGCACCTCGAGCGCCGGCACCGCCGTGTCCCACTCGATGAGCGTGGGCGTCGCGCCGAATCGCTCGAGCGCGGCCTCGTACAGCGACCAGACCGCCGGCGCGACGCGCGAACCGTGATCGTCGATCACGGCGGCGGGCGTCGCGCGATGCCCTGCCAGATGGATTTCGCCGACGATCTGCGGCGGCAGTGCGGCCATGGCCGCCACTCCATCCTCGCCGTGGTTGCATTGATTCACGTACAGATTGTTCACGTCGAGCAGCACGCCACAGCCCGTGCGCTGCGCGAGCGTCGCGAGGAATTCCGCCTCGCTCCAGGTATCGCCGCGAAATCGTACGTAGGTCGAAACATTTTCGATCAGCACGGTGCGGCGCAGCGCGTCCTGCATCTGCGAGACGCGCGCGCTCATGTGATCGAGCGAGGCTTGCGTGAGCGGCATCGGCAGCAGATCGTGCAGCGCGCCTTGCGCGCTCGCGCCCCAGCATAAATGCTCGGAAACCAGAGCGGGGTCGATGCGCTCCACGAGCCGCGCGAGCCTCGCGAGATGCGCCGTATCGAGCGGCGCGGCAGAGCCGAGCCCCAGCCCCACGCCGTGCAGGCTCACCGGCAAATCGCGGCGCACCGTTTCGAGCACGTGCAGGTCGTAGCCGCCTTCGCCGAAGTAGTTCTCGCTGTGGACTTCGATCCAGTCGACCGCAGGAGGCCCGGCCATGAAGGCCTCGTAGTGCGCGTGACGCAGGCCAATGCCCACGCCACTGAGTGCGCCTGGCGCGCTCATCTCGCGCGTCCCGCCTTGCGCGCCGCCTCAGCCGCGAGGCTCATTTTTCGGCCGTGCCGCCAAGCTTCTCGCACGTGCCCTTCGGCATGGTCTTGAAGTCGCCTTTGTCATGGTCGACCTTGGCCTGACCCGCGCAGTCGTGCACGCCGGTCTTGCTCGAACAATCGTTCTGGCCGGCCTTGGCGACGCCGTAGCAATTCACGGTGCCGTCCGCGCGGGCCACGCCCGCGCCGGCCGTCGCAAACCCCGCGAGCGCGGCGGCGATCAGCGCCTGGCGGCCGAGAGAGTTCTTCATCGCGTTTCTCCTTGAACTTCGAAATGGGTTTCGCAGCAAGCGATCGGCTGCGCAGCCGTCGCAACGCGCGGCCCTGGGTGCCCTATTTTGCCTCACCAGAGCGCGACCAGCCCGGTCGAAGCGCCGCTGATCGGCGGAATTATTGCAATCTCGGTAATGATGTTTGCTGGACTGCGGTATTTTTCTTTGAAGTGCGCTGCAATAAAGTGTCATTAACGGTTCGAACAGCACGATTGTTACGGATCGACAACATAATTTTCGGAGGTTGTTACCATGAAGAATCTGATTGCTGCTGCACTCGCCGCTACCGTCCTCGCCGCTCCGGCCCTGTCGTTCGCACAAGCCGAGCAAGCTCCCGTGACGCGCGCTCAAGTTCGCGCCGAACTGGTCCAGCTGGAAAAGGCCGGCTACCGCCCGAACCTGTCGAGCCCGTACTATCCGGAAGATCTGCAGGCTGCCGAGGCGCGCGTCGCCCAGCAGAACGGCGCTGCAGAAGCCACGGCCTACGGCGCATCGACGAACGGCAGCGCCCAAACCGGCACCCGCGCACCGAACATCAAGCCGACCTACTTCGGCCAGTAATTGCGGCTCACACGTAGTGCCGGCGCACTACGCGAGCAACGCCTGGCGGGCCCGCTCTCCCGATTGGGAGACAGCGGGCCCGCCGTTCATTTCTGCGCCGCCCGTGCAATGCGCGCGGCGGAAATAAGCGGCACGCCCACGAAAACCTCCGCCGCCGGAAATCCGGCGGCTTTGCCCGGACTGAGGTCCGGGCCTTTTTCCTCCTTCCCTCTCGCGACGCATGCGGCCCGCTTTATTAGCGCGGGCCGCGCGCGAAGGCGGCTCACTCGCAGGGCCTAGAAGCCGTGGGTCACGAGCGAGAGCACGGAAAGATCGGGGTGCGTGCCGTCGATGATGCTGCGGCCGACGTGCACCGCCTCTTCGATGGCATCCTGCTCGCTGCGCCAGGTTTCGTCGCCATCCGCGTGATACGTGACCGTATGGCCCGGCTTCGCGGGATTCGCGCCGGGATGGCAAACGTAGGCCGTGTAGGTGTAGCGGTTCGCGCCTTCCTCGGCTGGCGTGGCGCTGATGTGAATCTCGAAGCCTTCGTAGTCGACCTCATGCATCGCAAGCGGTTGAGCGCTCATGGTGACCTCCGGGTGCCGCGGGTTAGCGGCTACGGGCTATCCGGCCGATGGGTATGCGGCCAGGTGTTCGGTATTGATTCGGTATTGGGAAGTTTAGGCGATGGGTCCCGGGCGGGTGGCCTACTATTGCAGGGCGATCCACCACCCTGGGAGCTTAGACATGGCATCGAACACCGTCCGCCTGCATCGTGTGCTGCGCGCGCCGCCCGAGCGCATCTATCGCGCCTTTCTCGACGCGAGCGCAGTCGTAAAATGGCTGCCGCCCAACGGCTTCACCTGCACGGTTCATGAACTCGACGCGAAAGTCGGCGGCCACTACCGGATGTCGTTCAAGAATTTCACGGCCGGCCACGGTCATTCGTTCGGCGGCGAATATCTCGAGCTCGTGCCGAACGAGCGTTTGCGCTACACCGGTGTGTTCGAGGATCAGCACCTGTCCGGCACCATGCAGACGACCGTGGAGCTGCGCGCAGTGTTCTTCGGCGCGGAAATGACCGTCGTGCAGGAAGGCATACCGGAGATCATTCCAGTCGAGGCGTGTTATCTGGGCTGGCAGGAGTCGCTGGCGTTGCTCGCGAAGCTCGTCGAAGCCGAAATCCAGCAGTAAAGAAAAAGGGGCGCTCGCGCCCCTTCTTTCCGACCGTGTGCTGCCTCAATACCCGAGCGCGCAGCCGTCCTTGCGATGATCGGACGCGCCGGTCAACACGCCCCGCTCCCAGTCGATGCGGATCGCCTGCGAACCGCCAATCGGCCCGGCAGCGGGCACGAGCTTGAAGCCGCGATCCGCGAGCACCGCGCGCGCGTTGGCGGGCAGGGTCGATTCGATTTCCACGGTGCCCGTGCCAGGGCGCGGAAAGACACGCGGAAGATCCATCGCCGCCTGCATGTCGAGGCCGTAATGCAGCACCTTCGAGAGGAAGTGCGCATGGCCCATGGCCTGGTAGTGGCCGCCCATCACGCCGAAACTCATCTGCACGCGGCCGTCACGCGCGACCATCCCGGGAATGATGGTGTGCATCGGACGCTTGTGCGGCGCAATCGCGTTGGGGTGTCCTGGCGCGACCGAGAAACTCATGCCGCGGTTGTGCAGCATCACGCCGGATTCCTTGCCCATCAGCCCGCTGCCGAATGGATAGAACAACGAATTGATGAAGCTCACGCAGTTGCGGTCACGATCGACGACGGTGATGTAGACCGTGTCGCGGTGCTCGACCTGGGTGAGCGCGGCAGTTGAGTCCAGGACGCTTTCGAGGTCGATGCGGCTGCGGAGTTTGTCCACGTAGTCGTCGGATAGCAGGCGCTCGACATCGACGCCGCCATGGCGCGGGTCGCCCAGCACGGCGTCGCGTACGGCGTAGGCGAGCTTCGCCGCCTCGATCTCGCGATGTAGACGATCGGCGTCGAGCGGGCTGCCTTCGGCGTCGTATTTGTCGAGCAGACGCAACAACAGCAGCGCGATGACGCCCTGCCCCGCCGGCGGGCATTCGATCACGTCGTAGCCGCGGAATTTCGCGCGAATCGGCGTGACGTATTCGCCGCGGAATTCGGCGAAATCGTCCAGCGTGTGCAAGCCGCCGTGCGCTTGAAGCTGCGCGACGAGATCGGCCGCGATGGCGCCGCGGTAGAACGCGTCCCGGCCCGATTCGGCGATGGCGCGCAGCGTGTTCGCGAGGCGCGGTTGACGGTGCGTCGAGCCGGCTCGCGGCGCAGCGCCATCCACGAGCATGGTGGTGCGCGCTACGGCGTCGCGCGAGAGCGTTTCCACTTCTGCCGCCCAGTCGTGCGCGGTGCGCGGCGCGACGGCGTAGCCTTCTTCAGCGAAGCGGATGGCCGGAGCCAATACGTCGCGCAGCGGCAAATGGCCGTGATCGCGATGGAGCGTGGTCCAGGCATCCACCGCGCCCGGCACCGTGACCGCGTGCGGCGAATGACGCGCGATGGTTTCCACGCCCATGGCGCGCAGACGCTCGGCGCTTGCTGCAGCGGGGGCCCAGCCGGAGCCGTCGTAGGCGATCACGTCATCCGTGCCAGCGCGCGAATAGAGCGCGAAACAGTCGCCGCCTACGCCCGTCGAGCCGGGTTCGACCACACACTGCACCGCGCACGCGGCAATCGCGGCATCCATGGCGTTGCCGCCGGCGGCGAGAATCTGGACGGCGGCGAGCGTCGCGCTCGGGTGCGAAGTCGCAGCCATGCCGTTGCGAGCCATGACGAGCGAGCGGCCCGGCGTTTCGAAGTTACGCATCGAAGCGTTCTCCTCTTTTGGTATCCTGATGATGTGTTATTTCACGTGACACAGCATTGCGGCTCATGCCTATGCAGAAGCAGGCATGGCAGTTCGCAACGTGCGCTTCAAGAACGTCTGCGTACGCGGATGCGAAGGCGCGGTGAAGATGCGCTCGGGCGGCCCCTCTTCGATCAGCTCGCCCTGGTCGAGCACGACCACGCGATCGGCCACCTCGCGCGCGAAGCCCATTTCGTGCGTGACGACGACCATCGTCATGCCGTCTTCCGCAAGCTCCTTCATGACCTGCAGCACTTCGCCAACGGTTTCCGGATCGAGCGCGCTGGTGGGCTCGTCGAAGAGCAGCACCTTCGGCTGCATGGCAAGCGCGCGGGCGATGGCGATGCGCTGCTGCTGGCCGCCGGAAAGCTGCGACGGATAGTGGTCGGCGCGATCGGCAAGACCCACGCGGGCGATCAGCGCCTTTGCCTGCTTGATCGCCTCTTCGCGCGGCATCTTCAGCACATGGATAGGCGCCTCGATCACGTTCTCCAGCGCCGTCATGTGCGGAAACAGATTGAAGCGCTGGAACACCATGCCGATATCGCGGCGCTGCCGTGCGAGCTGACGCGCCGAATCGCGCACCAGCGTGCCGTTCGGGCGTTCGACAAAGCCGAGCAGATGGCCGTTCACGCGCACCCGCCCGCTGTCGTATGACTCGAGCAGATTGAGGCAGCGGATGAACGTGGTCTTGCCCGACCCCGACGAGCCGATCAGCACCACCACTTCCCCCTTCGCGACACTCAACGAAATGCCGTTGAGGACCTTGGTCGGGCCGAACGACTTGTGAATGTCCGACGCCTCGATGACGATTTCGCGTGCTTCGTTCATGTCAACGCCCCCGCAGCAGTTTCATCGTTTGCGCGCCGAACAGACGCGTATTCGCAGCCGGCTTCGCCTCGCCGCGGCCGAAGTGGGCTTCGAGCCGCCGCTGCACGAAACCCCAAAGCGTGGTGAGCGCGAGGAAGTAAATGCCGAGCACGAGATATAGCTCGAACACGCGGAAGTTCACCGAGGTGATCATCTGCGTGCTAAGCAGCAGTTCGGGCACGCCGATCACGCTCACGAGCGTGGTGTTCTTGAGCATGACGTTGAACTCGTTGCCGAGCGGCGGCACGATCACGCGGAACGCTTGCGGCAGCACGACGCGGCGCATGAGCAGCACGGAAGACATGCCAAGCGAGCGCGACGCTTCATACTGCCCACGATCCACCGAACTCAGACCCGCGCGAATGATCTCCGCCTGATAGGCCGCCGAATTCATGCCGAGCGCGAGCACGGCTGCCTGAATATTGCCGGGCAGCGAGATGATGCCGAAGTCGAGATCGTGAAAGTGAAAGATGTTCGCCGCGGCAAACGCGGTGTACAGGAACACGATCTGCATGAGCAACGGCGTGCCGCGCATGACCCAGATATAGCCGCGCGCGAGATACTGCACGGGCAGACTCGACGAAAGCCGCATGAGCGCGACGATCAGGCCGAGCGAGGCGCCGAACGCGATCGCGCAGGCGCTGATCGAGAACGTGAGCCACAAGCCGTGCAGATACGCCGGGCTTGGGTCCAGCAGGAATTTCCGGAAGATTTCCCAACTGAAATTCATGGCGTCACCCCGCGCTCACAGGCGATCGTTTTCGAGCTTCCAGGTGGCGAGCATCTTGCCGTAGCGATCGCTCTTCACGAGATCTGCCACGGCCTTCGCCACGGCCGGCGAAAGCGGCTCGCCCTTGCGCGCGCCAATGCCGGTCGCGATGCGATTGAAACCGGGCACCGCCTCCTCGAACATGTCGCCCGAGACCTGCTGGAAGTGCGCCGCGCTTTCCGACGTGGTGCCGTAGGCATCGACCTGATTCAGGCGGAAGGCCTGAAATGCATCGGCATCCGAACTATAGACGACGATGTTCATGGGCGGCTTGCCCGCAGCCTTCAGCTTCTCGTTTTCCTTGTCGAGCAGCGTGCTGATGGTGGTGCCGTTGAGCACCGCGACCTTCATGCCAGAAAGATCGCCGAGCGAGCGCACGTGATGCGGGTTGCCGCGCGGCACCATGATCGACTGGCTCGAATACATGTAGTCGACGATGTCGATGATCTGGCGGCGCTCGGGCTTGTCGAAGAGTTGGCCGATGACGAGATCGCATTGTTTCGCCTGCAGCGCCGGAATCTGCCCGCTGAAGGACATGACCTTCCACTCGACCTTGAGATTGCCGAGCTGCTTCGCGACGTCATGCGCCACGTCGACGGAGAAGCCACGCGGCTGTTGGTTCTCGTCGTAGGATGCGAGCGGCGGCGCGTCCATGCTCGAACAGTAGGTGAGCGTGCCGCCTTTCACGAGACCCAGATCGGCGGCCTGCGCCGCGGAAGTTCCAGCAACCTGCGCGAGGAGCGCAAAGCCTGCGCAGGCGGCGAGACGAAGACGCTTGAACTGTTTTGCTGACATCGAGAGGCTCCTGGTGTGAGCTGCGTGAGGTACGACGACAGTTAGGACGCCGACGCGTTACGCTCGTGACGCGGGCGATTCGAGGAACTTGACGATCTGGGGAACGGTTGATTCGAGGTGCTCGCGCAGCGCCTGCTCGGCTTGCGCGGGGTCGCGGGCGCGCAGCGCGTCGATGAGGATCTGATGGGCGTCGCGCGCGCGTTTGCGTCTGAAGGTGGCCTGCTCGATCCACAGGCGCATGGGGCCTTCGATAAGCGTGTAGAGCGAGTGAATTTGCTGGTAGAGACGCGTGCGGCCACTGATTTCGCACAGGTATTCGTGGAATGCGCAGTGGCGCTGGACCCAGGTGTCGGTGTCGCCTACGCAGGCGTCCATGTCTTCCAGCAGCCGTTGGAGCTTGATGAGATGCGCTTCGGTGCAGCGGGGGGCGGCGACGCGCATGGCCAGGCATTCGAGCGCGATGCGCATGTCGAAGATGTCCTGGACTTCTTCCACGGTCAGGCCGCGGACGATTGCGCCGCGGTTGGGGCGCTGGATGATCAGGCCTTCGGTTTGAAGTCTTTTTAGTGCCGCGCGGATAGGCATGCGGCTCATTGAAAGCTCTTCTGCAACCGTCTCGGCGACGATGCGCTGGCCTGCTGCGTAGCGGCCTTCGATGATGGCTTCCAGCAGGAAGCGGTAGGCCTCTTCCTCGGCGGTTAAGGCTAGGCCGGCGGTGTTGCGGACGCTGGTGGCAGGCATTTTTGTGCGCTTGATCCGTTTTGTGCGGTGCGGGAGGATGCCATTGCGGTTGCTGAGTCGTTGGCGCAGATTACTCCAAGTGGATTTGTGGATCCAGTCTTTCAAAAAAGATTTGGTGGTGATGCTGCAGAAGGCGTGAAGGCCACGAACCGTGTGGTTCGTGGCCTTCTTTGTTTGGTGCGGGCTTTGGCCTGACGGGCGCGTCAGTCTGGGGTGATTACAAGCCTTTTGTCTTCGACCGTGATTCGGACGCGCTGGCCTGGTTCAAAGCCTGCGACTTCGAGCCATCGGCCAGAAAGCTTGAGCCAGGGGTAAAGCGGCGGGTCATTTCTTGCACGTGAACTGTACTTGCGGTACCGCCAGGACTGCTGGATGGTTACGCGGCGCTCGGGATGTGCGTGCAATGCATTAAGATTGGCGTCAGCCATGGTCAACTCCTGTAGTGAGTTGGTTTTGGTTAGCGGGCCTGAGTGCTGGTAACACTCATGGCCCGCGCTTCGTTTACTGCATTGAGACTCCTTCTACCTCCGTGCTTGGGCGAGCACGGTGTCCAACATTTGTGAGACGAACTGCTGTTTGGGCTTGGGGAGTTGTTCGATTGCGGCGATTTGACGTTGTAGGCGTGATATCGCACTTCCTTTGCTTGGCCATCGCGCGGCTGGCCTGGACAGCAACTCTTCGAAAGAGGACATCAATAGTTCCACTAGCGGTGGCAACAACGATGTCGGCACGCGAGAGCGGCCGACTTCATAGTGAGCCAGCGTTTGCTGCGCGATCCCGAGCGCCTCTGCTAATTCTTGTTGCGTCATTCCGCGCGCTCTTCGCGCCTTGGCAATGCGTTCACCAAGTTCAATAAAAAACTCTTGATCTTTTTCGTTCATGGCTAAATCCAGAGCTGGCAGCACACGGGTGGAAATAACGCGTTAAATTTCTAAATCATCATTCATTGTAGCGAATCTACTATCGCTAAATTTTGGAGTCGCTTTTAATACGAGTATTTTTAAAGACTTGTTAACTACGATCAAATTAGGGATACGCGCCTCGAACAGAAGAAATTGATAGCTAACTTGCGGGCGGCCCTGCCTGCCAGCGCGACCTCAGAGAGCTCCGAATATAGCTACTAGATCAATGAGTAGAATTGGCTAGCAGCAAGTCCGACTGAAATGGATCGATTAGCAAACAGATCACCGCGGTCGTCGCACCTAGCGACAACAACCCGAAGGAAACATCACCTGATCTCAATATTGCACCCCTCTGACCAGAGTAGACTCCATGCATCGAACAAGGAGATTGTATGAGCACCATGTGGATGATTCGGGCGGAAGGTGGGAGTCTTTACGACGATTTTCGTGAACGAGGTATCGCAGCTATTGGTTGGACCAACTTCGCGCCACATGTCAATGCGGGCATGTCTCGGCAAGAACTGATCTCCCTATACCAACTGATCGAACCTAGCGCGAAAGTTAAGACGGCCATTTCGGGTGCATCGCAGGTCTGGCGCTTCATGAATGAAATTAAGGTCGATGATTGGGTCGTAACGTATTCACCGGCGAATCGCACCTATCTCATTGGAAAGGTAACCGGAGATGCCCAATATCATCCAGAGTTGGTAGATTTCGGCATGACGCTCGCGCGGCCAGTAGTGTGGACGGACAAGGAGGTCGAACGGGACAGCTTGAGTGATCCGAGCAAAAATAGCCTCGGTTCAACACTTACCATCTTCGTCGTTGCAGACTTTGCGATGCAGGAACTGCTTGGCGAAGTGGCTGGAAAGCCCATGAGCCCCTCTCCTGAAGTCCTGGAGGAGCAAGCTGAAGCTGACCCACTGACTGGCCTCGAATCTCTCGCAGTCGAACGCATCAAAGACATCGTGAATGGCCTCGACTGGTCCGAAATGCAGGAATTGGTCGCAGGGATTCTTCGTGCAATGGGGTACAAGACTCAAGTGTCGCCGGCTGGCAGCGATCGCGGTAAAGACATCATCGCGTCACCAGATGGCTTTGGATTCGAGCATCCCCGAATTATTGTCGAGGTGAAACATCGAAAAGGCCAGATGGGGACTCAGCAGATTCGAAGCTTTCTCGGTGGACGCCATCCAGACGATCGCGGCTTGTACGTGAGTACAGGGGGGTTCAGCAAGGAGGCATATTACGAGGCGGATCGTGCTTCGGTTCCACTAACCCTTTGGACATCGGAGCATGTCGTGCGTGCGTTGATCGACCACTATGAAGCTACGGATGCAGAAACGAAACGTCTGGTTCCGCTGAAGAGGACGTATCTGCCTGCCTGAGGCTATGAAAGTGATTGTCCTAACGCGCGGAGGAGGATCGAACTCCCGACCTTCGCATTGCGAATCGGAATGCCTACCCAATAGAGCCAATGGTTATTGACCGATGCGGGCATTTTTGGGACACTTTTGAGACAGTCGAGTCCCAATAAAGACCCATGGCAACTATCACCAAGCGCGGCGATCTTCAATGGCAGGCCAAGGTACGCCGGAAGGGCTATCCCCCGCAGTCGAAAACTTTCGACACCCGAGCTGACGCAGAAAAGTGGGCTCGCGCCATCGAACGAGAAATGGACCGTGGTCGCTTCGTGAGTAGTGCGGAGGCCGAAAGCACGACGTTCACAGAGGCACTCGACCGCTACGAGCGCGAGATTGCGTCGAACAAGCGAGGAGCAGTACAGGAGAAGTCACTCATTCGCATGTTGCGCGACTCGTGGCTGGCCAAGCGATCGCTCGCCGCCATAAGGCGTGCCGACATCGCGAAGCTACGCGACGAATGGTGCGAAACTCACAGCCCGGCGACCGTTGTCCGCCGTCTCGCACTTATTTCACATCTCTTCACGATTGCGCGCAAGGAGTGGGGACTGGAGAGCCTTTCCAACCCCGTCGAGTTGGTTCGCAAACCCACGGTCAGGAATGGGCGGACCCGACGCATTTCCAGCGTCGAACCAGACACCCAAAGAGGCACCTCCGTTGATGAACTTGCATACGTAAAGGCAGCATCCGCTTCTGCATACTTGCCAGCCCTAGTCGACATTGCAGTCGAAACGGCAATGCGTCGAAGCGAATTGATCTCGCTGGGTCCGGCCCAAGTTGATCTAACAAAGCGAGTTGCCCGGCTTGCCATGACGAAAAATGGCACTGCGCGAGATGTTCCCCTTTCGAGTAAAGCGATTGCCGTCTTTGAGGAGTTGAGCAAAGACGGGCGCGAATTGTTTTTCCCGCTACGCGCCGACGCAGTGACTCGAGCGTTCGAGAGAGCAGTAGCACGAGCGAGGAAAATCTACGAGGAGGATTGCGCTAACAGCGGGGTATCCCCGGATCCTAAATTTCTGATCGACCTGTGTTTCCACGACTTGCGCCATGAGGCCACGTCGAGGCTTGCTGAGAAGTTCCCCCTCCATGAGCTGGCGAAAATTACAGGCCATCGGGACACGAAGATGCTGATGCGGTACTACCACCCAAGAGCCGAGGACCTTGCCAAAAAGCTTGATTAACACCAGACGAAGGTAATCCCGCCCGTCGGCGTGACGGCCGGCGACCGAGTAAGACCCGGACATATCTCACTCGACGCCCCGGCCTCGTGCTGTGTGGCGCCGGGCAACCTACGCGGATCGAGGTCTATCGGACTCGGAGATTGTCACGATAAACGCAAGCGTAGAGCAGGCGAGTTTCTACGGTTCCGGCGCAATCCCAGCCGAGACAGCACGCGGCCAACTGCAAAGGGCGAGCGCATACGTGCGGGCTTGGTCGGCGGCGTCCAAGTCCGAAGGGAAGTTCTCGGGTCGCCAGCGTACAGCCAACTATGCCGAAATAAAGGACTGGCGTACTGAGAGCGGCGCGACCATTGCGCAAACGGCGGGGCACTTCGGCGTTAGTGCCGCGACTGTCAAACGGGCTTGTGCAGGGTAGACGGAGGCGCGATAATTCGCCCGTCTATTTGGTAGACGCTTAATTTCATATTATTCCAATTTAAAATTAAAAATGGCGATTAACCTTAGTTACGTGAAGAGAGCGGGGAGCGAAGTAAAGATGGCTGTAAAAAGTATTATGCCAGTATTGACCGTTGTTTTGGGTGCCGCCATTGCACTGGCAGGGACTTATGCGACGAATTACAGCTCCGTACAAAAAGACTATCAGACAGAACGCCGGCAGAAGTTAGAAATTCTAGTAACTGATCTGTTTGAATCAAATCAATGCGAACTGGCCTTTGAGGGCGGATCCAACGCTCGGGAGGCTTGTACAGCGGACACGCCTGTTAGTCAATCTATCGCCTATGCAAAATTGTATTTCCCCGAGCTTTACCAACCCACAATGAAATATCAAGTGGAGTTGGAGCAGCGGAAACTGGACTTGCAAAAATGTTTAACCAGCGCCATGTCAGCAGCCGACAAAAATCTGGAAATTAATGCGGAACTTCGTGAATCTGGCGCGCGCGTAAAGTGTTTGCAGGAACTTTCAATGAAAAGGAGAGCTGACCTTGACACACTGCTTGAGCAAGCGCGACAGGTGGGACTCACCCTGCGTCCGTCTAGATCGATGATCTGGCCGTTTACGTCGTAGTCACCGAAAGACTATTGATTGCGCGTGCGAGGGTGATTCCTAGAAGGGGGCAGGCGGTGCCAGTTAGGGCAGGTATGAGTAAGAGGTCGTCAATTGATAAGGGCCGCCCCTCAGACCCTGCGGACGCTCGGCCCCCGTCAAGGCCACAAGCAAGCAGCCGATGGCGTAGCGACAAGCTTACCAACCCGGGCGCTACTGACGCACTTTGAGGCCGGTGGCCCCCGATCGCTTCGCGCCGTATCGCCCACGGCGGTCGTTCGGGTACCATCGACGGCACTACGAGGCCGACGGCGGGGGCGATGAAGAAGCACGAACCGGTGTACAACGTGTTCACGTATTTCGAAGCCGGCGAACTGCGCGCCGTCGCGATCAAGAAGTATTACCGGCAGGGTACCGACGCGAAGAAACTGGCCTTTTTGCGAGAGCGCGCCACGCTCGATTTTTCATCCGCGATGCGCGTGCCGTTGGCCCGACCGATGCGCCGCGAGGAGTACCACGCCAGGGAGCGCATGGGCGAGACCGTCGCGATGTTCGAGCCCCTGTTCGCCGAGGTCGGTGCGGGACCGGCACCGCTGTTCTGCGTCACACCGATCGTCGACGGCGTGCCAACGATCCACGTGAGTGTGCCGCTAGGGCCGCTCGACATGTCGAAACTGCCCGACGGCGTTGTGGGACCGGGGAAGATGGACGACTACCTGTTCAAGTACATTGACGAAGAGGCCGGCACGTTCAATATGCCGGCCCTGATCCACGACGACTATTTCAAAGCCATACGGCTGCTGTTCAACAACCAGCACTTCATCTCGTGCCTCAAACTCCTGATGTCGTTCCTCGACACGATCGCGTACGTCGAGTTCGGCGACCGCGCCCCTCGCGAGACACCCGTGTTCATCGACTGGCTGCGTACGTTCGCCGACCCGGACCCGGTCGGGGCGACGCCCGAAGAGTTATGGGAGTTCCGCAACAGCCTGCTGCACATGTCGAACCTGGAGTCGCGGAAAGTCGCCGCGGGCAAGGTCGCCAGGTTGACGCCCTATGTCGGAGCCCAAGACCATCCGCCAAGCACTGACCCGATGGTGAAGTACATCAACGTCAATAGGCTGATCGAAGCGGTGGCGGCGGCGATCCAGCGGTGGATCGTGTCGTATAACGATCACCCGGAGAAGATGCGGACGTTCGTGCAGCGGTACGATCGCGTTGTGTCCGACGACCGCCAAGCCATCATCCCCATGCCGCCCGCCGCAGGACCAAGGGACGGTCCGACCGAAACGGCATGACGGCGCTTGCCGCTCCCTGCCTGTACGTGCCGTTTGCCCAGTCGCGCCGTTGTTCCTCGGTACAATCGTCGACAGACCAGCCAATACATCGGGACCAGCATGGCAACCCTGTCCTCCATCGAAAAGCGGAAACTCGAACGCTTGCTTGGCATGAGCAGCGGCTACGTGCTCAACTTTTCCGACCGCACGTTTTCCCTCTTCTTCGAGGAGCACACCGGTCTGGACATCGAAGACGCCAAATACCGAATCAATATGAGTTCGGGTTCCAAGGCCAACCGGATGCGGGGCTTCTGGACCATTGAACCAGACCACATTGTTGTCAAAGTGCTAGCCGCGATGATCGAGCACGCCAACGAATACGAGTGTCTTCCGGCCGATGTGGACAACGCCCTGCTCGCCGACATACAGAAGATCATTGACCGGCTCCATCAAAACCCGTCGAGTCCGGTTCCGGAGGTCGACGCGTTTACGGCCAGCGTCAACGACCTGGACTTCGAAGCAGCGGCGAAACACATACGGACGGCGATCGATCAAAACGAACCGGCCGCCGCGCTCGATCGCTTGCACGTGTTCACGATCAAATTTCTACGCACGCACTGCGAACGCCGTGGCATCGAGGTGAACCGGGACAAGCCGCTGCACAGCCTTATGGGCGAGTACGTCAAAGCAGTTCGGGCGGCCGGACTGCTTGAGTCGGAGATGACCGACCGCATCCTGCGGAGCAGCATCAGCATCCTCGAAGCGTTCAGCGATGTGCGCAACAACAAGAGCCTGGCGCACGACAATCCCATCCTGAACCACAGCGAGGCTCTGCTGATTTTCAGCCACATCGGTGCGTCAATCCGGTTCATTCGAATGCTGGAAGGGCGAGCGGCGGCCCGATCGCGTTGAACGTTGTGTCCGAGCCCGGACTGCGTAGGGCCGTTACAATTGGGAAAAAATCGAAGGCGAGGCTGCCCTGCTCGGGTGAGCAACTGGTTGCGAGGATCGGGGTCGAATGGACATCGCGAAGCAAAAGGAGCAGTTCAACAAGGCGTACGTCCGCGCCATCGCGGCGCAGGCCGGGCTCAACCCGTCCGAGCTGGAGGTGGACGACGACAGCGTTGACCTAGAACTAAGTGGTCGCGGGTTCACCGGCGTGCTTCGCAACCCCAAGGTGCAGTTCCAACTCAAATGTACTTCGAGGGACCTCATCTCGGGTGACGTGATCAAGTTCCCGCTATCGCGCAAGAACTATGACGACCTGCGCGGCACCGACGTGCTGTGCCCGCGCTACCTGGCTGTTCTACTCGTTCCTGACGATCCGGCCCACTGGATGGAACATCACCAGGAACACATGCGCATGTACAACGCATGTTTCTATGTGTCGCTGCGCGACCAGCCAAGTACGACGAACAGCAGTAACATTACAGTTGACGTACCGCTAAACCAGCGGCTCACGACCGACAGCCTCATGCACCTCATGACGCTTGCGAGCAATCGGGAGAGCGCGTGATGGACCGCAATGATTTCCTGAAACGCCTGGCTGACGTCACGACCGACCAACTTGCTGCGTATCTCACGCTCACAGGCTGGAGGAAGGACGCGGACCTTGGCGATCTTGCAACGGTGTGGCACCGGCCCGAGCCAGACGCTATCGACGCTGAGGTGGTGCTGCCCACGTCGGCGCAGCGGGCCAAAGACTTCCACAACCGCCTCGTTGATGCCGTCACCGCGCTCGCTGACTTTGAGCAGCGCGCACCGGTGGACATTGTTTCCGACGTGATGGGTCACTTTGCTGACCGCATCCGGGTGCGTGTGTTTCACTTCGACGTAGAAGGCGGCACCATTCCCCTCGACGATGGTGTGTTGCTGAACGAGCGCGCACGCGACCTGATGGAAGCCGCCGCGTGCGCATCGATGTCCAAACGCCGACAGTTCAGCGGGCGCAGACCGGAAGAAGCCACCGAGTATCTGAAATCGCTGCGTCTGGGTCAAACCGAGGTGGGCAGTTACGTCGTCAACATCATCGCTCCCGTGCCGCAGCAGCAGACCACACAACTGGGCCTACCGTCCGTTCCAATGACCAACTTGGTGACTGCCACGCTGTCATCTGGTTTGCGAGCGCTCGACAACGCGATCGAAACCGTGGCAAGCGGCGGCAGCCCGGTCGTGCTCGATGAGGCGATCAACAACGGTGCGAGCGCGAACTTGTGCGATGCCTTGCTTGGATTGAGCGGCACGGACAAGAAGCGCGGGTTTGAAGTAACGATTTCGCCAGCCAGCGGAAGCGAGGCCCCGAGCCTACCTGTTACGTTTGTGTTCGACCGCGATAAGGTGGAACGGGTTGCGGAAGCCGCCGCATACTACAAGCGCGAGGACTACACTCTGTATGACCGTACGATCACGGGTTCCGTCGAAAAGCTCGATCGCGCTCTGGAGGACGAAAGTGGCACGATCACGATCGCCACGACAATCGAAGGCCAAGCAAAGAATGTGTCGGTCGAACTCGACAAGGACGATTATCAAGACGCGGTCAACGCTCACGGCGACAAGCACTTGGTGCAATGCCACGGCGATGTTCGAGTCACTGCGCGCTCCGCGCGTCTCATGAACGCTCGGAACTTCAAGGTGATACAAAACGGCGAGTTGCTGCCGTAGAGGCGGACGCTATGACCGCCCGACAGCCTCGGCCACCGTTACGCGGCGGCTCTCTCCTTCCGTGCACGTTTCGGCTTTTCACGCGGAAGTAGGCTCGTCAACTTGCCGTACAGGACGAACAGAAAGGCGACGCGCACTGCGTCGGATTTGTCGCCCTTGAACCCGTACGCGGCGTCGACCGCGCGATCGTTGGCCACATGGGCCTTGCGAAGCTCGGTTGGCATCGTGCGCGGATCGTAAAGATCGGCCAGCGACGACCCAGGGTACAGCGCGCGGGCGTCGAGAATCGCTTGCCCTGTCGCCTCCAGCGCCTCGCGTTGGGCGTTGCTCGGTTCCGGCCACGGGTAGTTGTTGAACACGATGGTGACAGAGTATTGGTAGTCGCTCTTCAAGCGCCCGGTAACAGTGCGAACCCATGCCATGTGCATGGTCGAATGCAGAACAGCGAAGTGGTAGAGCGTGGCATCGGGCATCAGCCGCACTTTGTTGCTCGCAAGCGTCGGCGGTTCCAAGTACCCGAGCGGGATGAACTCGCGGCGGTACGACGAGACTTCAGGTATGACCAAAAATGGCTTGTCCGGCATGAACTCGACGTGAAAGCGCGTCGGCTTATCGGCCAACTTCTGCGTTGGGATGCTATCGCTCGCAAGACGGCGCTTGCGCACAGCCTCAATGCGTTTCATGCATTCAGGCATCGAGCGCAGTTCGTTGGGCTTAAGGTCGCCCAGCCACAGGCACCAACGGTTCAGGTTGTTGATGAACTCGACCGAACCATACCATCGGCGAAACAGAGATGCGGCTTTCGGTTCAAGTTCGATGAACGCGGCCTTTTCGTCGTCGGTGAACAGGTAATGCCCGCCGTCAATCGGCTTGTTCCCGATGCCGATTTCTGGCACGGGGCAAATCGGTGTACGCCGATTGCGCAGCAAGTAGTCGGGTGCATCAACCAGGTAAGGGTTGATGCGTTTTGCAGCAATGACCTGCGCGTGCTCGGCCTTGATGTCGCCGGTGTAGTCGTAAATCGTACAGCGATCCGGTACGCGCAGACCGAAGCCGATGATGACGCAATGCACCGCGGCGATGCCTTTGCCTTCGTTGCTCCATTGGAACGTCCGATGCGCGAAGCGGATATGAATACCGCCTTGCAGCAACGGCCCCCAAAGCGCCGACACCTGCTCGCCCTGCGTAATCGAGTTGGTCGAGACAAACGCCACGTCGATCATCGGGTTTTGCTGAATGTAAGCCAGCGCCTTCACGTACCAGGCGGCCACGTAGTCCAGCAGACCGCCGTTGTTGATCTTCGCAAAGATCAGGCGGGTATCTTCCCGTTGTGCATCGCTCAGGTACTTCGCGCCGACGAACGGCGGATTGCCCATTACGTAGGAACATTGCGCGGGCTGTAGGATCGACGCCCAATCGACGCGAAGGGCGTTCTCTTGGTGGACGTGCGGTGTATCGACCAAGGGAACCGTCGGGCGCGTGTTGCCAAAGCGGTCCGCTGATTCTAGGTTCATCTGGTGATCGGTGATCCACAGCGCGACGCGAGCGATGTGCGCCGCCGCGTCGTCGATTTCAAGCCCGTAAAACTGATTGACCCGGACGCGGCAGAGCGTCGAGACGTCCAGCAAGCCAGGACCTTGCCCGAAGTCCACGAACAACGCCGCGATCACGTCGTTTTCAAGCCGGCGCAGTTCCCGGTACGCGATCACCAAGAAGTTGCCGCAGCCGCACGCCGGATCGAAGAATGTGAGCGTCGGCAACTTGTCGTAAAGCGCCTGCAATCTGGGCTTGCTCTTGCGCGCCTTCTCGAACTCGGCGCGCAGATCGTCCATGAATAACGGGTTGATGACCCGCAAGATGTTGCGTTCCGAGGTGTAGTGCGCACCCAGTTCCCGGCGACTGGCCTGGCGCTTTTCGTCCGGCGTGTGCGCTTCCAGTACGCCCTGGAACATCGCCCCGAAAATCGCCGGGCTGATCCCGCTCCAATCCAGTTCTGCGCACTTCACCAGCAGAGTTCGCATGTCCACATCGAACGACGGGATGCGTGTGCGCTCGGAAAACAGCGACCCGTTGATGTAGGCGAACACGGCCAGGCGTTCGTCTAGGTTCGATGACCGATCGCTGTCCGGCGTGTCGAGTACGTCGAACAGGATCGCCAAGCTCTGCCCAGTGTCGCGCCCGTCGGGCCGTGTGGTTTCGACGTATCGTCGAAAGACGCCGTCTTGCCCAAAAATCCCGGTATCGTCCGCGAAGAAGCAGAACAGCAGCCGCGTCAGGAAAACCTCCAAATCGCGACCGCGGAAGTTCGCCTGCAACAGCGCTTCGTGCAACTTCGAGACGGCATACGCAGCCTGCCGGTTGATCGGCGACTCTTCGACGATTTCCGGCGCGGCGTCATCCTCGACGAGGAACCGGAACCAGCCAGCGTGCTTGGATATGTCGGCGAGCTTGCATTCCGCTTGGGTGTCGGTTTTCAGGTCATACAGCCTAAAACGAGCGAAATCCGACACGATGATGTACCGCGGACGCTCACCTTCAGCCAGCGCCGTGAAGTAGTCGGAGGCTTGGGTGAAGGCCGAGTTCAGGTCCTTGCCTTTACTCTTGTGCTCGACGATCAACAGCCCCGGAATAAACGAGTCGATGAAGCCCCTTGAGCCATCAAGTTTGTCCACCGCCTTCTCGTAGATGGTCGCGGACTCCGGGCGGATGCCGAAGCACTCGTAAAACCGTGCCCAAAACAACTTTGCGTCGGCGTTCTCGCGCTCCGCTTGCTTCCATTGTTTGGCGAACGCTTGCAGGCGGGTGCGAATTTCCGGGAACGAGAGGGCAGCCATGGCGTGAACGTCGGATCAAAGGGACCGAGCGATTGTATCTGGGAACTGCCGCACAGTTCGGCCGACTATTAGGTCGGGGCATGGGGAATAGGCGGTGAAACGCCGCCGACGTCGGCGGCGCTCAGCCGGAACTTTTCGCCAGCTTGCAGCGGGGGATCGAACTCCCGACCGCAATACAGCTAACCGCCCCTAGAAGGAGAAGGCGGAGATACCCCCAAACTTGCCCCCAACTTTACTCTGCTGGAGGCGCTTGGCGCACTTGGCACTGAGCAGGAGCAATGCGCGGCAGCTACACAGTTCCGCAATTTCTTCAGGTTACAGCGCACGGTATTGAGGTCAAACTTGATCTCCTAGATCCAGAACGTGCGGGCATCTCATTCCGACACGTCCTAGATCCCAGCCCTTCATGCCGAGTCCGTACGAGCGGTTGAAAAACGACGCAAGTTTGCGTCGTTTGCATACGTTCCGAGCGGTTGAGATTTAGCCGCAAACTTAAACGACGCAAACTTGCGTCGTTTGCACGTGTTCCCAGCGGTTGAGTCTTAGCCGCAAAGTCAAACGACGCAAACTTGCGTCGTTTTGCGCACGTTCCGGCGGTTAAGTCCCAGGAGCAAAGTCAAACGACGCAATGTCAACGCACCCATTTCTCCGCGTAGCCTAGACATCTTCAAGTTATCCGTCATCGTGACCACAACACCCGGACAGGCACCGAGATATAAATGAAACCTGCCGAATGCGGGATTCGATCCCATCGGTATCTGAAGTTATTTAGACACCTAACGGCCGTTACAGCTCACCGCAAGTGAAGCTGTAACGCGGCTATATGGAATATGGCCGCGACGTGATACCTCACCGTGTAACGAATCCCGAAGCACTCAGAATACGATCGGGCGGCACGCCAAATTCATTCGAAAACTGATAGCCTTGAAACCGCAACTTCTCGACCACGCCAAGCCGACCACTCACCAACTGCCCCCGAGAGGGAAGCCGGATCCACATCATGAAGGACCCACGTCAAACGGCAAGAAATCAAACCCGGACGAAGCCGACCATCGCTGCATACTTGGCGCGGGCCCATGGCCTCTTGTGTCGGATTGCAGAAGAATTGGAGTTGCCTGAGGATGCCTATCCGGCACCAAGCGATGTCGTTGCCTACATGAAGCGGCGCGCCAAAGACTGGAAGTGGGCGACGTTTCGGCAGTATCAAGCCAGCCTCGTTTGCAGATATGAAATCGAATTCGAGCGAAACCGAGACCCGCTGTTCCAACAGACTGCAGAAGAGATCCGCAACCTTTCGTCCGCAGATTGTCAGTCAAACCGCGATCCCGGTCACACGTCATCGCGCAAACGAAAAGGCATTCCCAGGCGCGACTACGATCTACTGGTAGCAAACCTCGCCAATCCAGCCAGGGCTAGCAATTATTCGAAACGCGCCGCACTTTGGCTGATGGCGGGACTCGCGACGGGGTTGCGCCCGTGCGAATGGGAAAACGCATGGCTGTCCGAAGACGGAAAGACTCTCAACGTACTGAACGCGAAAGCTACCAACGGCCGAGCGACAGGCATAAGCCGAGTGGTCCCCGTTAATGCTGACAACTTCCCATTAGTCCGTGCTCACCTCGGGTCACTCCGAGAGCTTCTCGCTCGCGGGCTCGAATTCTCCGTGATACAGAAGGGGTGCACGCAAGCAATTCGCCGAACGTGCGCCGCTCTGTGGCCTGGCGACGACAAGCGAAGATACCCGCTCTACTCCGCTCGCCATCAATTTTCTGCGAACGCGAAGGCTATCGCGTCCGCAGAAGAGGTTGCCGCTCTCCTCGGCCACCGATCGACCCGCACTGCGCGCCGACACTATGCTCCGCGCCGCAGCGCTTGGTCCGAATTCAGGCAAGCGCAAACCGCAAAACCGACTCCGCCAATGCAAGCACCCATCCGGCGATCAACGCCCCGGAACGGATAGTAGACGAAGTTCACTCGTTGCGCGTTCCTCAACTCCCATTTCGCTGATATCCAGCGTTTTGGCTGCGTGCACACGTCAGCCCACTTTGCCCCTCCTTCTAAATTTGACGGTGGCGGGCAGGAAGCGTCACGTGAGTCGACCACATGGAATCTTCGGCAATTTCACAACAGACAGAAAAAAACTTTGCCGACATTGAACTATAGCGCAACCCTGCTATTGCTCGATTATCTGCAAGGGTGATAATTGATTATCTTTAATTAGATTACCTTAAGAGAAAGCGGTGCAACGATCGGCTGGAACCGGCCGTTGCACCTAACCACCACGTCACCTGTACGAGAGGCTACGCAATGGCTAATAAGCATTCTAGCAGTCACCCCCTTTCCTCCCTTTCGAGCGAAAGCAAATTGTCGATCGAGTTCGAATTGAGCGATCCGTTTCATATGCCGCTCGATCGGCTCGAAAGTCTCATTGAGGACACGGAACCCGGCACGGAGATGAGAGGCTATCTGTTTGGCCTACTCGATCTGCGCCGCGCAATGGTCTACGCGAGAGGGCACTGACATGCGAACGCTCATTTGCGCGTGCCTGCTCGCTGCCGCCTCGGCGCCAGTTGGTGCTGATCAACGCGTCGTCTCCGATCTGATCGCGGCCGCGCAGGCAGCGGCTGATGCACACCACGCCGAAGTCACTGCGCACCTCAAGGCCGAAGAGTCCGAAGACGACGCGGCCATGGATCGCGTCGTGACGGTGTGTGACTGCGTGAACGGGGTATCCGTCTACCGTCAAACGACGCCGCGGCAGTACCTGAACGAAGGCAAGGCCCTTGCCATGAAGGCGCGGTTGCTCGAAGCGTTTGTATCCGCTCCGACAGCGATGCGACTGCTTTCCTCCTGCCACTGAGAAGCCCATGAAGCTACGAAAGACTGTCCTTTGCGCCGCGCTGGCCGGCTCGACCATGCTTTCGACGAGCAGCGCGTACGCCGTGTGCGACGGGTGCGTAGTTAGCGCGGTCGAGCAAGCGGCAATTACGCTCGGCAGCACGATCCAGGCGCTCGGTACATCGTTCACGACGCTATTCAACGAGATAGACACCGATATCGCGAGCGTTGGCACGAAGGTCTCGAACGCCGTCACGCAAGCGTCTGATTCGCAGCGCGAAATGGCGCTTGAAGTCCAGCGACAGCAGGAAATGGATCAGGTCGCCCGTGAGACCGAGTTGCCGATTGACCCGTGCGCCACGTCTTCGAGCAACTATGCGGTACAAGCCGTGAGCGGCGCTGCCTCGGTTTCGTCGTCTCTACGTCCGGGCGGAACGCACGTCAGCTATGCGCCACTCGACAAGGCACTGAACTCGCCGGCCCCGTCTGTTGAGGCTTCACGTCGTGCTTCGGCGAGCATCCACGCCGACAACTACTGCACCCCTCTGGAGTTGCAGCTTGGGTATCCCGGCTGCAAGGCATCCCAAATGCCCGATGGCGATGCGGACGTGGACAGCGTTTTCATCGGTGCAGGTGTGCCCGGTAAGGGCGTCGATCTCACGTTCACGCAGCAGCAACAGGACGCGGCACGAGCCTATGCGCGCATGTCGATCGACCCTCAACCGCCAGAGAGCATCAACAAGGCTGAGGCAGGCACGGAGGCCGGCAAGCTGTATATCGCGATGCAGAAGGCTTATCAAGCCAACATGTCGAGCGCCATCAAGCCGATCAACGACCTTATCGGCTCCCGTCAGCCGTTTAACGGCAGTGCCCAACTAATTCAGGATCTCAAGCAGTCTGATGCCGCCGCGCAATATTTCAACGCGACCGCATCGAGCGTCGCCAAGACCACGGGCTCGATGAGTCTCGCCGAGCTTGAAGATTTCGAGGCCGGCCGCCGCTGGAAGAATCCGTACTGGCAAATCGAATTTGGCGCGATTGCGGACCCGACCAAGCTCATGCGCGAACTGCTATTCACGACGGCCTTTTTGGCCGATCAGACCCACGAGCACGTCAAGTTGCAGCGGCAGACAAACGTGCTATTGGGCCAACTGCTGGCAGCCAATGAGCGCGGCACGGATCGCCCGTCAATCGAATCCCAACTGCAGCGCGTGCGCGTGACAAATGCGAGGTGACGCGATGACGCGAACTATCAACCATGTGTTCCGCGTGCTCTCTGCGTCCCCGCGCGTCCTACGCCGTCGCCGCGCGCGTGGCGGCCTGACCCATCAGCAGTTCAAGGATGTCTGCCTCATCTTCCAGATTTGTCTTCTCGTGCATTGCTTCGCCGCCACCTCGATCTGGTGGGCACGCAGCCACGAGGGCGATCCGACGCGCTGGCTCGCCGTCGCGGTGGCCGTAGCGTGGGTGCTCTTTTTCTGGTGCGTCCTCTTGAAGCAGGCATATCAAACGGTCGAGAACGCTGTCGCGCGGGAGATCCAACGATGAGCAACGAAACGAAGAAATCCGGCGTCGGCCGCCGCATCAAACGCGCGAGCCTGTACATGCTCCCCGGATATCCCATCTACAAGGCGTTTCAGTCCGTCAAGGAAACAGCAGGCAGCGGGGCAAAGACATTGCGCGATCTGCACAACGAACTCGAACGGCAGCGACCAACAACCCGCCAAGTGCGAACCTATCGCGAAGCACTTGCACTCCGTCCCGCCGACGCCCTGCCGCTGAAGCAGATCGCACGGAAGTGTCTCAATAGCAAGAGGGTGTGCCTCACGGTCTCACTCGCCTGCTTTTTGTATTTCATCTGGGGGGTGTTCAGCGGGGACATGTTGGCCGTATTCAAAAGCGTGTTTGGTGCCATGCTCCCGCTGCTATTCACAGTCAAGTACGAACATCAACTCTGGCAACTGGAGACAGGCCCACAGCGTCCCGATGAACCTCTTGGCAGCTACCGTGATTTCTTCCGCTCTCGTGGAGCGATCTTGCGGCTGGTCAATCCGCGCCTGTTCTAGATCACGGGGTATGTCGATGCTCAAGATACTCAAACGGGTTGCTGTTGCTGTCCCGCTCATCCTCGTAACAGCAACGTCATTTGCCCAACAGGCGAGCGTTTCGATGGGCGATATCCAGAACGCGGCGAATCGCAGCGGCGACAAATCAATGTCGCTGCTCGAAACGGTGTTCGGCTCGATCGTTCGCAACCCGTTGACCGCTGGCAGTGGTGCCGGCAGCATGGTCGCGCGAATGTTTCTCGTGCTGAATTCGTGCATGCTCGCGGTCGGTGGGATTTGGGCCACGTATCACTTCGTCGCCTCACTGATTGCGACCGGCCAGGATGGCGAGTTCATGGGTCAGAAAAAGTCGTCGCCCTGGTTCGTGATTCGAACGTCTACCGGCTTTTCTTCGCTGGTTCCTGTCTTCGGTGGCTTCAATGGCGCGCAGGCGATCATGCTTTGGGGGACGGTGCTCGGTGTCGGCATCGCCAATCTCACAATGGACGCCGCCCTGAACGTGCTCAATAGCGGTGGTTCGATGATCGCGACGCCTGCAGCGCCGCAAGCAACGTCGTTGGCAAAGGCCCTTTTCGAAGCCAACCTGTGCGCGCAGGCCGCGAACATGGCCATCGATAACATGCCCAACGACACGGGCATATCTGTCGATCCCGCTGAGAAATTCAACTCGGCCGGAACCGGGACAAAGATCGTCCTGATGAACCAGCGCGGCCTCTCGTGCGGCGGAGCGGAAATCAACATTGCGGCCCCACCGACGATCCCGCAATACGACGGTATGGCCGTCTATGCGAACGATCCGAACCAGGCATATTCGCAACTGCTTGCCGCGCACCAAAGCGCGCTCACGGCGATGCAATCAGCGCTGGCCGGTGCCGCGCAAACCTACGTGTCCGCGATCAACACCGGACAGGCTCAGCCGGCCGACCCTGCAAACACCATCAACCAAGCCGCACTGCAATACCAGGCCACGATCACGAAGGCGCTCGCTGACTCTTCGAGCGGCATCAGCCAGCTCGCAAGCGTCATCCAGTCGAACCTACAGCGTGACGGCTGGGTCATGATGGGCACTTGGTATCAGACTTTCGCACAGGCGAACTCTCAGTTGGCAAGCCTCGCGAACGCGACGGCCGCAGCAGTGTCGGGAACCAGCCCCGACAACCTGCCTTATCCGCAGCTTTACCGAAAGGTCAGCGCCGTCTACAGCCAGCAGCTACAGCAGGACGCCTCGGTTACGGCTGCGCAAGATTCCCTGCAAAACCTGACCACGGGCATCAGCGGCACGGACCCGAAAAGCGTGCTCGGCAAGCTTTTCAACACGCAGGGTCTCATTAGATGGGCGGTCAATCTCAACTCAGGGCAAGGGCCAAGCGGATCGACCAATCCGCTGATTGGGATGAAAAACCTTGGTGACTACATTCTCGACGCTGGCTGGTACGCTCTCGGTGCATACACTGGCGTGAAGGCGGCCGTAGGCGCAGCGCAGGGCAGCGTGATAGGGAAAGTGGCCGACGTGGTGACGGCCGGCGTGTCAGGTCTGTTGACCGGCGCAGGCGACGGCATGATGAGCGCGCTCGCTCCGTTCATCGTGATACTCATCCTGACGTTGTTTTTCTTTGGCGCAACGTTGTCGATCTACATTCCGATGCTGCCGTTCATGGTGTGGTTCGGGAGCGTGGTAGGCTGGTTCGCTGTCGTCTGTGAAAGCGTCGTTGCGGCACCGCTATGGGCGTTTGCTCACCTCGATGGCGAAGGCGAAGGCATGGGCCAGCGCACGACTCACGGCTATATCTTCCTGCTGAACGTTATGTTTCGCCCCGTCTTCATGATGCTCGGCTTCATTTTTGGTGGGGCTGGCGTGGTTGTGCTCGGCACGTTGCTGAACACGATGTTCGGGGTCGCATTGGCCAACTCACAATTCGACTCGACAACCGGGCTGGTGAGCATCATCGGCTACATCGTCCTGTACGTGAGCATGTGCCTCGGCCTAGTTAACGGTGCTTTCGCGCTCATCCACGTGATCCCCGATCAGGTGTTCGCCTGGATCGGCGGACAAATGGCGGGTGCGGTTGGTCGCGACATACACGAAAAAGCCCATCAGAACTTCGGAGCAGGCACCAGCCAAGGAGCCAACGTGGCGCGAAGCCAAGCGCCTACCCTGTTGGGGGGCAGTGGCACTCCGGCTGATCCGAAAGATAACGCCAGCATTCCGCGCGAACGAGTATAGTCGGCGCGCCCGTCCGAGGGACGGGCTTTACGTCGTGCGATTGGCTATGCTGAGCGACGACCGCTCGCGATTACAGCGTCAAAATCTTTGTCGTAGATCCGCTGGCGATTCAGTTGCGCCATCAGGTAATTTGTTGGATCTGCACGCGCCAACTCGCGAAGAGCCGCGTCCTTCAGCGCCTTGTTTCCCGCAAGATTCGCCTGGGCTGCCAAGAGTTGCTGTTCGAGCTTTCTTGCGTAGGTCATCCAGTCCGCCGCGTTTCGCTCCGCAGCGAACGCTCTGCCAAGCACGGCTCCGTTATCGCTCATTCTTGCGCCCCTTTTGGCTATCCCCGATTCCAGTTTTCAATATATCGGGAACGCCGGACCCTTCGCAAGAGCGCTTTTCACATGCCGCATCTTCACCGCCATCGACGACTCGCATCGACTTCCGGTTAGCGTAAGCGGGCTTGATACCCCTCGCCTCTAACTCCTGTACAGCTTTGGTAACGGCAGCGTTTGCTCGCGCGAGAAACTCGGGGCTGACCATGTAGCGTCCTAACTTATCCGTTGGCATAGCTAACCCCCTCTTGGCTCTCACCTTGGCGTATTGGTCAGTATAAGTCCATCTCGGCTGCGAGCTCGGACCGCCGCGAGCGCGACCAAATAACCCCAATCTGCTGGCAGAATTGGGGGAATTTGGGGGCCTCAGAAACCGTTCGGCTGGGTGACGGTCTCGACTCGCCGATCGCCGCCAAGGACGCCGCGAAGCGACGTCTGCGGCTGCCTGAAGTCGAAGTCGGACCGGCAAGGATTTGCGGAAGTCGGAGGCCACTCGCTAGGCCCGATTGCCCCACGCCCCCTTTTTCCACCCACGTAAGGAGAAGTGCCATTCCAATAGCAATCGCACTACGCAACCATTTCTCGGGCAGCTACTACCGTGACTCGTTTGTGCGCGCATTGAGGGCGCGCGATATCGACTGCGCTTACATCGCCTCGGGTTTCTTCACTGATTTCACCGATCGCCTGGCATACACAGCCCCCGACTTCGGAATCGATGAGGAGATGGAAGGGAAGCGTGTGTTTCTTCTCGGTGGCTACCAGGCAGACTCCACAGCGCTTTGCGAACTAAGGGACGCGTTAATCCAGCGCGGCGTTGCGGCTCACGCACACAGACTTGCGCCCCCCGAAAGGGGCGAGGTCCCGCTGCAATGGCACGCCAAGGTTGCGGTGTTTCTCAGTGACTCAAAGCCGGTCCTTGCCATCGTGGGAAGTAGTAACTTTTCTGGGCGAACGATGTACGGCGGTAGTGAGCACAAGTTCATAGCGTCTCCAGACCGCGTCCAAGTGGAAGCAGACAGCTTCTATTGGCTGCGCAGCCACTTGGATACTGACCAAGCGGTGCACGATGCTTTTCACTATTGGGGGGCCGGACGCCTCGCGCCACACATTGCCTTTAACCACGAGAAGTTTGACGAGGAGGTCGAGAAACTGATCGAATCTACTTACTCGCGGTTGCTCTCATTTCGATGGAACGAGCTGTAAGCTAGCAGAAGGGCGTTGACCCGGCGGCGGATTCGACGTCCCTAAGCGCGACCAAATAACCTCGCATTTGAGCCCTTCATGATTCGAAATCGTCCAAGCGAAATCAAATCTCGCTGTGAGGGGTGCCCTCAAGAAAGGGATTTTTTCGTACGCTAAGGCGTCCCGCTCTTATGCGCTGGCCACTGCTGCCGCGCGTGCAGCACGTTGAGGATCTGCGCCACGTCGCGGGCGACGCGGTAGACCAGCAGATAGTTTTCCGTCACCACGGCCTCGCGCGTGCCGCGCACGCGGCCCACGCGGTACAGCTTCGGATCGGTGGCAATGCGGCCGGTTCTGGCCTGGATTTCCGCCGCGAGCGTATCGGCCCCCTGCGGGCTTTGCTCGCGCACGTAATCGAGAATATCAGCAAGGTTAAGTAGCGCTGTCGCGGTCCATTCGACAGTCACCGTCATTTACGGGCCGTCCGCTTCGGCTTCGTGGCTGGCGTGGCCGCCTTGCCTGCGGCCAGCGCGCGCAGGCCTGCGGTATCGCCGGCGCGCAGCAGCGCCGCCACGGCGTCATGCGGCACCTTCACGCTGCCCGGTTCGTCGGCCTCGGCCATCGAGGCGCGGACGGTCTCACGGAACCACCGGTTATAGGCAGCGTCCGCGTGCGCGGCCTTCATCTGCTCGCGCGCCCGCTCGGCCTTGGACTGTTCCGCGCTCGAGCGCGGGGCGACCGGATCGTAATGCGCCGCGTCCACCTCGAAACGCACGATGCCCAGCTCGCGCAGGTAGGTGGCCAGCGTCTCGAAGTTCGCCCAGGTGCGGACGTTGCCGCGCTGGGTTGCCAGCGCCCGCTCGGTCATGCCGTAGCGGAACAGCACGCCCCAGCCGCCACGCTGGCCGACCACGTGGGCCGCGCGCACCGCGCCCGCCTCGACGAGGCCGGAGAGGGTTTTCTGGTCGATGGTCTCGGTGGCCATGTTCATTCCTTCACGAGTTCGGGCCGCCACGCACGCACGACGGCTTCGAAGTGCTCACCATAGCCCAGCGTGTCCGGGTAGCTGTTCGCGCGGGAGGCGAGGCGGAACACCACGCACACGTCCTCCATGATGTCGTCATCGAGCGCCCAGCCCGTGCAGATGTCGTACTTGCCGCAGCTGGCCGGGTTCCACCAGGCGAGCAGGAAATCGGCGACGCGGCGGCTCTGGCCGGTGTCGCCACCAGCGATGGACAGCAGGTTTTCGAGGGCCTGCTTTTCGGCGGGGAGCATCTGTTCGGGGCGCATGGTGCCTCGCTATGGGATAAGGTGACTTTTCCGGCCCTTTTGATGAATCGGGATTCAGGATAGAGGTTATCACAATCCAGGATTGTGATTGACAGGCATCAGGATAGCGAGGCCGGAGCTGGACATAACGCCCGTTGTCAGGCGGTTTCGGCTCTCGCGGCGTCCCATCGACCCCTTTACTTTTGGAGAACTCTGGAGCACTATTGGAGTAAATATCCACGGAGCCCATGTCATGTCCCTTGACGATTTTGTCGCCGTCCCGATCACGACCGATTTGTATGTCCGTCTGGTGCAGCGCTTTCCCGGCGGCGTAAGCACGCTCATTGAAGACGTCGTGACGGATTTTCTGGAACGCACCGCCGATGACGCGCCGATGCCAAGACGTGCCGGCGTACGCTGGGAAGGCCTGTTTCTGCCCAGCGGCACACTCGCCCGCACGCATTACTACGGCGAAGAAAAACGCGCCGAAGTGGTCGGCACCGAGATCATCTGGGAAGGCGAGACCTACCCCTCGTTTGCCAATCTTGCCAATGTGATGCGCGGCGACACCAAAAACAACGCGTGGAAAGTGCTTGAACTCAAGCGCCCGAACGATCCCCACTGGCAGCCAGCCTACCTGCTGCGGCACGCAACGTAGGCGCGGCTGGCGACTGACATCGCCCGCCGACGCGGGCGGATAAACTGGAAGCTTCTTCATTCAAGGGCCGGACGGCCCTGCCTTTAAGTCGCGAGCAAAAAGATGGAAGAACCTACGAACCGGCCACACATGACCGCACAAGATGAGTCTCACGTCAAAGACGATCGGACAATCATGCGACTGGCTGTTGATCTGGCCGCCAAGTGCGTAAGCGAAGAAAACAGGGTCTCTCCCAAGGTTGCCGCCGTTGTGGTCCGGGACGGGGTTGTTCTGGCCTCGGCGTATCGTGGCGAACTGAAGGCTGGCGAGCATGCCGAATACACTTTGCTAGAACGGAAGCTGCAAGGTGTGGACCTCGAAGGTGCAACGATCTACACGACGCTTGAGCCATGCACCCACAGGAATCATCCAAAGGTGTCGTGCACCGACCGCGTTATTGACCGGAAACTGAAGCGGGTTGTTATCGGCACACTCGATCCGAACCAGATGATTCGTGGGCTCGGTGAGCTGCGCCTGCAAGATGCAGGCATTGAAATCACCCGGTTTGATCCTGACCTCGTACTTGAGCTGCGTGAGCTGAACCAGGAGTTCTCGGCACTGCATCCGGTACGTGGCATCCAGCGTGATGCAATTCAGACACGTGAGCCGTTGCAAGCGGAGGTAGGTCCGAACGGCCATCGCATCGGCTATAACAGTGATGGCGACAAGGTTGAGTGGATACCGTCCGATGAGGAGGAAGGCGAGTTCTGGCCGATGATCCTCCGCCGCAACGACGCAGCAATCCTCAGGGAATACAACGACCTTTGGGATAAGGTGTGGTGGAACCGTCATCAAAATTGGGTCTATCGACTCGAAAATGGAATCGAAAAGCTCAGGCCAGGACAAGAGGAAATATTGGCAACGGCAAAAGAAGCAGCGAAGCGGATCGAACTCAAGTTCGGAAAGGAAAACCTGGGGTGGGATGATTTCGAGTGGGGACTTCTGAGTGGGCGCATGTCGGCACTTAGCTGGGTGCTCGGGGCCGAATGGGACGAGTCGCTCGATACGTAGTTCGTGTGATTTCGCCAACACCGGAGCCTGCCTTGACGCTTGAGATACCGCCAACCGGCCTGCGCGAGTTCATCACTGATCTGGCGAAGCGTCACGGCGTGACGTATGTGAGGGAACGGCTATAGCGCATTGGCAGAGGTCATTTCGCGGCTGTCCGATGATGAGGTCGTGTCCGACGAGACCGAAAAGCTGGTCATCGCACTTCCCCGTGCAGAGGTAATCGACAATGGTGACGCTGCTCGGTCGCTACCTGGACGAGCAGCGCGAGCGTGATACCGAATGACTGTTCTCGGTCGGTCACCTTGGGGCCACAAGGCGTCACCTTTGCGCCCGTTGGCAGGCGTCAGGTCATATTCCAGGGAATAGGTGAACGTTTTCGGGGTGTTGCCCGACCCCGAAAAGATGTACCTAAAGCAGCGTAGTTAGCGTGCAACGCGTTGGGGCGTCATGATGTCAGCGGCGTTGGCGGGTCCGTCTGGCGACTGACGTCGTCTGCCGCGAGGGCGGGCTAGCGTACGTAAAAATCCCTTTCTTGAGGGCACCCCATACCAAGCGGGGTTGTGCGGAAAGTTGCAGCCTGCACCTGCGACCGTTGCGGTCGCAGACTCACTCCGAACGACGATGATTGGCATGAGAAGCTAACCGTCGAGTACCGGGGTGGCTATTCCTCGGTGTTCGGCGACGCCGCTACAGTCAGCATTGATCTATGCCAGCAATGCGTGCGCGACGCGCTGGGGCCGTGGCTGCGCATCTGCCCAGACGCATAGCGGCCGGTAAAGGGTGCAGCGTCGCCGAATTGAAGCGGCCTCGCACGCTGCCGACGAGCGCCACCGGGCGACCTCGCCAATCCGACCGTGGCGTACTGGACCGAAGCGCTCGTGATCCGCCACAGCGGACCACCTCATTATTACGTATAACGTCATCTCTATGACGATCAACAGACCTAATCTGACATAAGCGTTGTTATGTCTGGGCCGTAACACGAACCCGCCATTGAGCCCTCTCCAACCGTGAAACATTTCTCCTCGAAACGGCTGAGAGCGTTGTCGCGCAATCGCGCAGCCGAGTCTCTTAGTCGTCCGTGAAACATTCGACGACGAATTGTCTACCCCTCTCTGCGCCCATCGGCTGAGGTTATTTGGTCGCGCCTTGGCTTGGAGCGCGCCGCTTTCAGCGCCATCGAGTTACGCCGACAACCCGCCGATATGTGTGGAGACCGTCGTCTATCCCGCGCCCGCCCGTGGACGGGAGCACTGCCCACACCGCAAGGGTGTGGACAGCGCCGGCGTGTGAGGCCGGCGTGCTGCACCCGCCCACCGGCTCCTCACGGCCCTTCCCCTACGGGCTGACGCGGCCCTATGGGCCTTGCCCCACGATAGAGGGCAGTCTATGGCCTGCATCTCGCCATGCCCCGTTTCGAGCGACGCCGGTTGCGCCCCTCCCCCTCTGCAAAACTTGTCCGACGCCAGCATGCCGACACGTTAACACCGCGCCATGAAGGGAAGCGGCGAAGCCGCCGAGCCGGTAGGGGCCGGTCCGGTAGGACTCGCCCGCCCGCAGGGTGGGCGACCCCGTAGCCCGGTGAGCCGATGGCGCGGGCGCGCAACGCTTGCGGACCGTCGTGCCTGCCGGGGGCGGGGTCGCTCTTGCTACGGGGACTTGTCCTTTGATGCCACAGTTATTCACATCACGCGTTAGTAAAGAGAAGGTAAAAGAAGGTAAAGGTCACGCCGACGCGGTTTTCCCGATTTAGATCAATGGCTTGCGAAGCGACACCGGAATGCTATGCCGTTGAAACGGAATGCTATGCCGATGAAGCGGAACGCTATGCCGACGACGGAGGAACGCTATGCCGATGCTCTGGCAACCAGATTGTGAGTTGCTCCTTCCGCTTGGCGCTGAGTTCCATCCGCCAGGCTGCAATGATCTCCACTCGTTCGAGTTCATGCATAGCAGCATCTAGCGCCTGACGGAACTTCCGCATAGGGCTCCCGTATTGCATTTTTTCTTTCAGCCAGTCGAGTGCATACGACTGTCTTTGGTTCGACGAAGTGGCGAGTAATCGCTGCATCGCCTTTGCCATGTCTTGGCCACGCCTAATTCGCAGTCGCTTGTTCCAGTCGATCAAAGCGAACTCTCGATTGCTAAACAGCACGGCCCAGCGTGGATCAAGCGTGAACGTGTAGCTCTCGGCCGCGTGGTTGTAACGGAAACTCTGTACGATGTGGAACGCATCTGTATCGCCGACGCGATATTTGGTGGATCCGTCCGGCGTCCTCGCCTCGATGAAAAGCGTCCCCACTGTCAGCGCTTTTATGCGGCGGTGCAGCCACGCATACTGTGACTTGCCTGTTTCGCGATCAAGTGCTCGCAGCAGCGCGGCTCGGTTGAGCGTTACCGGCGAACCGAGCGGAAAGCGGTGACCCTCCTGGATGAGCTGGAACGTCAGGTCAGCGTCAGGTTCGTCGAACTGCTCCCCGGTGTAACTCATCACCGCGTCGCGACGGGTTACGAGGGGAGTATCCACATGGAACTTCCGTGGTCCCTTTGCGATCGGCGCAAACAGAGATGAGCGGGCGATGTGGTTGGACATCGCCCGCATGAAGTCGTCGATTCCGGGCAGCACGAGGTCTTGCGGCTCCTCCTTTTCACATCGCTCCATAGCGCGAGACGACGATTCAGATTGAAGCCGCAGGGCCAGTTCTACAGCGCGGTGGGGCCTTCCCTGTCCGGCATATATTTTTGAGCTACAAGCGGTTGACGATACGTCGGACGCGATTGAACTCCTGTCCAAACACGCGTCCTCGACGCCCTCTGCGACAAGGGATAAGGTGTGTTGATTCAGGGAGGTCATTCGCCCTCCCGCGACGCGGCCCGTCGTTCAAGCTGCTCGCGTTTCGTCGGTCGCCCGCTTCGACGTGCTTGCTGTGGCTCGGCTACTCGATCGGTCTGTCGCGCCGCTTTGCGGGACCTGAGCATATCAACGGTAGCCGCCACTGCTGGTTGGACGTGTCGATCAATCCAGTCGTGGACGTCCTGCTTTCGCCAGAACAACTTCCGTTGGCCTGGCAACCGCACGATCGGCGGCAGACGATCGAAGCGTTTCGCCGCAATGTCTGAGTAGACTGTTGCGGGCTTTCTGTGGAGAAGAAGGCATAGCTGACCGAGCGTCAGCAGTTCGACGGGAAACTTCGTTGACATGGGCGAACTCCGGCGGCCCACACGCCAAAAGCGTGTGAGCTACCGAACGTGCGCACCAGCCAACGGCCTAGACGCAGAAGCGTTGTACCGGTGGCGGGCCGAGTGGCCCTCTGTCGGTCCCTCGACATGCGCGCGTGCGTTGTCTCGCTGTCGCTCCGGCTCCGTCCGTATTAGCCGGTCTGCATGTCGTTAACCCACGTAGGCGGTGCTTGCCAACGCGGGCCTTGGATCTCCCGATCCAAGTAAAGGCTCATGGGTACAGGATAACTACGATCTGGATTGTCTTTGGTCTGACTAGACCAGTCAAGGAAGGCCCGCTGTGGGCGACGACACCATGGGACATCGCTCGCTACGACAACGTGTCTCAGACGGGACAAATCTGGGACACCAATAGACCCGATTCGACCAAAAAAGACCGAGACTAATACAGAGAAAGGCAAGAAAAAAACCGGCCTAAGTAGCCGGTTTTAAAGGAAATTCTTGGTGGAGCGGAGGAGGATCGAACTCCCGACCTTCGCATTGCGAACGCGACGCTCTCCCAGCTGAGCTACCGCCCCAACGAATCACCGATTCTACACACACAAAATCCGTTTTGCCAAGCATCAAGTTTGACCCCAAGCAAAACTACTTCGAAGGCGCTCCGGCGAGCACCCAGGCCACAACGGAATGGATATCGCCGGCGCTCATCCCGGGATGAGAAGGCATAGGAATAGCCCCCCACACCCCTGCCCCACCGTCCCGCACTTTCTTCTCCAGCTTGCCCTGGGCCCCTGCATCGCCCTTGTACTTCGCAGCGACATCCTTAAACGAAGGCCCAACAAGCTTGCGATCCACCGCATGGCACCCCATGCAAGCATTCGCCTGAGCCACCTTCACCCCATCCGCCACAGCAGCAACCGCCGGCGAAGCGAGACCCAAACCAGCCCCAGCAACCACCACCCCAGCCACAACCCCACCAACAAACCGCCGCATCACAAAGCCCCCGTATTCCCCGCCTTCGTAGCCGACGAATTAGTCACAGGCGCGGGCGCCTGATGCTCAATAGGCTGCGAGGTCACGCCCGAATCAGGCACCGCCCCCACCGTCGGCGCATCGGCAGCAGGCGCCGCCGCCGGCGCACTGGGCGCAGCCGCCGTCGCCACCGTCGCCTGTTGCGGGTCGATGTACTGGTAGCACTTCACCACCTGCGTCACGCCCATCACCCCGGCCGTCGCGTTGGCGGCGATATTGCCTTCCTGCGGCGTAACCAGCCCCATCAGATAGATCGTGCCGCGCTCGCTCACGACCTTGAAGTTGTTCGCGGAGATGTCCTTATAGGCAATCAGCTCCCCCTTCACGCGTCCTTCGAGGTACGAGTCGTTCGCGCGCGAAGAGAACGAGCTGGCCGGCTGTACCGCCAGCTCGTTGACGATCGATGCAACGTTCGTCACGGCTCGCACAATGCTCTCGGCCTTCTGCTTCGAGGCGTCGTCGGGCACTTCACCCGTGATCAGCACGCGCTGGTTGAACACCGCCACGTTCACGTGCGCCGTGTCGGGCAGTTGCTTGCCGAGATCGGCCAGCGCCTTCACCTGGATCTCGCGGTCTTCCGTTTGCGATCCCACCGTGCGCCGGTCGGTTGCCACCAGCGCTGTGCCGCCCGCCGCGCCCGCCAGCGCCAGGAAGCAGCCCTGCAGGCTTGCGCAGAGCGAGGCTGCGAAGCCGATCGTCAGCGTGGTCCGTGCCAGCGCGCGCGTCATGCCGTATCTGCTCATCAACTTCCCCTCTCTTCGTCTTACGGTGTCAGTCTTCGCCCAGCAGCATCGCGTCGATGCCGTCGCACAGGCAGTGAATAGTTAACAGATGCACTTCCTGAACACGCGCCGTTCGGTCACTCGGCACGCACAGCTGAATGTCGGTATCGGCGAGCACGCTGTTCACGTCGCCGCCGCCCTTGCCGGTCAGCGCGATCACGACCATTTCGCGTTCGTGCGCTTCCTGAATGGCGGCCAGCACGTTTACGGAGTTGCCCGAGGTCGTGATGGCGAGCAGCACGTCGCCGGGCTGGCCGAGCGCGCGCACCTGCTTCGCAAATACCTGCTCGTACGCGTAGTCGTTGGCAACGGCGGTGAGCACCGAGGCGTCGGTGGTCAGCGCGAGCGCGGGCAGGCCCGGGCGTTCGCGCTCGAACCGGCCGATCAGTTCGGCGGCGAGTTGCTGGGCGGTGGCGGCGGATCCGCCATTGCCACACGCGAGAATCTTGTTGCTGTTCGCGAGCGCGGCGAACATCGTATCGACCGCGGCGGCAATCGGGACCGCCAGGGTTTCCATGGCCGCGAGCGTAGTGGCTGCGCTATCGCGGAAGTGCTGTTGAATGCGTTCGACGGACATCGACTCTCTAATCTGTACTGCGGGTATCGCAAAATTTCCGCGCGGTGCGGCGTGCCGCAAGTTTAGCGCACTCGAGGGCGTTCATTTTCACCCTTCTTTCTGTTGCGTAAGTTTTAGCTCTCGTGCGCTTCCGGTTGAAACGCGTCGCGCAGCCACACGAGCCGGCCGCTCTCGAACGCGATCACGTCGAAGCGGCACGCGGGCGGCGTTCGCGCTTGCGTGGCCGCTTTCCCGTTCGCATCGGCGGCGCGCCACGTCGCGAGAAAGTAGCGCGCCGCGCGCAGCACGCGCTGCTGTTTGCGCCATCCCACGCTCGCCGCCGCCCCGCCGAATGCCGGCCGCGCGCGGGCGCGCACTTCCACGAAAACCAGCGTGCCGTCGCGCTCGCGCATCACGAGATCGAGTTCGCCGCCGCGGCAATTCACGTTGCGCGCGACCAGCTCCAGGCGCTCGCGACGTAAAAACGCCAGTGCGTGCGCCTCGAAACGCGCGCCTGTCGCGCGGCGTTGGGCATTCGACTGCGCCCGCGCGCAAAAGTTGTCGACGCGTGCACTTTCGTTCGCGCCGCTTCCCTCGGGTGCACTCGCGCCCGCGTGGCACAATGTCGGCCTCTTTTCCTGCTTTCGCGCGTTGCGTGTCATGACGTCCCTCTCGTCCCCCTTCGAACTCGCACAGGCCCAGCAATATCCGGCCGCCACGCTGTACGTCGTGGCGACGCCCATCGGCAATGTCGCCGACATCACGCTGCGCGCCCTGCACGTGCTCGGCCTCGTCGATCGCATCGCCGCCGAAGACACGCGCAACACCGGCCAGCTCCTCGCGCGCTACGGTATTTCGAAGCCGCTCGTCGCCGTGCACGAGCACAACGAGCGCGAGGCCGCGCAGCGCGTGATCGAATTTCTGCGCGCGGGCGAGCGCGTGGCCTGCGTTTCGGACGCGGGCACGCCCGGCATTTCCGATCCGGGCGCGAAACTCGTGGACGCCGTGCGCGCCGCCGGCCTGAACGTCATGCCGCTACCTGGCGCGAGCGCACTCGCAACGGCGCTTTCCGCTGCCGGCGACTGGGTCTCGACCTTCACGTTCCTCGGTTTTCTGCCGCCCAAGCCCAAGCAGCGCGCAGCCGCATTGCAGCCGCTCGCCTCGCATACGCATGCGATGGTGTTCTACGAAGCCCCGCATCGCATCGTCGAAACCGTGCAGTCGCTCGCCGATGCGTTCGGTCCCGCGCGCCGCATCCTCATCGCCCGCGAATTGACGAAGCTACACGAGTCGCTCTGGAGCGGCACCCTGGCCGAAGCGCCAACGTGGCTGGCAGGGGACGCGAACCGTCAGCGCGGCGAGTTCGTGCTGGTGGTGGAAGGCGCGAGCGAGCAGGCGGAAGGCGAAGCCGATCACGACGCGCTCTTGCGCGTGCTGCTTCAGGAAGTACCGGTAAAGGGCGCGGCGAAGATCGCGGCGGCGCTCACGGGCGCGTCGCGCAATGCGCTCTACGCGCGGGCGCTGGAATTGAAGGGTGAAGGCGGGGAAGAAGCGGGCGACTGAGCCGCCAGCCGACTACAGTCAAAAGCACCAGCCAGAAAAACCGAAAGGCCGCCTGAGTCAATCAGGCGGCCTTTCGCGTATACATCCAACTCTGCCAGGCGGTTCAGTCTCAGGCGCGTCGCGGCGCACTCAGCGCCACGCCCAAACGAGATCGCTTAGTGATCGATGTTCGAGTTCGCGGCAAGCATATCCGCTTGCGCGGCCTTCGCTTCCTGGCGCGTGAGGCCTTCGATGTCCACCTTCGCCGTACCCGCATGCTGCACGCCAAGCAGCTTGGCGGCGGCATACGAGAGGTCGAGCACACGGCCACGTGCGTACGGGCCACGGTCGTTGATCTTCACCACTACCCACTTCGACGTGCCGGGCACGCTCACGCGCACATACGAGCCGAGCGGCAGCGTGCGGTGCGCAGCAGTGAGCGCCTTCATGTTGAAGCGCTCGCCGCTTGCGGTGCGGCGGCCGTGGAACGCGCGGCCGTACCACGAGGCGCGGCCGGTCTGGTGGAACGAGTGGACGTCCGGGCCGTTCTCGTCGATCGCCTCGGCGTTCGCGAGCGAGTTGTCCTTCGCGGTGCCCGATGCGGGCAGCGCAGCGAGCGCGGAGCCGTAGCCCTGCGGCGCAGTGAAAGCCGCGTCCTTCGTGCGAAGGGCGTCGCTGGATGCCTGGTCCTGCTGGGCAGGCGGCACGGCGCAACCGGCCAGAATGGACACGGCTGCGAGACTCCCGAGTCGTCGTCGAGTCAGTCGAAGGTTCATAACATTGCCATCACGTTCTCGAAGCCTGTCCCGCGCCATGTGTGCGCGTTGTCGGAAAGGCTTCGGCGGTCGCGGGCAAAGCTTCGCCATCGCTCGCCTGAAATGAAAAAGGCGAACGCGTGCCAATGCCCGGATGCAGCCCTAATAAGCCGCTAACCGCTAGTTATCTTTCACGTCTGGCGCAACCTGTCCCCGGCAGCCTGACCAGACCCCACATGCCGCCATCGAACGATGAAGCTCGTTCAGGCGCGCCGGAAACTCTCGGCGCACAGGAACGGCGGCGTAGGCCCCACCCAGCGTCACGGCATGTAGGCCGTTGCAGGCGCGTGGCACCTGGCTGGGCAAGACGTGCGGCGTCGAACGGATCGACACCTGATTTGCTATCTTGTAAGGCAGCCTGTTTCGGCCCGCCTAGAACGACAGCACTGCTTGACGGCGATGTATGCGACCTCTTTTTTTACGAAGGTCACACCGCCCTTTGAAAGCACGAATTCCGTGCGTGATGGGTCGCATTATACCCAAAAGTTATTCCTGTCACGCCGGTGCCTCACAAATCTCCATGATTTTTCACTATTGATGTAACAAAGCCGTTCGCCTTGCGCCGCCGCATCCCTTGTCAGACAAGGGACTGAGGCTGTCGCGAGCGGCGTCGGCGGCGCTTCCTGCACCCCGGTACAATCGATCCTTTGGCTGGGGCCGTCGGCACGCGACGTCGATTTCGACGCGTCGCTGTACCCGCCCCGCGAGACCTGAACCCCACGATCCCCGCATGAAAGTCACGCTGATTCCCGTCACGCCGTTCCAGCAAAACTGCTCGCTGCTCGTCGACGAAACGACGAACCGCGCCGCCGTCGTCGATCCGGGCGGCGACCTCGAACGCATCGAGGCCGAGATCGAACGTCAGGGCGTGCAGCTGGAAAAGGTGCTGCTCACCCATGGCCACCTCGACCACTGCGCCGGCGCGAAGGCGCTCGCCACGAAGTTCGGCGTGCCGATCGAAGGCCCGCAGGAAGACGAGCGCTTCTGGATCGACCAGTTGCCGCAGCAGAGCGTGCGCTTTGGCTTCGGTCACGCCGAGGCGTTCGAGCCCACGCGCTGGCTTCAAGACGGCGACACGGTGCGCTTCGGCGGCGAGGAACTCGAGGTCTATCACTGCCCCGGGCACACGCCGGGTCACGTGATCTTCTTCAGCCGCAAGCACCGGGTCGCCACGGTCGGCGACGTGCTGTTCGCGGGTTCGATCGGCCGCACGGACTTTCCGCGCGGCAATCATGCGGACCTGATCCGTTCGATCCGCGAAAAGCTCTGGCCGCTGGGCGACGACGTCACGTTCGTGCCGGGCCATGGCCCCGTTTCGACATTCGGCGAGGAGCGCCGCTCCAACCCGTACGTCGCAGATGGCGTACCTGGATGAGAGTGAAAAGTAAGATGAATCAAGCCGCTATTGAGGAGATTTACGTCAGCACTGACGTCGAGGCCGATGGTCCCATTCCCGGCCCGCATTCGATGCTGAGTTTCGCTTCGGCGGCGTACACCGCCGACAAGCGTTTGATCGCCACGTTCTCGGCCAATCTCGAGATGCTCGGAGGCGCGGCGCCGCATCCGGTGCAGGCCGCCTGGTGGGAGACGCAGCCCGAGGCCTGGGCCGCATGCCGCAAGGATCTGCAAGACCCGGCGGCGGCGCTCGTCGCCTACGTCGAATGGGTGGAGGCGCTGCCCGGCAAGCCGGTGTTCGTGGCGATGCCGGCGGGCTTCGATTTCACCTTCATGTTCTGGTACATGATGCGTTTCGCCGGGCGCTGCCCGTTCTCATGGTCGGCGCTCGACATCAAGACGCTCGCCTTCGCGATGACGGGCCTGCCGTACCGCAAGTGCATCAAGCCGCGCTTTCCGAAGCACTGGTTCGACGATCACCCGCACACGCACGTCGCGCTCGACGACGCGATCGAGCAAGGCGCCCTCTTCTGCAACATGCTGGCCGACCTGCGCGCACAGCAAGCCGCGCTCGCCGCTGATGGGGACGACTCAGGGCAAAACGCCGCGAGCACTCCGGCAAATTAGGTAATCTCCCTCATCATCTGCGCTTTGCATTGCGTTCTGTTCTCCTGGCCTCTAACATTCAGGAATACAGCGACGCATTGGAGGCGCAGTTGACACTCGATACGTTCTCTCAGAAGATCCTGCGCCTGCTGCAGCTCGACGCGCGCCGCTCGGTCCAGGAAATCTCCGACCAGGTGGGGCTCTCCAGCACCCCTTGCTGGCGCCGTATCAAGGACATGGAACAGTCGGGCGTGATCCAGCGCTACACGGCGCTGCTCGATCGCGAAAAGCTTGGCCTGCACGTCTGCGCGCTCGCGCATATCCATCTCACGCGCCACACCGAAGGCGGCGTCGAAGCCTTCGAACGCGAGATCGCCACCTGCCCCGAAGTCACCGAGTGTTACAGCACCACGGGCGAGTCGGACTACATCCTCAAGATCGTCGCACCCGACATCAAGGCCTACGACGCCTTCCTGCACGAACGCATCTTCCGCATTCCCGCGGTGGCGCAGGTGCGCACGAGCGTCGTGCTGCGGGAAATCAAGTTCGATACGCAATTGCCGCTGTGAAGCCACGACGGCGCGGCGGCTTCTCTGCCGCGCCGAGCGCACTCAATGCGACTCGCGCGATTTGCCGTGCGCGGCCAGTGCGCCATGCGCATCGAGCGGCTGCATCACGACGAGCTTGCTCGCGCCGAGGCGCGCGCGCAGCGCTTCCAGATCCATGGCGGCCACGCGCCGCGCGTCGTCCGCCGCGGCCAGCACCACCTGAATCTCCAGCCCCGTGCTCAGGTAGTGCAGCGTGATGCCTTCGACATGCACGTCATGCTCCGACAGCTCGCTTCGCAGGCGCCTGGCCACGTCGTCGCGCGCAGGCAGGTTGGCCACGGAGCGCACGTGCATGTCGTCTTCGGGATCGACGTGAATCAGTGCATCTAGCACGCGTGCGTCGGTGAGCAGGCGAGCACGCGCCGTCTCCGCGATGTAGTGCCCTTCCGAAACCGAAATCAGCGGATCGACGAGGATGTGCGCATCCACTAGCGCGAGGTCGCCGGTCTTGCGTGTGCGCATCTCGTGCACGTCGAGCACGCCCGGCGTGCTCATCAGCAGCGCGCGCAGGTCCGCGGCGGCGGCTTCGTCGAGCGCGCGGTCGGAGAGGTCCTGCAGCGCGTCCCAGCCGAACACCCAGCCCATGCGCGCGACCATGAAGCCGACGATGGCCGCCGCGATCGGATCGAGCAGCCGCACGCCGGCGAGGCTGCCCACAATGCCGATCGCCACGACCAGCGACGAAGCCGCGTCCGAGCGCGCATGCCAGGCATTGGCGATCAGCATGGCCGAGCGCACGCGCTGCGCCTCGCGCAGCATGTAGCGAAAGAGCCCTTCCTTGGAAACCAGCACGAGGAGCGCCACGACCAGCGCGCTCACGTGCAGCGCCGGAATATCGCCGAGATTCATGATGCGCGTGCCGGCGCGCACCAGCATGCCGACGCCCACCGCAATCAATAATGCGCCAAGGAATAACGACGCGACCGTCTCATAACGGCTGTGGCCGTAGTTATGATCGGCGTCCGGCTTGGCGCCGCTATGCCGGTTGGCCAGCAGCACGACGAAGTCGGAAACGATATCGGCGAGTGAATGCACGCCATCGGCAATCAACGCCTGCGAATGCGCAAACACACCGATGACGATTTGCAACACCACCAGAACAGAATTGACGCCAACGCTGACCCACGTCGTACGGCGTGCGACCTCGTGTTTATCTGAGAACGGGGGGGCGGCGGAAGAAGTCATGCGCGGCGAGAGAGCAAATTAGGGGAATAACCGCGATTGTAGCGACTGCATGCGACGATTTTATGGATAGCCCTAAAAATCTCTTTTAAATCAGATGCCTACAAGACCAGGAAGCATTCTCATTCAAGCCGTGGATACGGTTCGAACCAAACCGCACATGGTGCAGAAAATCAAAAAGCCGCGCGTCCCCGGACTGCGCGGCTTCTTGTTTTCGAGAATCAGGAGATACCTCGCCCGACTCCGCTCCTGCTTTCACTCATGCGCAGCGCGTTCAAACGCGCCGCTGACAAGTTGATTTACTTCTGGATCAGAAAACGATCGCGGTCTTGACCGGCGATCCAGCGCGGCGGCTTGCCACGGCCCGACCACGTGCTGCCGCTGTCGGGATCGCGGTATTTCGGCGCGACGCTCGCACGCGAACGGCTGGCTGCCTTCGCGGCTTTGGCGCTGGCGCGGCCGCCACCGAGTTCTGCCAGGGTAATGCCGTAGTCGGCCATTTTCTGCTTGATTTCATCGAGGACCTCGGCATATTCGCGAGCCTTCGCCTCTTCAATCTGCTTTTCCAGCTTCTCTCGCTGAGCGAGAAGTTCCTTGTAGGAAGACATAGGTGCCCTTGTGGTTTGATCTTAATGGCTACTGATCTCGCGTCAGTATGCCGATTGATAGATGCGTGCCTCGGAAATCGGTGGCGAGATTAACACAGATTTGAATGCCGGGTTGCGTGTAAGCAATAAAAATAATTAAAGCCAGATTTCCAATCCCGCGCCTTCCAGCAAGCCTCTAACTCATTGTCATTTCGTGCAAATCGGTATTTTTACTAAATCCCGCTTTTGCCAGATAAATCCACATCTCATAATTAGCAGCGGATGAAAATTAAATGCGTTGAAATACGTCAAACATTTCATCCCATGACAACTTTGAGCCAATCAACGGGGATAGAAACCGGTTGCTGCTAAGCAGCATGAGGCGACGCGCTATATAGGACGGCGGACAACGCCCGCATGGGCGGAATAAACCGTCATTGCGTATGGCGCTCAATGCAGTCGGCTAGCACCGCATGCAAGGATTGCAAATCAAACTGTGGCGCATCGAAAACAAAGCGCGTGCGGGCGCCGTCGATCACGAGATCGGCGCCGTAGCGATCCACGCCTGCGAGGTCCAGTCCGGCTCGGCGGGTGGGGTGCGTTTCGAAAAAGCGGATCAGCGTGGTTTCGTCGGCGGGAGCGAGCGGGGGGAGCGCGTCGAGGTCGGCGCCGTCCATCCAGCCCATTGCGCCAAACCCGCCGATATAACGCAGCCGCTCGACGTGCATGACCCAGAAGGTGAAGTCGCCGAGTGCGAGATAGCGCTCGGCGTCCGGGTGATAGCGCACGTAGCGCCGCGCCAGCGCCTCGCTCGCTTCGTGGGCGGCTGAATCGACCGGCGCGACTGGTTCGAAGCGGCCGAGCAGCGTGGCGCGCGGGGCGTTCAGCACGTCGGCGTCGGGTACGTGCGCGACGAGAAAGCCCGCGCGCGGGTCGTCGAGCAAATTGCGCGTGTGCTCGGCCAGACGGCTCACCAGGATCACCGGACGGTGCTGCGCGTCGGGCGCAAACGGCAGCAGCGTCGGATACGGAAAACCGCGCGGCTCGCGCGAGTGCGTGGCGAGCGTGCCGATAGGCGTCTGGTGCAGCAGATGCAGCGGGGCGTGAGCGGGAATCTTCAAGGGCGCGTCCTCGAGTCGAACGATGGATGCTCCTGATATTAGAGCAGCTGACCCGGCCAACGCGCTGCGACAGGCCAGTCGCACCTTCGTTAGAATCATCGTTTGCTTTCAGGCGCCTTCCTGGTCCCTTCTCTTCCTTCTGCCCGGAATTCCCGTGTCCGACCGACCGACCGACCCCGCCCTCGCCGTTGCGAGCCCAGCCGCCCACCATCGGGCGCTGCCCGCCGCCACGCGCCATCGCGCGCGCATCGCGACCATGGCGCTCTTTTTCGTCGCCGGCATGATGTACGCGTCGTGGGGCGTGCACGTGCCGACCGTGCGCGACAAGTTTCATCTGAGCCCGGCACTTCTCTCTTACGCGCTCTTCGCGGTCGCGGGCGGCTCTATCGCCGCGATGACGACGATCGGCGGCTGGATCGCGCGCGCGGGCTCGCGCCGCGCCTGCCTCACCGGCGGCCTGACGATGTCCGTGTGCGGCGCGCTGATCCTGGTGGTCCCGTATTACTGGATGCTGATCGTCGTGCTCGCCTTTTTCGGCGTGGGCATGGCCACGCTCGATGTCGCCATGAACGCCGAAGCGAGCGCCGTGGAAGAAGCCGTCGCCAAGCCGATCATGTCGGGGCTGCATGGCATGTTCAGCCTGGGCGGCATGGCGGGCGCCGCGATTGGCGGCGCGCTGCTCGCGCGCGGCATGGCGCCGGCGCTGCATCTCTTTCTCGCTTCGGCGCTGGCGGCGCTCGTGCTGTTCGTCTCGTGCCCGGCTGTCCTGCCGCACGTGCCGCACGCTACGCACGGCGAGCACGCGAAAACCGGCAACCGCTGGCGCACGCCCGCGCTCTGGGCGCTAGGCGCCATCGCGCTGATCGCTCTGATCGCCGAAGGCGCGATGTACGACTGGGCCACGGTCTACATGCGCGACGTGGTGCTCTCCACGCCTGCGCTCGCCAGCGCGGCCTACGCGGCGTTTTCGGGCGGCATGGCCGCGGCGCGCTTCGCCGGGGACGCCGTGCGCGCGCGCTTTGGCGCGCCGCAGCTCGTGATGGCGAGCGCCTCGCTCGCGTGCGCGGGCATGATCGGCGCGCTGTTGCTGCCGTTCTCGTTCACCGCGCTCACGGGCTTCACGCTGATGGGGCTCGGCCTCGCCAACATGATGCCGGTGCTGTTCGCGGCCGCTGCGCGCGTGAAAGGTATCCACGCGGCCGAAGGGCTCGCGCACGTCGCGGGCATCGCCTATTTCGGCTTGCTGTTCGGGCCGGTGGTGATCGGCGGCATCGCGCAGGTGACCAACCTCACGGTCGGGCTCGCCGTGGTGGCGTTGTGCGCGGCGCTCGTGGCGTTTGCGGGGCCGAAGGTGCTGCGGCGGCTGGGGATCTGAAAGCGCATCGATAACTGCGTCACGCGCAGCCCCAAACGAAAAAAAGCCCGCAGGCCGAAACCTGCGGGCTTTTCCAATCGCGTGAGCGAAATGGGTAAATACGCGCTAAGCGCGAATTACATCTTCACGACGTCGAGCAGCGACTTCTTGCCCGACTTGTAGTTGTACAGCGAGATCACGCCGTGCTTGAGGTCGCCCTTCGAATCGAAGGTCGTCTCGCCAATCACGCCCTTGTAGTCCGTCGTCGGCATTTCGGCGAGGATCTTTGCCGGATCCGTCGAGTTCGCACGCTTCATGGCGTCGACGATGATGTACACAGCGTCATACGTGAACGGTGCGTAGATCTGGATCGGCTGGCCGAAGCGCTTCTCGAACTTGGCTTCGAATTCCTTGCCGCCCGGCATCTTTTCGAGCGCCATGCCGGCTTCCGAACACACGATGTTGTCGGTCGCGTCGCCGGCGAGGTCGGCCAGCTTGTCGGTACAGACGCCGTCACCCGCGAGCACCTTCGCGCGCAGGCCAAGCTGCTTGGCTTGCTTGGCGAACGGGCCGCCGGTGGCATCCATGCCGCCGTACATGATCGCGTCGGGGTTTTCGCCCTTGATCTTCGTCAGAATGGCGCGGAAGTCCACGGCCTTGTCGTTCGTCGCGTCATGCGACAGCACGTTCATGCCGAGCGACTTGGCGGTCTTCTCGAACTCGTTCGCGAGACCCTGGCCATAAGCCGTCGAGTCGTCGACCACGGCAACGGTCTTGACCTTCAGGTTCTTCGCCGCGTAGTTCGCGAGCGCCGGGCCCTGCTGGGCGTCGGTCGCCACGACACGGTAGGTCGTCTTGAAGCCTTGTTGCGTGTAGGCCGGGTTCGTGGCCGACGGCGAGATCTGCACGATGCCTGCATCGCTGTAGATCTTCGATGCCGGGATCGACGTGCCCGAGTTCAGGTGGCCGACGACGGCAACGACCTTGTCGTCGACGAGCTTCTGCGCGACCTGGGTGGCCGTGCGCGGGTCAGCTGCGTCGTCTTGTGCGTCGAGCACGAGCGTGACCTTCTGGCCGCCGACCATGAGGCCCTTCGCGTTGATCTCTTCGACTGCGAGACGTGCGCCGTTTTCGTTGTCTTTACCGAGGTGCGCAATCCCACCCGTAAGCGGCGCGACGTGGCCAATCTTGACCGTAACGTCTGCGCTCGCTGCCGTTGCGAACGACGCGAACATAATGGCCGCAGCGCTGATCGGCAACAGCTTGTGAAGCTTGATAGTCATGTAAGTCTCCAGTTTCGAACCCAAAAGCTACGTAATCGCCCAGTGCTCCCGCGCCCCGAACGTGTCGCTCCCCGTGCGGACGACCACGCAGGATGCATCCTTGATGCACCTGGCCAGCATGGCGAATGGTCCGTTCATGGCGGGCCGCCCATCCATACTTGCGCGCAAGTGTAGGTGATCAAATTAATTTGGGGGACTTTTTTCAGATATTGGTGCGAGTACCAATATGCGTACTGCAAGAACAGTTCGAAACCCTGATCAATCGACCGCAAGCCTTATGTAATAAGGCATCCGGACTTTGGATCCAATTATTGGGAGATTCCCTGAGGGGTCCCGCACGAATCGTTTTTTGGATTATTTGACGGGAGTTATTGGTGTGTTAGCGCACGCGTTCCGGGAATACACCAGGGTGCCGTGCGACCATATGAAAACCCCTCCCATTCGCGATAACGTTTGCGAGTCGCACGGACGCCCGGAACGCACTTTTTTGCGCGTGCCGGTTCAAGTAAGCATTCGATTAATTTTGCACGCCGATGCGTTGCGGACTCGCCTCTCATGCGGCTACCTGCCTCACGCGTCGTGACTCAGTTTGCCGGGTAGTTTGCCTGACACAGCACGCCATTCGGCATCGAGCGCAGCGACGATTTGCGCGGCGCCGAGACCGGCCTCGCGCGTACGCGAAAGCGGTGCGCCCTGCCCCGACCACAGCGACAGATAATCGCCGTCGTTCTCGCGCGCCGCGCGTTGCCGCAACGGCTGCGTGAGCGCGTTTTGCACGGGGTACGGCGCGACCGTCTCGGGCCGAGCCTCGAGCTGCTGCATGAGCGGATTGCGAATGCCGCGCGCGTGGCGTCCGGTGATTGCGCGCGTGACCGAGGTCGCGGTATCCGTCGACGCACGCAGCCGCGCCTTCCAGTCAGCGGGAATCGCACTTTCGGCACTGCCGAGAAACGCGGTGCCCGTCTGCACGCCTTGCGCGCCCAGCGCGAGCGCCGCGACGATGCCGCGCCCGTCCATGATGCCGCCCGCCGCCAGGACCGGGAGGCCGACCGCACCTGGTGCATCGACCGCATCGACGAGTTGCGGCACCAGCGCCATCGTGCCGATGAGCGCGTGCGGCGCCTCGCCGATGAACGTGCCGCGGTGCCCGCCCGCTTCGGCACCTTGCGCGACGATCGCATCCGCACCCGCGTCGCGCCACGCGATGGCTTCGGCCACGTGAGTGGCCGTGCCCATCACGTAGCTGCCCGCCGCATGCAGGCGCGCGACGTCGGACTTGGGCAACAGGCCGAACGTGAAGCTCACCACCGGCACGCGCAGCTCGATCACCGCGTCGAGTTGCGCGCGAAAGTCGGGCGCGTAACGTGCGAGCGCCTCACCGGGCGGCAAACCGTGCTGGGCCGCCACCGGATCGATCGCTTCGAGCGCGCGGCGCACGGTGGCTTCGTCGGGATTCGCAGGGTCGAGCACGAAGAGATTCACGCCGAAGGGCTTGTCGGTGAGCGCGCGAATCGCGGCGACTTCGCTCGCGATCTTTTCGGGTGCGAGCGCCGCCCCGGCGAGAAAACCGAGCCCGCCCGCGTTCGACACCGCCGCGACGAGCGCAGGCGTGGTCGGGCCGCCCGCCATCGGCCCCTGCACGAGCGGCAGGCGCAAACCGAAGCGGCGGCTGAACGGCGTGGAAAAGTCGGGCGACGTGCGCAACGCGGGAGTAGAACTCATGAGGCGATCCTTGTATGGCTGAATGAGCGATGACGATGCAATCGCTACCGACTCTAGCCAAAGCCCTCCTGCCCGAAAAATGAATAATCGAGATCATTACGATCCGCTTGCGAGAACGCGTTTTCCGTGGCGTGCGCTGCAGAGGTTCAAGGGCCTATGGCAAACTGGCTCCCCGATTTCGCGACGCGCCGCGGGCAGTGTGCGAGCCGCCTGCCTGAGCGCTGCGGCGCGTCGCATGACTCATTGATGAAGACGGAGAAACAACATGAGCGTTTCGACCAAATGGATCGACATTCCCGCCGGCAATGACAGCTTCGGCGCGTACCTCGCGCTGCCCAGGGGCGGCAAGGGACCGGGCATCGTCATCCTGCAGGAGATCTTCGGCGTGAACGGGCACATCCGCGACGTCGTCGAGCAATATGCGCTCGACGGCTACGTGGCGATCGCCCCCGACGTGTTCTGGCGCGCGGCCCCGCGCGTCGAGCTCGACTACGTGGGCGCGGACCGCGATCGCGGCATCGCGCTGATGCAGAAGACGGACGTCAACCTCGTGGTCGAGGACATCGCCGCGACCGCGGCTGCGCTGCGCGCGCTGCCCGAGTGCACGGGCAAGGTCGCGGCGATCGGCTACTGCTTCGGCGGCCGTCTTGCCTACCTCGCGGCCGCCAGCGGTTCGGTGGATGCGGCGGTGTCCTACTACGGCGGCGGCATCCAGAATCAGCTCGATCTCGCCGACAAGGTCACCAAGCCGATTCTCTTCCACTACGCCGAACTCGATCACGGCATTCCGCTGTCGGCGGTGGGCCAGGTGAAGGAGCGCTTCGCGGGCCGCCTGAACGCCGAGTTCCACCTGTACCCGAACGCCGATCACGGCTTCAACTGCTCGGTGCGCGCCTCGTACAACCAGCACGCTGCGGCGCTCGCGCACGGCCGCACGTTGAGCTTCCTGGCCGAGCATCTGTAATACCCTTCGGGCGGCGACGACGGTTGTCGCCCGGCCGTCGTTGCGCACGCCTTGCTGCATCGATGCGCGCGCAACGACAAACCCCGCAGGCGCGCCGCCCGCTTACACTCCTTGCGTAGCCCGTATCGCTCAAGCCCGGCCCAACCCGACGACGAGGAGTGCGCGCCTTGCAATCCGACTATCTGGAATACGACGCCATCGGCCTCGCCGATCTCGTGCGCCGCCGCGAGGTGAGCGCGCGCGAGTTGCTCGACACCGCCATCGCCCGTGCGGAAGCCGCCAATCCCGCGATCAACGCCATCGTCCTCAAGGACTATGAAGCGGCGCGCGAGCGCGCGCGGCGCATCGAGGCCTCCGGCAACGGCGTGAGCGCGCTGAGCGAAGGACCGCTCGCCGGCGTGCCGTTTCTCGTCAAGGACCTCGGCGCGGCCGTGGCCGGGCTGCGGATGACGCTTGGCAGCCGTCATTACCGCCACTACATTCCCACCGCCGACGCGCCCGTGGTTGCGCGTTTTCGCGCCGCGGGCCTGAATATCTTCGGCAAGACCAGCGCCTCGGAGCTCGGGCAGATGCCCTATACCGAACCCGAGCTGTTCGGCCCCTGCCGCAACCCGTGGAACCTCGATCACACGCCCGGCGGCTCGAGCGGCGGCGCGGCCGCCTCGGTCGCGGCGGGCATCGTACCGCTCGCGCACGCGTCCGACGGCGGCGGTTCGATCCGCATTCCGGCGTCGTGCTGCGGGCTCTTCGGCTTCAAGCCGTCGCGCGCGTTCCAGCCGGCGTCCGACGTGCCGCCGCCGCCCGGCGCACTCGGCGTCGATCTCGCCGTATCGCGCAGCGTGCGTGACAGCGCGCTGATGCTCGACCTGATCGCCGGCGACCCCGCGCTGCCTGCCGGCGCGCCCGGCACCTTCCTCGCCGCCGCGCGCGCCCCGCTCGACGGATCGAAGCCGCTCGCCATCGCGCTGTTGACCGAGCCGATGTTCGCGGACACACTCGCGCCCGAAGTGCGCAGCGCGCTCGACGATGCCGCCGAACTGCTCACGTCGCTCGGCCATCGCGTGGAGCCGTTTTCGCTGCCCGTGGATTACGCACAGGCGCGCGAGGCGTTCCTGATGCTGTGGTCGGTGGTGGCCGAGCAATACGTGCTGCACGCGGACGACATCACGGGCACGAAGCCGCACCGCCGGGAGTTCGAGATCGCAACCTGGGCCATGGCGCACATCGGCCAGAAGCTCGGCGAGCGCGAGCTGCCCGCGGCGCTCGACGTACAGCAGCGCATCACGGCGCAGCTCGCCGACCTGATGAAGCGCTACGACGTGCTGCTGTGCCCGACGCTCGCGGCTCCGCCGGTGAAAATCGGCGAACTGAAGCCAAGCCAGAGCGAGCGCATCCAGATGCGCGCGGTCACGGCCATGCCGGTGGAAGTGCTGATGAGAAAGCTGCTGACCGAAGCCTCGAACAAGGCATTCGCGTGGGCCGGCTGCACGGAGCTTTTCAACCTGACGGGCCAGCCGTCGATGTCGGTGCCGCTCGCATGGAACGCTCGTGGGCTGCCGATCGGCGTTCAGTTCGCCGCGCGCGAGGGCAACGACGCATTGTTGCTGCGCCTCGCGGCGCAACTGGAGGCGGCGCGCCCGTGGTTCAACCGTCGGCCGCCGCTGCTGCAGGCGCGGCGCTAGCGCGCTCGCGCTTTCATGAACGACGTGCGCGGGCAGCGAAGCGTGTGGGGTCTACGCGTTGCAGTGCCCGCACCGTTCCATCACGCCTTCTTGTTATAAGCGCTGCACCAGCCCTTGCCCGCGACCTGCTTGCCGCCGAACATCGGGCACGGCGCGAACGCGTCGGTGGCCTTGCCCTGGTAGAACGTGCAGTTGCTGCAGTCCTGGCCGGCGGCGTACTTCGCGAACTTCGCTCGGTCGACCTTGGTCGCGTCGAGCTTGTAGCCGAGCGCCTGGGAGGTGGGATCGGATTCGGCAGCCTTGGGCGCGTCGGCGAAGGCCTGGCGCGAAAGCGCGAGCGTCGAAGCGACGCCGATGCTCGTAATCAGAAAGCTGCGGCGGGACGATTTCATATGACTCACTCCAGTATTGTGGCGATTCGTTCGCTGGGTTTTCGCGCGGCGCTATGGTGTGGCGCGTGCCGCGCATGCCTCTGAGCCGCTCTGGTGGCGGCGTCGCGAAGAAGCTTAACAACGAAGCAAGCCCCGGTGACGCTGCAATGCCGGAGATAAGTGAGCGGCATGATGCCGCTCGGCGGAAGAAGGGCCCAAAGCCCGATCAATCGAACGAAGCCATCTCGCACACGCGCTGTGCGATCGCCAGTGAAGCCGTGAGCCCCGGCGACTCGATGCCGAACAGGTTCACGAGGCCGCGCACGCCGTGCGACGCCGCGCCCTGGATCATGAAATCGGCGGCGGGTTCGCCCGGCCCGGAGAGCTTCGGGCGGATGCCCGCGTAAGCGGGCTGCAACGCGCCGTCTGGCAGCGCCGGCCAGTAGGTGCGGATCTGCGCGTAGAAGGAATCGGCGCGGCGGGGATCGACGTCGTAATCGACCGCATCGATCCATTCGACGTCGGGGCCGAAGCGCGCCTGGCCGCCCAGGTCGAGCGTGAGATGCACGCCGAGGCCCGCGTCGTTGGGCATCGGATAGATGAGGCGCGAGAACGGCACCCGACCCGAAACGCTGAAGTAATTGCCGCGCGCCAGATAGAACGGCGGCACATGGCGCGCGTCGAGCCCGCGAATGCGTTTGGCGAGCTTCGTCGCATAGAGGCCTGCGCTATTGATGACGCAGGTGGCTCGAATGTCGATCGGCGCGTCGCCGCCGGTTCGCACCGTGAAGCCGCCGCCCAGCGCATCGATCGACTCGACCGGCGACTTCAGCGCGATCACGGCGCCGTCGCGCTCCGCGTCGCCTTGCAGCGCGAGCATGAGCTGATGGCTGTCGACGATGCCGGTTTGCGGCGAGTACACGGCCGCGACGCATTCGAGCGCCGGTTCGAGCGCGAGCGCCTCGCTGCCGCTGATGCGCGTGAGGTCGAACACGCCGTTTTCCTTGCCGCGCGCCCGAATCGCCTCGAGTTGCGGAATCTGGTTCGCCGCCGTGGCGACGAGCAGCTTGCCGCAGCGCGCGTGCGTGACATTGTGCGACGCGCAGTACTCGTAGAGCATTTCGCGCCCGCGCACGCACAACGTGGCCTTGAGCGAGCCGCGCGGGTAGTAGAGCCCGGCGTGAATCACCTCGCTATTGCGCGAACTGGTGCTGGTGCCGATGGCCTCGGCGGCTTCGAGCACGATCACCTCGCGCCCGCGCGCGGCAAGCGCACGCGCAACGGCGAGGCCGACCACGCCCGCGCCGATCACCACGCATTCGATCTGGTCCATGTCCCTGCGTCCCGCCTTCGCAGCGCCGGCAGGCAAGCCGGCCGCACCGCGATCCTCTCTGCCATGGGGTGGGCAGCGCACTACGCGCGCCGCCGCCTGACAAAAATTGTACGCCGCCCGGCGGGGAGGCTACGCCAGACTCTCGCAAGGAAAGAGCGGAAGGGAACAGAGCAGGGCTGTCGGCGCGCATGCGCCGAAGCGTCAGTTGGCGATGTTGTGTGCGCGGAAGAAGCCCGCGGCCTGCTCGCGAGGCGCGGTATAGCCGCCCATCGCGTATTGCTGCGGATAAGCCGGCGAATTCGGGTCCAGACTCAGTTCACCGTGAGCACGGGCGCTGGCCAGCTCGGCCTTCACCTCGGCACGCGTCTTCGGGGCGTTCGTGGCGACCGCCGCGACGGGAAGCGATTGAACCGCCGGCGTCGCCGCATCGCCGCCGGCGAACGCGGGCGCAGTGGCAAGAGCGGTGGCGGCGCTGACCAGCAGGACAGCAAGCGTAACGGACTGCTTCATGGCGATGCTCCTTCGAGACGATGCCCGGCAAGCTTTGCAACCGATGCTGGCCAGCCGGCGGAATCCGAACAACGCGTTGGGCGCGTGGAAGCCAGTGTAAACACGGGCTATCGAAAAGCCATCCCGATAAGGAACAAGTCAGCGTTGCAGTCACGACAACAATTTTCGACAAAACACCCCAATATATTTATGTTTGTTGCGCTTCAATAACCAATCACTCGGCGCGCGATGGTTGAAGCGCGCCTGCCGCGCCCCCATCTCCCATGAACCGCTGCGGTCCGGCGTTTGCGAACCCGGTATAGGATCGATGGTCAGAACGTACCCGCCCCGCCGTAGCGTTGCCGACACTGTCGCCTCGCGCGGCGCCGTGCACGGAGCCACCTATATGAAGTTGTGGATACATTGCCTTGCCCTGCTGCTCTTGGCCGCTCTCGCCGGAACGAGCGTGTGCGCGCTGGCGCAAACAACGGCGCAGCCGGCCTATACGACGCCTTCGGAGCCGCCCATCCTGCCGGGCACGCAAGCGCCGGCGGAGCCACCTCCGCCTCCCCCGCCGCCGACCTCACGCGCCGTGACGCCACCGCCCCCGCCGCCGCCCACTGCACCCGCCGGGACCGCCGGTGCGCCCGCTCCTGTCACGCAGGGCGCTGTCCAGTGGGAGTTGCAGGTGATGCGCGACGGCCAGCAAATCGACGCGTTCAATGGCACGACCTCGATCGGCCAGGCGCACACGGACACGCATCACAAGGTCGTCTCGCACCGCGTGGGCTGCAAGGATCAGCCGGCCGGCAGCATCGATCTCTCGCGCACGATCACCGTTTCGCCGCTGCAGGTTCGTGCGAACCTGGTCGTCCTGTCGGTCGACGCGCAGGAAACCCTCGAGAACGACACCGTGCCGACTACGCCCGAAGGCTGCCGGCTGCCACCGCAGCCGCGCCAGGTGAACGCGAGCCACCCGGGCCTGATCGTGCCCGATGGGCAGTGGGTGACCTGGCAGATCGTCGACCAGAACCCCTCGCTTGCGTACCGGGTACGCGCAACGCTCGCGCCGCCGTCCGCATCCGCACAGTGACCGCACCGATTCAATGCACGACCCGGCGTGACCCAATCCGTTAGAAAAAAACGCATGCGAAATCCCGAACAACCGCTCATCGACACCTCACTGAGCAAAGACTTCGTCGCCGTGAGCTGGAATCTGCACAAGGGCCGCTCGCCGCTGGGCTTCGAGGCCTGGGAGGCGATGCGGCGCTGGGTGCAGTCCACCCATGCCGACGCCTGGTTTCTCCAGGAGGCGATGGCCCGCCGCTTGCCGCAGCCGGTGCTCGCCTCGGCCTTCGGCGCGCAGCTGGGCGACCCGCTCGACGACGTCTGGCACTGCCAGGCCACCGAAATCGCCACCGCGCTCGAATTGCAGATCGCCCTCGGGCCCAACGTGTTCAAGCCTTCATGGCGGCACGGCAATGCGATTCTTTCGCCGCATCCGCTCGATCTGGGCGGACGCTGGGACATTTCCGCGCACCGCTTCGAGCGGCGCGGGCTGCTCGTTGCGCGCGCAAACATAGCCGGCCAGTCCGTCACGCTGCTGTGCGCGCACCTCGCGCTCACCCGCAGCGCGCGGCTGCGGCAGATGAACTGGATCGCGCACTGGATCGTGAAGGAGGCGCCGCAGGGGCCGCTCGTGCTGGCGGGCGACTTCAACGACTGGCGCAACGACTCCGTGCCGCTCTTCGCGGAGCATGGGCTGCAGGAAGTCGCGACGCTGCTCGGCGAGCCGGCGCGCACCTTTCCGGCCTTTTCGCCGGCGCTCGCGCTCGACAAGATGTTCGTCCGGGGCCTCAAGCCCGTCGAGCTGATCCAGCCCGCGCAGGAGACCGCCTGGCTCTCCGATCATCTGCCGTATATGGCGCGCCTGCGGCTCGAAGACTGACACACTACGCAGTAGTGGCGGCGCGCGGCTTCCACCGAAGCATCCGCGCGACACTCCCCCGATCGCGGCCCGCGGCCCGCGGCGCGTGCAAGCCCGCGCTAATATGTCGCGTCGCGCGCGCCGCGCGTTTCGTCAGGTCTCCTCAGATGCATTCCCTCGCCACGCTGTCTCGCGCGCCGCGGCGCACCGTCGCAGCACCGCTGCAGCATCGAAAATGGCGCCATTACGCGCGCATCGGTGCCTAAAACCCGCGCCGAAACAGCCCCGCCAGCAGGGTCAATGCTGCGGGCTGTCAGACCTTCCGGTATCATTTAGCGGAAAATTCGCACAAGCCGATCGCGTTTTCGCAATCCGGCGCGTGCCGCCAGCAGCAGGAGAACCCGCTCTCGCGGGTCCTGGCAAGCTCCGCTCCGGCCCGCGAGGCCGGGTGAAGTTTGACCCGCCGCCCCCTTTTGCCGTCGCCAGCCGTCCCCGCGAAAGCGTGTTGCGCCCGCGCGCGAACGCCAGCACACCGCCGCAGCGAGCCACCCTCCCTTGCCGCGCAGCGGACCCAACCCGGTCCAGGCAGATCGACAAGCAGGATCGACCGGGTCCTTGCGGCGCGAGCGCGGTAAAATAGCGGATTGCGCCCCGTTCGCAGCGGGGCAAACTGGCAAAACAACAGGGACTTGCCTGCCGTGGCGTAAAGCCAGGCCGACGGGTCCCGGGCATATCGTCAAAGCTACGCTGTACTGGACAGCAGGCCGGCAGGATCGCCGCAGTCAGGCGGCGCTTGTTTCGCACTTCAGGAACCATGAGCAAATTCACCGAAGAAACCGTTCTGAGCGTCCATCACTGGACCGACACGCTTTTCAGCTTCACCTGCACGCGCGACCAGGCCCTGCGTTTCGATAACGGCCAGTTCACCATGGTCGGCCTCGAAGTGGACGGCAAGCCGCTGATGCGCGCGTACTCGCTCGCGAGCGCGAACTACGAAGAACATCTGGAGTTTCTGAGCATCAAGGTGCCGGACGGCCCGCTCACGTCGCGCCTGCAGCACCTGAAGATCGGCGACAAGGTGCTGATCGGCAAGAAGCCCGTCGGCACGCTAGTGGCCGACAACCTGCTGCCCGGCAAGGTGCTGTGGCTGCTCTCGACCGGCACGGGCCTCGCACCGTTCATGTCGATCATCAAAGACCCGGACATCTACGACCGCTTCGACAAGATCGTGCTCACGCACACCTGCCGTTTCGTCGACGAACTCGCGTACAAGGACTTCATCACCGAAGAGCTGCGCGAGCATGAATACCTCGGCGAGATCGTGCGCGAGAAGCTGGTGTACTACCCGACCGTCACGCGCGAAGTGTTCGACAATCGCGGTCGGATCACCGAGCTGATCGACACGAAGAAGCTGTTCGAAGACCTCGATCTGCCGTCGTTCTCGCCCGAGCGCGACCGCATCATGCTCTGCGGCAGCACGCACATGCTGCGCGACACCGTCGATCTGCTGGAAAAGGCCGGCCTCACGGAAGGCAGCAACAACCAGCCGGGTCACTACGTGGTGGAAAAGGCGTTCGTCGGTTAAGCGCCCGCGTCAGGTCGCTCGCGACAAGAAGAACCGGAGCCTCGTGCTCCGGTTTTTTTTCGCCTGCGCATTTTTAATTGGCCCTGTATTTTGTCGTTGACGCAGTTACAGTTGTCACACAAATGCGATACCTTTCCTGTCAGTATTTTTCCTACATGACAAAGCGCTGCGACCTCATGCTACACCTGAAGTTTGGCCGCTAACCCTTGCCCAGCCTGAAGTTTTTCTTTTTTTAAGATATTATCGCAACGCAACATTGGACACACTCATACGTGTCCAGGGGCAGAGCCAGGTTGTTACTGGTTGTAAATTTCGTTACGCTGCGCCGTGCTGTTCGCCGTCACGCGGGGAAGCCAAATCCCGACGGACGTCTGACAGCAGGAACCGGTTCCTGAACGGGGGAATGATGGATACGTCGAGATACGCCGCGCCGAACGCGCGCACGCCCGCCGGCGATGCGCCGCGCGCCGCTCATGGCGTCGACGGCCTCGCCCTCCTCGCCTGGTCCGCTGCCGCCGACCAGGCGGCCACGGTGGCCGCGCTCGAAGGCCTCGAGCGCGCACATCGGCAGATTGCCGCGCCAGCGCGCGGCGCACGCCGCCGCGCGAGCCGCACGCTTGCCCACGGCAGCGCCGCCCAGTCCATTCACGCCGACGAAGCCGTGCGCCACCAGCTCGCGCGCGACCTGCACGACAGCGTCGGCGCGGAACTCGCCGCCACGCACTTCGCGCTCGCCAACGTCCACACCTGGCTGCCCGCCAATGCCCCGCCGCAATGCGCCGAGGCGCTCGCGCTCGTCGCCCGCTCGCTCGAAGCCGCCACCGGCGCAATGCGCCAGGTGCTCGACGGCCTGCACGCGCCGCACCTCGACGCGGGCCTGGCACCGGCGCTCTCGTCGTGGGTGCACAGCTTCGCAGCGCGCACGGGCCTCGCCGCAAGCGTAGCCGGCGCCGGCGACGACGCGCGCCTTGCCCGCCTGCCCGCCGAGGCCGCTCTCGCCGTATTCCGCGTCGCCCAGGAGGCGCTCGCCAATGTGGCGCGCCACGCGCAGGCCACGTGCGCCGAGGTGCGGCTCGAAAGCACGGCGCGCCACCTCACGCTCACCATCGCCGACGACGGCATCGGCCTCGCGCGCGCCGCGGGCCGCACGCGCCGCAGCCTGACGAACGGTCATGGCGACGACAGCACGGACAAAGGCGCGAGCCGCACCGGCCACTACGGCCTCGCCGGCATGCGCGAGCGCTGCGCCGCCTTCGGCGGCTCGCTGCGCGCGGTCAAGGGCGGCATCACGCACGCGCACCACGACGACGCACTGCAGGAAGCCGCCCCGCGCGGCACGACCGTGCGCGCGCGCTTCGCCTGGGACGCGCTGCTCGGCGCCGCCCATTCCGCCTCGCCCCTCCTCATGAAACAAGGCGCCCGCTCATGACCCATCGCATCCTGCTCGTCGATGACCATGCCGTCGTGCGCCAGGGCGTTCGCCAGTTGCTGCTCGACCGCGGCATTGCCACCGAGGTGATCGAAGCGCAAACGGGCGCCGAGGCGCTGGCCGCGATCGCGAAGCATGTGTGCGACGTGGTCCTGCTCGACATCTCGCTGCCGGACATGAATGGCGTGGAGGTGCTCAAGCGCGCCAAGAAAAAGGCGCCGCGCGTGCCAGTGCTGATGTTCTCGATGTATCGCGAGGATCAATACGCGGTGCGCGCGCTGAAGGCGGGCGCGGCCGGCTATCTGTCGAAGACGGTGGACGCCGCGCAGATGATCTCCGCGATCCAGCAGGTCGCCGCGGGCCGCAAGTACGTCAGCCCGGCCATGGCCGAAGCACTCGCCGACTACGTGCTGGTGGACGGCGAGCAACTGCCGCACGAGAAGCTCTCCGACCGCGAATACCAGACGCTGTGCATGCTCGCCTCGGGCAAGCGTCTCACCGACATCGCGCACGCGCTCTCGCTGTCGGTGAAGACCGTGAGCGTCTACCGTACCCGCCTGCTCGAAAAGATGAAGCTCACCAATAACGCCGAGCTGACCTTCTATGTGATGAGCAACCGGCTCGTCGACCTTTCGCCTACCGTCAACGCCTGACGTCGCGGCGCCCCTGCGGCATCAAGGCGGCCTTTCGCCACAACCCGTTGATCCGGAAATGAATCTCGCCGTTTGCGCGGGTCCCCGCAAGGATCGCGCGCGGGCGTCGCGGATTGCGGCGGAATCGTCCGCGTCGAACGAACGTTTCCGACCCTGCTCGACCGGTCTCGCGCGCGAGTTCCGCTAAAATTTAGGGTTTCCCCCAAAGGCATCCGGCACGCGAAGCCGGCGCAGGCGGGCGTAGGTCAATCATGGGTCAACCACGGGTCAACCACCGCTCCAGCTCCTCGCCTTCGCGCGTTTTACGTGGAGTTCCCCGCCAAATGTCCCTCTTTCGCAAGAAGAACGTCGAGCACATGTTGCAGGCAAGCGCCCAGGGCGCCGGCCTGAAAAAAGCACTCGGCGCACTCGACCTCACCTTTCTCGGCATCGGCGCGATCATCGGCACCGGCATTTTCGTGCTGACCGGCACCGGCGCCGTGCAAGCCGGCCCGGCGCTCATGATCGCGTTCCTGATCGCGGCCGTGGCCTGCTGCTTCGCCGCGCTCGCCTACGCCGAGTTCGCCTCGACCATTCCCGTGGCCGGCTCGATCTACACCTATTCGTACGCCACGCTCGGCGAGCTGGCCGCGTGGGTGATCGGCTGGGACCTGATGCTCGAGTACGGGCTCGCCACTTCCGCAGTCTCGGTGGGCTGGTCTGGCTACCTGCAGTCGCTGCTTTCGGGCTTCGGCCTCACGCTGCCGGCCGCGCTCTCGGCCGCGCCCGGCGCCGTGCCCGGCGTGCACACGCTCTTCAATCTGCCCGCCTTCCTCGTGATGATGGCGATCACGGGGCTGCTTTCCGTGGGCGTGCGCGAATCCACGCGCATCAACAACATCATGGTGGCGATCAAGGTGACCGTGGTGCTGCTCGTGATCGCCGTGGGCGTGTTCCACGTGACCCCCGCGAACTGGCATCCGTTCATGCCCAACGGCTGGCGCGGCGTGTTCGGCGCCGCGGCCGTGATGTTCTTCGCGTTCATCGGCTTCGACTCGGTGTCGTCCGCCGCCGAGGAAGTAAAGAACCCCAAGCGCGATCTGCCCATCGGTATCATCGCCTCGCTCGCCGTGTGTGCGGTGCTCTACGTCGCCGTGGCGGCGGTCGTGACCGGCATCGTGCCCTCGCCGCGCTTCGCCCATGTCGGCCACCCGGTCTCGTTCGCGCTGCAGGTGGCGGGCGAAAACTGGGTCGCGGGCTTCATCGATCTGGGCGCCGTGCTCGGCATGCTCACCGTGATCCTCGTGATGAGCTACGGCCAGACCCGCATCATCTTTGCGATGTCGCGCGACGGTCTCTTGCCCGCGAAGCTCTCGAAGGTGCATCCGCGCTTCGCCACGCCGTTCTTCACGACCTGGCTGGTCGGCATTTTCTTTGGTCTGATCGGCGCGCTCGTGCCCCTGAACGTGCTCGCCGAACTCATCAACATCGGCACGCTCGCCGCCTTCTCGATGGTGTCGATCGCCGTGCTCGTCCTGCGCCGTACGCACCCGCACCTGCCGCGCGCGTTCCGCTGCCCGGGTGTGCCCGTGGTGCCGATTCTCGCGGTCGCTTCGTGCCTGTTCCTCATGATCAATCTCCAGCCGCTCACGTGGGTCGCGTTCCTGGTCTGGACCGCGTTCGGCCTCATCGTCTACTTCGGCTACTCGCGTCGCCATTCGCGTCTCGCGCACGCACCGCACGAGCACGTGCATCACGACTGATGCGCGTGATCTCGCGGTGACTCATCGCTGCACTGCAACGCAACGGCCCGCCCGAGTCATCGAGGCGGGCCGTTTTTTTTGCAGGCTGCAAGCATTCTGGAGGGTAAAACTCCGCGCAGCGAAATTCGGCAAATTGTGCTTTACTGTCCGGGCGTCACCCCAGGCTTCACTGAACAGCAAGGCACCAGCCGGACCCAGATTCCGCTCCACCCGCAATGGTTCGATCCGCCCGAAGCGCCCCGCGTGGTTTGCGTGGCGCCGTGCGTTGCGCGCGCAAAGAGGCGCAATGCGTTAGACGGGCGAGTTTTCCCACGGGCGGTTATGGCGGTCGATTCAGTGTAAAAAAGCGGGCCCAGGCAGGTCTCTATCCCATCATCTGGCATGGGACCGGAGCCACACGCAGCGCCGTGCTCCGGTCGACATTGGAGACAATCAATGGCGATCAGTATTAGCCTCACGGTCAACGGCGCGCCCGTGACCGCCGAGGTCGAACCTCACACGCTCCTCGTCCAGTTCCTGCGCGAACAGCAGCGTCTCACCGGCACGCACGTCGGCTGCGATACTGCCCAATGCGGGGCCTGCACCGTCCACCTGAACGGCCGCGCGATCAAGTCGTGCAACCAGCTCGCGGTGCAGTGCGACGGCATGGAGGTGACGACGATCGAAGGCCTCGCGAAGAATGGCGAGCTGCATCCCATGCAGGCCGCGTTCCGCGAATGCCACGGCCTGCAATGCGGTTTCTGCACGCCCGGCATGGTGATGTGCGCGACCGCGCTCGCCGCCGCCAATCCCGACCTCACGGAAAGCGACATACGCGAAGGACTCGACGGCAACTTCTGCCGCTGTACGGGCTATCACAACATCGTGAAGGCCGTGGCCGCGGGCGCGCAGGCAATGCGCACCGGCGCCCCCGCTGCCGCCACGACGGCGTGACTCGGGAGGCCACCATGAACGCACCCGAACCCAATCGCATGATCGGCGCACCCGTCAAGCGCAAGGAAGACTTCCGCTTCCTCACCGGCGTCGGCCAGTACACCGACGACGTCGTGCTGCCCGCACAGACCTACGCCGTGTTCGTGCGCTCGCCGCACGCCCATGCGCGTATCAAGCGCATCGACGTCAACGCCGCGAAGGCCTCGCCCGGCGTCGTGGCGGTCTTCACCGGCGCGGACCTCGCCGCGGAAAACGTGGGCGGCCTGCCGTGCGGCTGGCTCATCCACAGCATCGACGGCACGCCCATGAACGAGCCGCCGCATCCCGTGATCGCGCACGAGAAAGCGCGCCACGTCGGCGACCAGGTCGCACTCGTGATCGCCGATTCGGTCAAGGCCGCGAAGGATGCCGCCGAACTGGTCGAGGTCGATTACGAAGAGCTGCCTGCCGCCGTCGACACGGCGCACGCCGCCGACGCCGGCCAGCCTCTCGTGCACGACGGCGTGCCGAACAACACCTGCTACACGTGGGGCCACGGCGACAAGGCCGCGACCGACGCCGCTTTCGCACAGGCCGCGCACGTGACGACGCTCGACATCGTCAACAACCGGCTGATACCGAACGCCATCGAGCCGCGCGCCGTGAACGCGAGCTACTCGCAGCACGACGACAGCTACATCGTGTACGTGGCGAACCAGAACCCGCACGTCGAGCGCCTGCTGATGGCCGCGTTCGTGCTCGGGCTGCCGGAAACGAAGCTGCGCATCGTCGCGCCCGACGTGGGCGGCGGCTTCGGCTCGAAGATCTTTCTGTATGCCGAAGATGTCGCGCTCACGTGGGCCGCGAAGAAGATCCGCCGGCCGGTGAAGTGGACCGCCGAACGATCGGAGTCCTTCGTTTCCGATGCGCACGGCCGCGACCACGTGACCAAAGCCGAACTCGCCCTCGACAAGGACGGCAAGTTCCTCGCCATGCGCGTGCACACCACGGCGAACATGGGCGCGTATCTCTCGACGTTCGCTTCGAGCGTGCCGACCATCCTCTACGCCACGCTGCTCGCGGGCCAGTACACCACGCCCGCGATCTACGCCGAGGTGAAGGCCGTGTTCACGAACACGGTGCCCGTGGATGCGTACCGCGGCGCAGGGCGTCCGGAAGCGACCTACGTGGTCGAACGTCTCGTGGAGACGGCCGCGCGCGAGATGAACATCGACCCGGCCGAAATCCGCCGCCGCAACTTCATCAAGAGCTTCCCGTATGCCACGCCCGTTGGCCTCACCTACGACACGGGCGACTACGAAGCCTGTCTCGGGCGCGCACTGGAGCTCGCCGACGTGAAGGGTTTCGCCGCGCGCCGCGACGCATCGAAGGCGCAGGGAAAACTGCGCGGTCTCGGCTACTCATGCTACATCGAGGCATGCGGGCTCGCGCCGTCGAACATCGCGGGTGCGCTCGGCGCGCGCGCGGGCCTCTTCGAAGCCGGCGAGGTCCGCGTGAACCCGACCGGTTCCGTCACCGTGTTCACAGGCTCGCACAGTCACGGCCAGGGCCACGAGACGACGTTCGCGCAAGTCGTGGCCGATCGCCTCGGTGTGCCGATCGAACAGGTCGAGATCGTGCACGGCGACACGGGCCGCATTCCGTTCGGCATGGGCACCTATGGCTCGCGCTCGATCTCGGTGGGCGGCTCGGCCATCATGAAGGCGCTCGACAAGATCGAGGCGAAGGCGAAGAAGATCGCCGCGCACATGCTCGAAGCGGGCGCGGAGGACATCGAGTTCGCCGACGGCGTGTTCCGCGTCGCGGGCACCGACCGCACGAAGACCTTCGCGGAAATCTCGCTCGCCGCCTACGTGCCGCACAACTATCCGCTGGAGACGCTGGAACCGGGCCTCGACGAAAGCGCGTTCTACGATCCGACCAACTTTACCTATCCGTCGGGCGCGTATCTCTGCGAAGTCGAAGTCGATCCCGAGACGGGCAAGACGCGCATCGAACGCTTCACCGCGGTCGACGACTTCGGCAACGTCATCAACCCGATGATCGTCGAAGGCCAGGTGCATGGCGGTCTCGGCCAGGGGATCGGCCAGGCGATGCTCGAGCAGTGCGTGTACGACAACGAGAGTGGCCAGCTGCTCTCCGGCTCGTACATGGACTATGCGATGCCGCACGCGTCGGATGTGCCTTCGTATACGGTCGAAACCGCGAAAGGCACGCCGTGCACGCACAATCCGCTCGGCGTGAAGGGCTGCGGCGAAGCCGGCGCGATCGGCTCGCCGCCCGCCGTGATCAACGCGATTCTTGACGCACTCGCGCCGCTAGGCGTGAAGGACCTGCAGATGCCGGCCACGCCGCATCGTGTATGGCAAGCGATCCAGGCCGCGCAGGCCCCTTCACAACCTTGAGCGGAGGCGCTCCATGTACGCATTCGACTATCAGCGCGCCAGCGACGCGCAAGGCGCCGTGAAAGCCCTCGCGGCCGACGCCGACGCCAAATTCCTCGGCGGCGGTCAGAGCCTGCTCGCGGCGATGAAGCTGCGGCTCGCCCAGCCCACCACGCTCGTGGACGTCACGCGCATTCCCGAGCTGAAAGCCGTGCAGGTGGACGGCAAGGTGGTGAAAGTGGGCGCGGCCGTGTGCCATGCCGACGTCGCCGAGAACGCGCAGATCCGCAACACGCTGCCGGCGCTCGCGGACCTCGCGGGCATGATCGGCGACCGCCAGGTGCGCGCGCTCGGCACGCTCGGCGGCTCGCTCGCGAACGACGATCCGGCCGCCGACTATCCCGCGGCGGTGCTCGCGCTGAACGCGACGGTGGTGACGGACCGGCGGCGCATCGCAGCGGACGACTTCTTCCTCGGCATGTACGAAACGGCGCTGGAACCCGACGAGCTGATCGTGGCCGTCGAATTCCAGGTGCCAGAACGCGCGGCCTACGAGAAGTTTCGCAATCCGGCCTCGCACTTCGCGCTCGCGGGCGTGTTCGTCGCAAAGTACGCCGGGGAGGTGCGTGTGGCGGTCACGGGCGCCGGGCCTTCGGTATTTCGCGCGGGTGCGCTGGAAAGCGCACTGAAGACGAACTTCGCGCCCGAAGCCGCACGCGCGGTGAAGATGCCCGCCGACGACCTCAACACCGACCTGCACGCGAGCGCGGCCTATCGCGCGCACCTCATCCCGGTGCTTGCGGCGCGCGCGGTGGCGAAGGCCAACGGCTAGGCTGGTCTCGAGGGCGAGCGCTTCCAGGTGAACATGGGAGCGCTCGCCGCCTTTGATTCGCGTTGCCAGATTCCCGCATGCAATCCGCCTCGATCGACGACACCCTCGCACAACTCGAAGCGCGCGGCTATTTCGCGAGCCGCGAACTCGCCACGGCGCTCTTTCTTGCGCTGCGCATGGAACGCCCGCTGTTTCTCGAAGGCGAGCCGGGCGTGGGCAAGACCGAACTCGCGAAGGCCGCGGCGGCGATGCTCGGCACGACGGTCTTGCGCCTGCAATGCTACGAAGGACTCGATACAGCCAGCGCGCTGTACGAGTGGGACTATCCGCGCCAGATCATGGCGCTGCGACTGGCCGAAGCCGCCGGCGAAAAGCCCCGCAACGACACGCTCTATCGCGACGAATTTCTGCTCAAGCGCCCGCTGCTGCAGGCGCTGCAGCCCGACCCGCAAAACCCGGGCGCGCGCCGCGTGCTGCTGATCGACGAAATCGACCGCGCGGACGAGCCGTTCGAAGCCTTCCTGCTCGAGCTCCTTTCGGACTTCCAGGTATCGATTCCCGAATACGGCACCGTGCGCGCGAGCACGCCGCCGCTCGTCGTGATCACGTCGAACCGCACGCGCGAAGTGCACGATGCGCTCAAGCGGCGCTGCCTTTATCAATGGCTCGGCTACCCGGACCGTGCACGCGAACTCGCGATCGTGGCCGCGCGCGCGCCTGAAACCGCCGCGGATTTGCAGCAACGCGCCGTGGCGTTCGTGCACCAGTTGCGCACGATGGATCTCTTCAAGGCGCCCGGCATTGCGGAAACGATCGACTGGTGCCGCGCGCTTAGCGCGCTCGCCGTGACGGAACTCGATCCGCAGTCGGTGCAGGACACGCTAGGCGTGCTGCTGAAGTACCAGGACGACCTCGCGCAGCTCGACGCGCAACGCATCGCGCAAACGCTCGCGCTCGCGGAGTGAGGACGATGCCCCGCGCCACATCGCCCGCCGCCATGCCCACGCTCGCGCCCGTGTTCGCGCGCAACGTCGTGCATTTCGTGCGCGTGCTGCGCGGCGCGGGCCTGCCGATGTCGCCTTCGCGCGCCGTCGACGCGATCGACGCGCTGCGCCACATCGACCTCGGCCGCCGCGACGACGTGCACGCAGCGCTCGCCGCGCTCCTCACGAGTGCGCCCGACGAGCGCGAGATCTTCGACGCGGCGTTCGCGCTGTTCTGGCGCGATCCGGATTTCGAAGGCAAGCTGCGCGCGCTGCTGCTGCCGAAGGTGCAAGGCGGCGTGCCGCCGCCGCGCCGCAACAACCGCCTCGCCGACGCGCTCGCGGCGCGCCCTGCCCATCGGCCGGGCGCGAAGCCACCGCCCTCGCACGAAGAACACGAGTTGCGCGCACACGCCACGTTCAGCGCCGAAGAGCGCTTGCGCCAGCGCGACTTCGATACGCTCACCGCCGACGAATGGCGCACGCTGCGCCACCTGATCCGCGCGCGCCGCCTGCCGCTCGCCACCGTTCGCACGCGGCGCCTGAAGGCATCGTCGCGCGGCACCCACGCCGACCTGCGCGCGAGCGCGCGCCATGCGGTACGCGCGGGCGGCGACTGGACCGTGTGGAAATATCGCGCGCCGGTGGAACGCAAGCTGCCGCTCGTGCTGCTGCTCGACATTTCCGGCTCGATGAGCAGCTACTCGCGCGCGGTGCTCTACTTCTGCCATGCGTTGCTGCAATCGCGCGAACGCCTGCAAGTGTTCCTGTTCGGCACGCGCCTGACCCACGCCACGCGCGCGCTGCGCGAACGCGACCCCGACGTCGCGCTCGCCCAGCTCGCCACCCAGGTCGCGGACTGGTCCGGCGGCACGCGCATCGGCGCCACGCTTGCGGAATTCAACCGCCGCTGGGCGCGCCGCATGCTCGGGGGGCGCGCGACAGTGCTGATCGTCACCGACGGGCTTGATCACGATGAATGCGGTCTGCTCAGCGAAGAGATGGCGCGCCTGCACCGCTTCGCGCATCGCGTGATCTGGCTCAATCCGCTCTTGCGTTACCGCGATTTCGCGCCCAAGGCGCGCGGCGTGCAGGCGATGCTGCCCCACGTCGACGCGCATTACCCCGTCCACAATCTCGACAGCCTCGAAGCGTTTGCGCGCAGCTTGTGCGAAGCCGCGCCGATCGGGCCCGCGCCTCGTGCAGCAACGCATCTGGCGACTCATCTGCCAAAACCGGCACGCGCATTGCATACTCTGGAGGCGCGCCCGGCACAAGGAGACACACGATGGAGCTGACCGAAAGCCACACGCTGCCGGTGCCGCAACAGCGCGCCTGGGAAGCGCTCAACGACACGGCGATCCTCAAGGCGTGCATACCGGGCTGCGAAAGCATCGAAGCCGACGGTGAGAACGCCTACGCCGTCGCGCTAACCGCCGCGGTGGGCCCGGTGAAGGCGCGCTTCAAAGGCCGCATGCAGCTCGCCGATATCGACGCGCCGAACAGCTACACGATCGTCTTCGAGGGCCAGGGCGGCGCCGCAGGCTTCGGCAAGGGCGACGCGCACGTGAAGCTCGAATCCGCCGGCGACGAATCGACCACGCTCACCTACACCGCGAACGCCCAGGTGGGCGGCAAGCTCGCGCAGATCGGCTCGCGGCTCGTGGATGGCGCGGCGCGCAAGATCGCCGGCGAGTTTTTCAAGCGTTTCGGGGAACAGCTGGGCGGCGGCGCGCAGGAAAATACCGACGAGACGGCGGAACCCGCCGCGAGCGACGCAGAAGGCCAGCCGCAAGGCGAAGGCGCAGAGGAAACACCGAAGAGGAAACGATCATGGACAGCGTGGATCTCGAAGTCCTGAAATCCAGCGTGCGCTGGCTCGACGCAGGGCACCGCGCGCTGCTGGTGACAGTGGTGAAAACGTGGGGCTCGTCGCCGCGTCCCGAGGGCGCGATGCTCGTGGTGCGCGGCGACGGCCTCGTGGTCGGCTCCGTGTCGGGCGGCTGCATCGAGGACGATCTGATCGACCGCGTGCGCCGCGAAGGCGTGACGATCGTGAAGCCCGAAGCCGTCAAATACGGCATCACGGCGGAAGAGGCGCATCGTTTCGGACTGCCGTGCGGCGGCACGATCCAGCTCGTGCTCGAACCGCTCTCCGAGGCCTCGGGCATTCGCGAACTGCTCGAAACCGTCGAGCGCGGCGAACTCGTTGCGCGCACACTCGACATGGCGACCGGCCGCGCCACGCTCGGCCCCGCGAAAGCGACCGATGGCGTGGACTTCGACGACGTGCGCCTGCTCACGATCCACGGGCCGCGCTACCGCATGCTGGTGATCGGCGCGGGGCAGCTCTCGCGCTATCTCTGCCAGATCGCGGTGGGGCTCGATTACCAGGTGACGGTGTGCGACCCGCGGGAGGAATACACCGACACCTGGGACGTGCCCGGCACGGCGCTCGTGCGCACGATGCCCGACGACACGGTGCTCGACATGAAGCTCGACGAACGCTGCGCCGTGATCGCGCTCACGCACGACCCCAAGCTCGACGACCTCGCACTGATGGAGGCGCTCAAGACGCCCGCGTTCTACGTCGGCGCGCTGGGCTCACGGCGCAACAACGCGGCGCGGCGCGAGCGGCTCAAGGAGTTCGACCTGAGCGAGGCGGAACTCGCGCGGCTGCATGGGCCGGTGGGCATTTACATCGGCAGCCGCACGCCGCCGGAAATCGCGGTGTCGATCCTCGCGGAGGTCACGGCGGCGAAGAACGGCGTCTCGCTGCCGACCATTCTCCAGGTGGAAGGCGCAAAGGCCGCGCGCGAACACGCAGCAGGCGCGGGATCGACGTGCGACGTGTGAGGCCGCTGCGCGGCCGCCTTCACGCGTGAGGTGAGCGCCCGTCGTCGTCTGTCTCGCGCTCGTGTCACTACTATGCCCCCCAAAAAAACTGCGGGTCGCGACTTTCGTCGGCGGCCCGCAATAGGGTGTTTCTGGCGGGCGGCTTGCGCCGCCTCGCTTCACCTGAGCGTCACGGCATCAGCCGAACAGCTTCATCGCCTGCGTGAGCGTGTTGGTCACGCCCCACACGAGCGGCACCAGCACGTAGAGCCAGAAGATCGCCATCAGCGTCTTGTTCGACGATTTCGGGGCAGCTTGGGTAGACATTGCGCGTTCCTCCTTATTTACCGGCGGCGAGTTGCGTCTCGCTCATGTGATGCTTCGCGTCCACGCGGCGCACGAGCAGGTTGCAGATGAAGCCGACCACGAGCAGCGAGGCCATGATGTGCACGGTCATCGTGTACGCATCGGCCTTCGCCACGCCGTGTGCGACCTGATACGCACGCACGTAGTTCACGAGCACCGGGCCCGCCACGCCTGCCGCGGCCCAAGCGGTGAGCAGACGGCCGTGAATGCCGCCGACGAACGCCGTGCCGAACATATCCGCGAGATACGCGGGCACGGTCGAAAAGCCGCCGCCGTACATCGAGAGAATCAGGCAGAACGCGAGCACGAAGAACACGATGTTGCCGCTCTGCGCGAACTGCGGCACCGCGTAATAGAGCACCGCGCCGAACACGAAGAAGATGAAGTAGGTGTTCTTGCGGCCCACCCAGTCGGAGGCCGACGCCCACACGAAGCGCCCGCCCATGTTGAAGAGCGAGAGCAGGCCGACGAAGCCCGCCGCCGCGCCGGCGCTCACGGTGTCCTTGAAGCTTTCCTGGATCATGACCGAGGCCTGACCCAGAATGCCGATGCCGGCCGTCACGTTGAGGAACAGCACGAGCCAGATCAGGTAGAACTGCGGCGTCTTGAGCGCCTGGTCGATATGCACGTGCTGGTTCGACACGAGTTTCTTCGCCACGACGGGCGGGGTCCAGCCCGCCGGCTTCCAGTCCGGCGCGGGCACGCGGATGGTGATGGCGCCGATCGTCATCGAGATGAAGTAGGCCACGCCGAGCACCACGAAGGTCTGGGCGACGCCCACGCTCGTGTCGCTCGCGAAGTGCTTCATCAGCATGACGGAGAGCGGTGCGGCGATCATCGCGCCGCCGCCGAAGCCCATGATCGCGAGGCCCGTTGCCATGCCGCGGCGGTCGGGGAACCAGCGGATCAGCGTCGAAACCGGAGAGACATAGCCGAGCCCGAGGCCGATGCCGCCGATCACGCCGTAGCCGAGATAGAGCAGCGCGATCTGATGCAGATACACGCCGAGCGCGGAAACGAGGAAACCGCCGCCAAAGCAGCACGCCGCGGTAAACATCGTGCGGCGCGGGCCCACGCGTTCGAGCCACTTGCCGCCGAACGCGGCGGAAAGGCCGAGAAACACGATGGCCAGCGAGAAAATCCAGCCCAGCGTGGTGAGCGACCAGTCATCGGCCGCGGACTGCGTAATGCCGATCACCTTCGTGAGCGGCGCGTTGAACACGGAAAACGCGTAGGCCTGGCCGATACACAGATGCACGGCCAGCGCCGCGGGCGGCACCATCCAGCGCGAAAAGCCCGGCGGGGCGATGGTCGCCTCTTTGGAAAAGAAAGGTGCGCTTTGCGCACCGCGCGTCGAATCTGCAACGCTGCTCATGGGATCTCCCGAATCGACCAGAGGTTGAGAGCGCGGGGTAGGCGCTCGCTCTGGTTCCATCCAAAATGGCTGTTGGTAGGCGTGGTCTTTCGTGCTCTTTACATGCGCAAACGCATAGAACACTTAATTGCCGCTTGACGGCTGCACGAACCTTAGTCCCCAACCGCCTCCTTGGCAATATGAGGTAAACATACATATGCCCTACAACGGCCCGCGCGCCGCCGTGTTTCCTCGATTGTTGCGTGCGCAGCAAATCGGTGGGGGGACCTATGACGCCGCGGAGAACGTTGCAGGCGGGCATGTCGTTGCGCGTTTAGACTCAACACTCGATTCAGGGCCCCCTGCGGGCGGTGTGCGGGCCATCCGCTTGACAAGCGGGTTGCATGACTTTTAAGTGGCAGAAGTAGCGCCTATCTGCGACCCGCCACCTGCCGAGCCCCCCATGCGCCTCGCTCTCGCTCTTTGCCTAGCCGTGCTCGGCCCCGTCACGGGAACCTTCGCCGCCGACCTGCGCCCGGGCGTGGCGCAGCTCACGCCGGTGCCCCTCGAAGCGGGCACGCTGAATCCGGCAGGCAGCGCCGCGCAGGCGCCCTACACCAACGAAGCGGAAACGCAGACCTTCACCGTCAACGCGGACGGCTCGTACACCAAGCTCGACTCGCTCACGCTGCGCGTGAACACGGAGGCCGGCATCGCGCGCGCGGGCCAGTATTACGTGTGGTTCAACCGCGAGATGGCCCACGTGGAGGTGCTCGAAGCGTGGACCGAGGACGCCCAGGGCGGGCGACACGACGTGCGCCCCGAGCAGATCCGCGACGTGCAGGAGGTGCGCTCGTTCGACGCCCCGATGTTCCAGGACGTGCAGGACAAGGTGATCGTGTTCCCCGCCGTGGAGCCGGGCGCGCGCGTGCATCTCACGTGGCGCAAGATCCAGCGCGTGCCGCTCGTGCCGGGCTGGTTCAGCGACTTCACGCCGCCCGACCTCGCGCCCACGCACCGCTTTCGCGTGATCTACGACCTGCCCGCGAAAGTGCCGCTCTACGCCGACGCGCGCGGCTTCACGGTGCTGCCGCCGGCCACCGTGAACGGCCGCACGCGCTACGAGTACCGCTACGACAAGTCGAACTTCGAGCGCCTCGAATATGGCTCGGTCGCCTACGTGAGCTACGGCGACCGGCTGATGGTGTCCACCTTTCCCGATTACGCGGCCTTCGCGACGGTCTATCGCGAGGCGGCGGCGGATCCGACCGTGCGCGACCCGGCCATCGTGCGCCTTGCGCAGACGCTCACGGCGCACGACGATACGCCGCGCGCCAAAGCGCAAACGCTCTATGACTGGGTGCGCCGCAACATCCGCTACGTGGCGATGAATATCGGGCGCGGCGAGATCGTGCCGCACCACGTAACCGACGTGCTCGCGAACCGCTACGGCGACTGCAAGGACCACGTCGCACTCTACGGCGCGCTGCTCGGGGCCGTCGGCATCCGCAGCACGCCGGCGCTCGTGAACAGCGGCACGGTCTACACGCTGCCGAGCGTCCCCGGCTTCGGCGTGATCAATCACGTCATCACCTGGCTGCCCGATCTGCAGATGTTCGCGGACTCCACGGCGAGCAACATCGAGTTCGGCTATTTGCCGTCGACGGACATGGACCGCGAGGCCGTGCTCGCCGGCGACGGCACCCAGGTCCGCACGCCCGCCACGGCTACGACCACGCGCGAGAGCGATCTCGACATCACGGTCGCGCCCGACGGCTCGGCGCGCTTCATCTACCGCTTGCAGTCGGAGGGCTGGTCCGCCGAACAGACGCGCAGCGTGCTGCGCCTGCAAACGCCCGCGCAGCGCGAGGAGTCGCTGCAATGGGAGCTGCGCAACGCCAACCTGCGCGGCAACGCCACGCTCGCCTCCAGCCCGCTCGACGCCACGGCGGGTCCGCTCGTGCTCACGCTCACGGGCACCTTCGACGGTTTCGTCGACCCGGAAATGACCACGCCCGTGCCCACGCTCACGAGCTTCGTGGGCGGGCTCGACGCGAATCTGCGCTACTGGCTCGGCGAATCGCGGCGCACGCAGCCCTTCATGTGCCGCAACGTGGTGGTGACCGAGCGCACGCGCATCGTGCTGCCGCCGGGCATGCGCGTACTCGACGTCCCCATGCCGCAGCACGCCGACAACCGTTTCATCGATTTCAGTTCGCACTACGCGCTCGACCCGCAGGCGAATGTGCTGCGCGTCACGCGTACGGGTCAAACGCATTTCGCGAGCGACGTATGCAGCGCCGACGATTTCGCGCAGATGCGCCCCGCGTTCGAGACGATGGCGCGCGACCTGCGCGCGCAGTTGATCGTCAAGCCGTCGGCCCAGGGCGGCGCACCGGATAGTCCGGCGAGCGCGCAGTGAGCCGGCGCACGACGTTCACACGGGCCAGAGCGGTCCTTCCTGCATCGCGCCGATCTGCTCGCGCAGTTCGAGAATGCGCTCTTCCCAGTAGCGCTGCGTGTTGAACCACGGGAAGGCGGCCGGAAACGCGGGATCGTGCCAGCGGCGCGCGAGCCAGGCCGAGTAGTGGATGAGGCGCAGCGTGCGCAGCGCTTCGACGAGATGCAGCTCGCGCGGCTCGAATTCGCAGAAGTCCTCGTAACCCGCGAGCAAATCGGCCATTGCACGCGAAGCGCCCGCGCGATCGCCGGGCAAAAGCAGCCACAAATCCTGGATAGCGGGACCCATGCGGCTGTCGTCGAAGTCCACGAAATGCGGGCCGGCGTCGGTCCAGAGCACATTGCTCGGATGGCAGTCGCCGTGCAGGCGCAACGACCGCACCTCGCCCGCGCGCTCGAAGGCCGCCTCCACGCCTTCGAGCGCGAGCGTCACCGCGGCCTGCCATGCTTCGCGCACGTCCTCGGGCACGAAGCCGTGTTCGAGCAGATACGTGCGCGGCTCGTAGCCGTAGGACTGAATGTCGAGCGTGGGGCGTGCCTCGTACGACCTCGTTGCGCCCACGGCATGAATGCGCCCGATGAAACGGCCGAGCCATTCGAGCGTGTCGCTGCGGTCGAGATCCGGCGCGCGGCCGCCGCGCCGCTCGAACAGCGAGAAGCGATACCCGTCGAACTCGTGCAGCGTGCGCCCTTCGAAGGCGAGCGCAGGCACGGCCGGAATCTCGCGCGCGGCGAGTTCGGCGACGAATGCGTGCTCCTCGAGTATCGCCTCGTCGCTCCAGCGCTCAGGGCGATAGAACTTGGCGATGAGCGGCGGCCCGTCTTCCACGCCCACCTGGTACACGCGATTCTCGTAGCTGTTGAGCGCGAGCATGCGGCCATCCGTGCGGCGCTCGGCCGGGATCAGCACGCCATCGACGGCGTCGAGCACGCATTCGGGCGTGAGGCGCGCGTACGGCGCGGCTTGCTGGTCGCCGGGACCGGAGGGGCCGCCCGGGACAGGAGAAGGATCGTAATTCATACCCGCAATTGTGCCTCTTGCGGGCAGTGCCGGCGAGCAATCGCTGCGCACGGCAGACATGATGAACACAAACGCGGCGCACAACCCTGCGACGAGACGCAGGGCGCCTCGTCAACGTGTCACACGGCCCAGACTCAGTGGATCTGCGCGCCGGCGGGCATGACGTGCTCGCCCGTATCGATCAGATCTTCGAGAAAAAAGGGCTCGGTATTGAGCTGCGCCGACGTGCCGGGCTCCCCGGCATACCACGTCACCATCGCCATGTCGCCGAGAATGCGCATCACGATGCCGCGCGCACCCTGTGGCACCGCGATATGAACGGAACGGACAATAGAACCGATTTGCATGATGTTTCCCCGTTACCTCGCTACCTTCGCCGGCTCCCTCGAAGGAAGTCCGGTCGGCATGCTGACAAAAAAACCGATGCGCACGATCAGTTGCGCGCGCATCCAAACCCGCCTCGGGCGACCCGCTCTCGCCGCGCGCTTAAGCACGGCCGGACCCTTGGCAACCCCATTGTTGCCTGTTTGAGCGCGCGAGCAAAGCGAAAAAATAGGGGGGTGTATCAACGGCGGCATGCATTTGGCGCCTCGTGCCGCCACAGCCCCGCCCCGCTTCGCTCACGCATCTTACGAAAACCTGACTGTAACAGATGGTAAACCCCATTCTTCGCGACCTTGCTAGGGCAGTCCCTGAAAAAGTACGCTGATGCAAGGTGAGTGGCGCTATAGTCCTGTCCCAACCGTGCACCACAAAGGCCCGGCGCAGCACAGGCAAAGACCGCACGCGCGCCACAACAGCCCGCCACGATACCGATAACCTGAACGCTCGCCACCGCGGCCAGACCAGCCGCGCGAGCCAGACTCCGCCACCAGCGAAGGAACCCGCCGTTCCATGTGGATCGTTCGACTCGCGCTCAAGCGCCCGTACACGTTCGTCGTGCTCGCGTTGCTGCTTTTGATTGTCGGGCCGCTGACGATCCTGCGCACGCCCACGGACATCTTCCCGAACATCGACATTCCGGTGCTCTCGGTGATCTGGACCTACACGGGTCTGCCCGCCGACGAGATGGAAAAGCGCATCGTGCTCAACTACGAGCGCGGCCTTTCCGTGGCGGTGAACGATATCGAGCACACCGAATCGACGTCGCTGAATGGCATTGCGGTCGTGAAGATCTTCTTCCAGCCGCATGCCAATATCCAGGAAGCGCTCGCCGAAGTCACGGCGCTGTCACAGGCGCAGTTGCGCTCGCTGCCGCCCGGCATCCAGCCGCCGTTCATCCTGCGCTACAACGCCTCGACGGTGCCGATCCTGCGCCTGTCGCTGTCTTCGCCGCAGCTGACCGAGCAGGAGCTGTTCGACTACGGCAACAACTTCCTGAAGACGCAGCTCGCGACCGTGCCGGGCGCCTCCGCGCCGCTGCCCTATGGCGGCAAGCAGCGGCAGATCATGGTCGACATCAACCAGCGCGCGCTGCAGCAGCACAATCTCTCGCCCATGGACGTGGTGAACGCGATCAGCGCGCAAAACCTCATCCTGCCTTCGGGAACGGCCAAAATCGGCGCAACCGAATATTCGGTGACGATGAATGCAAGCCCCGAGAGCTTAGCGGGCCTGAACGACATTCCCGTGAAAACCACGGATAGCGGCACGATCTACATCCGCGACGTGGCGCACGTGCGCGACGGCTATGTGCCGCAAACCAATATCGTGCGCGTGGACGGACAGCGCGCCTCACTTCTCACCATCAACAAGAGCGGCAACACGTCGACGCTGGAGATCGTCGATCGCATCAAGGAAATGATGCCGACGCTGCGCAATCTCGTGCCACCGTCGCTCAATATCGATCCGGTCGCCGACCAGTCGCTGTTCGTGCGCGCCTCCGTGCAGGGCGTGCTGCGCGAAGCGCTCATCGCCGCCGCGCTCACGGCGCTCATGATCCTGCTGTTTCTCGGCAACTGGCGCGCCACGCTCATCATCGCGATCTCGATTCCGCTGTCGATGATCACCTCGGTCATCGTGCTCGCGGCGCTCGGCGAGACCATCAACATCATGACGCTGGGCGGGCTCGCGCTCGCGGTCGGCATTCTGGTTGACGACGCAACGGTCGCGATCGAGAACATCAGCCAGCAACTGGAGCAAGGCAAGACGCTGGAACAGGCGATTCTCGACGGCGCGCATCAGATCGCGATCCCCACGCTCGTCTCCACGCTCTCCATCTGCATCGTGTTCGTGCCGATGTTCCTGCTCACGGGCGTGGCGCATTACCTCTTCATTCCGCTCGCGGAAGCCGTGGTGTTTGCGATGCTGGCGTCGTACTTCTTCTCGCGTACGCTCGTTCCCACGCTCGCGAAGTACCTGATGCGCCACCATCGCAAGGCCGCCGACCTGCATCACACGCATGGCGCGACGCGCAATCCGTTCATGCGCGTGCACCTCGCGTTCGAGCGCGGCTTCGAGGGGCTGCGCGAGCGCTATCGCGAGTTTCTCACGGCGCGCGTGAAGCATCCCGTGTGGTTCGTGGTGGCGTTTCTCGCCTGCTGTGGCGCGTCGTTGCTGCTCATGCCGTTCCTCGGGCGCGACTTCTTTCCGCAGGTCGATGCGGGCACCATCGCGCTGCACGTGCGCGCGAAAACCGGCATGCGTGTGGAAGAAACTGCCGTGCTCGTCGACCGTATCGACAAGCGCGTGCGCACGCTGATTCCGCCGGGTGAGCTGCATTCGATCATCGACAACATCGGCCTGCCGGTCTCGGGCATCAACCTCTCGTACAGCAACACGGGCACCATCGGCACGTCCGACGCGGACGTGCTGATCTCGCTGAACGAGGACCATCACTCCACCGCCGGTTACGTGCGCCTCCTGCGGCACACGCTCAACAACGAGTTTCCGGGCGTGCAGTTCGCCTTCCTGCCCGCCGATATCGTGAGCCAGACGCTGAACTTCGGCATGCCCTCGCCCATCGATGTGCAGATCGTCGGGCGCGACGTGGCCGGCAACCGCGCGTTCGCGGCGAAGCTGCTCGCTCGGCTGCGCGGCGTGCCCGGTTTCGTCGACGCGCGCATCCAGCAGCCCGCGGACCTGCCGCGCATCTTCATCGACGTGGACCGCACGCGCGCGCAGCAGGCGGGCTTCACGCAGAAGGACGTGGCGAGCGACCTGCTCATCACACTCTCGGGCAGCCAGCAGACCACCCCCACGTTCTGGCTCAACCCGATCAACGGCGTGAGCTACAACGTCGTCACCGAAGCCCCGCAATACACGATCGATTCGCTGCAATCGCTCGCCAACATTCCACTCACCGCGAACGGGCGCAGCAACATACTCGGCTCGCTCGCGAGCATGCAGCGCATCTCGGGCGACGCGGTGGTCACGCACTACAACGCGCAGACCACTATCGACATTTACGGCACCGCCGACGGGCGCGACCTGGGCGCCGTTTCCGACGACATCGCGAAGATCGTCGACCAGACGCGCGGCGAGCTGCCGAAGACGTCGAGCATCAAGCTGCGCGGCCAGGTGCAGACGATGAACGATTCGTTCTCCGGACTGTTCGGCGGGCTCGTCTTCGCGATCGTGCTCGTGTATCTGCTGATCGTCGTGAACTTCCAGTCGTGGCTCGATCCGTTCATCATCATTACGGCGCTGCCGGGCGCGCTCGCGGGCATCGTCTGGATGCTGTTCCTCACGCACACCACGCTGTCCATTCCCGCGCTCACGGGCGCGATCATGTGTATCGGCATCGCCACGGCGAACTCCATTCTCGTCATCAGCTTCGCGCGCGAGCAGTTGCGCCTGCACGGCGATGCGGCGCGCGCCGCGATCGAAGCGGGCTACACGCGCTTTCGCCCCGTGCTCATGACCGCGCTCGCCATGGTGATCGGCATGGTGCCGATGGCCATCGGCCTGGGCGAAGGCGGCGAGCAGAACGCACCGCTCGGGCGCGCCGTGATCGGCGGCCTCGCGGTGGGCACGCTCGCCACGCTGATCTTCGTCCCCGTGGTGTTCTCGCTCATCTACCGCAAGCTCGGCGAGCGCCGCCAGCGCGCCAGTGAAAACGTGGTGCCCAAATCATGAATACCCTGTCATGACGAATCATTCGCAAACGCCTTCGCCGCAAGAGCCGTCGCGTCATCGATCGCGGCGCTGGCCCCTTGTGCTCGCCGCGCTCATCGTGCTCGGCCTCGCGGCGCAGGGCATCTGGTCGCGCCATAGCGCGCATGCGGCGCTCGAACGCGAGGCAAAGAGCGCGAGTACGCTGACCGTGCAGGTCGTCACGCCGCAGCGCTCGACGCGCGCGCTCGACCTCGTGCTGCCCGGCAACGTGCAGGCGTTTCTCGACACGCCGATCTACGCGCGCACGAGCGGCTATCTGCGCAAGTGGTACTTCGACATCGGCGCGCACGTGAAGGCGGGCCAGTTGCTCGCCGAAATCGACGCGCCCGAAGTGGACGACCAGTTGCGCGCCGCGCGCGCCGATCTCGCCAACGCCGAAGCGAACTACGCGCTCGCGAAAACCACGGCCGACCGCTGGACGCAGATGCTGCAAACGCGCTCGGTGGCAAAACAGGACACCGATGAAAAAGTCGGCGACATGCTCGCGAAAAAGGCCACGCTCGACTCCGCGCGCTTCAACGTCTCACGGCTCTCGCAGCTGCAGTCGTACGAACGCGTGACGGCGCCCTTCGACGGCATCGTCACGGCGCGCAACGTGGACGTGGGCGCACTCATCGACGCGGGCAACGGCGGCACCTCGCAAAAGGAGCTGTTCCATCTTGCGCAGGCCGACCGTCTGCGCGTGTACGCGAACGTGCCGCAGGCTTACGCGCAGCAGATCCGCGTGCAGCAGCATGCGTATCTCACGCTCAACGAAGAGCAGGGCAAGCACTTTCCCGGCATCGTCGCGCGCACGGCGGGTGCCGTCGATGCGCAGCAGCGCACGATGCTGGTCGAAGTCGATGTGGACAACCGCAGCGGCGAACTGTTGCCCGGCGCCTACGCGCAGGTCCACTTCGCGCTCGACGGTTCGGCCACGCCGATCACGCTGCCCGGCAACGCCTTCCTGTTCCGCCCCGACGGCGTGAAGGTGGCGACTGTCGATGCGCAAAATCGCGTGAAGCTCGTGAATGTGACGCTCGGCACCGACTTCGGCACGCGCGTGGCGGTGGCGTCGGGACTCACGGGCGACGAGCGCGTGATCGTCAATCCGCAGGACGCGATCGTCGACGGCACGCCGGTGCGCATCGTGCAGCCGCACGGCGAGCACGAGGCCGATGCGGCGCATGGCGCGAGCGGTGCGAGTGGCGCGGGCAGGAACACGGGCAACAGCGCGCAGGCGCAGGGCGAATGATGAAGCACGCGCGGATTCGACTGTGCGCGTTGGCCATGCTTGCGGCGCTCGGCGGCTGCAAGGGGGGCCCCGACTACGTGCGCCCCACCATGCCCGTGGCCGCGACGTTCAAGGAACTCGAAGGCACGGGCTGGACGATTGCGCAGCCCGCCGATAGCGCCTCGCGCGGCGCGTGGTGGACAATCTACGAGGACGCCACGCTCGACGCGCTCGAAGCCCAGGTCGAAGGCGCGAACCAGAACGTGCAGGCCGCGCAGGCGCACTTTCGCGCGGCGCGCGCGAACGTCGCGCAGCAGCGCTCGAGCTTTTTTCCGCTCGTGACGGCGAGCGGCGACTTCTCGCGCTACCGCACCTCGCAGAATCTCCTGTACACGTCGAAGGCCGGTCAAACGATCAACGACTACTCCGTGGGCATCGACGCCACATGGGAGCCCGATATCTGGGGCCGCGTCGCGCGCAACGTCGAGGCCGCCAAGGCGAACGCACAGGCGAGCGCCGCCGACATGCAGGCCGTGCTGCTCTCCATGCAGGCCGAACTCGCGACCGACTACTTCGAGCTGCGCGGCATCGACCGCGAACGGCAATTGCTCGACGACACGATCAAGGCCTACCGCGAATCGCTCGAACTCACGCAGAACCGCTACGCGGGCGGCATCGCCACCGACGCCGACGTGGGCCAGGCGCAAACGCAGCTGCAGACCACCGAGGCACAGGCGATCGATCTCGGCGTGCAGCGCGCTCAGCTCGAGCACGCCATCGCCATCCTGATCGGACAGTCGCCTTCCACGTTCACACTCGCTGCCGCGCCGAAGGAAGCCTACGCGGTGCGCGCGATCGCGAGCCCGCCGGGCGTGCCGTCGACGCTGCTCGAACGGCGCCCCGACATCGCGGCCGCAGAGCGCCGTGTGGCCGCCGCGAACGCGCAGGTGGGCGTGGCGACGGCGGCGTTCTTCCCGAACCTCATGCTCGCGGTCACGGGCGGCCTGGAGGCGACCAACTTCAGCCAGTGGCTCGTCGCGCCCGCGCGCTTCTGGTCGCTCGGGCCGACGCTCGCGGGCACGCTGATCGACTTCGGCGGGCGCGAGGCGGTGCGCAACGAAGCGCGCGCGCAGTACGACGAGAACGTCGCGCAATATCGCCAGACAGTGCTCGACGCCTTCGGCGAGGTCGAGGACAACCTCGCGTCGCTGCGCGTGCTGGAGCAGGAGGCGAACGCCCAGGACCGCGCGGTGGATGCCGCGCAGCGCACGCTCGTCACCATCAACAATCGCTATCTGGGCGGTGCGATCACCTATCTCGACGTGGTGGTCGCGCAAACCACGGCGCTCACCAACGAACGCCAGGCCGTGGCGATCTCGCGCCGGCGCATGGCGGCGAGCGTCGCGCTCGTGAAGGCGCTCGGCGGCGGCTGGAACGCGGCGGACTTGCCGAGCGACGCGGCGCTGGTCCACCCGGACGACGCGCACAAAGCGCAGCCCGCCAGCGGGCCGCAAGGCGCTGCGCCGGCCGCCGCTCGCAGCGCGCAGCCAGGCGCCTCGCGCGCTCCGGGCTAAACGGCCGCGCGGTCACGCCAGGCACCCGGCCTGCGGCGCTCGACAACGCCATTTGCCCAACAGGCGTATCGTTGCGCCTTTGCCATATTGCTGGAGATCCTGTCGTGACTGCATCACCGGGCGCCCCGCGCACTTCCGCGCCCTCCGCCGTTCCGTACATCGAACGCGGCACCCCCGCATTCTGGCGCGCAAGCCTCGCGCTGCTGTTCGCCGGCTACGCCACCTTTTCGCTTCTCTACTGCGTGCAGCCGCTCCTGCCCGCGTTCTCCCAGACCTTCGGCGTGAGCCCCGCGCAGAGCAGCCTCTCGCTCTCGTTCACCACGGCCGCGCTTTCCGTTGCGATCTTCGTCGCGGGCTTCGTCTCCGAAGGCTGGAGCCGGCGCGGCATGATGACCGCATCGCTGTGCGCCTCGTCGCTGCTCACGCTCGCCACCGCCTTCGTGCCGCACTGGCATGAGCTGCTCGTGCTGCGCACGCTGCTGGGCATCGCGCTCGGCGGCGTGCCCGCGGTGGCCATGGCCTGGCTCGCCGAGGAAATGCACCCGGACGGTCTCGGTCTCTCGATGGGCCTCTACGTCGGCGGCACGGCTATCGGCGGCATGGCGGGGCGCGTGATCACGGGCATCGTCACCGATCTGTTCGGCTGGCGTGCGGCCGTGGCCGTGATTGGCGTGCTCGGGCTCGCCTCCATGTTCGCGTTCCGCTCGCTGCTGCCGCCCTCGCGCCACTTCGCGCCGAAGAGCGGCCTCGGTTTCGTGCATCACCGCGCGGCGCTGCTGCGCCATTTCGCGCGGCCGGGTCTGCCCATGCTGTTCGTGATGGGCTTCGTGCTGATGGGCAGCTTCGTCACGGTCTACAACTACATCGGCTACCGGTTGATCGCGGCGCCTTATCACATGAGCCAGGCGGCCATCGGCGCGATCTTCCTCGTCTACCTGACGGGCGTGGTCGCCTCGCCGTGGTCGGGCCGCATGGCCGACACGTTCGGGCGCGGCCGCGTGCTGATCGCCAGTCTCGCGCTGATGCTCACGGGCGTCGTGCTCACGCTGTTCGCGCCGCTCACGGCGATTGCCGCGGGCATCGCCTGCCTGACCATCGGCTTCTTCGCGGGGCACGCAGTAGCAAGCGGCTGGGTTGGGCGCCTCGCGCGCGAAGCGAAGGGCCAGGCGGCTGCGCTTTACCTGCTCGCCTACTACCTCGGGTCGAGCGTGATGGGTTCGATCGGCGGACACTTCTGGGCCGGTGCAGGCTGGGGCGGCGTGGCCGGCCTCGTGATCGTGCTGCTGGTCGTGGGCCTAGCACTCGCGCTCACCTTGCGCGCGCGCGAGCGCGCCGGAGCGGCCTGAGCCCGCGCGGCATGCAACGTTCGCACCCGCGCCTCTGTGTGCCGCGGGCCACCGCAATCGAAAGGCGTCCGTAATATTCAGACGACTGGCGATTTGCGCGCCGCGCGCATCGCACCGCAGCGGAACTCCGCCTCTGGCGGGCTTTTGCGGCGCGACAGGAGATTCACGGAAAGCCTCGCGGCGCTCACGCGTGCCGCCGCGCTCGCCGGCCTCACCTATACTCGATTTCAGGCCCGGGGCCGCAGCGCCATGCCATCGGCATGGCGACGAGAACGACAACCACTGCGAGCCTTCGTCGCCCATACGATACGCAACCCCTGCATGGGACCGGAGTCAGTGCTGAAGCACTCACTCCGGATCGACAGGAGACAAGCATGGAAGGTTATTTCACGATCGGCGATTTCGTGATGATCATCCCGATGGCCCTCGCTGGCGCGCTCTTTCTTGGCGCAGTGCCGTGCGCAACGGAATTCAGACACAACACGCTGCGCGTGATCGGCGCGCTGATCGGCGTACTCGCGGCCGTTGCACTCGTCGAGACACTGCCGGCGCTGATGTAGCGGACGTCTGCCGTACGCTCCCTACGCACGGCGGCTCGCGATGCGCAGACGCGCGAACCGACGAAGCGGAATCCTCGCGGCTCGAAGCGCCGCGGCTTGCGCGCACGCGCGGCATTCGCTTGCCCCCTCCTCAGCCGGGATCGCCCCCCGGCTGCAAGCCCTTGAACTGACGCAACGCAGCGGCCAGATAGCCCGTTCGCGCAGACGCGCCTGCGGCCTCTTCGGCGTGTGCTAGCGCGGGCAGCGCCGTCCACGGCAGCGTCGGACGCAGATGATGCTGGCGATGCAGATGGTGATTCATCAGCAGCACGCCCAGCGCACGCGGCACGCGAAAATCCCGCGCGCGACCCGGTTCGTCGAGCGCGACGCCGTAGTGCGGCAGGTTGTCGGCGAGCGAGAGCCACAGTCCGCGCAGATACATCACCGCGAGCAGCACGGGCCAGGCCTTGCCGTAGAGCGCGAACGAAGCCGCATAGAGGGCGAGCGACGCAAGCCAGTCGCGCCGCGCACGGCCGCGCCTCACGGGATCGGTGGCGTGGTTCGCGAAGAGCCGCTGCACCTGCACGCCTTCGCGGCCATGCGCGCCCACGCCGCGCTCGATGATCGCGCGCGCGAGCCGCCCCGGCATGAACGCCAAGAGCGGCAGCAGCAATTCGGCGAGGTAGAGGCCGCCCATCAGCCGCCCGTAGTACGCCACGCGACGACGCCAGCGCGGGCCGCTCGCGCCGTGCGTGTCGTGCACATCGGGCCGGTCGAACGGCTCGCGCGTGAAGCGATGATGCATCAGGTGTCCGAAACGCACGGCGTCGAACGGCATCGCCAGACCGATCGCGAGCGCGCGGGCGAGCCATTCGTTCACGCGCCGGTCGCGCGCCAGCTGTCCGTGGATAGCTTCGTGAATGAGGCCCCAGTGGATCGGCGTGGCGAGCACGACGGGGGCGAGCGTCGCCAGCAAGGCGAGCGTCGGGCCGCCCGTTGCGTCCAGCAAGAGCGGCAATCCGACGAGTTCGTAGCAGAGCGCGGTGAACGCGAATGCGATCAGCGCGGCGTTGGTGCGAGCCGCCGTTGCGGGCTGGGGCGAGTGGGTTGGCCGCCTGGCGGGTTCAGCGCGGGTGGCGGACGGGGAAAGCGCTTCAGTTTCGGCGCTCGAGAACTCCATGGTGATTCCTCGCGGCAAAGGCTGCCGCGACGTTAGCAGGGCCACATGACAAAGCGAAGAACGGCGCGCCGCGCGGCCACGGCCGATGTAAGGCCTATCGTTCGCGCATAAAAAACCGCCTCGCGAGGAGGCGGTTCCTTGCGCCGGCAAGCAGGCAGAAGCGTGCCGCTCAGATGGGCTGATCGGTCGACGGCTTCTCCCACAGGTTCACGCCGCCTTCGGTCGCATAGCGGTCGATCTCCGCGAGTTCTTCCTTCGAGAACTCGAGGTTCTTCAACGCCGCGACGTTCTCGCGCACCTGCTCCGCGCGGCTCGCGCCGATCAGCGCCGAGGTCACGCGGCCGCCGCGCAGCGTCCAGGCGATCGCCATCTGCGCGAGGCTCTGGCCGCGGCGCAGCGCGAGGTCGTTGAGCTTGCGCACGTGCTCGATGTTCTGCTCGCTCAGGTGCTCGCTCTTGAGCGAGCCGCCGCCCGGACGGTTCACGCGCGCGTCTTCGGGCACACCGTTCAGGTACTTGTTCGTGAGCACGCCCTGCGCGAGCGGCGTGAACGCGATGCTGCCCGTTCCCAGGTCCTCGAGCGTGTCGAGCAGTTCTTCCTCGACCCAGCGGTTGAGCATGTTGTACGACGGCTGGTGAATGAGCAGCGGCACCTTGTATTCGGCGAGCAGTCGCGCCATTTCGCGCGTCTTCGCGGGCGAATACGACGAGATGCCGACATAGAGCGCCTTGCCCTGCTGCACGGCCGTGGCCAGCGCGCCCGCCGTCTCTTCGAGCGGCGTTTCCACGTCGAAGCGGTGCGAATAGAAGATGTCGACGTAGTCGAGGCCCATGCGCTGCAGGCTCTGATCGAGGCTCGCGAGCACGTACTTGCGCGAGCCGCCGCCCTGGCCGTACGGGCCCGGCCACATGTCCCAACCCGCCTTCGACGAGATCAGCAGTTCGTCCCGGTAAGGACGGAAATCGTCCTTGAAAATGCGGCCGAAGTTGGTTTCGGCACTGCCGTACGGCGGCCCGTAGTTGTTCGCGAGGTCGAAGTGCGTGATGCCGAGATCGAACGCGGTGCGCAGGATGTCGCGCTGGGTCGAGATCGGCGTGGTGTCGCCGAAGTTGTGCCACAGACCGAGCGACAGCGCGGGCAGCTTGAGCCCCGACTTGCCGCAAAAGCGGTACTGCATGTCCGAATAGCGTTCTGAGGCTGCTTCGTAAGCCATGATCTGAATCCTCGGCGAAAACGGGAAGTGAGCGAAGGGATGGGCGCGACGTGCCGTGGGCGCGACGCTCGCGTGAGGCAGCTATGTTAGCCAATCCGCCCAAGCCGTGCAGATGCCCACTATGCGGGAAAGGCGATGGAGAGCGCGTGTCAGGCCGGTGAAAAAACCGCACCCTGGACGCGCCGCGGCCGCTCGCCTACACTGCGGCGTCCATCCTTTGCGAGAGGTTGTTCATGGCCAAAGCGATTTCGATCGCGCTCATCGCCTGTGGCGTCGTCCTGTTGTACTTCGGCGGCCAGTCGCTCCATTCGTTCGCGAACGACATGTCGCGCCTCTTTACCGGCGCGCCCACCAATCGCACGATCCTCCTGATTGGGGGCGGCATCGCCGCGACGCTCGCGGGCATCACCGGGCTTGCGATGTCGGGGCGTCGGCGCTAACGAAGAGCACGACTGCGTCGCCTCAGAACCTCACCTCGGGCTTCGACGCCGAGCGCGTGCCCGGCAGCGGCACGTTGCTCGCGCCGTGATAGGTGTACACGAGCGAAAACTTCACCTGATCGCTCTGGTTCTGCCCCGCCGAATGCAGCGTGTTGCAGTGGAAGAAGACCACATCGCCGGCGGCGAGCGTCGGGGCGATGGCGCGATCGATCCACGCCTTGTTCTCGGGCAGGTCGGCGCGGAAGAATTTCGCGGCGTCGAACCTGTCCGAGGTGAACGGCGCGTCATGCGAGCCCGGCACGAACCATAGACCGCCGTTTTCCATCTTCTCCGGCCCGAGCGCGAGCCAGACCGACACGAGGTCGTCGCGCTCGAACGACCAGTAGCGCACGTCGCGGTGCCAGCCCGTCAGGCTGCCGTAGTGCGGGTGCTTCGTCATCATGCAGTTGTGATGCGCACGCGAGAGGACCGGCTCCTCGCCGAAATACAGCTCCATCCATCCCGCGATTTCCGGCGACGTGGCCCACTCGCGATACAGCGCGTGGCGCGAGTAGGCGTCGAGCAGGCGCCGCACCGTGTGGCCGCCGGGAGCGGCCTTCGATTCGGGCGCGCCGGGGTAGCGCAAATCGGCTTCGAATTCGAGCGGCGCCGCAGCCGCCTGCAACTGCTCCTGCGCAACCCGCTTGATCGCCTCGCAGCGCTCGGGCGAAACGAGCCCTGGCACGACCACGAAGCCGCGCTCGCGCAGCGCCTGCACCTGTTCTTTCTTTGAATGGACTGACATGGGACTTCCGTTATGCGATCTCGATGCGAGCAAGGGCCGCAGCCTGCGTTCGTCGCTTCGTCAAACGATAAGGCTGAGGCGTCGGCGCGCGCCGACTCATCGATTGTAAAGCGTGCCGGCACGGCGGGAAGGACCACGCGCTCACACGAAGTGGCTCCATGCGCGCCTCGGATCGAGCCGCACGCGAATGGCGCACGCGCACCGCGATGAAGACAAAGGGCGGGATCGTGTGCATCAAAGACGCGCAGGGCCGGGTATTAACCGACTTTTTGCGGTCACGATTCGCGTGTAGCCTGTCGCGATGTTGTTCGACTTCGCCGAATTCTCATCGCACGGACGGATCGCCGTGAACGCCTTGCCACACAAGGTGCTCCAACAGAAGAATCCGTCGCGTCGCGTCCTACGCCGCGCCATGCGGCCCGTCTCCCGTCCACCGACATCGTGACGCCCTGAAAGACAGGCACGTTTGCTGCTCGATGCAAAGCGTCGCGCAAGGCGCACCTCGAACCCGATTGCTCAACCGCCATGCATACCCTCTTCGATACTCAACGCATGACCCACGCCGCCCACACTGCCCTGAAAGCGGCACGCCCAGCCCGCCGTCACCTCGTGCGCGCACTGCGACACCACGCCGCCCGCACCCGCGCGCTCACGCAACAAGTGCGCGAAGCGAAGCCCGTCGACGGCATGCGCAGCTGGTTCCACTCGTTCTTCGCCGTGCTGCGCATGCGCTCGGGCTCGCGTCACTTCTCGCTGCGCACGCTGCTGTATCGTCCGAATGCACCGCTGCGCACGCTCGCCGCGCCTTCCACGGTTCATGTGGCGCGCAGCACGCGCAAGCCGCGCCGGATGGCCGCGAGCAGTGCGGGCTGGTTCGGCTTCGCGATGCGCTGAGACCCGCGCGCGACCCACGCCGCGCGATCCGCAGAAAACAAAAAACCCCGCACGGGCTTGCGCCCTGCGGGGTTTTTCTTCGCTTGCTTCACTTGAGCCGGCGCGAGGCCGGCTTATGCGAACGCTTACGCGACGGCTGCGCTCACCGGCTCCGTGCCGGCGGCTTCGGCCAGAGTCAGCGCCTTGTCGGTCGCTTCCCACGAGAATTCCGGCTCTTCACGGCCGAAGTGGCCATAAGCGGCGGTCTTTTCGTAGATCGGGCGCAGCAGGTCGAGCATCTGGATGATGCCCTTCGGACGCAGGTCGAAGTGTTCGCGCACGAGCTTCGTGATCGTCGCGTCCGAAACCTTGCCGGTGCCGAACGTGTTGACCATGACCGAGGTCGGCTCGGCCACGCCGATGGCGTACGACACCTGAATCAGGCAGCGCGACGCGAGGCCGGCGGCCACGATGTTCTTCGCGACATAACGGCCGGCGTAGGCTGCCGAGCGGTCCACCTTCGACGGATCCTTGCCCGAGAACGCACCGCCGCCGTGCGGGGCTGCGCCGCCGTACGTATCGACGATGATCTTGCGGCCCGTGAGACCGCAATCGCCCTGCGGGCCGCCGATCACGAAGCGACCGGTCGGGTTCACGAGGAACTTGATGTCGCCCTTGATCAACTCGGCCGGCAGCACCGGCTTGATGACTTCCTCGATCACGGCTTCGCGCAGCGTGCCGAGGTCGATGTCCGGCGAGTGCTGGGTGGAGAGCACGACGGTGTCGATGGCGTGCGGCCGGCCGTCGACGTAGCGAATCGTGACCTGCGACTTCGCATCCGGACGCAGCCACGGCAGACGGCCGTCGCGGCGCAGGTTCGACTGGCGCTCGACCAGACGGTGCGACAGGTGGATCGGCAGCGGCATCAGCTCGGGCGTTTCGTCGCACGCATAGCCGAACATCAGGCCCTGGTCGCCGGCGCCCTGGTCGAGGTTGTTGTCGTGCGCGCGGTCCACGCCCTGGGCGATGTCCGGCGACTGCTTGTCGTAAGCGACGAGCACCGCGCAGCCGCGGTAGTCGATGCCGTAGTCGGTGTTGTCGTAGCCGATGCGCTTGATGGTGTCGCGCGCGACCTGGATGTAGTCGACGTTGGCCGTCGTGGTGATTTCACCGGCCAGCACGACGAGACCCGTGTTGCACAGCGTTTCCGCTGCAACGCGCGAGTACTTGTCTTGCGTGAGGATGGCGTCGAGGATCGCGTCCGAGATCTGGTCGGCGACCTTGTCCGGATGGCCTTCGGAGACGGATTCGGAGGTGAAGAAATAGTCGTTTGCCACGTGTCTAGCTCCTTGTAGCTGGTGACGGTTGAGTTCACGTAGCCAGCTTCGGGAGCTTTGAAGCGGCGACGCTTTAGCGGAATTGCTGCCCGGTTGCCATGATTCGCGTTCGATTACGCGCAGTTCACAGCCCACCGGCTTCGCCCCGCAAGTTGTCTATTAACTCGGCGAAGCCCTTATTATAGCGACTTCCTTAAATTGTCGCAGAGTCTCTCCCGCGTGCCGCTCATCGCCCCCTTCACAGTTCGCAAGCCCTGCAGCGGAGTTGCCGCATGATAGGCAAACTCGGCTCCCGTTTCGCCATCGGCCTGCTCAAGCTGTTCGCGATCCTGCCCTATGGCTTCGTCGCGCGTCTGGGCGACGGCCTCGGCTGGCTGCTCTACAAGATCCCGAGCCGGCGCAAGCGCGTCGTTCATACGAATCTGCGGCTGTGCTTCCCCGAATGGAGCGACGAAAAGCGCGAGGAAGTGGCGGGGCTGCACTTTCGCCACGCCATTCGCAGCTACATGGAGCGCAGCGTGCAATGGTTCGCCTCGGCGAAGAAGCTCGAAAAGATCGTCGAACTCGACAGCGAGATCGATCTCACCGATCCGCACCTGCCGCCGACGCTCTTTCTCGGCCTGCATTTCGTGGGCATCGAGGCGGGCTCCATGTTTCTGAACTACTCGCTGCACCGGCCGTGCGGCTCGCTCTACCAGCCGTTCTCGAACCCGGAATTCGAAGCCGCGGCCAAGGCGGGACGCAGCCGTTTCGGCGCGGAAATGGTGAGCCGCGCGGACAGCGCGCGCGCCGTGCTGCGCTGGCTGCGCGACAAGAAGCCCGTGATGCTCGGCGCCGACATGGACTACGGCATGCGCAATTCCACGTTCGTGCCCTTCTTCGGCGTGCCGGCGTGCACGCTGACTGCGGTGGGACGTCTGGCGAAGGTCGGTCATGCGCAGGTGGTACCGTTCATCGGCGAGGTGTTGCCCAATTACAAGGGTTATCGGCTGAAAGTGTTCAAACCTTGGGAAAATTATCCAACCGGCGACGACGATCTCGACGCGCGCCGCATGAACGCCTTCCTCGAAGAACAGATTCCGCACATTCCCGAGCAGTACTACTGGGTCCACAAGCGCTTCAAGACGCGCCCGCCAGGCGAGCCGAGCGTCTATCACTGAGCGTTGCGCACACGACCCGGGCCCGGGTTTTCGCCCGGGCCTCGCTTACAATACCGGCATGAAACTCAAATTCACCAAGATGCACGGCGCGGGCAACGACTTCGTCGTGCTCGACGGCTACAGCCAGGACCTCGCGCTCACGCCCGAGCGTGTGCGCGCGCTCGCCGATCGCCATTTCGGCATCGGCGCGGACCAGTTGCTGCTGGTCGAGAAGCCGACCGTGGAAGGCGTCGACTTCCGCTATCGCATCTTCAATTGCGACGGCGGCGAGGTGGAGCACTGCGGCAACGGCGCGCGCTGCTTCGTGAAATTCGTGCGCGACCGCAAGCTCACCAATTCGAATCGCGTGCGCGTGCAGGTGCAGAAGGGCACGATCACGCTCGTCGTGCAGGAAAACGGTGAAGTCGTCGTCGACATGGACCGCCCGGAGTTCGAGCCGGCGCTCGTGCCGTTCAACGCGAACGGCCTGGAAGGCCGCCGCGAAGGCAACGACACGCTCTGGCCGCTCGACGTGAACGGCACCCGGCGCTGGGTATCGGTCGTCTCGATGGGCAATCCGCACGCGGTGCAGGTCGTCGACGACGTCGAGGCGTACCCGGTAAAAGCCGAAGGCGCGGTCATCGAAACGCATGCGCGCTTCCCGAACAAGGTGAATGCCGGTTTCATGCAGATCGTTTCGCGCCACGAAGTGAAGCTGCGCGTATTCGAGCGCGGCGCGGGCGAAACGCTCGCGTGCGGCACGGGCGCATGCGCGGCCGTGGCGGCGGGCATTCGCCGCGGGCTGCTCGACACGCCCGTGAAGGTGCATACCCACGGCGGCCTGCTGACCATCGCCTGGGACGGCGCGCGCGACGAATCCGCCGCGCTCACCATGGCGGGGCCGGCCGCCACGGTGTTCGAAGGCGAGATCGAGCTGGCCGACTGACACGCAACATCGGCCTCGTACGGCGCGCGCAACGAGAGAACGTCGCGCCGCACGAATACTCGAAAACAATCAACCGCATGACAGACTGCGCGCCGCCGTGCGCGCCTCACAACTACAACGCGTCCACAACATGAACGATCGCGAAGTTGCCGACTATCTGCTCGCCCACCCCGATTTTTTCGTTGAGCACGCCGAACTGCTCGCGACGATCAAGCTAGGCAATCCGCACGGCAAGGCTGCCGTCTCGCTGCAGGAGCGCCAGATGGAAATGCTGCGCGAGAAGAACAAGCATCTCGAGCGGCGTCTTTCTGAGCTGCTGCGCTATGGCCACGAGAACGATTCGATCGCCGCGAAGTTCAACCGCTGGACCACGCGCATGATCGCCGAGCGCGACCCGTACGCGCTGCCGCGCTCGATCACGCAGAACCTGCGCGACGTTTTCGACATGCCGCAAGCCGCGCTGCGCGTCTGGGACGTCGCCGAGTCCTACAGCCAGGCCGATTTCGCGCGCCATACCGGCGAGGAAGTGCGTATCTTCGCGAACAGTCTCGACACGCCGTATTGCGGCGCGAACACCGGCTTCGAGGCCGCGCAATGGCTCGACTCGAGCGACGGCGCCGCCGAATCGGTCGCGATCATCGCGCTGCGCGCCCCCGCTGTGGCCTCGAACGACGCGCCAGGGGGTGAAGCTTTCGGCCTGCTGGTGATGGGCTCGACCGACCCGCGCCGCTTCCACGAAGGCATGGCCACCGACTTTCTCACGCAGATCGGTGCACTGGCGAGCGCGGCGCTCTCGCGCCTGCTGCCGCACTGACGCACACCGAAACCGCCCAACGTGAACCCAACCGATCCGATCGCCGCCTATCTCGCGATGCTCGAACACGAGCGGCGGCTCTCGGAGCACACGCTGCGCGGCTACACGCATGAACTCGACGAGCTGAAGAAGCTCGCCAACGGCAAGCCGCTCGAAACGGTTACCCCCGCGCAAGTGCGCGGCGCGGTGGCCCGCGCGCACGCGGGCGGCCTCTCGGCGCGCTCGATCGCGCACCGGCTGTCGGCCTGGCGTGCCTTCTATCGCTGGCTCGCGGGGCGCATCGAAATGGACGCGAATCCCGTGGCCGCCGTGCGTGCGCCCAAGCGCGCCAAAACGCTGCCGAAGGCGCTTTCCGTCGACGACGCCGCGCATCTCATGGAAGCGCCCGCCATCGCCGGCTCGGAAGAAGGCGGCCCGGAAGCGCTGCGCGACCGCGCGATGCTCGAGCTGTTCTACTCGTCGGGACTGCGGCTCGCCGAACTCGTGGGACTCGACGTGCGTTACGTCAAGCGTGACGGCTACGAATCGGCGGGCTGGCTCAAGCGCGACGCCGCCGAAGTCGAGGTGCTGGGCAAGGGCAACCGTCACCGCATGGTGCCGGTCGGGCGCAAGGCGCTCGACGCGCTCGACGCCTGGCTCGCCGCCCGCAGTGCCTTCGTGAAGCACGACGACGCCCCGCTTTTTCTCTCCGTGCGCGGCAACCGCATGGCGCCCGGCGTGGTGCGCGAGCGCGTGAAGCGCGCCGCCATCGCGGCGGGCATTCCCGCGAACGTGCACCCGCACGTGCTGCGGCACTCGTTCGCCACCCACCTGCTGCAGTCGAGCGGCGACCTGCGCGCCGTGCAGGAACTGCTCGGCCACGCGAGCATCTCGGCCACGCAGGTCTACACGTCGCTCGACTTTCAGCATCTCGCGAAGGTCTACGACACCGCGCATCCGCGCGCCAAGAAGCGCGATTGATACGCCACGGCGCTCGCGCAACGCTGCGCGACACGAGTGCCGTTACCCAGCATCGAAGCCATCATGAATATCGTCACCCTCAAGCCGTCCAAAGAAAAATCCCTGCTGCGCCGCCATCCGTGGGTCTACGCGAACGCGATCGACCGCGTGGAAGGCAAGCCCGCGCCAGGCGCGACCGTGATCGTGCGCTCGGCCGACGGCCGCTTCCTCGGGCGCGCCGCCTACAGCCCGCATTCGCAGATTCGCGCACGCGTGTGGAGCTTCGACGAAAACGAGCCCATCGACCACGCGTTCTTCAAGCGACGCGTGCAGCGCGCCGTGGCCGACCGCCGCGCGATGGTGAGCGGCACGGGCGCGGTGCGCCTGATCTTCGGCGAGGCCGACGGCCTGCCTGGTCTGATCGTCGACTACTACATCGAAGACGGCGTTGATGTTGCACAAAGCGGCCGCGGCCAGCTCGTGTGCCAGTTCATGGCGGCGGGCGTCGAGGCGTGGAAGGAGGCGATCGTCGCCGCGCTCACGTCGGCCACGGGCTGCCCGAACGTCTACGAGCGCTCGGACGTGTCGATCCGCGAAAAGGAAGGGCTCGAACAGATCACCGGCCTGCTCGCAGGCGACGAACCGCCGGCCACGATCATCACGAGCGAGAACGGCGTGCGCTATCACGTGGACGTGCGCAACGGGCACAAGACCGGCTTCTACGTGGATCAGCGCGACAACCGCGCGCTCGTGCAGACGTACGCGCGCGAGCGCGAGGTGCTCAACTGCTTCTGCTACACCGGCGGCTTCTCGCTCGCGGCCATGAAGGGCGGTGCGAAACGGGTCGTGTCGATCGATTCCTCGGGCGAAGCACTCGCCACCGCGCAGAAAAACGTCGAGGCGAACGGCTTCGACGCCGCGCTCGCCGCCTGGCTCGACGCCGATGCCTTCAAGACGCTGCGCCGCCTCTACGACGATGGCGAGCGCTTCGATCTCGTGGTGCTCGATCCGCCGAAGTTCGCGGCCTCGCGCGAACACGTGGACCGCGCCGCGCGCGCCTACAAGGACATCAACCTCACGGGTTTCAAGCTGCTGCGTCCGGGCGGTCTGCTGTTCACGTACTCGTGCTCGGGTGCGATCGATTCGGCGCTGTTCCAGAAGATCGTGGCGGGCGCCGCCGCCGACGCCAGGGTGGACGCGCGTATCCTCAAGCGCCTTGGCGCCGGTGTGGATCATCCGCTGCTCACGGCATTTCCGGAAGGCGAATATCTGAAAGGCCTGCTGTTGCAAATCGCCTGAGACGGCCTTACTTGAGGCTTTTCGGCGCCGCGCCGGAACGCCTTTCGGGCCGCCTGTTCGCGCCCCGATTGGGTCTCACGCCCGGCCGCCGCATGCGGGCGCGGCGCAGATATGTTTCAATAGGAAGTTATGTTGTAACACTCGAAGGCAGCGACAGCACGAAGCGGCGCGCCTGAACGTACCCCTCGAACACCTACCAGGCAGACAGCATGGCAACCAGCATGATTCCCGTCACCATCCTGACCGGCTTTCTCGGCAGCGGTAAAACCACGCTGCTCAAGCGCATCCTGAACGAGAAGCACGGCATGAAGATCGCCGTGATCGAGAACGAGTTCGGCGAAGAGAACATCGACAACGAAATCCTCGTGCAGGACAGCACCGAGCAGATCATCCAGATGAGCAACGGCTGCATCTGCTGCACGATTCGCGGCGACCTCGCGCGCGTGCTCGGCGATCTCGCGCAGCAAAGGCGCGACGGCAAGCTGGACTTCGACCGCGTGGTGATCGAAACCACCGGCCTCGCCAATCCGGGCCCGGTCGCGCAGACGTTCTTCATGGATAACGAGATCGCCGACGAATTCCTGCTCGACGCGATCATCACGCTCGTGGACGCCAAGCACGGCAACCATCAGCTCGACGAGCACGAAGTGGTGCAGCGCCAGGTCGGTTTCGCCGACCGCCTCTTCATCACGAAGGCCGACCTCGTCGACGAGAATGAACTCGCCGATCTGCGCCATCGCGTGCTGCACATGAATCCGAAGGCGCAGATCCGCCAGGTCAATTTCGGCGAGGCCGACATCAAGGAAGTGTTCGACCTGCGCGGCTTCAACCTGAACGCGAAGCTCGAAATCGACCCCGATTTCCTCGCCGAAGACGATCACGCTCATGCGCATCACGATCATGACCATGACCACGCGCATGACCATGACCACGCTGATTGCGACCACGATCACGGCCAGTGCGACCACGAAGGCCACGATCACGCCCACCACCATCACGCACACCACGACGACAAGATCAAGTCGTTCGTCTACCGCAGCGACCGTCCGTTCGATCCGAACCGCCTCGAAGACTTCCTCGGCGGCATCCTGCAGATCTACGGCGAGCGCCTGTTGCGCTACAAGGGCGTGCTCTACATGAAGGGCGTGGACCGCAAGGTGGTGTTCCAGGGCGTGCACCAGATGATGGGCAGCGACCTGGCCGCCAAGTGGCTGCCGATCGAGAAGAAGGGCAGCAAGATGGTGTTCATCGGCATCGAACTGCCGCAGGACCTCATCACCGACGGGCTCGACGCCTGCCTCGCCTGAGCGGCTCCCCCGCTTTTCCCGATACGCCCGGCTCGCTGCCGGGCGTTTTCGTCTGGAGTTTGCACTGCGACGCAGCGCCGGCGCCAGGTTTGCGGCCGGCGCAAAGCATTCCTTCCGGTTCTGTGCGTCAAATAACGTACCCGACCATCGCTTTTTCACGATTGGCGCGTTATATTTTCTGGATATCGACCGGTGCGCAAACGGCCTGGCGACAGGCGGGTGGCAGCAGGGATTTCCCGCTTGCGGCGCGAGTTTGCGGTTCGGTTACAATACGGCCCCACTGGAAGAGAGGTGCCCCGGAATTCCCGAGGGACGCCCCGCCGGCAGCGCATCGCGTCGCAGCGCGCAGTCGGTACGATATATGCCTCACAAGCATCTGATGACCGGTTTCCAGAGGAGTTCGGCCCCGCAGCGGCGCTTCGGGCGTCACGACAGTTCATCGTCCGTGCCCGCCAGCGCGCATATAACGGCGCGGTAACTGCGCCTGGCAAAGTGGTAAAGGTTGGTAACGGCCACCGCGGCCACTGCGGGCAACACAAAAGTGCAGGCAAGATGTGCCAGTTTTGCCTCACTCATTGAAGAAGCAAGCCAGATGACGACGAAACGACTCTTGACCGAAGCCGAAATCCTGAAGATGAGCGACAAGGATTACATGAACGAGGATCAGCTCGCCTTCTTCAAGAACCGGCTCGAACAGCTGCAGGCGGAAATCCTCCGCAATGCGGGCCAGACCACCGAGAATCTGCGCGAAACCGTGATCGTTCCCGATCCGGCCGACCGCGCGACGATCGAAGAAGAGCATGCGCTCGAGCTGCGTACGCGCGACCGCGAACGCAAGCTGCTCAAGAAGGTGCAGCAATCGCTCGCGCGCATCGATTCCGGCGACTACGGCTGGTGTGAAGAAACGGGCGAGCCGATCGGCATCCCGCGTCTGCTCGCGCGCCCGACCGCCACGCTCTCGCTCGAAGCGCAAGAGCGACGCGAACTGCGCCAGAAGCTGTTCGGCGATTGAGCTTTATTCTGGCCGCGAAGCCCTGCTTGCGCGGCTAGCGACTTGCCTTCCCTGTCGAAGCGCACGGAGCCCCGTGCGCTTTTTTCTTTTGCGCGTGGCCGCGGCGCCACCGAGCCGCCGTGCCGTTTTCTGCGCCCGCGGCCCTTGATATGCCCATCGCCGCCCTAAACTCCAGGTGATATGCGCTCGCGGCGCGCGAAAAGCGCGCGCGACGCACCCGGATTCAGGGCGGCCGCGCCCGCAGCGTGCACGGCGCGCGAGCACCGCGGCGCCCACCCGAAAGCGGCAGGCATACCACCTTCGCATCCAACCCGGCATCAACGGTAAAAAGGAACGCACATGGAGCAATTTCACGGCACGACGATCGTATCCGTGCGGCGCGGCGACAAGGTCGCGCTCGGCGGCGACGGCCAGGTCACCCTCGGCAACATCGTCATGAAGGGTGGCGCGAAGAAGGTCCGGCGCATTTACGGCGGCAAGGTCATGGTCGGCTTCGCCGGCGGCACCGCCGACGCGTTCTCGCTGCTCGACCGCTTCGAAGCCAAGCTCGAAAAGCATCAGGGCAACCTCACGCGCGCCGCCGTCGAACTCGCCAAGGACTGGCGCACCGACCGCATGCTGCGCCGCCTCGAAGCCATGCTGATCGCCGCCGACGCGACCACCACGCTCGTGATCACCGGCAACGGCGACGTGCTCGATCCCGAAGAAGGCATCTGCGCGATCGGTTCGGGCGGCGCGTATGCGCAGGCCGCGGCTCGCGCGCTCGTGGAGAACACCGAACTCTCGCCGCGCGAGATCGTCGAAAAATCGCTCGAGATCGCGGGCGACATGTGTATCTACACGAATCACAACCGCGTGATCGAAACCATCGAATAACTCGCCAACCGACCGTACCGACGAGAAGGAATCAGGATGAGCACCATGACCCCCGCCGAGATCGTCTCGGAACTCGACAAGCACATCATCGGCCAGGCGAACGCGAAGAAGGCCGTGGCCGTCGCGCTGCGCAACCGCTGGCGCCGCCAGCAGGTCGCCGAGCCGCTGCGCCAGGAAATCACGCCGAAGAACATCCTTATGATCGGGCCGACGGGTGTCGGCAAGACCGAAATCGCGCGTCGTCTCGCGAAGCTCGCTGACGCGCCGTTCATCAAGATCGAAGCGACCAAGTTCACCGAAGTGGGCTACGTGGGCCGCGACGTGGATAGCATCGTGCGCGACCTCATCGAAATCTCGGTGAAGCAGACGCGCGAAACGGAAATGCGCAAGGTGCGCAGCAAGGCCACGGATCAGGCCGAAGACCGCATTCTCGACATCCTGCTGCCGACGGCGCGCCCGGTAGGCTTCGGTTCGTCCGATGCGGCGAGCCACGCCGAAAGCGGCGACAACACCACGCGCCAGACCTTCCGCAAGCGCCTGCGCGAAGGCCAGCTCGACGACAAGGAAATCGAGCTGGACGTCGAGCAGCCGCAAGTGGGCATGGACATCATGGGGCCGCCGGGCATGGAAGACATGACCGAGCAGATCCGCTCGATGTTCGCCAATCTCGGCGGCGGCAAGAAAACGCGCCGCAAGGTGAAGGTCAAGGAAGCGCTCAAGCTGCTGACCGACGAGGAAGCCGGCAAGATGCTCAACGACGAAGAGGTCAAGCAAAAGGCCGTGCAGAACGTCGAGCAGAACGGCATCGTGTTCCTCGACGAAATCGACAAGATCGCCTCGCGCAACAACGAAGGCAGCGGTGGCGAAGTTTCGCGTCAGGGTGTGCAGCGCGATCTGCTGCCGCTCGTGGAAGGCACGACCATCAACACGAAATACGGGATGGTGAAGACCGATCACATTCTGTTCATCGCGAGCGGCGCGTTCCATCTTTCGAAGCCGAGCGATCTGATTCCCGAACTGCAGGGCCGTTTCCCGATTCGTGTGGAACTCGACTCGCTCTCCGTGAAGGACTTCGAAGCGATTCTGGTCGCGACCGACGCGAGCCTCGTGAAGCAGTATCAGGCGCTGCTCGCCACCGAGGACGTGCAGCTCGATTTCGCCGAAGACGGGATTCGCCGCCTCGCGGAAATCGCCTTCTCCGTGAACGAGAAGACCGAGAACATCGGCGCGCGCCGTCTGTACACGGTGATCGAGAAGCTGCTGGAAGATGTCTCGTTCGCGGCCGGCAATCACGCGGGCAAGAGCGTGACGATCGACGCTGCCTATGTCGACCGCGCGCTCGGCGAAGTGGCGCAGGACGAAGACCTGTCGCGTTACGTGCTCTAAACGTTACGCATGACGCATGAAAAAGGGACCCCGCGGGGTCCCTTTTCTTTTACCGCTCCGGACTGTGCTTACTGGCGCACCGGGCGCTTCGCGAGCTTGCGCTGCAGCGTGCGGCGGTGCATGTTGAGCGCGCGCGCCGTGGCCGAAATGTTGCCGTTGTGCTCGGCCAGCACGCGCTGGATGTGCTCCCATTCTAGGCGCGCGACCGAGAGCGGCGCCGGGTGCTCGATGGCCTCTTCGGCCTGCACGGCGCTCGCATCGCTTTGGAGTGCCGAGAGAATCATCTCGACGTTGGCGGGCTTGGCCAGATAGTTGTCCGCGCCGTCCTTCACGGCCTGCACCGCTGTGGCGATGCTTGCGTAGCCCGTGAGCACGAGCATGCGTGCGTCCGGCTGCAGTTCGCGCAGCGGCGCGATGAGCGACAGGCCCGAGTCGTTGCCGAGATGCAGGTCCACGGTGATCTGCGAAAACTTCTGCTGATTGGCGAAGCGAATCGCCTCTTCCGCATTGTGTGCCTGCTTCACCTCGAAGCCGCGCCGCGTGAGGCCGCGCGTGAGGATGTCGGAGAACACTTCGTCGTCGTCGATGACCAGAAAACTCATATCGCTCATGCCTGATTCTCCGTGTTGTTACGCGGCGTCGGACCGGGTCGGCCCCTCGCCTGATCCAATCTCCGAACTCGCGGGCGCTGCGCCTTCGCGCGCCGCCGCGGGGTTCGCCTGACCCGCCTTGACCTGCTTCGCCGGCAAGCGCAACACCGCACGGGTGCCGCGTGGACGGCGCGTGCGCGTGCCGCTGCCGGTTACGGCGCCGGTCGACGTCTCGTCATCCGCGCCGCTCACTTCGCCCGACGCGCTGCCGGGCGGCGTGACGTCGTTGAGTTCGATCGAGCCGCCAAGCCGCGCCGCCGACGAAAACGCCAGATACAACCCGACGCCGTGACCGCCCTGGGTGCTGTCCACGGGCGCGGCGCCCAGCGAAGCGCGCAGCGAGGACGGAATGCCGGGCCCGGCATCGCAAACTTCGAAATCGACGTAGCCGGCCCGCGCGGCCGCATAGGCGCGCAGCGTCACGAAATCGCGGCTGGCGCGCGCGGCGTTGTCGAGCAGGATGGTGAGGATCTGGCCAACGGCGACGGCGTCGTCGAGGGCGAAGTCGTTCAGTCCATTGTCGAGGAGTTCGAACTTCACGTGCGGATGGCGCAGGCGCCATTGCTCGACGAACGGCCCGAGCCATTCGCTCACGAGCTGGCGCGCGCCGGTGGATGAGGCGCGGCTTCTGAGTCGTGCGAGCGCCGAGGTGCAAAGCGAGATCTGCTTGTCGAGCAGTTCGAGGTCGGGGGCATACGGTTCGAGGCCCTTGTCCGTGCGCGCGACGTCGCGCAGCTCCTCGGTGAGCATGGCGATGGTCGAGAGCGGCGTGCCGATCTCGTGCGCCACGGTGGCGGCCTGCACGCCCAGCGCCACGGCACGCTCGTCGCGCAACAGGCGCTGCTGCGCGTCGCCGAGCGCGGTGTCGCGCTGGCGCAGCGCACGCGACATGCGCGCGACGAACCACACGATCAGGCACACGCTCACCATGAAGTTCACCCACATGCCCGCGCGATAGTAGTCGAACAGGTTGGCGGGATTGTCGAGATTGAGCGGCACGTTATCGAAGCCGAGCAGCACGTAACAGGCCACTGCGAAGGCCGCGAGCCAGGCGGTGAGATACCACGGCAACACGGCGGCCGCGATGGCGAGCGAGGGCAGGTACAGCGAGACGAACGGATTGGTCGTACCGCCGGAGAGAAAGAGCAGCGCGGAAAGCGCGCCGAGATCGACCCAGAGCTGGCCGAACAGTTCGAGATTCGATTCGGGACGATCCTGCGTGACGCGCAGCCAGGTCACGCCGTTGAACGCCACTTCCATGGCGATCACGAACAGCATGGCGGGCAACGGCAACTGCACGCCGATGAAGAGTTGCACGAACGCGATCGTGCAGAGCTGGCCGATGATGGCGAGACTGCGCAGCCAGAACAGATGGCTGAGATTGACGCGAGCACTGACGGTTATGCGATGCATGCTGTCAGTTTACCGGTTAAGACTTATCTGATTCATCATCTTGAAAGGGTTTGCTTCAATCCATGTCATCCGCCGACCACTTTTGCTTCGGCGCTTTCTGACAAGCAAGACGGAACAATGCAAGCCTCGCCCCCTGACGTACTCCACGCTGTGCGCAATCTCTTTCTCGATTTCATCGACGCTGCCACCGCCAGTGGGACCGACGAGGCGACCGATGCGTCCGCACACGAATTGCTGGCCGCCACGCGCGCCGAGCTGCGCGGCCTGGACGACGACACGCTCGTCCTCATCGCCGCTCGCGCACAGGATAGCGCGCTGGCGCAAGAAGCCATACGCCTGAGCGCCGCGCTTGCCCGGCTCGCACCGGAGCGGGCCGCCGCGTGGTTCGCAGCGGGCCTCGCGCTGCAGTTTGCAAACCGTCACGCCGAAGCGGTAGAACCTTACCGCCACGCGCTGGGAATCGCGCGTACGTTTCCAAATCTGCGCAACAATCTTGCAACAGCTTTGATGCAGATCAATTTTGGAGACCGCGAGATTCTGCAGCTGCTCGAAGAAACGGTCGCCGAAGAGCCCGACAACGTCAACGCCTGGATCAACCTGGCGCGCGTGTTCCCAACCGATACCGACGCGGCGCGATCACTCCACGCCAGCCGCCGCGCGCTCGAACTCGCGCCGCAAAGCCCACTCGCTCTGAACAACCATGCGATGGCCTGCAAGGAAACGCAGCAGTGGGACGAGGTCGAACGCGCCGCGCGCGCCGCTTGCCAGTATGCGCCCAACGACGCATCGCTACGTTCGAACCTGTCGATGATCCAGCTTCTGCGCGGCAACTATGCCGAAGGCTGGCCCGGACACGAGCTGCGCTGGCAGGGCTCCAGTGAACTGGCCATGGGCCGCCCGGTGTTCCCGAAGCCCGAGTGGCGAGGCGAGCCGCTCGCGGGCCGCACATTGCTGGTGTGGGGCGAACAGGGCATGGGCGACCTGCTGCAATTCTGCCGCTACGTGCCCATGCTCGCCGAACGCGTGCATCGCGAAGGCGGCCGGCTCGTCTGGAATACGTTTCCGCAGATGGGCGCGCTGCTCGCGCGCAGCCTGGGCCGCCATTGCGACCTGTACTGCGCGGGCGGCCCCGTCGAAAACCTACCGCCCTACGATTGCGAAGTCTCGCTGTTGAGCCTGCCGCTGATATTCGGTACTGAAGAAGCGACTGTCCCGGGCCCCACCGGTTATCTCATGGCCGATCCCGAGGCGGCGGCGCGCTGGCGCGAGCGCCTGGCGGGCGAACAGCGTCTGAAGGTCGGGCTCGCGTGGACGGGCAGCCTCACGCACAAGCGCAATCCGTTTCGTCGCATCGGACTCGAGCGGTATGCCCGGCATTTCGGCGGCATCGAGGGCGTGGCGTTCTATTCGCTGCAGCCCGGCGCACAGCAGGACATCGCCGCGGCGCACGAAGCGGGCTTCGAGGTGACCGACTTCAGCGCCCAGTGGAAGACCTTCGACGACACCGCCGCGTTCGTCGACGCGCTCGACCTGGTGATTTCCGTGTGCACGTCGAGCGCACACCTTGCGGGCGCGCTCGGCAAGCGCGCCTGGGTGCTGCTGGACGTGAATCCGCATTGGGTCTGGCTGCTGGATCGACGCGACAGTCCGTGGTATCCGAATACCCGGCTGTACCGTCAGCAGGCGTTCAGACAGTGGGAACCGGTGCTCGACGAAGTGAGCGCCGATCTCGCGGCGCTCGCGCACGCTGCGCAACGCAGCACGCCCTTCACGGCATAGCGCTCCTGCCCTTCGGCGCGTCGCTCGCTGCCGGCGCCGCCGCCGCCGCGAGACATTGGGGGCAGAGGCAGCGCCCGCGCGGGTCCAGCTCGCTCGCGGGCAAGGCGGGCAGCGACTTGCACCAGCAATCGAAGGGTTCGGTGTTCCTGCCGCAATCGAAGCTGTTGCCGCAGCGGGGGCAGCGGGCGCTTTTCATGCCGGTGGCGGGCACGGCGGAGGCGGTCATGGCGCGCACTCCTCTCGAAGCCATGGGTTGGCGACAGGAAGATGATGCCACAGCCCGCGCGCGCGTCTTGCACCTCGCTTTTCACGCCCGCGTTTCCCAGCCGATTTCGCCCCGTTTTGCGGCGCGCCGATGCGCTCGCGCCCGTGTTGCGCATGTGCCTCGCGAAGCGTCCGGTGCCCGTCGTTTTCCCCGCCGTTTTCCCTGCTGCACCGCGCCAGTCCTGTACAATCCGCCCTGTTTCGACCGTTTTGCGGCCGCGTTCTTCGTCCGCGGATCTTCGTCCGCGAGTTTCGTCTGTTTTTCGTCCAAGTCTCCGCCGCCATGTCCGAGCCCATCGACCTTTCGCAGATCGCCCCCACCCTGAAAGCCGAAATTCTGGCCGAAGCGCTGCCTTACATTCGCCAGTATCACGGCAAGACCGTCGTCATCAAGTACGGCGGCAACGCCATGACCGAAGAGCGGCTCAAGCAGGGCTTCGCGCGCGACGTCATCCTGCTCAAGCTCGTGGGCATCAATCCGGTCATCGTGCACGGCGGCGGCCCGCAAATCGATACGGCGCTCAAGAAGATCGGCAAGCAAGGCACGTTCATCCAGGGCATGCGCGTGACCGACGAAGAAACCATGGAAGTCGTCGAGTGGGTGCTCGGCGGCGAGGTGCAGCAGGACATCGTCACGCTGATCAACCACTTCGGCGGCCACGCGGTCGGCCTGACCGGCAAGGACGGCGGCCTGATCCACGCGCGCAAGCTGATGATGCCGGACCGCGACAAACCCGGTCAGTACATCGACATCGGCCAGGTGGGCGAAGTCGAGGCCATCAACCCGGCGGTCGTGAAGGCGCTCCAGGACGACGCGTTCATTCCGGTGATCTCGCCGATCGGCTTCGGCGAAGACGGCCTCTCGTACAACATCAACGCGGACCTCGTGGCGGGCAAGCTCGCCGTCGTGCTCAACGCCGAAAAGCTCGTGATGATGACGAACATCCCGGGCGTGATGGACAAGGCGGGCAATCTGCTCACCGACCTCTCGGCGCGCGAGATCGACGCGCTCTTCGAAGACGGCACGATCTCGGGCGGCATGCTGCCGAAGATCTCGTCGGCGCTCGACGCAGCCAAGAGCGGCGTGCGCTCGGTGCACATCATCGACGGCCGCATCGAGCACTCCGTGCTGCTGGAAATCCTGACCGAACAGCCGTTCGGCACGATGATCCGCTCGCACTAAGCGCCTTCCTCCCAGCGGCGGCGCCGTGCCGCCGCCGCGTCTCACGTCCGCGATGACCGACTCCAGCCTTCATGCCAGGCGTGCCCGGCGCCGGCCGCGCCGCGTCGCCCGCAAAGTGGGCACTCCCGTCTGGCTCTTCGACCTCGACAACACGCTGCACAATGCGTCGCGCGCAATCTTCCCGGCCATCAACGCCGGCATGACGCAGTACATCATCGACGCGCTCGGCGTGAGCCGCGACGAAGCCAATCACCTGCGCACGAGCTACACGCGCCGCTACGGCGCGACGCTGCTCGGCCTCACGCGCCATCATCCGATCGACCCGCACGACTTTCTCAAGGTCGTGCACACCTTCGACGACCTGCACGGCATGCTGCACGCCGAGCGCGGCCTCGCCCGCACGCTCGCCGCGCTGCCCGGGCGCAAGATCGTGCTCACCAACGGCCCCGAGGACTACGCGCACGCGGTGCTCGCGGCGCTCGGCATCGAGGGGCTGTTCGAGCGCGTGATCGCCATCGAAGGCATGCGCTCGCGCAGCTACTGGCGCGCCAAGCCCGATTGCGCGATGCTGCGCGGCACGCTGCGCCGGGCCGGCGTGGCGCTCGCCGATGCGATCCTGATCGAAGACACGCGCAGCCATCTCAAGCGTTACCGGCGCCTCGGCATCCGCACCGTCTGGATCACCGGGCATTTGCCGGCGCATCTGCCGGGCACCGGCAGACCGCACTATGTCGATCGTCGCATTCGTTCGCTAAAATCCCTGAAACCAGGCCTGCAGTCGGGACGCTCGAAGTAAAACGGGGGAGCGCCAACCCAGAGGCCAACGCCAGGGACGATATCCATGCAGCCGACACAAACGCGTGAAGCAGTCGAAGCAGCAGATTCGCCGGGCGCGGCCCGCCGCGCCCCCCGCCCGAAACCGGGCGAACGCCGTATCCACATTCTCCAGACGCTCGCCACCATGCTCGAGGCGCCGCGCGGCGAGAAGATCACCACCGCGGCGCTGGCCGCGCGCCTGGGCGTTTCCGAGGCCGCGCTGTATCGCCATTTCGCGAGCAAGGCCCAGATGTACGAGGGCCTCATCGATTTCATCGAGCAGACGCTCTTCGGCCTCATCAACCAGATCGTCGAAAAAGAGCCGAGCGGCGTCCTGCAGGCGCGTGCGATCGCCCTCATGCTCGTCAACTTTTCCACACGCAACGCCGGCATGACCCGCGTACTGACCTGCGAAGCCCTCGTGGGCGAGCATGAGCGCCTCGCCGAGCGCGTGAACCAGATGCTCGATCGCGTCGAGGCGTCGCTGCGCCAGTGCCTGCGCGTCGACCTCGCCCAGGAGGCCGAGCGCAAGGCAATTTCGGGGTCCGACCATGTCAACGCGAAGCCGGCCGCCAAGGGATACGATCCAACGGTCCGGGCGAATCTGGTCGTGCGCTATGTGATCGGTTGCTGGCATCGCTACGCGCAAAGCGGCTTCACGCGTTCACCGAGCGAGCACGCCGACGAGCAGATCCGCATCATTCTTCAATAGCGCGGCCGCGGCGGCGTTTTTCCGTGGCGGCTGCTCGCGTCGCTAACAGGAAGGAGAACCGTCGCATGAACCGTCCCGTTCCTCCCCTCGGCCTGCCGCCCATCCTGATGGGCCTCTCCGCCCACTGGGGCTGGCTCGTTGCGCGAGGCATTGCCGCCATCGTCTTCGGCGTGCTCGCCTTCTCGCTGCCCGGCCTCACCGTGCTCACGCTCGCCATCGTCTGGGGCGCCTACGCCCTCGTCGACGGCGCGTTCGCGCTCATCTACGGGGCGCGCGGCGGCGGCACGCGGCGCTGGACCTACATCGTCATCGGTCTGATCGGCGTGATCGCGGGCCTCGTGGCGTTCTTCTGGCCCGGCGAGACCGCCATCGTCCTCGTCATGATCATCGGCGTCTGGGCGTTCTTCACGGGCATCTTCGAGATCGTCTACGCGATCCAGTACCGGCACGCCATCGCGCATCCGTGGGCGGTCGGGATTTCGGGGCTGCTCTCGGCCACGGTGGGCTTTTTCTTCGCGATGTTCCCAGGTGCTGGCGCGCTCTCGCTGATCTGGGTGATCGCCGCCTATGCGGTCCTCTACGGCCTCCTGATGATCATCGCGGCCTTGCAGCTGCGGCGCTGGCGCAACGCGAATCCGTCCGCACCCGGCAAGTGATAAGACTTCGCGGCCTCGCGCGGTGCGCGGGCACGTGAAGGGACGGTGCAAAAGCGCCGGGGCGGCAGCGCGCCGCCCGGGCCGCCTTTCCCGTGCGCCGCGTCGCTTTGCACTTTTTCCGATATACTCTGCGTTCCTTTTGCAATACCCACGCGCCGATTTGCTGACTCGATTGCGGGCGCGTGAACTCTCAAGGCTTGGGCCCGGGAGTTCGATATAAATGCGGCTAAAGAGGTCGTCAGCTGCGCCAACCCTTTCGCACTCCGCGCCCGCCGACACCGTTTAGCCGCCCGAAAAACCAAGGCGGAACGAATGGAATCGATCGGCATCGTCGCTCCTCAAACACTGCATTTCGACGAGCCTCTGCAACTGCAGAACGGCACGGCGCTGGCCGGGTACGACCTCGTGGTCGAAACCTACGGCACACTCAACGCCGCGCGCAGCAACGCGGTGCTCGTCTGTCACGCGCTCAATGCGTCGCACCACGTGGCGGGCGTCTACGCGGACGACCCCAAGAACGTGGGGTGGTGGGACAACATGGTCGGCCCGGGCAAGCCGCTCGACACCAACCGCTTCTTCGTGATCGGCGTGAACAATCTCGGCTCGTGCTTCGGCTCGACCGGCCCCATGAGCCTCGACGCGGCCACCGGCCAGCCCTATGGCGCGAAGTTTCCGGTCGTGACCGTCGAGGACTGGGTGGACGCCCAGGCGCGCGTGGCCGATCGCTTCGGCATCGAGAAGTTCGCCGCGGTGATGGGCGGCAGCCTTGGCGGCATGCAAGCGCTTGCATGGAGCCTGCGCTATCCGGATCGTCTCGGCCACTGCATCGTGGTCGCCTCCACGCCCAAGCTCTCGGCGCAGAACATCGCGTTCAACGAAGTCGCGCGCTCGGCCATCCTCTCGGACCCCGACTTCCATGGCGGCGACTACTACGCCCACCACGTGAAGCCGCGCCGAGGCCTGCGCGTGGCGCGCATGATCGGCCACATCACCTATCTGTCCGACGACGACATGGCCGAGAAATTCGGCCGGGCGCTGCGCCGCGCGGAAGGCGCGGAGAACGCCTACAACTTCAACTTCGACGTGGAATTCGAAGTGGAGTCGTACCTGCGCTATCAAGGCGACAAGTTCGCCGACTACTTCGACGCCAACACCTACCTGCTGATCACGCGTGCGCTCGATTACTTCGATCCCGCGAAGGCGTATGACGGCGACCTCACGCGCGCGCTCGCGCACACGAAGGCGAAATACCTCGTGGCGAGCTTCGCGACCGACTGGCGTTTCGCGCCCGCACGCTCGCGCGAACTCGTGAAGGCGCTGCTCGATCACAAGCGCCAGGTCACCTACGCGGAAATCGACGCCCCGCACGGCCACGACGCCTTCCTGCTCGACGACGCGCGCTATCACAATGTGGTGCGCGCTTACTACGAACGTATTGCTGCTGAGGTGGGCGCATGAACCAGAGCGCTTTCGACAGTCTTTCCGCCCGTCCCGACTTTCGCACCATCGCGCGCTGGATCGAACCGCGCGCGAAGGTGCTCGACCTCGGCTGCGGCGACGGCTCGCTGCTCTCGCTGCTCACCGAGGAACTGGAGTGCACGGGCTACGGCATCGAGATCAACGACGCGGGCGTGCTCGCTTCGGTGAAGAACGGCATCAACGTGATCCAGCAGAATCTGGAAGACGGCCTGCGCCTGTTCGAGGACGCGAGCTTCGACTTCGCGATCCTCTCGCAAACGCTGCAGACCATTCACCAGACGGCCGCCATCCTGCGCGAGACGGCGCGCGTGGGCAAGGAGTGCATCGTCTCGTTCCCGAACTTCGGCTACTGGCCGCACCGGCTTTCGGTCATGCGCGGACGCATGCCGGTTTCGAAGTCGCTGCCCTACCAGTGGCATAACACGCCGAACGTGCGTGTTCTCACGGTGAAGGACTTCGAGGCGCTCGCGCCCGAGGTGGGCATCGAAATTCTCGACCGCGCCGTGCTCCATGGGGGTCAGACCGTTCGTTGGGGTGTGAACTGGCGTGGTAGTCTTGCGGTCTATCGCGTGAGAAAAAAATGACGCCGTGCGCGGCGTCGCGTGTTTTTCTGCCCGACCAGTTCACCTGGAACCGCACCCAACACCGCCGCCGCTAACGACGACATGCAGAATCCGCCCCACGAGGCACCCGCTCTTACCGCTCACGAATCCCACCCCGGCTGGCGTGCGTATCTGAATACGCACATGCTGATCTGCGTGTTCCTCGGCTTTACCTCCGGGCTGCCGCTCTTCACGCTCGTCTATCTGGTGCAGGCGTGGCTGCGCTCGGAGGGCGTCAATCTCAAGGAGATCGGCCTCTTCGCGCTGATCCAGTTCCCCTACACCTGGAAGTTCGTCTGGGCGCCGCTCATGGACCGCTACGTGCCGCGTCTGCCCGGCTGGCGCCCGGGGCGGCGGCGCGGCTGGATGCTCGTCACGCAGATTCTCGTGGCGCTCGCCATCGGCACGCTCGGCTACGTTTCGCCGAAAGATTCGATCTGGACGGTTGCCGCGCTCACCGCGCTGGTGGCGTTCTTCGGCGCGAGCCAGGACATCTCCATCGACGCCTACCGGCGCGAACTGCTCACTGATACGCAGCAGGGCCTCGGCAACGCCGTGCACGTGAATGCCTACAAGATCGCGGCACTCGTGCCGGGCTCGCTCGCGCTGATCCTCTCCGATCATCTGCCGTGGAGCACCGTATTCGTCGTGACGGCGGCGTTCATGATTCCCGGCATGATCATGACGCTCGTCGTGAAAGAGCCCGAAGTGCACGGCGCGCCGCCGAAGAACCTGCGCGAAGCGATCGTGCAGCCGTTCGCCGAATTCGTGCGCCGCGACGGTCTCGCCGCGGCACTCTTTGTGCTCGCGTTTATCTTCCTCTACAAACTCGGCGATACGATGGCGACGACCCTGTCCACATCGTTCTTCCTCGACATCGGCTATTCGCGCACGGAGATCGGCGTGATCGCCAAGATGACGGCGTTCGGCGCGAGCCTCGCGGGCGGCATTATCGGCGGCGTGGCGCTCGTGAAGATCGGCATTGGGCGCGGGCTGTGGATCTTCGGCTTCCTGCAAATGATTTCTACTCTGGGTTTCGCGTGGCTCGCGCAGCTCGGCGCAGGCTCGCCCTCGCTCGCCGCCATCTACGATGCCGTGCTCGCCGTGAGCCACGCGGTTTCGTGGGCCGCAGGTCTCTTCGGCGCCACCGTGCAGTTCACGCTCGATCCGCGCGCCGTTGCGCTCGCGCTCGTGTACGGCTTCGAGACCTTCGCAACGGGACTCACGCTCGCTGCGTTCACTGCCTATATTGCAAGCACGACCGATCCGCGTTACACCGCCACGCAGTTCGCACTCTTCACGAGCCTCGCCTCCGTGCCGCGCACGCTGGCCTCCGCCGCGAGCGGCTACGTGGTGGCGAAGATCGGCTGGTTCGACTATTTCATCGTCTGCACGGTGCTCGCGGTACCGGGTATGCTCCTGCTCATTCGTATTGCCCCGTGGAGAGTCCGGTCGTGAGCACGCATGAGACCGTCGCGCAAAGCCCGCGTGCGCTGCAGCGCAGCGGCGCGCGCGCGCGTGCGCTCGTGCTGGCGCTCGCCACCGCCTGGCCGGCGCTTGGCGCATGGAATGCGTGGGCTGCCGAGAACCCCGCCGCGACGAACGCCCCCGCCGCCGTGCCAGGCAATCCTGCACTGCCGCCAGCCGGCAATGGCGCGACCAACCCGGCGAATAACACGAACGGCGCAGCAAACATCGGCGCAAACGCGAGCGCTACGCCGGGCAGCGTCGCCCCCGGCGCGCCGAACACGGGCCGCGTGGTGCGCTTTGGCAACGCCGCCGTGTACCGCAATCTGATTCCCTCGCCGATGCTCGAAGCGCAGGCCACTGCCGAGTTCAACGAGATCGTGCGCGGCGCGGCCCATTCGAACCGCCTCTATGCCGAAAGCGATCCGCACGTGCAGCGCGTGCGGGCGTTCGTCGACCGGCTCGCGCCTTACTCGCTGAAGTGGGGCGATCGCGTCAAGAACTGGAAGTGGGAAGTGGCGGTGATCCGCTCGAACGACATCCGCATGTACGCGCTGCCGGGCGGCAAGATCGTCGTGTATGGCGGCCTGCTCGATCGCGTGAAGCTCAACGACAACGAGTTCGGCATGCTGCTTGGCCACGAGATCGCGCATGCAGTGCGCGAGCACGTGCGCGAGCGCCTGGGCGAACAACAGGCCGCGCAGATCGAATCGGGCTCTGTGCCGCAGCTATTCGGACTCGCGGATCTCGGCGTGTTTCCGCTCGGTATCGGCTCGCAGCTCGTGGAAATGCACTACGGCCGCGCCGACGAAACCGAAGCCGACGTGATCGGCAGCGATATCGCCTCGCGCGCGGGATTCGATCCGCGCGCGGCGCTCACGCTGTGGGACAAGCTCGCGGTGGCGACGCGCGCCGACCGCGACCAGGGATTCATCTACGTGCATCCGTACACGCCGGCGCGACGCGCCGATATCGCCAAGCGCCTCGCCGACATGATGCCGCTCTACGCAAAGGCCATGGGCAAGCCGCTCGCCGAGTTGCCCGACTACGAGGGCATCCCGGCCGTGCAAAAGCGCAAGGTGGTCTCGGCGCCCTGAAAGCGGTTTCACAGCGCGCCGGTGTGAGCGTCAGCTCTTGACCTTGTGGTCGTAGTCGATGGTCAGCGGCGCGTGGTCGCTGAACTTGATGTCCTTGAAGATCGAGGTCTTTTTCGCCTTGTGCGCAATGCCGGGCGTCGCGATCTGATAGTCGATTCGCCACCCCACGTTCTTCGCATACGCCTGGCCGCGGTTGCTCCACCACGTGTATTGCTCGGGGCGCGGGTCGAGCGTGCGGAACACGTCCACGTAGCCCACGTCGTCGAAGAGGCTCGTGAGCCATGCGCGCTCTTCGGGCAGGCAGCCGGAGTTCTTCTGGTTGCCCTTCCAGTTCTTGATGTCGATTTCCTTGTGGACGATGTTCACGTCGCCGCACAGGATCACTTCGCGCTCACGCTTGAGTTCCGCGAGATGCGGCATGAATTCGTCCATGAAGCGGTACTTCGCGGCCTGCCGTTCGTCGCCGCTCGAGCCCGAAGGCACGTACACGGAGATCACCGAAAGCTTGCCGAAGCGCGTTTCCACATAGCGCCCTTCCGGGTCGAACTCCTCGCTGCCAAAGCCGATGATCACCTCGTCGGGCTCGTGGCGCGAATAGACGCCCGCGCCGCTATAGCCCTTCTTGACCGCATGCTGGAAGTAGCCCGTGAAGTCGTGCGGGGCGAGGAATTCCGGGGTCATGTCGTCCTGCGAGCACTTGATTTCCTGCACGCAGAGCACGTCGGCCTTCTGTTCGCCGAACCATTCGAAAAAGCCTTTCTTCGCCGCCGAGCGGATGCCGTTCAGATTCGCGGTGATCACACGCAACATGTCTTCTTTCCTCTTGATTGTGCGTTGCCTCGCACGGCGCGCCGAAGCGGAACTGCACCGCGCCGCGCGAGGGAATACGGTCGGTCTCAGTCGATCCTGAGACCCTTGAGTTCGGCCTTGGCCGGCGGAAATTCGAGTTTCAGACTGTCCATCAGGCGCAGCAGCAGTTCGGCCACCATGAGGTTGCGATGCGACTTCGAGTTCGCGGGAATCACGTACCACGGCGCGTATTCCGTGGAGGTAGCCGCGAGCGCGTCGTGGTACGCGGCCTGATAGGCGTCCCAATGCCTGCGCGCTTCGAGATCGGAGACGTCGAATTTCCAGTGCTTGGTGGGGTCGTCGATGCGCGCCTGGATGCGACTGCGCTGCTCGTCCTTCGAGATGTGCAGCATGCACTTGATGATCGACGTGCCGCTCTCGGCGAGCAGCGCCTCGAAATGGCGAATCTGCCGGTAGCGGCGCTCGCACTCGGCCGAATCGATCTGGCCAATCACGCGCGGCACGAGCACGTCTTCGTAGTGGCTGCGGTTGAAGATCGCCAGCTCGCCCGCCGCGGGCACTTGCAGGTGCACGCGCCAGAGAAAGTCGCGCGCGGCTTCGATGGGCGTCGGCGCGCGAAACGGCACGATGCGCAGGCCGAGCGGATCGACCTCGTGAAACACGCCGCGGATCGTGCCGTCCTTGCCGCTCGTGTCCATGCCCTGCAACAGGAGCAGCACGCGCTGATGGCGCTGCGAATGCAGACGCTCCTGCAATATGTCGAGCTGGTTGCCGATCTCGGCGAGCCGGTCGCGGTCACCGTCCTTGCTGCCGGTCGAGAACGGTTTCGCGGCGGGGTCGAGCGCGTTGAGCGAGAACGTCTCCGCCTTCTTGTCGCTGAAGTACGGCACGCGGTAACTGTCGAGACTCGGGATGTGGGACATGCGTTGTTCTCCTCTCTCTCGTGAATTTGACGGCGCCAGCGCCGCAGCCCGCCTGAAGCGGCAAGGCGGCGCCGCGCTGCTACGCACGACGCCGCCTCGCTAGCATGCCCGAATCAGGGCGGCACGCTACTCAAACCCGCCCAAACTCAGCCCAGCTTCTTCTTCAGCAGCTCGTTGACCTGCTGCGGGTTCGCCTTGCCCTTGGTGGCCTTCATCGCCTGGCCGATCAGCGCGTTGAACGCCTTTTCCTTGCCGGCGCGGAATTCTTCCACCGACTTCTGGTTCGCGGCGAGCACCTCGTCGATGATCGCTTCGAGCGCGCCGGTGTCCGAGATCTGCTTGAGGCCCTTCGCTTCGATGATGCGATCGGCAGCGGCTTCGTCGGCGGCCTTCTCGTCCCACATCGCCTGGAACACTTCCTTGGCGATCTTGTTCGAGATCGTGCCGTCGGCGATGCGCGCGAGCAGCACGGCGAACTGCGCGGCCGAGACCGGCGAAGCGGCGATGTCGAGGCCTTCGCGGTTGAGCTGCGACGAGACTTCGCCCATCAACCAGTTGGCGGCGGTCTTGGCCTGCGCCGCGCCCGCCTTCGCCACCACTGCTTCGAAGTAAGCCGCCATTGCCTTGCTCGACGTGAGCACGTTCGCGTCATACGGCGTCACGCCGTACTGCTCGACAAAGCGCGTTTGCATCGTCGCGGGCAGCTCGGGCAGCTCGCCCTTCACGCGCTCGACCCATGCGGCATCGATCACGAGCGGCATGAGGTCGGGGTCGGGGAAATAGCGGTAATCGTGCGCGTCTTCCTTGCTGCGCATCGAACGCGTCTCGCGCTTGTCCGGGTCGTAGAGGCGCGTTTCCTGCACCACCGTGCCGCCGTCTTCGATCAGCTCGATCTGGCGGCGCACTTCGTACTGGATCGCCTCTTCGAGGAAGCGGAACGAGTTCAGGTTCTTGATCTCGGCGCGCGTGCCGAACTCCTTCTGGCCGACCGGACGCACGGAGACGTTCGCGTCGCAGCGGAACGAGCCTTCCTGCATGTTGCCGTCGCAAATGCCGAGCCACACGACGAGCGTGTGCAGCGACTTCGCGTACGCAACCGCTTCGGCGGCGCTGCGCATTTCGGGTTCCGTGACGATTTCGAGCAGCGGCGTGCCGGCGCGGTTCAGGTCGATGCCCGTCATGCCCGCGAAGTCTTCGTGCAGCGACTTGCCCGCGTCTTCTTCGAGGTGCGCGCGCGTGAGATTGACGGTCTTCTCGTAGGCTTCCTTGCCGGCCTTTTCGTTGGCCGGGACCTGGATCGTGATCTGCCCGCCCTGCACGACCGGAATCTCGTACTGGCTGATCTGATAGCCCTTGGGCAGGTCCGGATAGAAGTAGTTCTTGCGCGCGAAAATGCTGCGCGGCGCAATCGTCGCGTTGATCGCGAGGCCGAACTGGATCGCGCGCTCCACGGCGCCGCGGTTCATCACCGGCAGCACGCCCGGCAGCGCGAGATCGACGGGGCAGGCCTGCGAGTTGGGCGCGGCGCCGAACTGCGTCGATGCGCCCGAGAAGATCTTCGACGCCGTCGACAATTGCGCGTGCGTCTCCAGACCGATCACCACTTCCCACTGTGTTGCCATGTTCATACCCCTGCCGGCGCCTTGCGATGCCAGTCGGTCGCGCGCTGGAAGGCGTCGGCGACCTGCAGCATGCGGGCCTCGTTGAAATAGTTGCCGACGATCTGCAGACCGACGGGTCGCTGCGCGTTCGCACCCGCGCCGAAGCCGCACGGCACGCTCATGCCGGGCAGGCCCGCGAGGCTCGTGGAGAGCGTGTAGATGTCCGCGAGGTACATCTGCAGCGGATCGTCGCCCTTCGCGCCCAGGTCCCATGCCACGCTCGGCGCGACCGGTCCCATGATGACGTCGCACTGTTTGAACGCTTCCTGGAAGTCTTGCGCAATGATGCGGCGAATCTTCTGCGCCTGCAGGTAATACGCATCGTAGTAGCCGTGCGAGAGCACGTAGGTGCCCACCAGAATGCGGCGCTTCACCTCGGGGCCGAAGCCCTCGGCACGCGACTTCTTGTACATGTCGAGCAGATCGCGGTATTCGGCGGCGCGGTGGCCGAAGCGCACGCCGTCGAAGCGCGAGAGGTTCGACGAGGCTTCCGCCGGGGCGATCACGTAGTACACGGGAATCGACAGCTCGGTTTTCGGCAGCGTGACTTCCACGAGCGTGGCGCCGAGCGACTCGTACGTCTTGAGCGCGGCGTCGATGGCGGCGCGCACGTCGTCGGCGAGACCCGCGCCGAAGTATTCCTTCGGCAGGCCGATGCGCAGGCCCGCGAGCGGCTTGTCGGCGCTGGCGTCCTGGCTCCAAGTCTGGCCGACGAAGCGCGTGTAGTCCTCGTGCTCGTGCGTGAGGCTCGTCGAGTCGCGCTCGTCGAAGCCGCCCATGGCGCTCAGGAGCAGCGCGCAATCGCCGGCGCTGTGCGCGAACGGGCCGCCCTGGTCGAGCGACGAGGCGAACGCGATCATGCCGTAGCGCGAGACGCGGCCGTAGGTGGGCTTGATGCCCGTCACGCCCGTGAACGACGCCGGCTGGCGAATCGAGCCGCCGGTGTCGGTGCCGGTCGCGGCGGGCGCGAGGCGCGCGGCGACGGCCGCGGCGGAACCGCCCGACGAGCCGCCCGGCACGGCCTTCGTGTCCCACGGGTTCTTCACGGCGCCGAAATGCGAGTTCTCGTTGGACGAGCCCATCGCGAATTCGTCCATGTTGGTCTTGCCGAGGCAGACCATGCCCGCGCGCTCGAGCCGCTCGACCACGGTCGCGTCGAACGGGCTCACGTAGTTTGCAAGCATCTTCGAGCCGGCGGTCGAGCGCCAGCCGCGCGTGACGAACACGTCCTTGTGCGCGAGCGGAATGCCCGCGAGCGGGCCCGCGTGGCCCGAGTGCAGGAGCGCGTCGGCGGCCTTCGCCTGGGCGAGCGTCAATTCGGGATTGACGTCGACGAAGGCGTTCAGGTCTTGATGCGCTTCAATCCGGCCCAGAAAGTGCTGGGCCAGCTCGACTGCGGAGCACTCCTTCGCAGCCAGCGCGGCGCGCAGTTCGGTCAAGCTTTTGTCATGCATTGCGTGATTCCTGGAAGAACGTCACGGCGTGGTCGAAATCCGATCGTTGCGCCGTCCGGGAGCCGCTCGACCGACGTTGGCAAACGTGTGGGCCGCTACCCGGAAAACCCCGGAAAATTCGGGAGTCCGTGCCGTTTCGAACTGTTCCGACGACTCGAAAGATTTCGAAATGGCGAAAAAATGCTGCGCGCTTACTCAATCACGCGCGGTACGAGGTAAAGTCCGTCCTGCACTGCGGGCGCGGGACGCTGCAGCGCTTCGCGGTCCACGATTTCGGTCACGGCGTCCTCGCGCAGACGCAGCGCGACGTCCTCGATCTGCTCGATCGGGTGGGCGAGCGGGGCGATGCCGGTCGTGTCCACGGCCTGCATCTGCTCGACGAGGCCGAAGAAGTCGTTCAGGCGTTCGAGCGTATTGCCGGCTTCGGCGTCGGCCAGTTCGAGGCGCGCAAGATGCGCGATGCGCTTCACATCGTTCAGGGTCAGGGCCATGCGGTCACCGGAAAAAGGGGCTGCGGCAGTGCGGAAATCGGTGCTGCAACAGCGGTTTATCGCGCCGGATCCGGCTCGGGAGGAAAGCTTCGATGAGGTCAAAAACTGCCTTCCGGATCCTGCAAAACAGGCAAAATTATAAGGTATCATTACGCGTTCGACCCAAACCCGGACCGCCTTGCATCCGCCTTTCAGGTCTGTACGCAACTCAATGCGGCCAGACAAGATCAAACGGGCGGCGCAGCCAGGCTGCCTCCGGTAACTATCCCCGCAGTCTCAGGCCCCTCGTGGCGCCCCTTGCGACGCCCTCCGCCGTGATTTCGGAGTGCTCTCGTGGTGGAGCATATCGCCCTGAGGCTGTGAATTTTTCCGCTGCCGCCCTCGCCCACCAAGCTGGAAGGACGGCCACAAGCGAGACAGGATTTTTGAATGTTCGGTTTTCTGCGTAGCTACTTCTCCAACGACCTGGCGATCGACCTCGGCACCGCCAACACCCTGATCTACATGCGCGGCAAGGGCATCGTCCTCGACGAACCCTCGGTCGTCTCCATTCGCCAGGAAGGCGGCCCGAACGGCAAGAAAACGATTCAGGCAGTCGGCAAGGAAGCCAAGCAGATGCTCGGCAAGGTCCCGGGCAACATCGAAGCCATCCGCCCGATGAAGGACGGCGTGATCGCCGACTTCACCGTCACCGAGCAGATGATCAAGCAGTTCATCAAGACGGCGCACGAGTCGCGCATGTTCTCGCCGTCGCCGCGCATCATCATCTGCGTGCCGTGCGGTTCGACCCAGGTCGAGCGCCGCGCGATCAAGGAAGCCGCGCACGGCGCGGGCGCCTCGCAGGTGTACCTCATCGAAGAGCCGATGGCCGCCGCGATCGGCGCGGGCCTACCGGTTTCGGAAGCCACGGGCTCGATGGTCGTCGACATCGGCGGCGGCACGACCGAAGTGGGCGTGATCTCGCTCGGCGGCATCGTCTACAAGGGCTCGGTGCGCGTGGGTGGCGACAAGTTCGACGAAGCGATCGTCAACTACATCCGCCGCAACTACGGCATGCTGATCGGCGAACAAACCGCCGAAGCCATCAAGAAGGAAATCGGTTCGGCCTTCCCGGGTTCCGAAGTCAAGGAAATGGAAGTGAAGGGCCGCAACCTGTCGGAAGGCATTCCGCGCAGCTTCACCATTTCGAGCAACGAAATTCTCGAAGCGCTCACCGACCCGCTGAACCAGATCGTCTCGTCGGTGAAGATCGCGCTCGAACAAACGCCGCCGGAACTGGGCGCCGACATCGCCGAACGCGGCATGATGCTCACGGGCGGCGGCGCGCTGCTGCGCGACCTGGACCGCCTGCTCGCCGAAGAAACCGGTCTGCCGGTGCTCGTGGCCGAAGACCCGCTCACCTGCGTGGTGCGCGGCTCGGGCATGGCGCTCGAGCGCATGGACAAGCTTGGCAGCATCTTCTCGTACGAGTAAGCGCGCCGCGCACCGCTGCGCTCGCCCGCGGCGCGGTTTCGGCGTCGCCGCGCCACTGATGGCGTGGCGACGCGCGCGCCGTTACGGCGCCCGCAACGGGACGTCCTGCGGGGCGCCGAAGATTCACACTTCGTTGTGCCCTCCGTTACACCCTCTGTTTCACCGAACCGCACACGCCCCCGGCGCCGACCATGGAATACAGTCCGCCGCCCCTCTTTAAACAGGGCCCATCGGCACTCGCACGGCTGATTTTCTTCGTCGTGCTGTCGCTCGCGCTCCTCGTCTCCGACGCGCGTTTCAAGACGCTCGAGATCGTGCGCGGCGTGCTCGGCGCGGGTCTCTACCCGCTGCAACGCGCGGCGCTCGTGCCGCGTGACTTCTTTATGGGCGCCGCCGATCTGGCCGTGACGAGTTCCACGCTGCGCACCGAAAACACCCAGCTGCACGTGCGCAATCTCCAGCTTTCGCAGCAGGCCAACGCGGCCGCTTCGCTCGCCGCCGAAAACGCGCACCTGCGCGCGCTTTTGCAGCTCTCGCAGCGCATCGGCGCGCAAACCACGCCTGCTGAGATCCAGTACGACACGCGCGACCCGTTCACGCAAAAGGTCGTGATCGGCGGCGGCTCGCAGCAGGGCGTGCAGAACGGCTCACCGGTATTGAGCGAAGACGGCGTGATCGGCCAGGTCACACGCGTGTTCCCCATGCAGTCCGAAGTCACGCTCGTCACCGACAAGGACCAGGCCGTGCCGGTCGAAGTCGTGCGCACGGGCCTGCGCAGTGTGATCTACGGCACGGCGAAGGGCGACCTGCTCGATCTGCGCTTCGTGCCGATCAGCGCCGATCTCCAAGTGGGCGACGAACTCGTGACGAGCGGGCTCGACGGCATCTATCCGCAAGGGCTGCCGGTCGCGAAGGTGCTGCGCGTGGACAAGCAGGCCGACACCGCGTTCGCACGCGTGGTCTGCCTGCCGCTCGCCGCCGTGCGCGGGGCGCGCCAGGTGCTCGTGCTGCACTATGTGCCGCAGTTGCCGCCCAACCCGATCGCCGCCGAGGAAGCCGCAGCGGCCGCCGAGGCGAAGGACGCGAAGAAGAAGGCCGCCAAGGCCGCGGACAAAAAGGCTGACAAGAAGGCCGATGACGCGAAGGCGAAGCCCGCCGCCGCCGCATCGGGCGCGGCCCCGGCGCAGCAGGCCAAGCCGGCAGCGAACGCCGCCGCAGCAGACACGAAGCCGGCGGAGAAAAAGCGGCCCAGGGAGAGCCTGCGCGAAGAGGCAGCGAAGGCCGTCGAGAAAAGGGGCCATTGATGCCGCGTCCGCAATACATTCTGCAGCCGGTCAATCCGTACTTCATCGTTTTCAGCCTCGCGGCGGCGTTCCTGCTGAACCTGCTGCCCTGGGGCAAGCTGCCCGGCGTGCCCGACTTCGTCGCGCTCGTGCTGCTGTTCTGGAACATTCACCAGCCGCGCAAAGTCGGCATGGGCGTCGCGTTCTTCCTCGGGCTCCTCATGGACGTCCACAACGCGAATCTGCTCGGCGAGCACGCGCTCGCGTACACGTTGCTTTCCTATGGCGCGATCACCATTCACCGCCGCGTGCTGTGGATGTCGATCGGCCTGCAGATGTTCGCCGTCACGCCCATGCTGGTCGGCGCGCAGGTCGTGCCGTTCGTGATCCGCCTGCTGATGGGCGCTTCGTTTCCTGGCTGGGGTTATCTCATCAGCGGCTTCGTCGAGGCGATCCTCTGGCCGATCGCGAGCGTGCTGCTGCTCCTGCCGCAGCGCCGCCCCGTCGATCCCGACGACACCCGGCCCATTTGAGCGGCCCGCCGCCCGCCGCTGGAAGACTCGCTTGACTACCTCTTACGCACCCCGGGCCGCCGTTCCTCGCGATTGGAACCGCGGCGCCTGGGTCTGACAGCATGACCGAATTCAAGGACACCCAGCAGCAGCTCACGAAGTTCCGCCTGCGCGTCGCGGCGGCGGGGCTGTTCGTGTTCGTCTGCTTCGGGCTGATCGCGTTCCGCTTCCTCTATCTGCAGGTCTGGAACCACAGCAAGTATTCGCTGCAGGCCGACGAAAACCGCATTTCCGTCGCGCCGATCGTGCCGAACCGCGGCATCATCACCGACCGCAACGGCGTCGTGCTCGCGAAGAACTACTCGGCGTACACGCTCGAAATCACGCCCTCGAAGCTCGCCGACACGCTCGACAACACGATCGACGAGCTCTCGACCGTGATTCCGATCGATGCGCGCGACCGCCGCCGCTTCAAGAAGCTGCTCGAAGACTCGAAGAACTTCGAGAGCCTGCCGATCCGCACGCGCCTGACCGACGACGAAGTCGCGCGCTTCACCGCCCAGCGCTTCCGCTTCCCCGGCGTGGAAGTGCGCGCGCGCCTGTTCCGCCAATATCCGCTCGGGCCCACGGCCGCGCACGTGATCGGCTATATCGGCCGGATTTCGCAGCGCGACCAGGAGCGCATCGACGACCTCTCCGACAAGAACGACAGCGATCCCGAGCACTACGATCCGCGTCTGGACGCGAACAACTATAACGGCACCGACTACATCGGCAAAATCGGCGTCGAGCAAAGCTACGAAACCGAGCTGCACGGCCTGACCGGCTTCGAGGAAGTGGAAGTGACGGCGGGCGGGCGCCCCGTGCGCACGCTCTCGCGCACCCAGGCCACGCCCGGCAACAACCTCGTGCTGTCGATCGACATCGGTCTGCAGCAGGTGGCCGAGCAGGCCTTCGCGGGCAAGCGCGGCGCGCTCGTGGCCATCGAGCCGTCCACGGGCGACATTCTCGCGTTCGTCTCGGCACCGAGCTTCGACCCGAACTCGTTCGTGGACGGCATCGACCAGCAGACCTGGGACGAGCTCAACAACTCGCCCGATCACCCGCTCCTGAACCGTCCGCTGCACGGCACCTACCCGCCGGGCTCGACCTACAAGCCGTTCATGGCGCTCGCCGCGCTCACGCTGCACAAGCGCACGCCGCAGTGGGGCTTTTCCGACCCCGGCTACTACATGTTCGGCGGCCACCGCTTCAACAACGACGTGCGCTCGGGCCAGGGCTGGATCGACATGAACCGCGCGATCATGGTGTCGAACGACACCTACTTCTTCATGCTCGCGCACGACCTGGGCGTGGACAACATCGCCAACTTCATGAAGCCGCTCGGCTTCGGCCAGCTCACCGGCATCGACATCGCGGGCGAGGCGCGCGGCATCCTGCCCTCCACCGAATGGAAGCGCAAGGCGTACCGCAAGCCCGAGCAGCAGCGCTGGTACGAGGGCGAGACGATCAGCCTCGGGATCGGCCAGGGCTACAACTCGTTCACGATCCTGCAGCTCGCGCATGCCACGGCCACGCTCGCCGACAACGGCATTCTGATGAAGCCCCACCTCGTGAAGGAGATCGAGAATCCGATCACGAAGCAGGAGCGCCTCACGGTGCCGAGCGAAAGCGGGCGCCTGAACGTGAGCCAGGCCGATATCGACGTGGTCAAGCGCGGCATGGAAAACGTGACGATGAATCTGTCGGGCACGGCCTACCAGGTGTTCCGCAACGCGCCGTACACCTCGGCGGGCAAGACCGGCACGGCGCAGGTCTTCTCGCTGCAGGGCGGCAAGTACAAGGCGCATGCGCTCGCCGAAAATCTGCGCGACCACGCGCTCTTCATCACGTTCGCGCCAGCCGAGAAGCCGCAGATCGCCGTCGCGCTGATCGTCGAAAACGGCGGCTGGGGCGCACAGGCCGCAGGTCCGATCGCTCGTCGCGTGCTCGATTACTGGCTCGTCGACCGGCTCAAGCCCGGCGTCGAGCAGGCGGCCGTGAGCGCGGCGGCTTCGGCCACGGAGGACGCGTCCGCGCCCGTGATCGGCGCGCCGCCTGAGGCGGCATCGGCGGCTTCAGCAGCCGCGGGGGCCTCGGGCGTTGCCCCGGCCACACCGGCCACACCGGCCGCACAGCCGGTGCGGGTCGCAGCCGGCTTCACGCCGTTGCCGATTCCCGGCGCGGCATCTGCGGCTGCGGCTGCTTCGGCTGCTGCTGCGGCGGCTTCGCAAGCCTCGGGCGCGGCCGCTGCTGCGCCTGCCTCCGCTGCGGCTGCGGCCCCCGGCGCGGCGGCGCGGGCTACGCCCGCAAGCAGCGCCGCCGGCAAGACTCGCAAGCCACGCCAGAACGTTAGCCTCGATGCGCCCGCCACAACCGACGCCGTGAACGGCGGCACCGGCGGCACGAACGGCACGGCGGACACGGGTGCCGCCCGCCCCGCGCCCGCCTCCGTGCCCCGCCACTTCGGCCCTGGCCCCCATCGCCCGCACCGCCCCGCCAGCGCGAGCGACGCGGCTACGCTCGCACCGCCGCCCAAGCCCGCAACGGGCGGCATCGACGAGTAAGGAACCACCATGCCTTTCCTTCAGTTCGACAAGATCGACAAGCGCGCGGTGCTCGACACGCTGCGCAAGATGTTCCTCGGCTTCGACCGACCGCTCGCGCTCACCGTGTTCCTGCTGCTGTGCGTAGGCATCGTCACGCTGTACAGCGCGAGCCTCGACGTGCCGGGCCGCGTGGAAGACCAGCTGCGCAACATCATGCTCACCTTCGTGCTGATGTGGGCGCTCGCCAATGTGCCGCCCAACACGCTCATGCGCTTCGCGGTGCCGATCTATACGTTCGGCATCGCGCTGCTCATCGCCGTGGCGCTATTCGGCCTCACGCGCAAGGGCGCAAAGCGCTGGATCAACGTCGGCGTCGTGATTCAGCCCTCGGAAATCCTCAAGATCGCCACGCCGCTCATGCTCGCCTGGTACTACCAGCGCCGCGAAGGCGTGATGCGCTGGTACGACTTCGTCGTCGGCTTCGTGATTCTGCTCGTGCCGGTGGGGCTCATCGCCAAGCAGCCGGACCTGGGCACCGCGGTGCTCGTGTTCGCGTCGGGCCTCTTCGTCATCTATTTCGCGGGGCTCTCGTTCAAGCTGATCGTGCCGGTGCTGATCGCAGGCGTGATCGCGGTGGCCTCGATCGCGGCGTTCCAGGACAAGATCTGCCAGCCGCAGGTGAACTGGCCGCTCATGCACGACTACCAGAAGCACCGCATCTGCACGTTGCTCGACCCGACCTCCGATCCGCTCGGCAAGGGCTTCCACACCATCCAGGCCGTGATTGCGATCGGCTCGGGCGGCCCGCTCGGCAAGGGCTGGTTGAAGGGCACACAGTCGCACCTGGAGTTCATCCCCGAAAAGCACACCGACTTCATCTTCGCGGTGTTCTCCGAAGAGTTCGGCCTCGCGGGCGGCCTCGTGCTGCTCACGCTCTATATGTGTCTGATCGCGCGCGGGCTCTATATCGCCGCGAACGGCTCGACGCTCTTTGGGCGATTACTGGCCGGCTCGCTCACGATGGCGTTCTTTACCTATGCGTTCGTCAACATCGGCATGGTGAGCGGCATCCTGCCCGTGGTGGGCGTGCCGCTGCCGTTCATGAGTTATGGCGGCACGGCGCTCACCACGCTCGGCGTGGCGATCGGGCTCATCATGAGCGTGGGACGCCAGAAGCGGTTGATGCAGAGTTGAAGGCGTGGCGGGAAGCTATGCCCGCCCGATCGCAGAGATCGAAGCAACCAAAAAAAACGCGCCGGCATGCCCGGCGCGTTTTTGTTTCGCGGTCGCTTGCTGGCGCTTACTGGGTGGGCGCCGACTTCATCAGCTGCGCGCTCAACTGCTGGTACTTCAAACGCGCCACGGGATCGCCCTGCGCCGCCGCTGCGGCATAGTACGCGCGCGCGACGTTGAGGTTCTTCGGCACGCCGTCGCCGCCGCGCTCGTAGAACGAGCCGGTCACGTATTGCGCGGTCATGTCGCCGCCCTCGGCGGCCTTCTTGTACCAGTAGAACGCCTGCTTGTTGTCGCGCGTGGTGCCGCGCCCGTCGAGGTACTGGTTCGCGAGCGCCAGCTCCGCCTGCACGTGACCCTGCTTCGCCGCCTTGAGAAACCACTGGTGCGCCTGCACGGGATCGCGCTCGACGAAGTCGCCGTCGTCGTACATCTTGCCGTACACGTACTGCGCGTGCGACATGTTCGCGTCCGCCGCCTTGCGCAGCCACTTGCGGCCCTCGCCCACGTCGGCGGCCCCGCCTTCGCCGTTCACGAGCATCATCGCGTAGTTGAACTCCGCCAGCCGGTTGCCGCGCTCGGCCGCCGCCAGGAACTCGGCGCGCGCCGCGCTGAGGTTGCCCGCGTTGTAGTCGGCAACGGCGTTGGCCGTTTGCGGATCGGACTCCGCGCCTGCGGTGGCGCTCGCAGCGTCGGCGGCTGCCGTCACTCCGCTCACACCGAGCGCAGCGGCCGCGAGACAGCCGATGGCGAGCACGCGCGCTCGCCCGAAAAGCGCTTTCGGACGCTTCATGATCTCGCCTCCTGCAGCGCCTGGCGTGTCGCGCGCACGAGCCATATCACGTCGGCGGCCAGGGCGATGAAGCTGAAACCCATCTCGCGATACTGCCTGGCGGCGGCCGCATCCATGGCGAAGATGCCTGCCGCGACGCCCGCCTCGCGCGCGGCCGCGACGATGCGCTGCACGGCGGCGACGACGTCCGGATGCTTCGAGTCGCCGAGATGGCCGAGGCTCGCCGCCAGATCGGCTGGACCCACGAACAGGCAGTCGACGCCCGGCACCTTCGCGATCTTCTCGACTTCGGCCAGTGCCGCCGCCGACTCGATCTGCACGATCGTCGCGATCTGCGCGTTCGCGCCCTGAAGATAATCGCGCCGCATGCCGTAGGCCGCCGCGCGCACCACGCCCGCCACGCCGCGCTGGCCGCCGGGCGTGCGCGCGTCGGGGTACTGCGTGAGGCTCACAGCGCGTGCGGCCTCTTCAGCCGAGGCCACGTTGGGGAACATCACCGTGCGCGCGCCCGCGTCGAGCACATGCTTCACGAGCCACGGCTCGCTGTCCGGCAGACGTACCACGGGCTCGGTGGGCAGATGCGCGGCCGCGATGGCGCGCAGTTGCGCGATGGTGTCGGCGCTGTCGTTGGGCGTGTGCTCCATGTCGATCAACAGCCAGTCGAAGCCGGCGTGCGCGAGCGCCTCGGCGGCGGTCTCGCTGCCCATCGAAAGCCATAAGCCGAATAGCGGGTCCGCCTCCTTGAGGCGTTCCTTGAGGGGATTGGTGAAGGTGCTCATCGCCGTGCTCCCGGCGAGGCCGCGGGGCGCACGCGCCAGGCGCGGGCGGTGTCGCCCGGCAGCGCGGCAGCCGGCAGGTCTCGCTCCGTTATGTGTTTGTCGGGCCGCGCGCGGGGATGCGCAGGCCTTGCGGCAATGATCATACCGCGACAAAAACCTGGCGGTCGGCACGGAAAACCCGCCTTGCGCGGGTCGTCGGAGCGAGGGTGAAGCGGCGGGTGAAACGACTGAAGCGGGGTCCTGCTCGCGTCAGTCGCGCGTGACTTCGGCCCAGCAGTTCGGCGTCTCGTACAGGCGCAGCTTGTGCAGGCGCAGATTCACGCCATAGTGCGCGTCGTACACGTTCGCGAGAATGTCGAACGCGATGGCCGCGAGGTTTTCCACGGTCGGAATGCGGTCGATCACGACTGTCTTGTGGCCCGGCAGCGTTTCGAGGAAGCCGCGCACCTGCGTATCGCCCGCGAAGACGAGGAACGCGTGATCCCACAGATCGACGAGATGCTGGTTCGCGAGCGACTTCACATCGGCGAAGTCCATCACCATGCCGCGGTCGGGCGCGCCCTCGGTTTCGACGAGGTCGCCTTCCAGCGTGATTTCGAGCACGTAGCGATGGCCGTGCAGATTACGGCACTGGCTGCGGTGGTCGGGGATGCGGTGGCCCGCGTCGAATTCGAGTTTTCGGGTGATCGTCAGCACGGCGCTTCTTCAGGTAAATTCGCGTGAATCAGGGAATGTTCAGGTATTTGTGGGTCTGCATCGACAGGCGCCACTGCGGATGGCGCTTGCACCAGTCGATGGCGAGCTTCGTGTTCAGGTCGCGCGACGGGCCGTCCATGGGCTGCACGAGAAAATACTCGAAATCGAGCTTCGCGTACTCTGCCAGGCGCTGGTTTTCCTGCGGCACGACAACCTTCAACTCGTTGCCCTTCGTGACGACGAGCGGCGCGTCGGCCTTCGGGCTCACGCAGATCCAGTCGATCGTTTCCAGCACCGGCAGCGAGCCGTTCGTTTCGATCGCGATCTCGAAACCGGCGGCATGCAGCGCGTCGACGAACGGCTGGTCGATCTGCAGCATCGGCTCGCCGCCCGTGCAGACCACGAAGCGGTTGCCCTCGCCTTCGGGCCACAGCGAGGCGATCTGCGCGACGAGTTCTTCCGGCGTGCGGAATTTGCCGCCGTTCTCGCCATCGGTGCCGACAAAGTCGGTGTCGCAGAAGCGGCAAACGGCCTGCTCGCGATCTTCCTCGCGGCCCGACCAGAGATTGCAGCCGGCGAACCGGCAGAACACGGCCGGACGCCCGGCGTTCGCGCCCTCGCCCTGCAATGTGTAGAAAATTTCCTTTACCGCGTAAGTCATCGTGCAGCCTGGTTCTGGCTCATGCGCGCAAGGCGCGTGCAAAGCCGGTTGGTCTCGGGCGCGAAATCATCGTGTCGGCGGGGGGGCGCGCCGCCCGTGCGCGGCCCTGGCCGTATTCATTCACCGCGAAAGTGACGCGCGCGGCCCGAGGCTAACACTCAGGCCGGGGCTTCCGTCACGTTCTCGCCGGCGAGATACGCTTCATACCCGCGCTTGCGCAACTTGCACGCCGGGCACTCGCCGCAGCCGAACCCCCACGCGTGAAGCTCCGCGCGCTCGCCCAGGTAGCAGGTGTGCGTTTCCACGCGGACCATATCCACCAGCGCTTCGCCGCCCAGCTTTTCGGCGAGGCGCCATGTATCGGCCTTGTCGAGCCACATGAGCGGCGTTTCCAGCACGAAGCGCGTGTCCATGCCGAGATTGAGCACGACCTGCAGCGCCTTCATCGTGTCGTCGCGGCAGTCGGGATAGCCCGAGAAGTCGGTTTCGCACATCCCGCCCACGAGCACCTTGAGCCCGCGACGATAAGCGATCGCCGCGGCGATCTGCATGAACATCAGGTTGCGGCCCGGCACGAAGGTGTTCGGCAAGCCGCTCGCGGCGGTTTCGATCTCGATCTCGCGCGTCATGGCTGTGTCGCTGATCGAGCCGAGCACCGAGAGATCGATCATGTGATCGTCGCCGAGACGCTCGCCCCACTCGGGGAACGTGCTGGCGATCGCCGCGCGAAAACCCTCGCGGCATTCCAGTTCGACGCGATGACGCTGGCCGTAATCGAAGCCGAGCGTTTCGACGCTCTGGTAGCGGTCGAGCGCCCATGCAAGGCACGTGGCCGAATCCTGGCCGCCGGAAAACAGGACGAGCGCGCCTTTGGCTTCTGTTCGAGTCACCGTGAAACTCCGTGTATGAGGTTTCCGCGCGAATGCTTTCGTTGCTGGCGCTTTGCTGGCTTCCTTGCCCGCTTTTGTCGCCTGGCGCCCGGCGGGCCGGCAGGGACAACCCCCGCGCCGGCTCATGCAGTATAGGCCGGGCCCCTTCTACGGGCATCGGCGCACCCTTATACCCCGGATACCGTCGATGTCTGGAGCTCAAGCCGCAGGACAACGCGCACAACGAAAAAGCCCCAGGAATCGAACGATCTCCTGGGGCTGCATTCTGGTGGCCTGGGACGGAATCGAACCATCGACACGCGGATTTTCAATCCGCTGCTCTACCAACTGAGCTACCGGGCCAACGAAGAAAGAAGATTATAGCGGTGAAATCAGCGCTTGCCAAGTGGCTTTCGCAAAATTGACGCGCCTGTCCGCGCCGCTCACTTGCACGCGTTCATTCGCCCTTGCTCTTGCCGAGGTCCACGCCGAGCTGCTTGAGCTTGCGATACAGGTGCGTACGCTCAAGCCCCGTTTTTTCGGCCACGCGCGTCATGCTGCCGTTCTCGCGCGCGAGGTGGTACTCGAAGTAGGCACGCTCGAACGCGTCGCGCGCATCGCGCAGCGGGATATCGAACGAGATCGATGCCGTTTGCGTGGCCGCCGCCTGCATGCCATGGACGCCGTCGGCGCCCAGTACCGGCAGCGCCGCCGCCGATGCCACGACCGCGGGTCCGCCCGCCGCCGTCTTCCCCGCTGCCGCCGCTGTGGCCGGCGCGACCGGCGCGGCCGTGCCGCGCGCGAGCCCCTGCTCGACCGCCTTCAGCAGCTTTTGCAGCGCGATCGGTTTTTCGAGGAAGTTGAGCGCGCCGATCTTCGTCGCCTCGACGGCGGTGTCGATGGTCGCGTGCCCCGACATCATGATGACCGGCATGGTGAGATGGCCCTGCGCGGCCCATTCCTTGAGCAGCGTCACGCCATCGGTGTCCGGCATCCAGATATCGAGCAGCACGAGATCCGGCACGTGGCGCTGCCGGAAGTCGCGCGCCTGCTGCGCATCTTCCGCGAGCTCCACGACGTGTCCTTCGTCGCTGAGGATCTCCGAGAGCAATTCCCGGATGCCCATTTCATCGTCTACCACCAGGATGGTTGCCATTTACGCTGCCCTTGTCTGCACTGTTGCTTTTGATCCTTGCTCCGCTTCGGCACGCGCCTGCCCCTCCCCGGATCGGCCGGGTCCGGGCGTGGCGGCATCGTCTGCCAACTGGAGAAAGAGAATCGAGATCTGCGCGCCTTCGATCACATCGCCCGCTCTCATTCGATTGCGGATGTCGATGCGCGCGCCGTGCTCGTCGACGATCTTCTTGACCATCGCAAGCCCGAGTCCTGTTCCTTTGGCCTTGGTCGTCACATAGGGTTCGAACGCACGCGTGAGAATGCGCGCCGGGAAACCCGGGCCGTTGTCCGATACCGTGAGACGAACCGCCACGCGCGTGCGTCCTTGCGCGTCGGGGTCCCCGTATTCTACGGCGCGGGTCTCGAGCGTCACGCGAGGATTCTGCGTGTCGGCCACCGCGTCCTGCGCGTTTTGCAGCAGGTTGTGGATCACCTGACGCAATTGTGTCGCGTCGCCGCGTATCACGGGCAATTCGGAGAGCTCGACCTTGATCGCGCTCTTGCCTTCTTCCGCGCCGTAGAGCGTGAGCACTTCGCTCACGAGTTCATTGAGCTGCAGGTTCGCGAGCACCGCCGGCGGCGTGCGCGCGTAATCGCGGAAGTCGTCGACCATCTGCTTCATCGCCGCGACCTGATTGACGATGGTGGTCGCGCCGCGCCTGAGCACTTCGGCGTCGGTGGGCGCGAGCTTGTCGGTGAGCTTCATCTGCAGGCGTTCGGCCGAGAGCTGTATCGGCGTGAGCGGATTCTTGATCTCGTGCGCGAGACGCCGCGCGACTTCGCCCCACGCCACCGAGCGCTGCGCCGAGATCACGTCGGAGATGTCGTCGAACACCACGACGTAGCCCGAGGTCTGCATGTCGCCCGCGTCGCGGCCCGTGTCGGATACGAGGCGCGCGCCGCGCACGAGCAGCGTGAGCGGATCGGTCTCGCCCGGAATCGGCACGGAGAACTGCTGCTGCCAATGGCCGCGCTCTTGATCGCCATCGCCGCGCGAAGCTTCCTGGTCGGCGAAGGCCTTGCGCACCATCGCGCCGAACTCCGTGAGCGCGCCGATGTGATCGAGCGCGACGCCGAGCTGCGTCTGGAACGGCTGACGGAAAATGCGCTCCGCGCCGGGGTTCGCCGTCGTGAGGCGGAACTGCCGGTCGAACACGAACACGCCCGCCGTGAGGTTCGCGAGAATGCTCTCGAGGTACGCCTTCGAATGCTCGAGCGCGACGCGGTTCTTCTCCACGGCCTGGCGCGCTTCGGAAAGCTGGCGCGTCATCGCGTTGAACGACTGCGTGAGGAAGCCCAGCTCGTCGCGCGACTTGATTTCGCGCTTGGGCGTGTAGTCGCCCTCGGTCACTTCCTTCGTGCCCTGCGCGAGCAGGAAGAGCGGCCTCGCGAGCTGGTTGCCGAGGGCGAGCGCGAGCATCATCGCGACGAAAGTGGCGAGAAAGAGCGCGAGCGTGAGCGTGCCGATATACATCTTGCGCAGGCCCGTGCGGCCGAGCGCCTTCTCCTGGTACTCGCGATACGCGCGCTGCACGGCGTCGGCGTTGCGCGCGAGCGCGGCCGGCACCGGCTGCTCGAGCTGCAGGAAACGCTCGACCGGCTGCAGATCCGTTGTGTTCGCATCGGGAATGCGCGTGACCACCCGCAATCGAAGCGCGCCCTTCGAGCCAAGCTGATGCGGGTCGCCGTCCACTTCGCCTTCGATCGCCGCATAGCCGCGCCCGCGCGCCTGATCGATCATGAGCGCCGTGGGCATATCGGCGGGCATGAGCGACGAGAAGTTGCTCGACGCCTGCGCCACCACGTGCATGTCGGGTGCCGCGCCCGACATGCTGCGCACCGGCTCGACGATCATCGCGTCCTGCACGCCGAACTGGTCGCGCGCGCGCAGCAGCGTGAGCGTCGTGCCTGCCGAATCGCCGTTCGCGATCTGCTCGGCCATCAGACGGCCCTTGGTTTGCAGGTCGGAGAGCGAGGCGTCGAGCATGCCGCGGCCGAGATTCAGGCCGGCGGTGAGCGCGGTTTCCACGTTCACGTCGAACCACGACTCGATCGAGCGCGAGACGAACTGATAGGAAACGATATAGATGATGCCGCCCGGCACCACGCCCACGAGCGCGAAGAAGAACGCGAGCTTCGCGAGCAGCCGCGTGCCGAACTTGCCGCGCCTCAAGCGCACGACGATCACGATCATGAGCGCCGTGACCACCGACAGGAAGATCAGCGCGACGACGATATTGGCTGCGTAGAGCCAGCCGTAGTAGCGGTCGAAGAACTCGGTGTTCGCGCTCGCCGCGGCGAGCAGGACGAGCAGCAGCGTCGCGGTGAACGCGACGGTGGAGACGAGCAGCTTGACGACGACGCTGCTGAAGCTGGTGGCGCGGCGTACTTTATTTAGCACGTTCGGTCACCGTGAAGTTGAAGCGCTTCCAGTCGGAAGCGAGGTTCCAGTCGCGGTTGTTCACGGCGTCGATCTGGAACGGCTTGGGCATCAGCGCGACGTCGAGCTGCATGCGCACCGAGGCCGTGTACGTTTCGCCGGCGTGCACGTCGTTGCGATCGATCACGTGCCACGAGGTGACGTGCTTGATGACCGCGAGCGCTTCTGCGAGCGTCGAGAAGCCGAGCTGCAGACCGCCGCTCGAGACGCGGTACTCGCGCGTGAGCGGCTGGAACGACAGGCGAATGCTTTGCGAAACGCTCACCGGCTGTTCGTCGAACCAGTACCAGCGCGCGCGCGTGAGCTCGAAGTCGGTGGTGAAGTAGAGCGGAATGCCCTTGTTGACCGCGTCTTCCAGGCTGCTGTTGAGGTCGAAGTCGAAACGGGCGTCGAGGCTCCAGCCGTTGCTGTCGGCCTGGAGCGACGCGCGCTGCACCGAGATCGAGTCGGCGCGCGCCGGCGCGGCGGCCGCGAAGCCGACGACGGCAAGCACCAGCCAGATCAGGGCCGCGAACCGCAGCGGGAAGAAGCGTTTGATGGTCACCGTTTCTGAAAGCGCGCGTAGAAGAATCCGTCGTGATCTGCGGTGCGATCGGGAACGGGAAAGACAGTCGTCGTCACTTCGGCCTTTGCAGCAGCATCGTGCCGCGCTTCGCCGGCTGCGCCGTCTTCTGGCCCCTGGGCCGGCGCGCCGAATGCCACGGGCAGCAGTTGCCCCGGGGCGTCCAATCGTACCGCATCCGCATGGGTGCTTTCAAACCAGCGCGCCTGCGCCTCGCCTTCCTCGGGGAAGATCGAACAGGTCACGTACAGCAGTTCGCCGCCCGGTTTCACGAGCGGCCACAGCGCATCGACGATGCGGCGCTGCTCGGCGGCAAGCGCCGCGATGTCGCTCTCGCGGCGCAGCCAGCGAATGTCCGGATGACGGCGCACGATGCCCGAGGCCGAGCATGGCACGTCGGCGAGGATGCGATCGAAGCCTTCGCCGTCATGCCACGCGGCAGGATTGCCCGCGTCGCCGACCACGATCGATGCGCGCCGCATCGGGTGCGTGGGATCGTCTTGCGCGAAACCGAGGCGCGCGAAGTTTTCGCCGATGCGCGCAGCGCGCGTGGCGTCGCTTTCGAGCGCAACCAGATCGATGTCGGCAAGCTCGAGCAGATGGCCGCTCTTGCCGCCGGGCGCCGCGCACGCGTCGAGCACACGCATGCCGTCACACACGCCGAGGATTTGTGCGGCCACTTGCGCGCCGGCGTCCTGCACGGACACGTCGCCCGCGAGGAACCCGGGGATGCGATCCACCGGCAACGCGGCGGCCAGACGCACGGCGTGTTCGCCGATCTGCGTGGCGGCGATGTTGTCGGCGGCGAGCCGCTGGACGTAATCGGCGGCGCTCGTGCGGCGCGCATTCACGCGCAGCGTGAGCGGGCCTTGCGTGTTGCCCGCGGCGAGAATCGCCTGCCACTGCGTGGGCCACGCGGCGCGGACCGCGTCGATCCACCAGCGCGGATAGTTCCAGTGGGCGGTTTCATCGGCCTGGGCGGCGGCAAGCGCGGTGTCGCGCTCGCGCAAAAATCCGCGCAGTACCGCATTGACGAGCCCCTTCGCGAAGGCGATCTCGCGGCGCGCGCCCACCGCGCCCACGACCTGATCGACGACCGTAAACGGCGTGTAGGCGGCGCTCGCCTCGTCTTCGGCGAGCAACGCCAGCGCGCAGGCGAGCAGGTTCGCGACGAGCTGCGGCGGCGCCTTGCTCACGCGCTGCCGGATCAGCCAGTCGACCGTGCCGAGCCGCCGCATGGTGCGATAGGCGATGTCCTGCACAGCGCCGCGAGCCTGCGGCGCGAAGTCGGCGGGCAAGGCGGCGAAGGCGCTCGCGAGCGCGCCAGGCAAGGCCGAACCGGCGCGCACCGCGCCGACCGCATGAGCGGCCTGGTCGAGCGCAAAGCCCAGCGAATCGGGGGCCAGGTGCACGGCGTGGCTGCGCGCCGGCGCCGCGCCCTGCGGGCGCGCGGGGGATGCGGAACTCTTTTTGCCTTGAGACGGCTTGCCGGGTCGCCGGGATGGGCTGGATGTCATGAAGAAACCGGATGCGGGCCGCAG